>JAKPGJ010000023.1 GCA_029550965.1 Bacillota bacterium
GGTCCGGCGAAACCGAGGATACCACCATCGCGGATTTGGCGGTCGCCGTCAACGCAGGGCAGATCAAGACGGGCGCGCCGTCGCGCAGCGAGCGCGTCGCGAAATACAACCGGCTGCTTGCGATTGAGGAAGAGCTTGACCGCGCCGTTTATCCGGGAATATCCTTATTTAAGTAAAAAAAGCGCCGCATTGAAAACCTCAATGCGGCGTTTTTTTGTCATTATTTATTGCCGTTTAAAATCAGATTGCATGCCGATATAAAGATTGTCCTCGACATTTAGGTCGTTTAGCGGTATAATATCTATGCCGGCTTTATCCGCAGCTTGGGCGATGTTTTGCAGAAAAACTGCCGGAGAACAGCGGTTGTCTCAAGAAATTAATGTTTTACAAAGGAAAGTTATGAACCGTCAAAAAGAAACGCTGCAAAAAATCGTTGACCCGCTTCTTGCCTGGTACGAGCGGAACGCGCGCGACCTTCCCTGGCGCAGGGACAAAGACCCGTATCACGTCTGGGTTTCGGAGATTATGCTCCAGCAGACGCGGGTGGAGACCGTCGTTCCCTACTACGAGCGTTTTATAAAGGAGCTGCCGACCATCCGGAGCCTTGCCGGCGCGCCGGAAGAAAAACTATTAAAACTGTGGGAGGGGCTGGGCTATTATGCGCGGGTTCGGAATATGCAAAAAGCCGCGGTTCAAATCTGCGAACGATATAACGGCGTCTTTCCGGAAAAGTTCGAAGCGATACGTTCTCTGCCGGGCATCGGCGATTACACGGCGGGCGCGATTGCGTCGATCGCGTTTGAACAGCCGGCGCCGGCGGTGGACGGAAACGTTCTGCGCGTCGTTGCCAGACTGACCGGCAGCCAAACCGATATAAAAAGTACCGCGCTTAAGGCGCAGATGGCGGCCGATTTGGCGGCCGTTTATCCGGCGGGCCGCTGCGGCGATTTTACGCAGAGCCTGATGGAATTGGGCGCGCTCGTCTGCCTGCCCAACCAGATGCCGAAATGCGCATTCTGCCCGCTTCAGGATTATTGCTTTGCGAAGCGGCATCACATGCAGCTGCAGCTTCCGGTCAAAGCCGAAAAGGAAGCGCGGAAGAAGGAGACCAAAACCGTCCTGTTGATTGTCTGCGGGGAGAAATTCGCGATTCGAAAGCGGAAAGAAGGCGGTCTGCTCGGCGGGCTGTGGGAGTTTCCGACCATGGAAGGCATATCGGGCGAACGGGAAATAACCGCATGGCTGACGGAAAAGGGGCTGGACGTAAAAAGCGTTGCCAAAGCGGCGGAGAAAAAGCATATCTTTACGCATATCGAGTGGGACATGCATTGTTTTTTAGCGGTTTGCGGGAATACAAACGGCGAATTTGTCTGGGCGACGCCGGACGAGCTCAAAGCGTATTCTTTGCCGACGGCGTTTAAAAAGTTTTTGCCCCTGCTTTCGATTTTTGGTTGACTTTTCCGGCTATTAATGATACTTTTGAGTAAACGAAACGTATTTGGGGGTTCTTTATGCAGAAATATCAAGTTATCGTGGTCGGCGGCGGATTCGCGGGCTGCGGCGCGGCGATCGCGGCGGCAAGAGGCGGCGCCAAGGTATTGTTAATCGAGCGGCTCAACTGTCTCGGCGGCGCTCCCTGCACGATGGCGGTCACGCCGTTTATGGGCAACGCGACCCGCATGCCGGAAACCGGCGAGGT
>JAKPGJ010000024.1 GCA_029550965.1 Bacillota bacterium
CAGCGGACTGGAATGAAAGTCGCGCCGGTAAATCACGTCGGGGAGCGGGAAGCAGCCGTACTCCCATTCGGCGGTTTGGACGTTGTAGAACAGCCCGAAGGTTTCGCGCTTCTCCCAGTTGACCGATTTCGGGGAAAACGCATAGATGATACCGCCTATCTTGCCGTAAATGCCCATTCGGTCCGAGTATTTCCGCATATGCTCGGGATTGTAGCGATGGGTATGAATGCCCAGCAAAAAGCCGATGACCGGTCAGACGCGGATGCTCGAGTCGACAATCTTGACCCGGTAAGTCAAGGCGGTCTGCAGCAGCAGTTTTTGGCACAGACTTATCGAAATCGGAATGACGGCGGGATTCTCGAACGAGTTGTTCTCGTCGCTCAGGTCGTCTTTGTATTCAACTTCTGCCGGAACAGGGTCGCGTCCGCCGAATTTTATGGTTAAGGGTTCTGTAATTCTATCGGACCAGGACGGGGGCAGGCGAACGACATCGCCTTCGTCCGGTATTTGCTCAAATTTTACCCACATACAAAATTACTCCAAGGTTACTCGCTGTGTTTTGACGCAAGGCTGCCGCACAGTACGTCCGCGAGGGGTTTATGAAGCGCTTTTCTCGGCATCAAATCCTGCCATCCGCCCAGCGCCAGAAAGTACGGGTTTCCGTCCTTATCCAGCGTAAAATCGATCGCGCAGAAGGCAAGGTCGGGGATGAAGTTGTTGACGTACGCCGCCATGCGTATCAGCGCTTCGTCGGGTTTATCGTTGGTTTTTCCGTACGTTTCTTCGGTCTGGGACAAAACGGTTTTTAATGCAAGCGCCCAGCTTTTGTCTTTGGTTTTGTATAAATAGCCGCGCGCGGTGAAAAGCCGGTTCTTATAGGTCGTCAGCTCGGGCGTGAACAGAACAAGCCATTTCCCGTTTTTGACAATCGGATTCACCGCGCTTCGAATATCGTGAAGATGGCCGAACGCGATTTCGCCGATGTTGTAAATGTCAAATCCCGCTTTGGTTTTGGCGCAGTAGGTGATTTTCGCAGGGTCGTTTCCGTTTCGCGGACGAAGAATAAACCCCGCGGAATCCTCGAAGCGGAAATCGAACCCTTTTGTCACATTGTCAAAGGGGAACAGATATCGCGCGGAAACAGCGTCGGATTTCAGAATTTTCATAATCGACCATTGGTTAAAAGAATTGGCGGGATTATAAACGGTCACATTCTCAAGCTCCAGCAGTTGTTTCAGCTTCTTGATATGCGATTTCGTATGCTGAACCGAGAAGTTGTAGATATGGCTCGGAAGCGTCGTTTTCACGATATTCGCTTCTGCGCCGGAAATCAGCGCGCCGTAAACCGTCTTTTCGCTCAGATTTACGTCCGGCATGGAAAATATCAGAACGGGAACCGTTTTGAAAGCCGCGCTTTTCAGAACCAAATCAGCAAAAAGCCTTTCCTTGTTCCTGCCGCAAAGAATTCCAATCATATGTCATGAACCCCTGCCGTTATTCTTCCAGTTCGTCGAACTCGTCCGCGAATTTTCTTAAAGTTTTCTCCGCTTCCTCCAGCGCGTACTTGTTGATCAGCTGAATGAACGAAATGCTTTTTGCGATGCTGTTCACAGAGGCGTTGAGCTCCTCGAGCGCGCCGCCGCGGTGTGTTTCGTTTTTCAGGCGCGCTAAAAGCCGGTTTTCCGCGTCCAGAAGGCGGTCGAGCGCTTTGTTGCCGGCGGCGACCGAAGCGGCGATATCGGCGAGCGTCTGTTTCAAATCCGCGCCGGGCGCGCAAATTTGATTGTTTTGATTCTGCATATTCTAAATTTTCCTTTCGTAAAAATGTCAGCGAAGATAAAGCTGATACCTTTTCAGATTGAGTACAGGTCTGAACTTCAGCTTAAAATCACGCAGTCCGCCGGAGCCGAGGTCGCTTCCGACATTGATATACTTCGCTTCCGGGAACATTCGGCGCAGCAGCCTGCAGAATTCCACGGTCAGCGTTTCTGACAATCCCGGAATATGGTCTTCGAACTTCACTACGCTGCCCCAGGTCTGACCCGTATGCAGAAACCCGCCCGAAATCATGCCTATGATACGGCGTCCCTTCCGCATAATTAGCGTAGTCTGCTCCAGCTCGTCGTGATGTTTGAGCAGTTCTTTATAGTAAACTCCGTCGAAAATATTCGGGTATTTTCTGCCGGAGGTGTTTCTCCATTTTTCGTCGAGTTTCAACAGTTCTTCGTAATCTTCTTTTTGATAGTGCGAAATTTGAGCGTCCGGGTTTTCCCGGCGGAATTTATTGATGCGGTTCCGTATGTTTTCAAAATCCTTTCCTTTCAGCTCGCTGACCAGCTTTAAATCATAATGCCGCTCGATTCCCGACCAGACGGTTTTTCTGAAATATTGAAAGAACCGCTCGTCTTTTTCCAGAAATTCGAGCTGGTTTTCGTTTATCATGCGGACGACGGCGGCGTCTTTGTTAAAGTAGTTCCACTCCAGACAGTAGTTCAAAGCGGTCAGCAGAACGTCGATGAGTTTTTCCGGCGTGCTGTCTCCGAACGGAAGACAGAACAGGTACAGCGTTTTTTTGTAGGAATAAGCGAAGGTAACCAGCAGCCCGTCGATGATTCTCCAGAGAATCGTGCGTTTGCTCGACTGCGAATCCGCCCACAGGTAGGCGAAATTCGACGACCACAGGTTTGCCGGATACCTTGTCTTTTTTACATATTCCGCATAAATATCTTTATCTTCCAACTGTATTACATGAAAATCCCATGTCCCTATTCTGACTGTTTTTGTGTCAAGCAAAGAAAACAACCCCAATTTTTATTTGCGTTATGTTCCGCTGTCAAAACCCCGCTTGGCATCAGGATTGTTTTTTCGCATATTTCTTTGCGACAGTATGTTTTCGAGCCGATTGAGCGCTAAAAACTCTTTTTGAACCGTATCGGAGAGGGTCTTTTTGATGTTCTCGTCCAGTCTTTTTATATTCCGCATCTGTAAATATGAGAAAGCGTCGTTCTTTATAAAAAGCGCTTTTTCGAGTTTTTCCGACAATTCGTATATTTTATTTGCCAAAAAGATTTCGTCGTTGGTGAGCGTATCGATGGTGTTTTGTAAGTCGTCGGTCTGATTTGAACGCATCATAATCCCCAGTCTTTGCGGACTTTTTGATTTCGGTATGATTTGTTATCGTAGAAAGGTTCCGAATGTCCAATAGCATATTATGAAGGGTAAAATTCTTGTGTTCAGCCGGTTTTTCCGGCAAAAAGCGCAAAAAGGCAGCTTTTTATTAAAAACGAAAAAAAATTACCGCCGGCACCGGGCAAAAAACCCAATACGAGCGGCAATTTTTTTATTGGAAAGTTGACGCGGCGGACGGCGTGTTCAGACCTTCGCCAAACCCGCAGTACATTCCGCCGTTCCGCTGTCGTGCAGGAGAATGCCGTTTTCGGCCAGGAAGATCTTTATGCTGTAAGCGGCACGGAGAAAAGACATATCGTCCGAAATCACTTCAAAAATGTACCCGCAGGTTTGGAAGTCATGTTTTTTGTTCTCGCGAATCATCGCCATCCCGAAACCCTTGATTTGGGCGCGGACCCGCCCCGCTTCAAACGAGATTTCGGGCTGCATATCGGCGGACAGCGAGAACAAGTCCAGCATTTTCGAGCCTTTGACGACATTGTAGGCCAGAAAACTGCCCGTTTTGGCATTCGGGATAAAGGCGTATGTATCCAGAACCGAAAAGCCGCCGCCGTACGGGTCGTGCGGATTGCCGACGGCGTTTCGGCCGACGCAGTTCAAAATATAACCGCATGCATTTTTATGCGTGTCGCCGCCGCGCGTCGGGCTTGCTTCCGCCGCTTCGCTGTTTTCCAGCGCGTTCAGCAGGAGCGAAGTTTTGTTGTATAAAAGCAGGTGCAGGTACTCCAGTTTTTTCAGCTGGTCTCTCAGCGTTTTGTTCAGCGCGCCGATCTGCTCGGCGGGCAGACCTTTCTCGGACAGAACCGATATCTTTTTCGCCTGCGTTTCGAGCAGTTTCGACACCGCGTTTTCGATATACGCGGTCGAGAACAAATACTCGTAGTATGTATTCATTTTTTTAGCCTCTTTTTTTGTGTTTTTAGTGTCTATATATAGCATATTCGGCAGTTTACAGGCAGTTGCAGGAACGGCGGATGAAAAATATAGTAATGATATGCGCAATCCCCTCATATGATTTAGCAGGGGGTAAATGCTTATGTATATTTATGACACCTACAAAAGAGCAACCGAACTGGGAACCTACATGGTGGAGAATAAATCGACCGTAAGAGCCACCGCCCGCCATTTCGGCATCAGCAAAAGCACCGTACATAAAGACCTCACGCAGCGCCTGAAAACCCAGAATCCCAAACTGTATAAGGAAGTCAGCAAAGTGCTTGAGATGAATAAAAACGAGCGGCATATTCGGGGCGGGATGGCCACTCGGCTGAAATACAAAAAGGAAAAGTGTTGACTTTTTTTTGATAATGTTGTAAGATATAAATGCAAAAGTATACGGATGCGTGCGAAAAAGTACAATAATTCGTATAAAATACAGGAACTTGTCCGGGATTTTTACGTACGGTAAAAAGGATGGATATATAACATGTCAGTCAAGCGGATACTTGTTGTCGGCAGCGCGAATATAGATTTCCTGATGACTACGCCGTATGTGCCTTCCGAAGGGGAAACCGTTATTTCAGAAGGCGCATATACTTTTGTGCCCGGCGGAAAGGGCGCGAACACAGCGGTTGCCGCGGCGAGGCTTGGCGCGGAGGCTGTTTTTTGCGCGCGCGTCGGCGACGATGCGTACGGCGACAGGCTGATTAATATCTATCGCGAGAACGGAATAGACCTCCGCTATATCAAAACGGACCGGCTCGAGCAGACGGGGCTTTCGGTCGTCATGCTGGAGAAGGGCGGGGCAAACCGAATCATTGTTTATCCCGGCGCGAACAGAAGGATTAACGACAACGATATCGAGAACGCCTTTTATTGTTATCCGGACGCCGTCATCACCCAGTTCGAAATCGGCGAAGCGGCTGTGATTCAGACGGCGCGGGTCGCCAATACCGAGGGGGTTCCGCTGATTATCGACGCGGGACCGGCGCGCAGGGATTTCCCGCTCGCGAAGCTCGAGCAGGTGGAGATTCTCTCTCCGAACGAGAACGAGACCGAAATCCTCACCGGAATCCGCCCGACCACGCTGGACGACTGCCTGAGAGCTTCCATGGCGCTCATGAACGCGGTGGATATCAAGTACGTGGTCCTCAAGCTGGGCGCAAGAGGCTGCTACATATACGACGGAAAATACTGCGACATCATCTCGCCGTACGACGTGCAGCCGGTTGACACAACCGCGGCGGGGGACGCCTTTACAGCGGCGCTGACGCACGAGTATCTGCGTACCGGCGACATCATAACAGCGGCAAGGTTCGCGAACGCTGTCGGCGCTTTGACGGTGACCAAAGTCGGCGCGATCTCTTCGCTGCCCACGCGCAAGGAAGTCGAGCAGTTCATCATTGACAGCATCAGTTAAGAATCTCAATAAAAGCGGCTGGCGTTAAAAACGCCAACCGCTTTTTGTGTTATGTCGCCGGGTTTTAGCCGCCGTCATATATAAATGTCTGTAAGGTGTGCTGACGGTTATTCGGAATATTAATTAGAACTATCCGACAACAGCTCCTTGTATTCCGCAATCCTGTCTTTTAAG
>JAKPGJ010000052.1 GCA_029550965.1 Bacillota bacterium
AGCTTGGCGTGACCTTTACAGCATCCGCCGACGGGCATATGCTCGACAGCGGCTGGGGTCCGTTGTCCAAGCATATCGACGCGGAGCGTTTCATTGATAAATACGGTCTTACCAGAGGAAGAATTGAGTTTTAATTGGGACACCGCTTTCCGTACTGCAAAGACTGATGAATCAAAAAAGAAGGAGCTGAAAGGTCAGCTCCTTTTTTATCGGTATTGCTTTTGCAGTTTTTTCAGCCGCTTTTTCGGGTTCGGTTTCATTCTTACTACGAGGATTGTGCCGATGACGGATGAGACCAGCACAGCCGCGGGCGGGATTACGGCGTTCTTCAGTTCGCCGGTAAACGGGCTTGAGATTAAAGCAATTATAAGCATCAGCCCGATGATTGCCAGTCCGGTCAGCAGTCCCGCTTTCGTCGGCTTTTCCTTGCAGCGTTTGGCAGAGTATATGGCGGCGGCCAGACCGCCTATAAACACCGAGACAACCGCAAGCGGGAAAATGTTTTCCGCGGGATTGCCGATGTTCAGCGCAATCAGCGACAGCAAAGCCGCAGACGCGAGCATGACCGCCGGACCGAGGATCATGCCGGTCAGCACAATGCGCGTCAGAGAATTAATCGCTTTTTTTCTTTTCGGGATTCTTTTGATCCGCTGCTTTTTCATAGCAAGAATTCACCGGCCATATACGGATTTAAAGAAAGCAAAAAACGGATACTTTCTTCAATTCTATATATATGGCTGTCCGCGCCGCATTATGCCTTAAAAAGCTCCGCGATGAACTTATTCGTATAGTCGTTCAGCCTTGCGAAATCCATCGCGCGGATGTAAATGCGCTCGATGCGCTCGTGCAGCTGGCTTGCTTCCTGGAAGTACTGCTTTGCGGCTTCCAGCAAAGCTTTATACAGTTTAAACGCCGCTCTGTCCTTCTGCCGGATTTCCGCGTAAACGCCTTTGTTGATAAAGCGCGCGGTGTTGATCGGTTTGTTCTCGGCCTTTTTGGTTTCGCCGGGGACATACTTCTGCTCCGGAACGAAAAGCAGGTCCTCTTTCGGGAAGTAGACGGCCTCCAGCTTTTTAAAGTCCACCGGGTCGTAGGACACAATCCTGTCCGCGCCAACCTTTTCCGCGTACTCCCGAATCATCTCCAGCAGGCGGTACGAAATATCGAATTTATCCCGGATTAAATAAACGTTCGCGGCGGAAGCGAAGGTGGGCAGGCTGTCGAAGCCGTTGTGATTGAAGGCGGTCTGAATGCAGATGCTTTCTTCGCCGGAACCCGGTTTAATCAGCTTTTTGCCGATGCGGTTCACAAACCCCGCCATCTTTTTCTCAAGCAGCGCCTCGCTGACCAGCGAGTTCCGTATTTCGCGAATACTGCCCGCCGCCGAGAGCGCGCGGTATATGTTCGCGTAGCAGGCCAGTTTCCGGTCGGTCAGCGAAATCAGCTCCTCGCGCTGACTTTTCAGCTTGCTTTCGTCCCAGAACTCGCCCAAATTGATGATGTTTTCCCGCGCGGAAGGGTATTTCATATTCATCACATGCGGCGCGGTGCCGTCCACGACCGCAATGCCCTTCTCCGGCAGGAGCACGCCGTCCAAAGAATTGCTGTCCGCCGAACAATGGATGTATTCCACGTCGAACCCTTCGCGCAGGGCGCGTTCGCCGATGCGCTTCATAAACGTGGATTTCCCGCAGCCGGCGGAGCCTTTCATAATGAATACCTTTTTATATTTATTTCCCACAATCTGATGAAAGCAGGAAGCATATCCGGTTTTCGTATTTGCGCCAGCAAAATACTCTCTTTTTTTCGCCATCCTGTAAAACACCCCCAAAACTATTGACTTAGTAATGAAAATGAAATATAATCGTAACAATACTACATTTTATGCAAATTTTTCGCACTTTGCTATTTTTTAAACTTAACCCAGACAGGAGAGGAACCCTATGAAAAGAACAGTTTGTTTCGGCGAGATTATGCTTCGCCTTCAGCCGCCGGCGCACGAACGGTTTCTGCAGGCGAAAAGCTTCGATATAGTTTTCGGAGGCGGGGAAGCGAACGTGGCGGTTTCGCTCGCGCAGTTCGGGCTTGACGCGGTATATGTCACGAAACTGCCGAACAATCCCATCGGCATCGCATGCCGCAATGAAATCCGCAAATGGGGCGTCGATACGTCAAAGATCGTCTTCGGCGGCGACCGCATCGGCATTTACTTCTGCGAAAAAGGCGCGTCCCAGCGTCCGTCCAACGTCATTTATGACAGAAAAGGCTCCGCCATCTCCGCCGCGTCGGTAGAAGATTTTAACTGGGAAGAGATTTTCGAGGGCGCGGACTGGTTCCACTTTACCGGCATCACGCCGGCGCTCGGCGATAACGTCGCGGCCATCTGCGAAAAAGCCTGCGTCGAAGCGAAAAAGAGAAACATCACAATCTCCTGCGACTTGAACTACCGTAAAAAGCTGTGGAGCCGCGAAAAAGCGGGAGAGGTCATGGGCAGGCTGTGCCGGTATGTGGACGTTCTCATCGCGAACGAGGAGGACAGCGCGGACGTTTTCGGCATAAAATCCGAAAAAAGCGACGTCAACAGCGGCGTTTTGTCATACGAAGGCTATATCGACGTCGCAAAACAGCTGACCGAGCGTTTCGGATTCAAATACGTCGCGATTACGCTGCGGGAATCCATTTCGGCTACGGTCAACAACTGGTCCGGCATGCTCTATGACGGAAAAGAAGCGCATTTCTCTACCAAATACACCATTCATATCGTGGACCGCGTCGGCGGCGGCGATTCTTTCGGCGCCGGCCTGATTTATTCGCTGTTAAGCGGAAAAACCCCGAAAGAGGCAATCGAGTTTGCCGCGGCGGCTTCCTGCCTGAAGCATACGGTCGAGGGCGATTTCAACATCGCGACGGCTGCGGAGGTCGAGTCGCTGATTAAGAACGGCGGAAGCGGACGCGTTCAACGGTAACAAATAAAACGACATACAGGAGGTTTCTTCATGCGCTGTCCCATATGCAATCACGAAACGGCGGACGAGAATAATTTCTGCGGTTATTGCGGCGCGAAACTGATCGAGTATAAAAAAGAAAAGAAGAACGCTCCTGTCGATCAGGAAGGGCAGCCGGCAGTCGAGCCGAAGGAGAATCCGCCTGCCGGCGAGATCAATCTGTTTGCCGATCCGGAAAAACAGCCCGATCCGCCCCCGGCTGCTCAGCCCGCCCAACCGTCTTTTCAGAACGGCGCGCAGACGGCGCCGCAGTCTGATTATACGTTTGCGTTCGCACCGAAAAAGAAGTCAAAGTTTCCGGTTATTGCAATCATAGCGGTGGTTCTTGCCGCCGCGGTGGCCGCTTTGTATTTCTTAGGTGTTTTCAGCAGCGGACCGCTTGTGGAAATCGGAAAAGCGGCAGAAAAAACCGCGCGATCAAAGAGTTTCCGTATGGAAATTGAAATGAAAGCGGAAAGACAGTCTTTAAAGATGAACGGCGTGACGCTAATCGACCCGGATGCGCGGAATATCGAGATTTACATGGAAGCAAGCGTTGCGGACGAAACTGTAATTCTGCTTTTTAAGGACAACATCCTGTTAACAGACGAAGCAGGATATATCAGCGTAAACGATTTATCGGCGTATGCGGAGGAGTTCTGGAAGGAATACGACAGCGATCAGGAGAAAGTCGATTGGAGCGACTTTCTGGAATTATTCGGGTACGGTCCCGATGAAGTTGACTATGAAGAATTTGACGCCGCAGTAGAAACATTTTTATTGAACCTTAATGATGCAGATTACATCAACGAAAAACTCGGTTCGTATCATAAAAGCAAAAACAGCGAAACGACAAGTCATATTTTTGAGATTCAGACGAGGAATTTATCGAAAGAACTGGTAAATGTTTTCAGCGACGCCTTCCGTCTCAATGACGAGGAGGAGAAAACCGACGCTGAAGATGATGTATACGATATGCTCAAAGGGGTTCTCGGCACCGGCGTCGAGCTGGAATTCAGCGTAAAAAACGGCTATCTGACAGGTTTTAGACTGGAATATGCAAAAGCTGCCATAAAGGCGACGTTTTCAGATTTCGGCGAAGCCGAGATAGACAAAGGCGTTATCGAAAAGTATAAAAGCCATCTTGCAAATCGACCTTCATTTTAACCTGAAACGGCGAATAAAAAATCCGGTATGAGCATCCGCTCATACCGGTTTTTTCATTTTAAATTTTTAAAACGCCCAGTTGCCGTTTACGAAGATGGGGGTTGCTTTTCCGTCCTTGTAGCCGGTGATGGACATATCGGGCGCGCCGATCATAAAATCGACATGAACCATCGAATCGTTGATACCGAGCTTGTGGCATTCCTCGAGCGTCATGTTCTCGTAGCCCTCGATGGCGTTGGTAAAGCCCGCGCCCAGCGCGACATGGCAGGAAGCGTTCTCGTCGTACAGCGTGTTGTAGAAGAGCACGCCGGACTTGGAAATCGGCGAATCGTTCGGAACAAGCGCCAGTTCGCCGAGCATCGCGGCGCCTTCGTCGGAGGTGATGATCTTATCGAGTACCTCTTTGCCTTCCTTCGCGTCCCAGGCGACCGCCTTGCCGTCCTTGAAATCAATATAGAAGTCGTTAATCAGCTGTCCCTGATAGGAAAGCGGCTTCGTGGAGACAAGTCTGCCCTCGCATTTGCCCTTCATCGGGGAGGTAAAAATCTCCTCTGTGGGCATATTGGGGTTGAAATATACGCCGCTCAGCGTCTTTTCGCCGCCGCCCATCCATTTTGCCTGCGGAATCAAGTGGCACCGGAAGTCGGTTCCGTTCTTGCTCTTGAACTCTAAATAGTCAAACTTCTGCGAATTCAGAAAAGCGCATTTTTCGGCAAAGGTTTTGTTGTGCTTTTCCCATTCCGCAATCGGTTCGTTGTCCTCCGACACCCTGACCGCCTTGAGAATTTCGTCCCACAGCTTTTTCACCGCGACGCTGGAGCGGTCGTTCGGGAACACTTTCTTCGCCCATTCTTTGGAAGGAATGGCGAGGATTGTCCACTGGTACTTGTTGTCGCTCTCGTCGCGGTATTTTTTGAGAACCTTATAGCGGTTCTGCCTTACTTTCTGCATTTTCTCTTTGTTAATGCCTTTGAGACCGTCCGGGTCCTGCGACACGATGTGAATCACCGCGGGAAGCTCTCTGCAGAACTCTTTCTCGCGTTCTTCCACCCACGCCGGAACGTGCGAAAGATTCTTCAGGCTTTGATGGCGGTAGTGCAGTTTCGTCAGCGGCTGGGAGAGCCATTCTACTCTGACCTTGCTTGCGCCTGCTTTGTATGCTTCGTCCACGACCATCAACGCGAACTCGCTCTGGTCCACTTCGGCGTAAACGAGGACAGGCTGACCTTTTTGTACGGCTGCGCCGGTTACAACGGCAAGTTTCGCATACTTTTTCAAAATCGTCTTTTTCACTTTCTATTACCCTTTCGTCTAAAAATCCATGATGTATATATTATATTACTTTATTACAAAGATAAAATATGCAGCCGCTTTCGTGCTGCATATTTGTAAACTATTTTTCTTCGGTTTCTTCCCCGGCTTTTGACAGTATTGTCTGAATCGCCCGCTTCTGTATCTGCAGTTTCGTACGGTCGGCGCCGCTCTCGATCAGAAGCATGTCGTCCTTAATCTTGACTACAACGCCTACGATGCCGCCGATTGTGGAGATGACGTCGCCGATCTCGACAGAATCGCGCATTTCCTTGATTTCTTTTTCCTGTTTTTTCTGGGGACGATACAGGAAGAGGTAGAAAACAACAACCAAAACGACGATCCACAAAAACGGCAGCACATTTGCGTACCAGGGCGCTTCGATCGGCTGCGACGTCGTGTCGGTTAAGTTGGAAGCCGTGTCAAGCAAAAAATTCATCAATTTCATAAACCAAATCCTTTCACCAAAAACCTTTTGCGAAAAAAGTCTGTTAATATCTGATTCTTTTGACCGAAGTAACTGCTTTTGTCTGGGTGTTGATCTCAAAAACAGCGCCGCAGAGCTTAATCTCGCCCTCGCCGGCTTCAAATCGGTCGTGGATTCTTGTGACAAAATTCTTAATTACCGGTTCGGGCTTGATGCCGAGAATGGAATCGACCGGCCCGCACATGCCGATGTCGGTGATAAATCCGCTGCCTTTGGAAAGCAGGCACTCGTCCGCCGTCTGCACGTGGGTATGCGTGCCGAATATAACCTGAATCCTGCCGTCGAAATATCTTGCGAACGCGGCTTTTTCGCTGGTCGCTTCGGCATGGACGTCGCAGACGCACAGGTCGTATTTGCCCTCCTGCTCGGCCAGCAGCCGGTCCACGCAGTTAAAGGGGTTGTCAACCGGATCCATAAACACCTGTCCGAGCACGTTGATCACCATTACCCGCAGTCCCTGGTTGGCTCTGATGATGGTAAATCCTTTGCCGGGCGCGGCGGGCGGCAGATTGAGCGGCCGGATGGCGTAGGGGTTTTCGTTGAGAAAGTCGAACACCTCGTGCCGCTTCAGCGTGTGGTTGCCGCCGGTGAGCACGTCTGCGCCGGCGGCGAGCAGCGCTTCCGCGCTTTTGGTGTCCAAACCGTTGCCCGGCGCGGCGTTTTCTGCGTTTACGATGACCAAATGGCCTTTTTCGGCATTTTTTATTTTGTTTATATTCTTTACAGCATATTCGGTGCCGGCGGCGCCGACAACATCGCCTATGACTATAATCCTCATCAAGTTCTTCCTTTTGGGATGCGTAGGTTACTTCGCGTAATCGATCTGCCTGGTTTCACGGATAACGTTGATCTTAATCTGTCCCGGATAGTCAAGCTCGGATTCAATCTTCTTCGCAATCTCATGCGCAACAAGCGGCATCTGGTCGTCGTTGACTTCCTCGGGCTTTACCATGATGCGGATTTCTCTGCCCGCCTGGATTGCGAACGACTTCTCGATTCCGGAGAAGGAGTTCGCGATTTCCTCCAGTTTCTGCAGACGTTTGATGTAAGTCTCAAGGTTTTCTCTTCTTGCGCCCGGTCTTGCCGCGGAGATGGCGTCGGCAGCCTGCACGATCATGGCGGTCAGGGTGCTGGGCTCGACGTCGCCGTGGTGCGATTCGATGGCGTGGATGACCTCGCGGCTCTCTTTGTACTTCTTCGCAAGCTCGATGCCGATCTGAACGTGGCTTCCGTCCACTTCGTGGGTCATAGCCTTGCCGATATCATGCAGAAGTCCTGCTCTTTTCGCCATGGCGGGGTCTATGCCCAGTTCCGAGGCAATCATGCCCGCGATGTGCGCGACCTCGATGGAATGCTTCAGCACGTTTTGTCCGTAGCTGGTGCGGAATTTTAATCTTCCGAGTATCTTGACAAGTTCAGGATTAATTCCGTGTATGCCGGTCTCAAAAGTAGCCTGTTCGCCTTCTTTTTTAATAATAGCCTCAACTTCTTTGCGGCTTTTCTCAACCATTTCCTCAATGCGGGATGGATGAATTCGTCCGTCGGAGATCAGTTTCTCTAAAGCAAGTCTTGCAATTTCGCGTCTTACAGGGTCAAACGAAGAGATTGTAATCGCTTCGGGCGTATCGTCGATAATCAGGTCAACGCCGGTAAGCGTTTCGATGGCCCGGATATTGCGGCCCTCTCTGCCGATGATTCTTCCCTTCATTTCATCATTGGGCAAATCAACAACCGAAACCGTCGCTTCCGCAACACTGTCGGCTGCGCAGCGCTGAATGGCAAGCGTGATGATGTTCTTTGCTTTTTCGTCCGCTGTTTCCTTGTACTCCTGTTCGATATCAGCCAGTCGCATTGCCATTAAGTGGCGCGCTTCGCTTTCGACTTTGGTTAACAGCGAGGTCTTCGCTTCCTCAACGGTCATTTGGGAAATCTTCTGGAGCATCTCGATCTGCTCCTGTTTGATTTTTTCGATTTCCTCTTTTAACTCCTCGTTCTCCTTAATTTTTTTATTTAAAAGCTCTTCTTTTTTGTCAAGATTTTCAAGCTTTCTGTCGAGATTCTCTTCTTTTTGCATTGCGCGTCTTTCCAAACGCTGCAAGTCGTTTCTGCGCTCTTTAAGTTCTCGTTCAGCTTCGTTCTTGACACGGAGAGCTTCTTCCTTGGCTTCGACCAGTGTTTCTTTTTTCGCGGTTTCTGCTGCCTTTTTCGCTTCGTCAATGATTCGTGCTGCTTCCTGTTCCGCCGACCCTATGGCTTTTTCAGCAACTTTTTTGCGAATGTATATGCCTGCTAAAAAGGATACTACTGCGACTCCAACGCAAATGAGCGTCCATGCTACAGGACCCATAGATTCTCCTCCTTTATATTTAAACCTATGTTTCCCGATTTCAATATTCAATGTATCAAGTATTATAATTATCTGCTTTTTTTAATCTATCATACATCTATATAAAATCGAAAAACATTCGATATCGCTGTATTATACATCTTTTTTTTGCCACTGTAAAGCATGGCGATTCGTATTTTTGTCAATATTTACAAAAAGTTCAAAGTTTGACGCCAACTGTTAACTCGATTTGTTGACATACTATTATTTTTGGAGTATAATCAAAAAAATGTCGGGAGGAATGTTTAGCCTCAATCGTTGAATCTTAGACAGATTGGAAAAGGACTTGAAGCAATATGCTGGATATATATTTTGATTCAGCCGCGACGACAAAACCCTGCCAGGCAGCGGTCGAAGCGGCTGTAAAAGCGATGGAGGAATACGGCAACCCGTCGTCCACCCATTTTCGAGGGCTCGCGGCAAGACGGATCATCGAAAACGCGCGCGGCATTATCGCGGACGCGCTCGGCTGCGGCGCGGATGAGTTTATTTTCACCGGGTCGGGCAGCGAGTCGAACAATCTGGCCATCATCGGCGCGGCGCGGGCGCGCAGAAGACGCTCGAACGTCATTGTTTCCACCGACAGCGAGCATCCGTCGGTAGAAAAGACGCTCGAATACCTCGAAAGCGAAGGGTTTCAGGTCATCCGGCTTTCCACAAAAGGCGGGAAGCTGGATATAAACGAGTTAAGAGAAGCGCTCAAACAAAAAGTGGCGCTGGTCAGCATTATGCGCGCCAACAACGAAACCGGAGCGCTTTACGATATCGCAGCAGTCCGGCGCGAAATTGAAAACAGCGGCTGCGGAGCGCTTTTTCACTGCGACGCGGTGCAGGGCTTTTTAAAAACCCAAAACCGCGGCGAGCTGACAAGATACTGCGATTTGGTCAGCGTTTCCGCACACAAAATCAACGCGTTAAAGGGCTGCGGCGGGCTGTATGTTAAAAAAGGAACGCGCCTTCAGCCCATTATTTGGGGCGGCGGACACGAGCGGGGCTTGCGCAGCGGCACCGAGAACACGCCCGCCATCGCGGCGTTCGGCGCCGCCTGCCGGGACTGGCTTTCCCAGAAGGACAGGGTGCAGGCGATTACGGCTTTGCGCGACTACGCGGAGCAGCGTATTCTAAAAGAACTGGGCGACAAGGTCGCCATCCACCGTCCGCCGGAGCGCGTCTGCGCAATTCTTAGCCTTTCGCTTGCCGGCGTAAAGAGCGAGGTGGCGCTGAATTACCTGTCCGGCGAGGGAATCTGCGTTTCCGCGGGTTCCGCCTGCTCGTCGCATCAAAAAGAAAACAGGGTTCTATATAATTTCGGATTAAAAAAAGAAGAAGTGGATTCCGCTTTGCGCATCAGTTTTTCTCATATGAACACGAAGGAAGAAATCGACCTGCTTGCGGAATACTTAAAAAAAGCGGTTGACAAATTGGCGAGATAAGGAATTAGATTATGAAGGAAGTAATTTTGCTCAAATACGGCGAGATGGTTTTGAAAGGGCTGAACAAAAATTATTTCAACAGCCTGCTGATAAAAAGAGTCCGAAATCTGCTCAAAGAGGCAGACGGGAATTTTACGCTGGATTATTCGCAGTCGACGCTGTGCATTCGGGGCGACGAGAACGCGGACATGGACAAGGCGTATTCGCTGATGAAGAAGGTTTTCGGCGTTTCGACGATCTGCCGCGGCATCGAGTGCGAAAAAGACATGGCGGCGATTAAAAAAGCGCTGATCGAACACGGCGACCGGTTTTTAATGGGCGCGAAAACCTTTAAATGCACCGCGAAGCGCAGCGACAAGCGTTTTCCGCTCAATTCCATGCAGATTTGCGCCGAATGCGGCGAGATTATTCTTGAGAACTTTGACGGCGTCAGCGTGGACGTGAACGACCCGGAAGTCAACATTACCATAGAAATCAGGGATAGAGCCGCGTTTATCCACGGCGGCGGCGAGAAGGGCGCGTGCGGCATGCCGGTCGGCTCCAACGGAAAAGCGCTACTGCTGCTTTCCGGCGGCATCGACAGCCCGGTCGCGGGCTACATGGTGGCGAAAAGAGGCGTGTTCGTGGACGCCGTTTATTTCGAAAGCCCGCCTTATACCAGCGAAGCCGCGAAGGAAAAGGTTATTTCGCTCGCGAAGAAAATCGGCGAATATACGGGCCGGATATACCTTCATTTCGTCAGCGTGACCGAAATCCAGCAGGCGATTATGGACAACTGCGAGGAAAAATTGTTCACGCTGCTGCTGCGCCGGTTTATGATGCGGATTGCCGAGCGCATCGCCGACGAGATTCACGCGGGCGCGCTGGTGACCGGCGAGAGCATCGGACAGGTCGCGAGCCAGACCATGATGGCGCTGAACGTGACCGATTCGGTCGTGAATATGCCGGTTTTCCGTCCGTGCATCGGGCTGGATAAGGATGAAATCGTTACAAGGGCAAGAAGCATCGGCACTTTTGAAATCTCAAGTCTGCCATATGACGATTGCTGCTCGTTGTTTACGCCCAAGCATCCGAACACCCGCCCGACCGAGGATTTATTGATCGAAGCGGAAAAGAAGCTGGACGTTGAAGGCCTGATTGAGCGCGCGCTGGCGGGCAGAACCTACATCAAAATCGAATAGGGGATGATGGGGTTTGGTAGAAGAATTGGTTGCGCTGCTTGCGCAGCAGCATAAAAAAATAGCTACCGCGGAGTCCTGCACGGGCGGCATGATTTCGCAGATGATCACCTCGGTTCCCGGCGCGAGCGTTGTCTTTGACTGCGGAATTGTCGCGTACGCAAACGAAATCAAAAAGAATATTCTCGGCGTCCGCGCGGAAACGCTCGAAAAATACGGCGCGGTTTCCGAACAGACGGCGCTGGAGATGGCGCAGGGGGTAAAAAAACTGTCCGGCGCCGATTACGCGCTTGCGGTGACCGGGATCGCCGGTCCGGGCGGCGGCAGCAGGGAAAAACCGGTCGGCACCGTTTATGTCGGAATCATACGTCCCGACGGTTCGGAGGTATGCCTGTTCCGCTTCTCCGGGAACAGGGAAGAAATTCGCAAGCAGACCGCGCAGGCTGCGCTGGAGAAAATCTGTCATTATATTCGCGCGAAGCGATAGAATATGAATATTGCACCGACAATCAAATCCATCAAATCTATAAAACCGATAAAATCCATATACGTTTACCTTTATACTTTTTTTAAATGGACGGTCATATCCGCTTTTGTCGGGTTGGCGGGCGGACTGGTCGGCGTACTTTTTCACAAGAGCGTGGAATATGCGACCGGATTTCGCGAACAGAACCCGTGGCTGATATGGCTTCTGCCGGCGGGCGGACTGGTCATCGTTCTTTTTTACAAAGTTTCAAAGATAAAAAAAGACGTCGGCACCAACGAGATTATCAGCTGCATCCGTTCGGACGAGAAGGTGCCGGCGGCGCTGGCGCCGCTGATTTTTGTCAGCACGGTTATTACGCACCTGTTCGGCGGTTCCGCGGGCAGAGAGAGCGCCGCTTTGCAGATCGGCGGCACCATCGGCTATCATTCCGGCAGGCTGTTCCGGCTGGATGAAAAAGATACGCACCTGATTGTGCTGTGCGGCATGAGCGCCGTTTTTTCCGCCCTGTTCGGAACGCCGCTGACCGCGGCGATTTTCGCGATGGAGGTCGTCAGCGTCGGGGTCATCTATTATTCCGGTCTGGTGCCCTGTCTGTTCTCCTCCCTGGTCGCGTACTGGATGTCCTTGCTTTTCGGCGCACAGCCTGCCCGGTTCGCGCTGAAGGTAATACCGGAAATTTCATTTATGAATATATTGCGCGTCATAATGCTTGCCGCTTTATGCGCCGCGGTTAGCATTATCTTCTGCGTCGCGCTGCATAAAACGCATACCTTGCTGGAGAAACTGATAAAGAACGATTATCTCCGCATCGCCGCCGGCGGCTTCGCGATGATCGCGCTGACATATCTTCTCGGCACCTATGACTACAACGGCGCAGGGATGGATCTCATCGCCCGCGCGGTGAACGGTGAAGCGAAGCCGGAAGCCTTTCTTCTGAAAATACTGTTTACCGCCATCACCATCGGAGCGGGTTATAAGGGCGGCGAGATCGTCCCGACCTTCTTTATCGGCGCTACGTTCGGGTGCGCCGCGGGCGGTCTGCTTGGTCTGGACGCGGGTTTCGGCGCAGCGGTCGGCATTGCGGCGCTGTTCTGCGGGGTTGTCAATTGTCCGGTAACGTCGGTATTTTTAAGCATTGAGCTGTTCGGCGCGGAGGGTGTCGTTTTGTTTATGATCGCCTGCGCGGTGACCAACCTGCTTTCCGGCAATTATGGACTTTACAAGACCCAGAAAATTATATACTCAAAACTCAAAGCGGAGTTTATCAACGTTTTCGCGAAATGAAAAATCAGTTTGATAAAAAATATCAAAAACCACTTGACAAGCAGCCTTCGCGGTGCTAAAATATTGTGCGCGGTTGAGATAAACCGCAGATTGCGGAATTGTGTAACGGTAGCACGACAGACTCTGACTCTGTTTGTCTGGGTTCGAATCCTAGTTCCGCAGCCA
>JAKPGJ010000027.1 GCA_029550965.1 Bacillota bacterium
CAGTCGTCAATAAACATTTGCCAGTCGGAAAAAATCGCAGGCAGATATTTGTCATGGCGGAATAGTGCTCGATTTCCTTCCGTTGGCGTAACGCACGGCAGGAAAAGGAAAGAATCAAAGAAGATATCTCTTAACTTTCCTTCCGGGTCAATATATCCGACCAGCGGCTTATAGCCTTCTTTGCTGCGGTGTCCGGACGCGGGATAACTGTGATTGAATGTATATGATAAAAACAGGTTGTCTGTTTCGTCAAGCATATCCGGTGTCGCGTAACCTTCCGCGCCGGCCTTTATGCTGCTGGCGAACGCCAAACAAGGCAGTAAGAAAAGGAAGGTCAGTAAGTAAACGAACGCTCTTTTCATGGGTTTTACCATGCCTTTCTTAGGTTTCTTGAACATATATAATATAACATATTAACTTATTTATTGCAATAAGATGTAAACTGTGTTATACTCTTTTTTGATAATTGCGCTTCCAATTCCTGGAGGATCGGTTATGAGCAGTATGCTTTTTAAGTTAATCACGATCGTGGACGAGCATTTTACGCAAAAAGACAATATGTATGTCGGCGTAACCGACAACAGAATCGATTACGTCGGCGCCGAATACAAAGCCGGATACGAGCGCGAATATGACGGCGTAAGGAAATGCCTAATTCCGGGCTTTGTCAACGCGCATGCGCACTCTCCGATGGCGCTGTTGCGCGGGTACGCTGAGAATATGGCGCTTTCCGACTGGCTGTTTAAAAAGATATTCCCCTTCGAATCGACGCTTACGGAAGAGGACGTTTATTACAGCATGCTGCTCTCTTTCGCCGAGATGATTTCCTTCGGCTGCGTTTCGACCACCGATATGTATTATATGGGCGACGCGATGGCGAGCGCGGTTTTGGAAAGCGGCGTCAAGAGCAACATCAGCCTGTCGGCGACGGTCGGCAACGCCGAAGCGCTGAAAAAAGAGTACGAAGAGATGTTTGAAAAGTATAAAGACGCAAACGGCCGGCTGAAAATCGAGGTCAGCGTCCACGCGCCTTATACCTCGACCCCCGAAATTGTTCGGGATTTTTCAGAAATTGCGGTTAAATACGGCTGCAACCTGCATATACATTTGTCAGAGACTTTGCAGGAGAACATCGACTGCAAAGCGAAGTACGGCTGCACGCCGACCGAGTACTTCGAGAAAAACGGCGCCTTCCGCGTGCCGACGACCGCCGCGCACTGCGTGTATTTGGAAGACGGCGATATCGAAATCCTGAAACAGTATAACGTCACCGTCGCGACCTGCCCGACCAGCAACTTAAAGCTGGCGAGTGGCGTCTGCGACGTGCAGAAGCTGTTGGACAGCGGCGTCAACGTCGCGATCGGCACCGACAGCGTCGCCTCCAACAACAACCTTGATATGTTCGGCGAGATGAAGCTGTTCGCTTTGCTTCCGAAAGGCATTCAAAAAGACCCGACGCTGGTCACGCCGGCGCAGTGCCTGTACGCCGCGACCAGAGCGGGCGCGCTTTCGCAGGGACGCGCGGACTGCGGCGCCATCGTGGTCGGAAACCGCGCCGATTTGGCGGTAGTGGATTTGGACAAACCGCACCTGACGCCGGTGCACGACGTTTTGAACACGCTGGTTTACTCCGCGATCGGCTCCGACGTGGCGCTGACCATGGCGGACGGAAAGATATTGTACGAGAACGGAGAGTTCTACACCATCGACGTCGAGAAAGTAAAGCATTACGCAAGAAAAAGGATAAAGAAGGCATAAGGCTTTTTAAAAAAGAAGGATGTACTATGACCGACACAGTCTGGATGGATACTGAAAACGACCTGCTCTGCTGCATAGACCAGCGAAAACTGCCGAACGAAACGACAGTACTTTCCCTGTCCAAAGCAGAAGACATTTATTTTGCGATCAAAACCCTTGCGGTGCGGGGCGCGCCCGCGATCGGCATCGCCGCCGCGATCGGGTTATACGCTGTTTCCGCGCGATTCCACGAAACCGAATCAGCGGGATTTTTCTATGCGCTGAAAAAAACGGCGGACTACCTCAACGCCGCAAGACCGACCGCCGTCAACCTTTCGTGGGCGCTGTCCCGGATGGTAAAGACAGCCGAGCGGAATATAGATAAAAGCGTTTCGGAAATCAAAGCGGCGCTGAAAGCCGAAGCGCTGACCATTTACAGCGAGGACATCGCGGTTTGCCGGAAAATCGGCGAGTACGGGGTCGGTTTGATAAAAGACGGATACCGCATCCTGACGCACTGCAACGCCGGCGCGCTGGCGGCGGTACGGTACGGCACCGCGCTCGCTCCGATTTACGTCGCGAAAGAGATGGGTTTTACGCTGCACGTCTTCGCGGACGAGACCCGTCCGCTGCTGCAGGGCGCCAGACTGACCGCGTACGAACTTTGCGCAAACGGCATCGACACGACGCTGATTTGCGACAATATGGCGGCTTCCCTGATGCAGAAAGGGCAGATCGACGCCGTCTTTGTCGGTTGCGACCGGGTCGCGCTGAACGGAGACGCCGCGAACAAAATCGGAACGCTGGGCGTCGCCGTGCTGGCGAAAACCTTCGGAGTGCCGTTTTACGTCTGCGCGCCTTTCTCCACCGTCGATTTCGCCTGCCCGACCGGCGCGAACATCGTCATCGAGCAGCGCGCGCCCGAGGAGGTAACCGAACTGCATTACAAACAGCGCATGACGCACCCGAAAGTGAAGGTGTATAACCCGGCGTTCGACGTCACGCCCGCCGAATACATTACCGCGTTTGTCACCGAAAAAGGAATTTTAAAGCCCGCCGAATTACGAAACTATAAGGAGAGACACGCTTGACAGAAAACGAGATTCTAAAAGAAATCGTCGAAACCGGAAAACGCATGTACGAAAAGGGATATATTGTCTCGCACGACGGAAACATCAGCGTTCTGCTGGAGGACACGGTTTACATCACGCCCGCGAACGTGTCCAAGGGCTTTATGACCGAAGACCAGATTGTCAAAATGACGCCGGACGGCAGGGTTTTGAACGGCTTAAAGCCGTCGAGCGAGTACAAACTGCATCTGGCGGTCTACAGGAGCAACAGGAACGCAAAAGCCGTCGTTCACACGCACGCGTTCTACGCGACCGCCTTCGCCTGCATGGGACTTCCGCTGAAAAGCGAAACGCTCGCCGAAGCGAAGTACCAGCTGGGCGACATTCCGGTCGCGCCCTTTGCCGAGCCGGGCACCGAGGAAGTCGCGGAAAGCGTTGCGCCTTTCTTGGGTCAGTATAACGGAGTTCTTTTGGAAAAGCACGGGCTGGTAACCTGGGGCGGCAATCTGACCGAAGCGTATTTTCGGACCGAAATGGCGGAGTTTCTTGCAAAGATAACCTATCATATCCATACCTACAAAGTCGGAAAGGATGATTCGAAAAATGGGTGAAAAACTTTTGCTTGTCGTAAATCCGCGCTCAGGACGAGAAAAAGCAAAAGTGGTACTGTTTGACTTAATAAAAATCTTTACCGAAAGCGGTAAGGAAGTAACCGTTTATCCGACTTCACATAAAGAATCTACGATTACATATATTAAGAACAACGCGCCGAAATACGACCTGATAGTCGCCTGCGGCGGCGACGGCACCTTAAACGAAACCATCAACGCGGTTATGCAGTGCGACAAAAGAGTGCCTGTCGGCTATATTCCGTTAGGTTCGACCAACGACTTCGCCGCTTCACTCGAAATCCCGACCGACTGCATACAGGCCGCGGAGAAGATTATTCATGGAACGCTCTTCCCCTATGATGTGGGCAGCATCAACGGGAAGTACTTTTCCTATATCGCCTGCGCGGGCGCCTTTGCCGAAACTTCCTACTTAACCAGCCAAAGCCTGAAAAACAAGCTCGGCCATTTCGCGTACCTGCTCAGCAGCGTCAAATCCCTTTCCACGCTGCGCAAAACCAGAATGACGGTCACGACGCCCGAGGGGACCATCACCGACGACTACCTCTTTGTCGCCTTCGCCAACTCGCGGAACGCGGCGGGCATACTCGACCTCTCCGAAGGCGAGATTGTTTTCAACGACGGGCTGTTCGAGCTGCTTCTGATCAAGATGCCGAAAGACGTAATCGACTTCAGCGCGCTGATCAAAGACCTTTTAAACGCCGATTTGAGCAACAAATATGTCTCGCTGCATAAAATCAGCGAATGCCGCATCAGTTTGGAAAAAGGGCTGGGCTGGTCGCTGGACGGCGAGGACGGCGGCATTCAGAACGAAGTTGCGTTTAAGGTTCATAAGGAAGCAATTGACATTATACTTTAATCTTCACGTTAAGTTCATATAAGTTTTTTAGTGATTTAACTATTGACTTAAATATTGCTTTTATGTATAATAGCAATGTTTTAAATGTAAAACACCGGAGGTATAAAGAGATATGAATTTGCAACGCGCGGTGAGCTTATCCCGCTTATTGTTGATTTTGCTGTGTATCGCTTTCGTAATGGTAACTGCCGTTTACGGATTCAGCATCGGAAACTATACGCAGAGAGGCGTATTTGAGGAAGGCGTTATTAAACTCGGTCTGGACCTTGCGGGCGGTTCGTCCCTGACCTACCAGGCCCAAACAACCGATACCGGCGAAACTTTAGCTTCCGGCATAGCATCATCGATTCAGGTCATGCGTCAGAGATGCGACAGCTACGGGCTTACCGAAGCGAACGTTTACAGTGTCGGCGACGATAAGATCACCGTCGAAATCCCCAGCGTAACCAATCCCGAGGAAGCCGCGAAGATGCTGATGGCAACCGCGAAGCTGACCTTTAAGGATAAGGACGGCAATATCGTGCTCGAAGGAAGCGACGTTGCCAGCGCCAAATACAGCTACGGCGTCGTTGACGAGACCAATATCGCGCAGCACTTTGTCACGCTGGACTTAAACGACGAAGGGGCTAAGAAGTTCCAGGAAGCCACGCGGAAAGCCGCGCAGAACGAGGACCCCATTTACATCTACATGGACGATCAGCTCCTCTCCAGCCCGACTGTCAGCTCGAAATATAAAGACATCGGCATCGAGGGCGGAAGCGCCATTATCACCGGCAACTTTACGGAAGAATCCGCAAAATCTTTGGCGGGACAAATCAACGCCGGCGCGTTAAGATACACCTTTATCAATATCGACCAGCGCACCATCGGCGCGACGCTCGGCGAAAGGTCGCTCCAGCTGGCTATTCAGGCAGGAATTATCTCGTTTATCCTCATTATCATATACATGATTGTTATTTACAGAGTACCCGGCGTAGTCGCTGCGGTCTCGCTGATTGGGTACCTGGCGATATTCTTCCACTGCCTTGTCTGGTTCAAGGTCAACCTTACCCTGCCGGGTATCGCGGGTATGATTTTGTCGATCGGTATGTGCGTTGACGGAAATATCGTCGTATTCGAGCGCATCAAGGACGAGCTCCGCTTGGGCAAGGGCGTCAAGGCCGCGATTATATCAGGACATAAACGCGCGATTCCGGCGGTCGTTGACTCCAACCTGACGCAGATTATCGCTTCCCTTGTTCTTATCTGGCTGGGCTCCGGTACGATTTTGGGCTTCGCATATACGCTTTTAATCGGTAGCGCTACCGCAATGTTCACCGTACTGCTGCTTTCGAAGTGGCTGCTGAATTTAGGCTTCGAAATCGGACTGACGCAGCTGTGGATGTACGGCGGCAAAAAAGCCGAAAACGCTACTACTGCTGCTGCTGAAAACAACGGCAAAAAGTTCAATTTCCATTTCATCAAGAATAAAAAAGTTTCCTATTCGATTCTTGTTGCCATCATCATTCTCGGCATCGCGTCCTTCTTTATTAGGAGCTTTGTCATCGACTATGATTTCTCGGGCGGCAGCGAGCTGCAGGTCAACCTGGGTACGGAAGTAACCGACGAGATATGCAAAAAAATCAACGGCGTTATTGCCGACAGCATCGGACCCGAGTATGTTTCGTCCACGTTGCCTTCGACAGCGGACAGCAACGTCGTGATTATCAGAACCGGCACAAACCCGCTGACGCTGGACCAGCAGACCACGCTCAAGAACGCGCTGAAGGAAGCTTTCCCGAATATCAATTACGACCATCTGCAGTTCAACGTGATATCGCCCATCGTCGGCGAGGATTTAAAGCAGGCGGCAATTTTATCCGTTCTGGTTGCGCTCGGTCTTATGATTTTATATATCTGGTACAGATTTAAGCTTGCTTCCGGCATTTCGTGCGTATTGTGCCTGCTTCACGATTTGTTTGTCATGATCACGTTCTATTCGCTGCTTCAGATTCCGGTCAATATCACCATCATCGCGACGCTGCTGACGATCATCGGTTACTCCGTAAACGCGACGATCATTATATTCGACCGTATCCGCGAGAACGAAAAACTAATCGGCGAAGGCATGAGTTTTCCTGAGGTTGTCAACCTGAGCATTCATCAGACGCTTACCCGTAACATCAGCACGACGATCGTAGTGCTGATTACCGCGGTTACCGTTTACATCTTCGGCGTCGATTCTATCCGAAACTTCGCGCTGCCGCTGATCGTCGGTGTTATCGCCGGCTTGTTCTCGTCCGTATTCCTCTCAGGCGTTCTCTGGGTAGAGGGCACCAAGATTTTCAAGACAAAATCAAAAGACGGAAAGAAAGTAAAAGCAGCGAAAAAAGCGAAAGCTGTAAAAGCGTCCAAATAAAAATCATACGAAAAGGGCTGATTCAACAGCCCTTTTTTGGTAAAATAAAGTATGTTGTTCCGATATGAAACTGTTTTAGGAGTTTTTGGGAGAAATCTATGTACGACATTAAAAAAATACGGAATTTTTCGATTATAGCGCATATAGACCACGGCAAGAGCACGCTCGCGGACCGGCTTTTGGAGTTCACGCACGCGGTTTCGGAGCGCGAAGTCGTCGACCAGATGCTGGACAGCATGGAGCTGGAGCGCGAGCGCGGCATAACGATTAAAGCGCGAGCCGTTCGGTTTGATTACAAAGCGGACGACGGAGAAATCTATACTTTCAACCTGATCGACACGCCGGGGCATGTCGATTTCGGCTACGAAGTGTCCCGCTCGCTCAAAGCCTGCGAAGGCGCGCTTTTGGTCGTGGACGCGACGCAGGGCATTCAGGCGCAGACGCTCGCGAACGCGTATTTGGCGGTGGATAACGATCTTGAGATTGTGCCGGTCATCAACAAAATCGACCTCGCGAGCGCGGACGTTGAAATGACCAAGCGCGAAATCGAGGACATCATCGGCATCCCCGCCGAGGACGCGCCCTGCATTTCCGCGAAGCTCGGCACCAACATCAAGGACGTGCTGGAAAAGGTCGTAAAGGATATCCCCTGCCCCAAAGGCGACCCGTCCGCGCCCCTGAAAGCGCTGATTTTTGACAGCTTTTACGACGCCTACAAAGGTGTTATCGTATATATCCGCGTTTTCGACGGCACCATCGCCGTCGGCGACAAAATCAGAATGATGAACTCGTGCGCCGAATACGAGGTCGTGGAAGTCGGCACGCTCTCCGCCTTTCATCTAAACCCGTGCGCCGCGCTGCGCGCCGGCGAGGTCGGGTATTTTACGGCGAGCATTAAGAATATTCAGGAAACCGAAGTGGGCGACACGGTCACGCACGTCGACAGGCCGACGGAGAAGCCGATGCCCGGTTTTAAAAAGGCGATCCCGATGGTTTTTGCGGGAATCTACCCCGCCGATGGCGCGCGGTACGAGGATTTGAAGGACGCGCTTGAAAAGCTAAGGCTCAACGACGCGTCGCTCGTGTTTGAGCCGGAGACCTCGGCGGCGCTCGGTTTCGGCTTCCGCTGCGGCTTTTTGGGACTGTTGCACATGGAAGTCATCGAGGAGCGGCTGGAGCGAGAGTTTGACCTCGACCTGATTACGACCGCGCCGAGTGTTATCTACGAGCTGAAGCTGGTCAACGGCAGCGTCGTGCGGATCGACAACCCCTCGAACTACCCGAAGCCGGAGGAGATCGAAACAGCGTTCGAGCCGATCGTAAAGGCTTCCATCATTACGCCCGCCGAATACGTCGGCTCGATTATGGAGCTGTGTCAGGACCGGCGCGGCACCTTTAAGGATATGAAGTACATCGACGCGAACCGGACCGAACTGCATTACGAACTGCCGCTCAACGAAATTATCTACGACTTTTTCGACGCGCTCAAGTCCCGCAGCAAGGGATACGCTTCGCTGGATTACGAAATCATCGGCTATAAGCCCTCGAAGCTGGTCAAGCTGGACATCCTTTTGAACGGCGACATCGTGGACGCGCTGTCCTTTATCGTGCACGCCGACAAGGCTTATCCGAGAGCAAGAAGAATCGTCGAGAAACTGAAAGACAACATTCCGCGCCAGCTGTTCGAGATACCGGTTCAGGCGGCCATCGGCGGAAAAATCATCGCGCGCGAGACCGTAAAGGCGCTGCGCAAGGACGTGCTCGCGAAGTGCTACGGCGGCGATATTACCAGAAAGAAGAAACTGTTGGAGAAGCAGAAGGAAGGCAAAAAGCGCATGCGCACCTTCGGTACGGTGCAGGTGCCGCCGGAAGCCTTTATGGCGGTGCTCAAACTGGATGACGAATCATAGTAATATGCCGGACGAACTTTCCATCTATGTGCATATCCCCTTCTGCGCGCGCAAATGCAATTACTGCGCGTTTTACTCGCTGCCGGGCTGCGGCGAGCAAATCAAGCGGGATTATGCGGACGCTTTGATCCGGCAGATCAACGCGTTTCAAACCGACAAAACCGTCCGCACGGTCTATTTCGGCGGCGGAACGCCCCCTGTGCTCGGCGCGCAAAGGCTTCTATCGGTCTTTGAAACCATAAAAAACAACTTCTTGCTCTCTGCTGACTGCGAGATTACGGTCGAGGTCAATCCCGGCAGCGTAAAACCGGACGAGCTAACTTTGCTCAGAGAGGCCGGCTTTAACCGGCTGTCCGTCGGCATGCAGTCCGCCGTCGACAGCGAACTAAAAATCCTTGGCCGGCAATATACGCGCGCGCATTTTCAAACCATAATGGAAAGCGCGCAATCCGCCGGTTTCGAGAACAGGAGCGTAGACGTCATGTTCGGCATCCCCGGACAGACAAAAGAGAGCCTTCAAGAATCCCTGCGGTTCGCGCTGGGTTTGGGCGCCGCGCATATTTCGATTTACAACCTCACCATCGAGGAGGGCACGCCGTTCTTTCGGCAAAAGGACGTTCTCGGCCTGCCGGACGAAGAAACCGAAAGCGAAATGTACGATTTGATTTGCGAGACGATGCAAAAAGCCGGTTTTCATCACTACGAAATCTCCAACTTCGCGCTTTCCGGGTTTGAATCCAAACACAACCTGCATTACTGGGCGTGCGGACGCTACGCGGGCTTCGGCGCGGCCGCGCACTCCTATTATAACGGTAAACGGTTCTCAAACGTCAGCGACGTAGAAAAATACATCGCGCTGGCAGGCGACGATTATTATGCCCCGACCGATTATGAAAAGCAGCCCTTTCTGACCGAAGACGACCAAAAGGAAGAGTATATTCTGCTCGGGCTTCGTACGAGCAAAGGCATAAAAGCCGACAAAACGCTGCTGGACAAATGCAAAAAATACGTCGAGCACGGATACGCGCAGGTCAGAAACGGTTACCTTTCGCTGACCGACAAAGGATACAGAATCTCGAACTACATCATCTCCGAACTGATATAAAACCGACAAAAACCGGATGAAATTCGCTTTTTTCGGTGTTAGAATGGTAGCGTGAAAAAAGCAAGCATGGAAAAGATCAAGAAAATTATAAAAAAACTCTGGGACTTCACCTTTAAAACCGAAAAAGGGCTGTACCTTGTTTTCGGCGGGCTGACGACGCTGGTATCCATTGTGACCTTCTGGATTTGCTTTACGATTCTCGGCGAAAACAGCCAGGAAATCTCAACGGTTATCAAGAACGCCGCCGGAATTCTTTTCGCCTACTTTACCAACCGGAAGTATGTTTTCAAAAGCGAAAACAATACCGCCGCGGCGAAAACGCTGGAAGCGCTGCAGTTCTTCGCGACACGAATCGCGACGCTGTTTATCGACATGCTTCTTCTGAGCATACTCAAAGACAGGCTGGGCATCAGCGAATACATCGGCACCGTCATCACAACCGTCGTTGTTATTGTTCTGAACTATATCGCCAGCAAGCTGTATATCTTCAAGCGAAAGGACTGATAACAAAACCGTTTTGAAAAAGACATCGAATAAACGCAAACCGCCTTTGAACAAGGCGGTTTTTTCATCCCCGGAAACGCTGCAAAACAAGCTGGACGAGTATTTCGGCAGCTACCTGGCGGAAAAGGGCGAGATTGCGGACATCGAATCGCTTGCCGACTTTTTAGGCATTACGCGCGAGGAGCTGATGGCGCTGATGAGCGACGAAAAGTTCGGCCCTTCTCTGCGCATCGCGCGCAACCGGATCGCGAAAATCAAAAAGCAGCTCGCTTTCAGCGGAAAGCTGCAGGCGACCGTGCTTGCTTTTGATTTTAAAAACAACCACGGCTACAAGGACAAACCGGAGGAAAGCGAAATCGAAAGCGAACCTGTGGTTTTCAAGGGAAAGACCGAAAGCTGGGCGAAGTGATGCGGGAAATCATCCTCACCCCGAACGAAAAACAGGTCCGGTTCTTTGAATCCACAGCGAAATATACCGCTTACGGCGGCGCCAGGGGCGGCGGCAAAAGCTGGGCGATGCGAACCAAGCTGGTTTTGCTTGCATTGAACTATAAGGGCATCCAGATCCTGCTTTTGCGCCGCACCCTTGGCGAACTGCGCGAGAACCACCTGTTTCCCCTGCTGAAAATGCTCAAAGGCATCGCGACCTATGTCTCGACCGACAAGGAGTTCCGCTTCCCGAACGGCTCGCGCATCAAACTGGGCTACTGCGACAACGAAAACGACGTTCTGCAGTACCAGGGGCAGGCGTACGAGGTCATCGGCATGGAGGAAGCGACGCATTTTACGGAAAGGCAGTTCCTCGCTTTGACCGAATGCAACCGCATTTCGGGGAACATGGAGGACAAAACCTTCAAACCTCGGATGTATTTTACCTGCAACCCCGGCGGCGTCGGACACGACTGGGTTAAACGTCTTTTTATCGACCGGAACTACCGTCCCAACGAAAATCCGGAGGATTACTGCTTTATCAAAAGTCTGGTTTTTGATAACCATTTTCTGATGAAGCACAATCCCGAATACGTTCAGACCCTTATGGCGCTGCCCGAGCAGCGGCGGAAAGCGATGCTGTACGGCGACTGGAACGCGTTTGAGGGCGCTTTCTTCCCGGAGTTCGATTACGAGAAGCATACCTGCGAGCCTTTTCCGCTGGACAAAAACTGGATAAAGTTCCGCGCGCTTGACTACGGACTTGATATGACCTGCTGTTTATGGCTGGCTCTGCCCGGCGACGGCAGGTTAATTGCTTATCGGGAGCTGTACGAGAGCGGGCTGATTATCTCCGAAGCGGCGAAGAAGATTCTTGACCTGACGCCCAAAAACGAAGTCATCCGCTATACGACGGCCTCGCCCGACTTGTGGAACCGCCGTCAGGACAGCGGAAAAAGCGGTTTCGACATCATGACCGCCTGCGGGCTGAAGTTCCTGCAGAAAGCCAACAACGCCCGGATTACCGGCTGGCGGGTAATGCGGGAATATCTCAGGGGCTCCCTGCCGGACGGCACACCGAAGCTGACCATTTTTAGAAACTGCAAAAATTTAATCCGCTGTCTGCCGCTTCTCCGATTTGACGAGTACGTCAAGGAGGACGCCGCGGACACGCCGCACGAAATCACCCACGCGCCCGAGGCCTTGCGATACGCGATCATGTCGCGCGAGCCGGCGTATCCGAAGCCTGCCCCTCCGTTTACAGGCAGCGTCTATACTTTTGACAAACCGAAAAAGGAGGAGGACGACTACGAGGACTACATTGAATACTGACGCGAAATAACAAAAAAAAGAAGGTGATTGAATTCTTGAAATTTAAAAAAGAAAAGCATACCGAAGAATGGGAGTTGTACGAAAAAGGCAAGGAATACAACTACTCCATCAACCTCTATGACACCGTCAACACCAACGAGCGCTTCTACCGCGGCGACCAGTGGGATTCGATCGACGCGAAGGGACTGCCCACGCCGGTTTTCAATATCTTCAAACGCATTATTAACTACTTTACCTCTACGATTATGCAGAGCGCGGTTACGATGCGTTTTTCTTTTGTCTCCCCGTACGGGGCGGGCACCGGCATCAGCGAGGAGGAAGCGAACAACATCTGCGATACCATCAACAGCATCGTCGATCTGCGGTGCGAAAAGATCAAGTCCGACCGCCTGCTTGCCGATTCGCTGACCGAAGCCGCAATTACCGGCGACGCGGTCTGCTATACCTACTGGGATCCGTCGATCAAGACCGGCCAGCCGTTCAGCGGCGATTTCGTCAGCGTTTTGGTGGACAACACGAACGTGTTCTTCGGCGACCCGAACTCGCGGGATGTCGAGAAGCAGCCCTATATTCTCATTGCGCAGCGCGAAACGGTTTCTTCCCTAAAAGAACAGGCAAGGCGCAACGGCATCCCCGAGCACGTCATCGACAAAATCACGCCGGACGACGACACCCTGACGCAGTCCGGCGACATGGCGCGGAAGGAGCTGGAGAACACCAAGTGCATCTCGCTCATCAAGCTCTGGCGGGGCGAAAACGGGAAAATCCACTACCGCAAATCGGTTCGGAACGCCATTATCACCAACACCGTCGATACCGGGCTGAACCGCTACCCCATCGCGCTCTTCAACTGGTCGCCGATTAAGAACTCCTGGCACGGGCAGGCGGTCGCCACCGGCATGATCGACAACCAGATTTTCATCAACAAGGCGTTCGCCATGGTGATGAAGCACATGATGGACACCGCCTTTTCCAAGGTTGTTTACGATTCCACCATCATCGACAACTGGTCGAACAAGGTCGGCGAAGCCATCGCGGTCAACGGTCCGGTCGAAAACGTAGCGAAGGTCCTAAGCGCCGGGCAGATGCAGTCGGGTATGCTGGACGTCATCAATCTTGCCATCGCGCACACGAAGGAGTTTTTGGGCGCCACCGACACCGCGCTGGGAAACGTCAAGCCGACGAACACCTCGGCGATTATCGCGCTGCAGCAGGCGTCGAACATCCCGCTCGAGAACATACGGCGCGCTTTTTATCAGTATATCGAGGACATCGGGCTGATCTGGCTGGACTTTATGTTCACCTATTACGACGAAAAGCGCCTGGTCTGCGTCCGCAACGGAAAGAAGAATACCTTCGTGCGGTTTGACGTCAAAAAGTACAACAACATTCTTTTCGGCTGCCGCGTGGACGTCGGCGCGACCAGCTATTGGTCGGAGATAGCTTCGATCAACACGCTGGACAACCTGCTAAACAAGGGACTGATTACACTCAAACAGTACCTCGAGCGCCTGCCGGACAACATCATCCCGCGCAAAAAGGAACTCATTGAGGAATATATGAATATGACGAAAGGATTGGAAAATGAAGCAGAAAATGACGAACCAACAGATTCTTGACGCAATTTTTGACCTTGCGGACGAGAAAAACATGACGGTGGACGAGCTTCTGGCGCAGCTTCAGGCGGATTTCGAATCGGGTTTGAGCAAGAGCCGCGAAGGCCTGCCCGAAGAAATCATCGCCGAGCTTGAAAACGCAAGGAAGCTGAGGAAGGAAAGCCGCATCGCGAAAAGACAGTCCGAGCAGAACGAGCAGATCCGCAGAGAAGCGAAGCGTTTTCGGGAAGTGTTCCCGGACGTAAGCCCGCAGGATATTCCCGATTCGGTCTGGGACGCGGTCGCGGAAGGCATTCCGCTTCTGTACGCGTACGCGCTTTACAAGATTACCGAGAAGCTGAACAGCGATTACGCGGGAAAGGTCAACGATGAGAACTCCGCCCGCGCCGCGGTGAAATTCGGCGACGGCGAAACCGAGCCTTCCTTCACCAAAGAACAGGTCGAGGCGATGAGCCCGAAGGAAATCGCGAAGAACTACAAAGGCATTCTCAAATCCTTCTCAAAATGGAAGTATTAATCGAAATAAAAAATCTAAAAGAAAGGAAACGTTATGGCAAACTACAACAGCATTGAAAAAATCATCAGCGCGGAGATTCTCCGCACCAACGAGGACAACCTGCTCGCAAACCGAATTTGCAACACGTCTTTTGTCGGCGACATCAAGAACAAAGGCGACTCGGTCACCTTTGTCGGACTCTCCGACCCGACGGTTTACGACTACACCGGCACGCTTACGTACGAGGACATCGACGACTACGCGACGGTGCTGTACGTAAACCAGGACAAGGCTTTCTCGTTTAAAATCAAGGACATCGAGGAGCTGCGCTCGTCCATCGGGCTTGCGGATTCGCAGACCAAGCGCGCGTCCTACCTTTTGAAAAACGAGGTGGATTCGTATGTGTTCGGGCTTTATCCGGACGCCGGCTACACCTTCTCGCCGGTAACGGTAACGCCCGCGAACGTGCTCCAGACCATCGCGGAAATCAAGCAGAAGCTCGAGGAAGCGAATGTTCCGGACGGCAGGACCTGGATGGTAGTTCCGCCGTTTGTCAAAACAAAACTGATGCTTGCCGGCATCAAGTTCCAGATCAACAACGGCATCAACGGAACCGGCTCCGTCGGCTTCACGAACGAGCTGGGCTGCGACATCTTTGTTTCCAACCAGCTGCACAAGAGCGCCGACAATAAAGTTTACATGCTCGCCGGCTCTTACTCCGCGATCGCCTACGCCGAACAGGTGCTGGAAGTACAGGTCATCGACCGCATGGAGAACTCCTTCGACAAAGCGGTCAGAGGCAGGCTGGTATTCGGCGCGAAGGTTATCAAGCCCAACGAGCTGGTATGCTGCCCGGTCATCGACGGCGGCAACAGCATCGGCTAAAAAATAGATTGACAAAAGGAGAAAAACTATGGCAGTAGCTTTGCAAGACACTATCATAACCAAAATTTTCAACGCCGTGGATCTGAACTATTCAACGGCGGCTTCATCGACAAGCTCAGAGACCTTCACTTTTTCGCTGAACAACTCAAACGACGACATTCTGCTCGTCATCGACGCTTCAAAAGCCGTTCCGGCTACTTATACCGTCACCTTCAACAAGGGCGATTACCCGACTGCGAAAACGCCCGGCCCGGTAACGGTTTACGACGGTTTCATCAGCGTCATAGCCATCGAAAGCGCTATGATTGAGAAAAAGAACGCGACCGCCTCGATTACCGTTACATCCTCCATCTCCAACATCGGCGCCTCGGGCATCCGAATCGCTGTGATTAAGAAGCGTTTTGTCACCAACAACTGATACTTGTTTAAGCAAAGCCGGAGCTTTCAGCTCCGGCTTTTTGAAAGGAGTTTTTAAATTGACCGGCAACGACGTATTCAACACGGCGCTCGACCTTTGCGCGCTGCGGAACGCAAACGGAAGCATCCCCGCCGACTGCGAGGATTTAAGACAGCGCGCGGTTGGGCTTTTAAACCTTCTCATCGCGGAAAACGCGTATCTGGATTCTCTGATTAAAAAGCAGAACATCGTGATTTCGATCATCGCCTCGCTTTCGGACCCGATCGAGCTTTCCCCGATTCTGATCTCCGTTGTGCTGCCCTACGGGCTTGCGTGGCTGCTGATTCAGAACGAGGACGCAAACACGGCGGCGTTTTTCAAGGCGAAATACGAAAGCGAGCGCGTGCGCATCCAAAGCCAGCTGAAAGGTGTTATCAAAGATATAACGGAGGTGTACTGATGGCGCGCCTGGTCACGTACGCAAGCACCTGCAATAAGTTCGGCGGGCTTGACCAATCCTGCAGGATGAGCGACAACATGGCGTTATCGCCGGATATGGCGAACTTCCGGGTTACCGACAATTACTCGCTGAAGAAACGGGGCGGCATCCGAAAAATCTGCACGGCTTCCGCCCCCATCGACGGGCTGTGGGCCGGATACATCGGCGGCGTCTTTTTTTTGCTTTATGTTTCGGGCGGAGATTTATATAAGTACGACAGCGTCACCAAGTCGGGAGTTCCGATCGGCTTTGTGGACTACGGCAGAGCGGCGATGTTTGAGTTCGACGGCAAAGTGTATATTCTCAACGGCAACCGGTATTCGCGCTTCGACGGGCTGAGCGTCACGACGGTCGAAGGGTACGTCCCGCTTATCTACATCAACTGCACGCCCGCTGGCGCCGGAATCGCTTATGAAAAGCCCAATCTGCTCACCCCGAAGCGAAGGCAGCGGTTCTCCGCGGACGGCGTATCCGACGATTACGTCCTGGCGGAAAAAAACATCAGCCTGATTCACTACGTCACGGTAAACGGCGCTCCTTACTCGAACTTTACCTACAACACCACAACGGGCGTCGTGCATTTCTATACGACGCCGCCTGCGGGAATCAACAACATCGAGATTTGCTACTCAAAAAACAATCTCGACCGGACGAGGATTACGAAAAACCGCTACGCGATGCTGTTCGGCGGAAACGTCGATACGCGGCTGTTTTTGTGGGGGCATCCGAACTACCCCAACTACCGGTTTCATTCCGAGCTTGCGGACGGCGTGCCGAGCGTCGAGTATTTCCCGGAAAACAACTTTACGGTCATCGGGAATACCGAAATCACGGACATCATCTCGCAGTATGACAGGCAGCTGATCTTCACAAAAGACAAAGCGTTTTACTCCTACTGCGAGCTGAGACAGGATTTGATGGGCAACTATTACTCCTCCTTCCCCGTTTACAACCTGAACAGCGAAAAAGGCAATCTGATAAAAGGCTCGTCCTGCGTCATCAACAACGAGCCGGTAACCTTCTGCAGCGACGGGCTGAACCGCTGGTGTTCGACAACGGTGGAAAACGAGAAAAACGCCGTATGCTTCTCGGCGCCCATTGCCGAAGCGGTCGCGGGCATCGTCCGGTCAAACAATTTTTCGGATTTGCGGCTTTTTGACTTCCAGAACAACAGCGAGCTGATCTTCTATCACAACGGCAAAGCCTATATTTACAATTATAAGCTGGGCGTTTGGTATCTGTTCAAGGATATGTTCTGCGACTTCTTCTGCGTGGTGTCCGGCGAGCTGTGTTTCTCCTTCGGCAACAACATTTACAAGCTCGACGAATCGCAGACCGACGACGAGGACGGGGCCGTCACCGCTTACTGGAAAAGCCCGTTTGTTTCAGCGGGCGAGAGCGGCAGGCGGAAGGACGTCACCGAGCTTTCGCTTACCGTCGGCACGAAGTCTTCCACCATGCTCGACGTTGCGCTCAACAGCGACATAATGCCCGAGAACGCGTTTACGCAAACCTTTGTCATTGAAAACGCCGCCGGAATCAAGACAAGCTGTCTGAGCATGCGGCCGAATCTGCGCAGGGTTTCCAAGGTTCAAATCCACCTGCGCGCGACCGGAAGGAATACCGACGCCGAGATTTTTGAGATTACCCTGACATCAAAACCGAAAGGAAGTTATGCGAGATATGGATTATAAAGAGCTGATAGAGCTGACCAAAAAGGCGCTCGAAAGCTATTCTCAGGCGGATGAAGAACTGGAAGCGTTATACAGGCAGGCAAAAGAGCGGAACCAAAAAAGCTATGAGCTTTCCAAACAGCAGCTTGCCGAGCAGTATTACGAGAACAGAAATCAGGCCGCCGCGAAAGCGCAGCTTGACGCAAAGAATATGCATGAGTTTCTTGCCGCAAGAGGTCTGGCGTCGTCGGGCGAGAGCGTGCAGGCGAAGATTGATTCCAACATGGCCTTGAACAATACGCTCGCCAGCCTTGCCAAAGAAAATATGAGAGCGCTTACGGAGCTTGAAAAGGCAAAGCTCGAAAAAGAAAACGAGCTTGATTTGTCGCTTGCCGAGAAGAAGCTCGCGCTGAACCGGCAGAAAGACGCGCTCGCCGACCAAATCGAGCAGTATAAAAAGGCCTTGGAAAACAGCGCAAAACAAGGCGGCTCCGCAGACGGCGGCAAAAAAGGCGGGTCTGCCAACGACGATGCGAAGGATAACGATAAACCTTCCGAAAAACCTTTTGTTCCGTCAACTTCCGCGAAGGACGTCGCGAAAAACCTGGTCGAAACCTACGGAAGCGGCGGAAAAATTACCACCGACCTGCAAAAAAGCAAAATTAAAAAGTATCTCGAAACGATTGCGCAGAACGACGACATCGACGAGGACTATATTAAAAACATTATCTTCAACCTGAAATCCTACGGCTACACGGATCTCTCGGACGCTTACGCCGATTCGGTCATCGCGGCGGAAGAAGCGGCGAACTACTACAACAAGCTCTACCGCGAGCTGTACGAATTCTTTATCCGCGGCAACAGAACCGCGGAGAAAGCGGACGAAATGGCAAAAAGCAAGGCGAGGTCCTTGATGCTCGATTACATTTACGAGCGCAGCAGAACCCTCGCCGCTTTCGAGAACACCGCAAAGCTGGCGGGCATTACGCAGAAAGAGCTGGACGAATATTATCAAAAGCTCGACAATATAATGGATAGTAGCAAAAAGGTACTCGGTTCGAGAATCAAGTAAAAAAGCCATACTTCCAGCGGCGGTATGGCTGTTTTTTGAAAAAAGCGCTGGAGAAAGGGATTGTTATGGATTTAAGCAATTACTTATCCGCTGAACTGTCGATACTCATACCTGTTTTATACGCAATCGGAATTTTCATTAAATTCTCCTCCATCAAAGACTGGAAGATTCCGTTTATTCTCGGCGTCGCGGGCATCGTGCTGTCCTTCGCCTACCTGATTTCCAAGCAGTGGCCCGCAAACGGCGAGCAATGGTTCGGTCTTGTTTTCTCAAGCATCACGCAGGGCATTTTAGCGGCGGCGTCAAGCGTTTACGCAAACAACCTTTACAAACAGTACACGAAACGGAACGAAAACTCCGAAGGCAAAACGGAAGAATAAGGAGTTTTTCAGGACGTTTTATGAACCGGATTAAGAAGTATATCTGCTCGCTCGCAGAATACTTGTACGCGTGCTTTTTTGACTTGTAATTCGTATGGATTACGGTTTTCTCTGCGAGCTTGCGGCAGTGGCGCTCTCCTCCGCCGGCGTTATCGGAACCGTGACAGCCGGCGTGCTGTCGGCCGTATTGAAACAGACGAAATCGGTCGCGGAAAAGCGGCGCGAAGAGCGGATACGGCTCGAGCTGCAGCGCCTGGAGGGTGAAGAAAAACTGTCGCAGCTGATACTACTGCTGATTAAGTTCTCAAAAGGTCTTTGCGAGATGGAAGAGCTTGACAACGCTGAAAAGAATTACATAGCCTACCTTGAAAAAGCAAGAAAAAGCAAAAACGAGATTTTATCCGAACATATCGTGAAATAAACAGGTTGCAGCGGCGCGGTCAATCGACTGCGCCGCTGTTTTTTCGTTTAGCTGCCGTACTTGATTCGAGATTTTGCAAAAAAAAGCAGACAGTATTCGCTGTCTGCATAAAAAAATATATTTGGAAAGGTTTGTACGCTATACGATATTTACGCCGGCGCTTGCGGTTCCGGTGATGGTTACGGCTACCGCGGGCGCTCCGGTTACGCTTGCGAAGAATATCAGCATCAGCCTTGTTCCGCGCGCGACTTTTACGCTGAGATGACGCTCGGCCCCGGTGAAAGTGCTGTTGACCGGAACGTTCCCCGTCAGCGTCGGCGTGAGGTTTACTCTCGTGCCCTCCAGCGGACGGAACACATTGCTGTTCTGCTCCGCGTAATAAAGCTGCGCCGAAATCTGAATTACGCTCGCGCCGAGCGTGACCGGAACCGTGTTCGTAAAGTGCGCGCGGATCGCGGTAATGACTCCGTTTCGCGGCATGACAAACGCCATATTGCCTGCCGACAGAATCAACTCTCCGCCCGCGGCGATGGTGATTCCGTTCTGCGTTTCGCCAAATCCGATCGCGGAAACAAATCCGGTCGCCGGAAGCGCGGTTGTCAGCGTCGTGAGCGCGAGCGGCGTCGTTCCCGATGCGTACGGGATAATCACGCCGTCAGGTTTTATCAGCGGTTTCGGAGGACAGGGCTTGGGTTTCGGCTTCGGTTTGGGACAGGGTCTCGGCCTCGGCCGCGGACACGGATAGGAAGGAAACCAATAACCCCATTGCGGCATGGGCGGCTGGAACCATGACTGTGTATCCCATTCCCACCGCTCATCATACTCGTCATATTCCGAGCCGTCTCTTATATAGAGTTCCTCGGCTTCTATATCTTCCCCGTTGTCCTCGAACGCCCCGAAATTCTCACGGTGGTAATATCTCATATATGACCTCCTTCAGCATACATGTTCTATAAACATTATATGCTTTCAGGAGGCAAACTGCTTAAATCGCGATCCTTAAATATCCTTAACCCAGAGTCCGTGCAGATTGCAGTACTCGAATACGGCAACCGGCTTGTCGTCTACAACTTTGAATACGGCTTCGGGCGCCTCGCCGGGCTTCAGGCTCTTGCGCTGGCCGCCCTTTTCGGTCTGGAGATAAATCCACTGTATGTAATGCTCTTCTGCCATGGGATGCGGAATCTCGCCGACCTTCACTTTAACGGTGTCGCCCTCAATCTCAACATAGGGTACGTGCTTCTCTTTGCTTGCGTCGACTGTGTTCGGCTCAAGCAGCGTCATTTTGTCGCCGCAGCATACCGGCGTTACGCCGGAAAACTCAATTACGCCTACAAGATTACCGCAATGCTTGCATAGATAGAACTTGTTTCTCATGATCATACACTTCTCCTTTATGAAAAAATCTTTAAACCTATATTAACAGCAACCATTGTTATTAATCGGTGACTAAGTCACAAAACTTCGCCCTTTACTGTGACAAAATCACTGAAAAACGCATAAAAACGGGTATAATAAAGGCGTAAATATAAAAAAAGTAAGTTTTTTTTAGTTTTTTTATAGCTCTGAAGAAAGGAAGACTAAAGATGCCAGTTTTAACGATTACGAAAGATAATTTCGAGAAAGAGGTTCTGCAGTCCGACAAGCCGGTGCTGCTTGATTTCTGGGCGACGTGGTGCGGTCCGTGCAAAATGATTGCGCCGATTATCGACGAAATTGCGGAGGAAGTCACCGACAAAAAAGTGGGCAAGGTAAACGTCGACGAAGAGCCGGAGCTTGTAAGAACGTTTAATATTATGAACATCCCCACGCTGATCGTGATAAAGGACGGAAAAGTCGCCAACTCCGTAGTCGGCTTCCGGTCGAAAGAAGTTATTCTGAAATTGCTGGACGTATAAGAAAAAGAGCCGAAAGGCTCTTTTTTTACGCTCTTGCAAACACATAACGGCACGGTTTCCGCCCTGCCGTAAGAAACGCCGGACTTCCATACGATAAAGCGTATTTTTTGCTTTTAATAATGCCGTCAGGTCTATTTCGCTCTTTACGCGCATATGTTTCCTGCTGCAAGGCAAAACCCGATTGCGCCGCGCGAAAGTCAAATGCAAGATAAAAAAGCAAGGTTTAATCCTTTTTTACTTTTTATTAATTTTTATCAGGCAATAAATCCAAAATACGAAGATTACCGCCGCAAATACCCAGCAAAAAACCGCGCCGGCAATCCCGTTTTCAGAGAGCGCCGATCTGCCCGCGAATATACAGACTATGATGATAAGCCAGAATAACAGCGTAGCGAAAACCGTTCGAATGATTCGGTTGACCTTTTCGCTTTCTATTACGGCGCCGATGATTTCAAAGATAATTTCAGCGATCCATTCCATTACAGCAACCTCTTCAGCTTGTGCATATCGATGATTTTTATGCCGCCGCGGGACAGCTCGACAATGCCTTCGTTTACAAAATACTTGAGCATCCGGGTAACCACTTCCCTTGCGCTGCCCATGTATTTCGCGACCTGCTCATGCGTGAGCGAAACCGTGTCCGAGCCGGTCTTTTTCATCTCCTCATAAAGGAAATTCGCCAGCCTGCGGTCGAAGCTCATAAAGAGGATCTGCTGTACCGCCCACATCACGTTGGAGAAACTCTCCGCAATCATCTTATAAGCATAGCACTCCACATAGATGTTGCTGTTCATGACCGCCTGAAACGCGGATGCGCCGATGATCACAACCTCGCTGTCCTCTTCGGCGTCAACGAAAACATCGAAGGTGATATAATCCAGCACGCAGGAAGCGGATAAGACGCACACGTCGCCGTTGTACAGCCGGTAAAGCGTGACTTCCCGGCCGCCTTCGGACAACAGATATGTACGCAGAGAACCGCTTTTGATAATCATAATGCCCTTGCAGGAGGTTCCGCCGCTGTGTATGTTCTCGCCTTTTGAATACTTTACGACGCTGACGTTGCGCTCGAGCAGTTCTCTCTCCTCGTTCGTCAGCTTTTCCCAAAACGGAAAACTCTTCCTGCACCTTTCGATTCCCTCGTTTGCCATTTCCCGCTTCACCTCAAAAGAAGTATACTATAAATCTTAAAATTAATCAATAAATATCCACCCGCATAGCGGGTGGTATTTCATTTTCGGGCATAGCCCTAAACACTACTGGCTACGCACAAGTGCGTTTAGGATTGGCCTGCCAGCCATGCAACTATTACTTATTACCCGTAAACGGGTCCCGTGGGTCGAAAAGGCTCAATTGATCACTTTCTTTATCTCTCTTTAATTGCTCGGCTATATATTCTTTTATGGCTTTTGTATTCTTCCCCACGGTATCTACATAATATCCCTTACACCAAAATTCGCGGTTTCGGTATGCAAATTTCATGTTCCCCCATTTCTGGAATATAAGTAGTGCACTTTTCCCCTTCAAGTATCCCATAAACCCCGAAACGCTCATTTTGGGCGGGATGCTCACCAACATATGTATATGATCCGGACACACTTCTCCTTCAATTATCTCTACTCCTTTCCATTGGCATAGCTTTCGTATTATTTCCCTTATCTCTAACCGCTTTTCTTCGAAAAATACTTTTCGTCTATACTTGGGCGCGAACACTATATGATATTTGCAATTCCATTTTGTATGTGCTAAACTATCTGCGTCTATATTTACTTTTTTCATATTTAAATCCTCCAAATGTGTTTTTTGCGTTGACTGGCAGGTCATCACATATATTATCACATTTGGAGGATTTCTTCTTACCGGTTAACCTCTTTTGAACCACGCGACTATCGCGTGGTTTTCGTTACACAATAAAAAACGGCGCCGCCGGGGCACCGTTTTTTTGTTATATCTGCTCGAGTATTTTCTCGGTTATCTCGTCGGTCGTCATGTTTCCGCCGAGGTCGGCCGTCAGATAGCCCTGGTTCAACACCGCTTCGACGGCGTCCTCGATTTCCTTCGCTTCTTTATCAAGGTTGAACGAGTAGGACAGCATCATCGCCGCGGAAAGAATGGTCGCGATCGGGTTCGCGATGCCTTTGCCCATAATGTCCGGCGCGGAACCGTGAATCGGCTCGTACAATCCGCGCTTGCAGCCGCCGAGCGATGCGGAGGGCAGCAGTCCGATGGAACCGGTCAGCTGCGAAGCCTCGTCGGAAAGAATGTCGCCGAACATATTCGAGGTCACAATAACGTCGAACTGCAGCGGGTTGCGGATTAACTGCATCGCCGCGTTGTCAACCAGCATATCGCCGTATTCAATGTCCCGGTACTCTTTCGCGAGCCGGTGCATGACCTCGCGCCAAAGTCTGGAACTCTCGAGCACGTTCGCCTTATCGACGCTGGTGACCTTTTTGCGGCGCTTGCGCGCGTACTCAAACGCGGTTCTGCCGATGCGCTCTATTTCCATCACGCTGTAAGTTTCGGTATCGTACGCTTCTTCGCCGTTTTCGCCGATCGTTCTGCCGCTCTTTCCGAAATACATGCCGCCGGTCAGCTCTCTAACGATGACGATGTCGAAGCTGTCAACGTTCCGAAGCGGGCAGCGGTCTTTTAAAGCGGAAAAGAGCCTTACGGGACGAATGTTCGCGTACAGCCCTAACTCCTTGCGCAGGCCGAGCAACGCCCGTTCGGGGCGGAGATGACCGGGCAAAGTATCCCACTTGGGACCGCCGACCGCGCCAAGCAGAACGCTGTCGCTGCGCAGCGCGCCGTCTATCGTTGACTGCGGCAGCGGGATGCCGAACTCGTCGATCGCGCAGCCGCCCGCAAGCAGTTCGGTGTAAACGACTTTATGGTTGTATTTTTCTAAGACCTTGTTTAGCACTTTGGTTGCGCTGTCAACAATTTCCGGTCCGATTCCGTCGCCCTTGATTAAAGCGATGTTTAGCTTCATACAATTGCTCCTTTCGTTTCGAGTTTGGCAATCAACTTTCGTCTATACGGGCTTAATCATTCCCTTGTTGACTGCCTCGACAAGTCCGCCTGCCTGAATAATCTGCTGAATAAACGCCGGGAACGGCATGGTCTTGTATTCTTTATTCTTCGTGACGTTGCGGATGACGCCCTTTTCAAAGTCCGCCTCAACGATATCCCCTTCCGAGATGTCCTCGGCGGCGTCGGGACACTCGATAATGGGCAGCCCAATGTTGATCGCGTTGCGGTAGAATATCCGCGCGAAGCTTTTCGCGATGACCAGCGATATGCCGCTTTCCTTAATCGCGATCGGCGCGTGTTCGCGCGAGGAGCCGCAGCCGAAATTGTTGCCCGCGACCATCATGTCGCCGGGTTTTACCCGCGTGACAAAGGTTTTATCCAGGTCCTCCATGCAGTGCGATGCCAGCTCTTTTTTGTCGGAGGTGTTCAGATACCTTGCGGGGATGATAACGTCAGTGTCGACGTTGTCGCCGTATTTGATTACCGTGCCTTTAACGTTCATTCGCCAACAACCTCCTTCGGTTCGGATAACTTGCCGGTTACCGCGCTTGCCGCCGCAACGGCCGGGCTTGCGAGGTAAACCTCGGACTCGGGATGACCCATTCTGCCGACAAAGTTGCGGTTTGTCGTCGCGACCGCGCGCTCGCCTTTCGCCAAAATGCCCATATGGCCGCCGAGACAGGGTCCGCAGGTCGGCGTGGAAACCGCCGCTCCGGCTTCGATAAAGGTCTTGATGAGCCCCATTTCCATTGCCTGCATGTATATCTTCTGCGTCGCGGGGATGATGATGGCTCTTACCCCGTCGGCGACTTTTCTGCCCTTGAGAACTTCGGCCGCTTCGATTAAATCCTGCAGTCTGCCGTTCGTGCAGGAGCCGATGACGACCTGGTCGATCTTAATATCGCCGATTTCGTCAAAAGTCTTTGTGTTCTCGGGCAGATGCGGGAACGCGACGGTCGGCTTAATCTCGGACAGGTCGATGTCGTAAACCTTCTCATAGACCGCGTCCGCGTCCGCCTTATAGACCACCGGCTCTTTCGCGCCGGCGTATTTTAAGAAGCTGAGCGTGATGTCGTCCACCTCGAAAATGCCGTTCTTCGCGCCCGCTTCAATCGCCATGTTCGCCATGCAGAGCCGGTCGCTCATGGTCAGGCTACGCACGCCGTCGCCGGTGAACTCCATCGACTTGTACAACGCGCCGGAAACGCCGATTTTGCCGATGATGTGAAGGATGACGTCTTTGCCGGACACCCATTTGTTCAGCTTGCCGGTCAGGTTGAATTTTATCGCGGAAGGCACCTTGAACCACGCCATTCCGGTCGCCATGCCGCACGCCATGTCGGTCGAGCCGACGCCGGTCGAGAACGCGCCCAGCGCGCCGTACGTGCAGGTGTGCGAGTCCGCGCCGATGACGACGTCGCCGGCCGTTACCAGGCCGTTTTCGGGAAGCAGCGCGTGCTCGACGCCCATCCTTCCGCAGTCGTAGAAGTGCTCGATGTTATGTTCCCGCGCGAAATCTCTGCATTTCTTGGTCTGTTCAGCGGCCTTGATGTCCTTGTTGGGCACGAAGTGGTCCATAACAAGGGAGATTTTTTTATTGTCAAAAACCCTGCCGGCGTTGATTTTTTTAAACTCGTTGATCGCGACCGGCGAGGTGATGTCGTTTCCAAGAACCATGTCCACGCGCGCCAGAATCAGCTGTCCGGGTTCGACGGACTTCAGCCCGGCGTGCGCGGCAAGGATTTTCTGCGTCATTGTCATTTTGAAACACCCTTTCTGTGTTTGCGTTTATTCGTTGCTGAGTTTGTATTCTATCGAATCGACCAGCGCGATCAGGCTCGCCTCGATAATGTCGTTCGAAACGCCGACCGTCGTCCAGTTTTGCTTTCCGTCGGAGGACTCGATTAAAACGCGCACTCTTGCCGCCGTGGAGCTGTTCTCCTCAAGCACACGAACCTTGTAATCCTTCAACTCCATCTCGGCGATCGACGGATAGAACACCAACAGCGCTTTGCGGAGCGCGATGTCCAGCGCGTTGACCGGACCGTTTCCCATCGCGGCGGCGATTTCCTCCTTGCCGTCGACTACGACTTTGATGGTCGCCGTCGCGGGCATGCCGCCCTCCGGAACCGGGAACTCGCCCATCGTGCGGTACAGAACCAGCTTGAAATGCTGTTTGAATTTGCCAAGAATGCGCTTGACCAGCAGCTCGAAGCTGGCGTCGGCGGCTTCGAAGTGATAGCCGTAATGCTCCAGCTCTTTGAGCTTCTCAAGAATCATCGCCGCCTCGGGGGAATCCTTCTTCAGCTCTGGCGCGATGGCGGCCGCTTTCTTGAGCAGCGTGCTTCTGCCCGAAATCTCGCTCAACAGGAATTTGCGCTTGTTGCCCACCAAAGCCGGGTCGATGTGCTCAAAGCTCCGCGAGTTCTTCAGCACGCCGTCGATGTGCATGCCGCCTTTGTGCGCGAACGCGCTGTTGCCGACATACGGGCGGTTGTTTTCGATCTGCGTGTTCGCGATTTCCGCGACCTGACGGGAGACCGTGAAGAGGCTTTCCAGATCGCCGCCGCAGTCGTAGCCCCCTTTGAGCTTGAGGTTCGGGATGACCGCGCTCAAGTCGGCGTTTCCGCAGCGCTCGCCGATGCCGATAAAGGTGCCCTGCACCTGCGAAGCGCCCGCTTCCACCGCGACGATCGAATTCGCCACCGCGCAGCCGGTGTCGTTATGGCAGTGGATCGCCAGTTTCGCGTCGGGCAGCGCGGCTTTTACTTCCTTCGTGATGAGGTAAATCTCGTTCGGAAGCGTTCCGCCGTTCGTATCGCAAAGCGTCAGCGTGTCCGCGCCGCTCTCGTGCGCCGTGCGCAGCACCTGCAGCGCATAGTTTTTGTCGGCTTTATAGCCGTCAAAGAAATGCTCGGCGTCGAAGATGACGTATTTGCCCTTTGTTTTAAGATATTCGATCGATTTTTTTACTATGCCTAAGTTTTCTTCCAGCGAGATTTTCAAAATCTCATGGACATGCAAATCCCACGCTTTGCCGAAAATGCTGACCGCTTCGGTTTCAGCTTCCAGCAATGCTTTGATGTTCGCGTCGTCCTCCGGCTCGCAGCCGCGACGGCAGGTGCTTCCGAAAGCGCACAGCTTCGCGTTCTGCAGCTTCAACTGCTTCGCCTGACGGAAAAAGTCCATATCCTTCGGGTTCGAGCCGGGGTTGCCCGCTTCGATAAAATCCACGCCGAACTTGTCAAGGCATTTTAGAATATTCAGTTTGTCGCTGACCGAAAAGGATATTCCCTCTCCCTGCGCGCCGTCGCGTAGTGTGGAATCCAATATTTCTATATGTCTGCTCATATTATATCATACCTTTCCCTTTGCGGGAATTTTTTTAGTGCATTTCAATCAGCTTGTTGATGCCGTTGATGTATGCCAAAATACTCGATTCGATGATGTTGGTGGACAAACCTCTGCCGGTGACGGTCCGCTCGCCCTTCTTCAGCTTGACGGTAACCTCGCCCAGCGCGTCGTTGCCGTCGGAAACCGAGTGGATGTCGTAGTTGACCAGTTCCTCGCAGATGTTTCCGGTAATCTGGTTAATCGCGTTGTATGCCGCGTTGATGGGACCGTCGCCGAGGGAGACCGCTTCCTTGACTTCGCTGTTTCTGCTCAGCTTAATCAGGCAGGTCGAGGTCGCGTTCTTGGACGTGTGCACGTCGAAGTACTCGAGCTTGTATCCGCCGGCGCTGCGTTCCTTGTTGTAAACGATCGCCTCGATATCGCTGTCGCTGACGTACTTCTTCTTGTCGCACAAATCCATAATCTTGTTGTAATACTGGGTAAGCTCTTCCTCGGTAAAGGTGTAGCCCATTTCCCGAAGTCTGTCCGCGATCGCGTGCCTGCCGGAATGCTTGCCGATAATCAGCTTGCTCTTCCGGATGCCGATGTCCTCGGCTTTCATAATCTCGTAGGTTTCCCTTGCCGCGAGCACGCCGTGCTGGTGAATGCCCGATTCGTGCGCGAACGCGTTGGTGCCGACGATCGGCTTGTTGAGCGGCACGGATTGTCCGATGATGTTGTACACCAGCTTGCTTGTGTGGCTGATCTGCCTGGTGTCGATGTTGGTATAGGCTTCGAAGTAGTTTCTGCGCGTCTTTAACGCCATCACGATTTCCTCAAGCGCAGCGTTGCCGGCCCGTTCGCCGATGCCGTTGACCGTGCATTCCGCCTGCGTCGCGCCCGCTTTGATCGCCGCGAGCGTGTTCGCGACCGCCATGCCGAGGTCGTTGTGGCAGTGAATGGATACGTCCACTTTCTCGATTCCATCGACGGTCTGATACAGGTACCGAATCCGCTCGGCCATCTCCTCGGGCGTCACGTATCCGACCGTGTCGGGCACGTTGATGACCGTCGCGCCCGCTTTTATGGCGACCGACAAAGCGCGCGCTAAGAACTCCGGTTCGCTGCGCATCGCGTCTTCTGCCGAGAATTCAACGTCCGCGCACAGCGATTTCGCGTAGGTGACCGCTTCCTTTATATTCTCAAGCACCTGTTCGGGCGTTTTTTTCAGCTTGTACTGCATATGAATCGGCGAGGTTGCCAAAAAGGTGTGAATGCGCGGAGAAGCCGCGTATTTGATCGCGCCGTAAGCTGCGTCGATGTCTTCTTTTTTCGCTCTCGCGAGCGCCGCGATTTGCGAATTCTTGATGGTTTTCGCGATTTGCTCGACCGCTTCGAACGAACCCTTCGAGCTGATGGGAAAGCCGGCTTCGATGCAGTCTACGCCGAGCAGTTCGAGCTGTTTGGCAATCTCGAGCTTCTCCTCGGTGTTCATGCTGCAGTGCGGAGCCTGCTCTCCGTCGCGCAGTGTTGTGTCAAATATCTTTATGCGTCTTTCCAATGCTATTACCCCATTTATCGTTATGATACGATTGCGCCTTTATCGGCGGAGGAAACGGTGCGGGCGTATCTTGCGATATACCCTTTCAAATCGGTTTTGATTTTTAGGTCGGTTTCCTTTTTTCTGGCTTCCAGTTCCGCCGCGTCAACCAATAGATCAAGTTTTTTGTTCGGAATATCGATCGAAATGAGATCGCCCTCGCGCACATACGCGATCGGGCCGCCTTTTGCGGCTTCGGGTGAAATGTGTCCGATGGAAGCGCCCCTTGTCGCGCCCGAGAAGCGTCCGTCGGTAATCAGCGCGACTTCCTTGTCCAGCCCCATGCCGGTAATCGCGGAGGTCGGCGTCAGCATCTCCCGCATGCCCGGTCCGCCCGCCGGACCCTCGTAGCGGATGACGACCACGTCGCCGCTTTTGATTTTTCCGGCGTAAATGGCTTCCGCCGCTTCCTCGCCGCTGTCGAACACCCGCGCTCTGCCTTTGTGCACGAGCATTTCAGGCGCGACCGCGCTCTGCTTTACAACCGCGCCGTCGGGCGCCAAAGAACCGCGCAGTACCGCGATTCCGCCATAGGGCGAATAGGGATTGTCAATCGGTCTGATCACGTCATTTCTTGTAATGTAGAAGCGTTCGGAATCCAGCGCTTCGCCGATGGTTTTTCCGTTCGTGGTCAGCGCGTTTTCGTTGATCAGTCCCGCTTTTCTCAGCTCCGCCATCACCCTGTAAACGCCGCCGGCCGCGTATAAATCCTGAATATGATGCGGTCCCGCGGGCGAGAGCTTGCACAGGTTGGGCGTTCTTTCGCTGACGCGGTTGACCATGTCCAGATCAAGCCGTACGTCCGCCTCGTGCGCGACCGCCATCAGGTGCAGAACCGTATTGGTCGAGCAGCCCAGCGCCATATCGACGGACAAGGCGTTCTCGAACGCTTCGGGCGTCAGAATATCCCGCGGGCGGACGTTCTTTTCCACCGCTTCCATAACCCGGACGCCCGCTTCCTTCGCAAGGCGGATGCGCTTGGCGTACACGGCGGGAATGGTTCCGTTTCCCGGAAGCGCGATTCCGATCGCCTCGCACAGGCAGTTCATAGAGTTTGCGGTAAACATCCCGGAGCAGGAGCCGCAGCCCGGACAGCAGTTGTCCTCGATTTCGTACAGTTCCGATTCTGAGATTTTGCCGCTCATATACGCGCCGACAGCCTCGAACGAGCTGTTCAAATCCAGTCCGCAGCCCTTGCCGTTGTCCAGCGAGAGCATGGGACCGCCCGAAACGAACACGCTCGGGATGTTCAGCCTTGCCGCCGCCATGAGCATGCCGGGAACGATTTTATCGCAGTTGGGTATAAACACAAGCCCGTCAAAGCAGTGCGCTCTGACCATGCACTCGATGCTGTCGGCGATCAGCTCGCGCGAGGAAAGCGAGTACCGCATTCCCGCGTGCCCCATCGCAAGCCCGTCGCATACGCCGATGACGTTAAACTCCACCGGCGTTCCGCCCGCGCTGAGCACGCCGTCCTTTACCGCGCGGGCGATGTCTTTTAGGTGAATGTGTCCGGGAACAACCTCGTTAAACGAGTTTACAATACCTATGAACGGCTTGTTTATCTGACTGTCCGTGTACCCCAGCGCTTTGAGCAGCGAGCGCTGGGGGCTTTTTTCTACGCCTTTTTTGATCGTGTCGCTTCGCAAAGCCATTCCTCCGTTTACTTGTTCCAGTTCATCTTTTCTCTCAGCTCTGCGCCGACCTTCTCGCTGAGGTGCTCGCTCTGAATCCTGCGCTGCGCTAAGAAGGACGGACGGTTCGCCATGTTCTCAAGAATCCAGTTCTTCGCGAAGGTGCCGTCCTGAATCTCTGATAAAATCTTCTTCATCTCTTTCTTTGTTTCTTCGGTGATAATCCGTTTGCCGGCCATGTAGTCGCCGTATTCGGCGGTATCGCTGATGGACTGGCGCATGAAGGAAATGCCCTTGGAAACGACCAGGTCTATAATCAGCTTCATTTCGTGGATGCACTCAAAGTACGCGCTTTCGGGCTGGTAGCCTGCCTCGACCAGCGTCTCGAAACCGGCTTTCATCAAAGCGACGACGCCGCCGCAGAGCACCGCCTGCTCGCCGAAGAGGTCGGTTTCGGTCTCCTCTTTGAAGGTGGTCTCCAAAATGCCCGCTCTTGCGCCGCCGATCGCGCAGGCGTACGCTTTCGCAAGCTCCTTCGCGTTTCCGGTAGCGTCCCTGTAAACCGCGATCAGGCAGGGAACGCCTTTTCCCTCTTCATACTGGCTTCTGACGGTATGTCCCGGGCCTTTCGGCGCGATCATGATGACGTCCACGCCCTCTTTGGGGACAATCTGGTTGTAATGAATGTTAAAACCGTGCGCGAACGCGAGCGCCGAGCCGACTTTGAGGTTAGGCTCGATGTCCTTTTTATACAGAGCCGCCTGTTTTTCGTCGTTGACAAGAATCATGGTGATGTCGGCGTTTTTAACCGCGTCGGCGGTGTTCATCACCGTCAGTCCCGCCGCTCTTGCCTTTTCCGCGGACTTGGAACCTTCGTACAAACCGACAATTACCTTGACGCCGCTGTCTCTCAGGTTCAAAGCGTGCGCGTGTCCCTGACTTCCGTATCCGATCACCGCTACGGTTTTATCCTTTAAAAGCGCTAAATTGCAATCCTTCTCGTAGTACATTGTTGCCATTGTTAAAAAACCCCTTCTTTATAATTTTTAGAATGATTTAAAGTATTTCCGCTGAGTCTTCGTCGTCATAGAGCGATACGCCGCCGCGTCTGACTGCGAGCGCGCCCGCTCTGCACATTTCGATAATGCCGTAATCGGCCGCGAACTTGATGAACGCGTCGAGCTTGGAGGATTCGCCGGTGATTTCTACGGTAACCGAGTCGATGTTGAAATCAACGACCTTGCCTCTGAATATGTTCACCGATTCGACAATCTCGCTTCGGGTGCTCTTGGTAACCTTGAGCTTAATCAGCAAATGTTCCCGGAGCACCGTGTTATCCGGCTCCAAAACCTCGACCTTTTTGACGTCGTACAGTTTTCGAAGCTGCTTGACAACCTGCTCCCGGACGCCGTCGTCGCCCTGCGCGATAATGGTCATTCTTGACAGCGCGGGATTTTCGGTCGCGGCTACATTCAGGCTGTCGATGTTGTAATTCCTTCTGGAAAACAGGCTGGAGATTCGCGTAAGGACGCCTGCTTTGTTTGAAACAAGAACGCCTAAAATGAATTGCTTTTCCTGCATACCCCTTAACTCCTTACTTTATGATAATATTCTCAATCGAGCCGCCCGGCGGGACCATCGGGAGAACGCGTACGTCCTTGTCAATGATGCAGTCGATAACCGCCGGCGTTTTTAATTTGAACGCTTTATCGAGCGCCGCATCCAGCTCCGCGGGGGTTGACGCCCGGAATCCGTGCGCGCCGAACGCTTCGGCAAGTTTGACAAAGTCGGTTTTGCGGTTCAGCACGCTCTGAGAGTACCGCTGTTTGTAGAACGCGGTCTGCCATTGACGAACCATTCCCAGTACGCCGTTGTTGATGATGATTACGACAATCGGGAGTTTGTTGGAAACCGCGGTCGCCAGCTCGTTCAGGTTCATGCCGAAGCTGCCGTCGCCGGTAAAGAGCACCGTTCTGTGCTTGCCCGAACCGAAGCAGCCGCCGATCGCGGCGCCCATGCCGAAGCCCATGGTTCCCAGTCCGCCGGAGGTCAGGAAGGTTCTCGGCTTTTTGAAACTGTAGAACTGCGAAACCCACATCTGATGCTGTCCGACGTCGGTCGCGACGATCGTGTCGCTGTCGGCGCGCCGCATGACCTTCTCGATAACGGTTTTCGGGTGCATCTCGCTGTACGTAAACATCGCCGCTTCTTCTCTGCGCATTTCCGCGATTTGCGCCTGCCACTCGGGCCTGCTCTGCTTTTCCAGCTTGTTTACTATTCTGGAAAGAATCTGCTTCAAATCGCCGGCAAGCCCGAAATAGGAGGAGATGTTCTTGTTGATCTCGGCGGGGTCGATGTCAATATGAATAACCCGCGCGTTTTGGGTGTATTTAACCTTGTTTCCGGTCGCGCGGTCGCTGAATCGGACGCCCGCCGCGATGATCAGGTCGGCCGCCGAATTCGCCTTTAACGAAGCGAACCTGCCGTGCATGCCTGTCATTCCCAAGTTGTTTTTAAAGTCCGCGGGGATCGCCGAAAGCCCCATCATGCTGCAGCCTACCGGCGCGTCGATCCGTTCGGAAAGCGCCTGCACCTCTTCGCCCGCGCCCGCGATGACCGCGCCGCCGCCGATGTAAATGTACGGCCGCTTTGACGCCGCGATGATTTCAGCGGCTTTTTCAATCAATTTATCGGACGGACACTTGGGCTTTGCCGGCTCCCGGACGGGCAGCGGCTGAAACTCGCAGGTCTGCATCTGAATGTCCTTCGGTATATCGACAAGCACCGGACCCGGTCTGCCGGACCTTGCGATGTAGAACGCTTCCCGAATTACGTCGGCCAGCTCGCGCACGTCCTTGACGATAAAGTTGTGCTTGGTAATCGGCATCGTGATGCCGGTCGTGTCCACTTCCTGAAAGCTGTCCCGGCCGATCAGCGGCAAAGCAACGTTTCCGGTTATGAATACGATCGGCGTCGAATCGAGGTACGCCGTCGCGATACCGGTTACGAGGTTGGTCGCGCCGGGACCGGAGGTCGCGATCACCACGCCGGTTTTTCCGGTGGTCCGCGCGTAGCCGTCCGCGGCGTGCGCCGCGCCCTGTTCGTGCGCGGTCAGGATATGGCGGATTTTATTCCGCTTCTTATAAAGCTCGTCGTAGATGTTCAGAACACTTCCGCCGGGATACCCGAATATGGTATCGCAGCCCTGTTCAATCAGTGTTTCCACAAGAATACGTGCTCCGGTTAATTTCATCGCTTCAGGTCAACAATACATACGGAAAACGTATTTGACCCTGCCCTCCTTTTTCTGAATGTTTTATAAAAAAATCCTGCAGTAATTATACTGCAGGATCGCAATTTTAAATTTGGTTGAGCCTATTCTTATACTAATCCGGCCTACCCCTACTTGCACTATCCACAGTATAATTAAAAAACGCGCCATCAATTAGACCTAGCACAATCACAGATAGGCCCACGATGACGCTATTAATTATAATAATGGAAGCGCAAGATCCAAACATATTTTTACTCCACCATAATTGCCATTAAAATTTAGTTTTGTTATTATAACATAGCAAAATCCGGTTTGTCAAGAGTTATTTTTTATTTTATATGCATATTTTTTCAAATGTGTTCCAAAATAGTTTCTTCTTTTTTATCCGATAAATCGAAAAACTTCTGTTTTTTTTCAATTTTGCACGATATGTTTTTTCATGCTTTTATATGTATAAATAAAAATCCGGCGTCTTTTTAAAAGACACCGGATGATCTGTTTTCTTCGCTTTATCCGATAAACATCTGCGTCCAGATATTGCCGCTGCTTACATAGCCGACGCCGATCTGCGTAAAGGAAGCGTTCAGAATATTCGCTCTGTGACCGGGCGAGTTCATCCAGCCGTTGACGACGGCCTGCGCGGTCGTATAGCCTTTCGCGATGTTTTCGCCGGCGGTCCGGTACTTAATGCCGAACGCGGTCATCATATCGAACGGAGAACCGTAGGTCGGACTGGTGTGCGAGAAATACCCTTTGTTGTACATATCCTGCGATTTATACCTTGCGCAGCGCGACAGCTCCCAGTTCTCGGTCAGCTTCGGAAGTCCGTACTTAGCGCGGATGTTGTTGACAAGGTCGATTACCTGCTTCTCTATTGAGGAAATGGTCGAATCCGGAAGCGGGACTGTGATGACCTGATTCGGGTAAATCAGGTTCGGATTGGGAATCTGCGGGTTCGCCGCGATTACTTCGTCCAGTCCGACATGGAAACGGACCGATATTTTCCACAACGAGTCGCCTTTTACAACTGTATATTTCGTCGTCGCCGCGCCCGCCGTCAGGCTGAACATCGAGAACGCAATCAAAAGCGCGGCGGCAACCGCTATGATCCTTCTTTTCATTTTAAAAATCCTTTCTGTATTTTATTCCGAATGAAACTGTTTTCTATCTTAGCCGCAAAATAGAATTCTGCGGGTTTATTATATGTAGTAATGCACAAAAGAATCGCAACAAAATCGCTAAAATTATTTCCAAAATTATTATTGACAAAAAAATAAGAACATGGTATCTTTTAAAAAAGAATATATCTGTCAGGGATACTGTGAAGAATATTGCTAATTTGGGCACTTGCAATATTCGGAGTATATAGTGCAACCGACCCTGCTGTATTTACAGCACTGTCTTTTTTCTTTTATTCGGAGAATTATAAGGATTTGAGAACATGAAAAAGTTCATCGTATTCGCCACGTGCCTTTTGTTCTTATTCTGTCTAATTTCCTGCACGGATTATAATAAGGACAACGCGAATATAGACAGCGCATCCAGTTCGTCGTCCGCGCAGGCAGAGGCATCTTCAGAAGTCGTGTCGGAAATAACGAGCAGCGAAAGCAGTAAAAATCCGCTTTCTGCCGAAAGCGAGCAAGCGCTCAAAGACGAAATGTCCAGACTGATCGACGAGCTTCTCTTCGACGATTAAGCTAAAAAAATAATCTTGAAATTAAGAAAGGAATGAAACAATGAACGCAAAAAGAGTATTAACCCTGATCGTAACCCTTATCCTGTTTGCCGTATGGGCGGTCCCGGTCAGCGCGGCTCCGGTGAGCAAAGAAGATTATAAAGCAATCTATAACGAATATAAGGATTATTATGAAAATACATATGTCCCCGCATATTACGCGTATAATCAGGTGCTTGAAGATCTTCGCGCGCAAATTCAGAACACAAAGTTTGAGACCTACGAGCAGGCGCAGCGCGTCATCGATTTCTTAAAAGCCATCAAAACCAGGAGAAACGCGTTCTTCGGCGACCGCGAGACGCCCGGAACAAGCAGATATATCGTACCCAGGCTGCGCGAGGCGATGTATGCGGCGGAAAAAGCCGAGGACTTCCAATCCGCTTACGCTTACTGCGACCAGCTGATAAAAGCGGTTCAGGCAAGAGTCGCTATCCTGAACTCGCTGGCAAATTCTCTGCGGGACTTTGAAATTATCGAAGACGCCAAGCCCAATGTAAGCGTTGTATTTAAGGTCAACAACAAATCAGATTGGTGGTATGATTGTACCATTGTTATTACCAACAACTCCGACCAGCCCTTGGAAGCATGGACGCTGCAGCTTTCCGTGGACGGCCACATCAATTACGCAGGACTTACCAGCGGCGGCTATGACGGGTTCGGAACCTTTACGTACTCTTCCGGATACTCCTATAAGTTCGTGAACAATGTATTTTCGCTCTCTCCGCAGGACAAATGGCAGGGCGGATACGTCATTCCGGCCGGCGGATCTATTACCTTCACAGGGAACGGAAGCAGAATCAACGGCATAACAGGCGCCACCATCGACGGCGTTCCCTGCTCGATTACATTTATTCAGTAAATCCATACGCAATCAAAAACCGGTTTCTCGATTTGAGAAACCGGTTTTTTTATGCCGCGTTTTATTATTCCAAATTCAGCTTTCTGCGCAGCAGATCGTTGATGAGAATGAAAACGACGACGGATATTACCGAGTAGAGGACGATAAACAGGATAAAGAACAGATGCGCCGAGTTTGCGAATACGGATAAATTGTTGGTGATATATACTTTGCCGAAAACGATCGCCGCGATGATGTTTATAATGGTTCCGGCGGCCGCGTTGATGCCCAGATACATGCCGACGGAAGTAAGAACTTTATGTTTTTTCGCGATTATCGAACCGAGCGTTATCGCCAGATAGAAAAGCAGCATTTGCGCGATGCACTGAATGAGTATCAGCAGCACAAGCTCAATGATATAAGCGACGCCGTCTCCTACGCCGACCTTTTCAAACAGCTCTTTAAACAGCATAGAAAATGTATCCAGTACTTCTTTGTTGATAATCTGGCCTTTCTCCGCAGTGCCGAATACAACCAGCACAAAAACCGAAATGACTACCCCTATGCCGCCTAAAAGCATCCAGAAAACGCCGGATATGAGCTTTGCGGTCAAGTGCGCGCTTGTTTTAACCGGAAGCGTAAAGGTAAGATAGCCTTCGTCGCCGAAAAAGTTCTTATAATATCTTTGCAGCAGTATAAATCCGATTACGAAGACGGACGCGATAATCGCTATAATTGAAAAAATCAACAGCGTGAGCAGTATCACGCTTAAAATGTTGTTCGTAATGGAAACGCCGACAACGACGCCTTCCTCGATAATCACTTCGTTTTCGGGGGGGTAAGAACGTGTAGCTAATCTTAAAAAGAACGGCCGTCAGCAGCGCGAGCGCGATCGTGCCCAGGATAGCCGGAACAAGTATCCTTGAAACCGACTTATACTCGTATTTTAACAGTTTCTTTAGCATTTGAATACCTCCCTGAAAAGCTCGTCGATGGACATGCCTTTTTCCTCGCGGACGCTGTCCACGCTGCCGCTCATAACCACCTGTCCTTTGTTGATAAAGAGAAACTCGTCCAGCACTTTCTCGATATCGGTAATCAGGTGCGTGGAAATGATGATGGTAGAGTTTTCGTTATAATTCGTAATGATGGTGTTGAGGATATACTCTCTTGTCGCCGGATCGACGCCGCCGATCGGCTCGTCGAGCAGGTAGAGCCGCGCGCGTCTTGCCATGACCAGCACAAGCTGTACTTTTTCCTTTGTGCCCTTCGAGAGGGTTTTGAGCTTCGCATTGGTCGAGACGCCCAGCCTTTTTAGCATGTCGTTCGCTCTCGGAACATCGAAATCCGGATAGAAGTCCGAAAACATCGCGATGATGTCGCTGACCTTCATCCATGAACTTAAATAGGTGCGTTCCGGCAGGTAGGAAACATAGCTTTTCGTTTCCACGCCGGGCGCGTTTCCGTCTATGGTGATGGAGCCGGTTGTTGGCGTCAGCAGTCCGGCCGCGATTTTGATAAATGTGGTTTTTCCACTTCCGTTCGGGCCGAGAAGGCCGATGATTTTTCCCTTCGGGATAGAAAGCGTTAAGTTTGTCAGCGCCGGAACGCCTGAATAAAATTTAGACAGGTTGTAGCATTCGAGTATGTTGTTCATTTCACCAATCCCTTTACTGATTTATTTTTAAAACAAGTTCTGCCGCTTCTTCAGGAGTGTACCCAAGACGCGAGATGGTTCTCAGATATTCCTGCGCCAGCTCATGCGCGAGCGCTTGTTTTGTTTTCTCCAATATTTCTTTATCCTCTGTCACGAACCGCCCGGTCGTGCGCATCGCGCTGACCAGCCCGCTCTGCTCCAGCTCGCTCATCGCGCGCTGCATCGTGTTCGGGTTTACGGCGGCAATCGCGGCGAGTTCTCTGACGCTTGGCAGCCGTTCGCCGGGCGGATAGACGCCGGTTATGATATCTATCTTGATATGCTCGGCAATTTGAAGATAGATCGGCCGGTCGGAGACAAATTTCCATGCCATGCAGCAACCTCCTTTTGCTAACCTATTGTATTAGAACTATAATACAATTATACAGAATAAATTTTATTTGTCAATAGACTTTTGCGTATTCTTGATTTTTTTTTCGATATATGATATCGTATGGATAAAACGGCATGAACGGATTTGAACATCCGTTTTAATCGATAAAAAACGTTTTCGCTTTGGTCAGGATCAGAAAAACCAACGGCCGGGTTGTTCCGTCTATGGGGCGAACGACGTGTCTTCCTTTAAAAAGCCGAAATTCGACACGAGCGGAACACTGGTCGGCGCAATCGGAAATTATTCATTAATAACAAGAGGTGCAAAATGTCCATTTTTTACTGCCAAGACGGCAAGTTTTATCTTGACGGAGAGGAGTTCACGATTCTTTCCGGCGCGATTCACTACTTCAGGGTGCATCCGGATTACTGGCGCGACCGGCTCTTAAAGCTGAAGGCCTGCGGGTTCAATACGGTGGAAACCTACATCTGCTGGAACCTGCATGAGCGCAAAGAAGGTACTTTCGACTTCAGCGGACGGCTCGACCTTGTCCGGTTTATTAAGGAAGCGACGGAACTCGGCTTAAAAATCATCCTGCGCCCCGGTCCCTATATCTGCGCCGAGTTCGATTTCGGCGGACTGCCGTCCTGGCTGATGGGATATCCGCATATGAAAATACGGAACAACAATCCCTTGTTCCTCTCCAAGCTTGAAAAATATCTGGTTCAGGTCTTTGACCGCATCCGGCCTTACCTCTGCACCAACGGCGGCAATATCATCATGCTGCAGGTCGAGAACGAATACGGCAGCTACGGCGACGACAAGGAATATTTAAAAGCGGTCGCGGACATCTACCGCCGCAACGGAATGGACGTTTTGCTCTTCACCTCGGATGGCGGAAACGACTTAATGTTCCGCAGCGGTTCGATCGACGGTCTGCTCTCCGCCGCCAACTTCGGTTCCGACCCGGAAAGAAACTTTGCGCCCATCCGAAAATACCGTCCCGGCCAGCCGCTTTTCTGCGCCGAATACTGGAACGGCTGGTTTGACCATTGGTACGACAAACACCATACGCGCTCCGGCGAGGATGCCGCCAAAACGCTCGACGATATTCTCAGCATGGGCGCTTCGGTCAACTTTTATATGCTGCACGGCGGAACCAACTTCGGCTTTACGAACGGCGCCAACTGCATGGACCGCTACGAGCCGACGGTTACCAGCTACGATTACGACGCGCCGATTTCCGAATGCGGCGACCTGACCGAAAAGTATTTTAAAGTCAAAAAAGTTATCGAAAAGCATACCGGCAAAAAGATCGACATTCCAGTGGAAAACACCCCGAAAGCCGCTTACGGAAAAGTTTTACTGAACGAATACGTCTTGCTCTTTGACGTTCTGCCGGAACCGAAGCGGTCGCCCGCCGTGCTGACGATGGAGGAAACCGGGCAGGATTTCGGCTATATTCTCTACAGCACCGAAATCGCCGGCGCGTACGACAATCTGCCGCTGATTCTGGAGGAAGTGCACGACCGCGCGCATATCTTCATCAACGGCGAACTGAAAGGCATCGTCGAGCGTTCGCGCAGGAACGACCCGGTCTATCTGAACCTGAAAGAAGGAGAAAAAGCAAGACTGGACATTTTGGTCGAAAATATGGGCAGAGTTAATTACGGTCCCTATATGTTCGACAAAAAAGGCATTCTTGGCGGCGTCCGATTCGGACAGATGTACCACTTCGGCTGGGACATCTACAATTTAACGCTCGACACCCTGCCCGACAAGTACGCTTCCACGCCGGCAAAAGCGCCGCTGTTCTTAAGAGGATACTTCGACGTCGACAACGTCGCCGATACCTTTCTATACCTCGATCACTTTACAAAAGGCGCCGCTTTTGTCAACGGTTTTAATCTCGGCAGATACTACACCCCCGCCGGACCGCAGAAGTCGCTCTATGTCCCCGCCCCGCTTTTGAAAAAAGGCAGAAACGAGATAGTGGTTTTTGAAACCGACGGCTATACGGCCAATTATGTCGAGTTCAAAGATACGCCCGACCTGGGCTGACATACAAAAAAAGACCCTTGCGGGTCTTTTTTTCAGCCTGTCGAAAAAGTCCAGTTTTACTGGACTTTTTCGGCATATTATGGTAGAATTACCAAGGGTGATAAATATGCTTGAAAGAGAAAGATGCAACAGATCAGCAGTAGAAATGATAAACACCGATATGTTTGTTCCGCAGGACCATTTGCTTCGGAAAATCGATAACGCGGTGGATTTCTCACGCATATACGAATTTGTCGAGGATTTGTACTGCCCGGATAACGGCAGACCCAGCATTGACCCGGTTGTGCTGTTCAAAATGGTGCTGATTCAGCACCTGTATGGCTTGCCTTCGCTCAGAAGAACCGCCGAAGAGGTAAAAATGAACGTCGCGTACCGGTGGTTTCTTGGTTATCCTATGAATGAGGATACGCCGCATTTTTCCACGGTAAGCTACAATTTCAAGCATCGGTTTACGTCAGGCACGGTGGAGGAGATATTCTACTGGATACTAAAAGAGGTTGCGGCAGCAGGATATTTGTCTCCCGAAGCGGTGTTTATTGACGGCACTCACATGAAAGCGAACGCCAACATCAAAAAGAAGGTCAAACAAGCGATTCCGGAGGCCGCGAAGATATACGAAAAGCAGCTCAGAGACGAGATTAACGAGGATAGAATAAACCACGACAAAAAGCCGTTCGACGACGACAACAAACCGCAAAAAATGAAGGAGATAACCGTTTCAAAAACCGATCCGGAAAGCGGCGTGTTCCACAAGGGTGAGCACAAACAGTGCTTTGCCTTTGAAGCGCACACGGCGTGCGACAAGAACGGTTTTGTGCTCGGGACGGAAGTGACTCCGGGCAATATCCACGACAGCAAAGCGTTCGACGCCGTGTATGACAAGGTCGTGGAGCGCTTTCCGCAGGTAGAAACAATCGTCGCCGATTCTGCATACAAAACGCCGTGGATTTGCAAAAAGATCATCGATGACGGCAGAGTGCCGTCGATGCCCTATGTAAGACCGAAAACCGCTTGCGGGCACGAATGGTGGAAATATGTTTATGACGAATACTATGACTGCGTAATTTGTCCGGAATACCAAGTGCTTCAATACGCTACGACCAATAAAGACGGTTATCGTGAATACAAGAGCAACAGCGAAACTTGCAAGAAATGCCCGACCAGAAATTTATGCACCAAGAACGCGAAGTGTGAAAAAACAGTAACGCGCCACATTTGGAGCGATTACATAGAGCTCGCCGAAGATTACCGCCACACGCCCAAATATAAGGAGCTTTACGAAAAGCGAAAAGAGACGATTGAGCGTGTGTTCGCGGATGCGAAAGAGAAATATGGCATGCGCTATACGCTATACAGAGGCTTAACTCAAGTGACAAACTGGGTTAGGCTTAAGTTTGCCGCCATGAATCTGAAAAAGCTGGCATTGAGGAAGGCGAGAGACGCTTCTTCTTTGCGCTTTTTTATCGATCTTGCGCGTTTTCACGAAATTGTCCGGCATTTTGCGCAACATCGCACTCGCATATACCAAAAACCGGCTTCTCAACTCGCATGAGAAACCGGTTTTTCTACAGGCTGAAAAAAAGACCCTTGCGGGTCTTTTTTTATTTGTTTAGCAGCACAACCGCAAGATTCAGGTAAGCCGCGAAGGTCAGCCACAGAAAATAGGGTATCTGCAAATACGCCGCGGCGGGCTTGATTTTGTAGAACAAATAAATCATATAAGCGGCGGCCAGCCACAAAAGGATAAGGATCATCAGCGCAATCGCAAACTGCCGCATATTGAAGAATACAAGCGGCCAGATAAAGTTTAAAAGAAGCTGCGCGCCGAACGCTTTGAGCGCTCTGTCTCGTTTCGGCGAACCGCTTGTCTGGATCATATACAGAGAAATGCCCATTAAAAGGTACAGGATTGTCCATACGATCGGAAAAACAATAGCCGGCGGAGCAAGCGCGGGTTTTGCGATATCCGCGTAAATGTCGGTCGAGCCGGACGAAATCAGCGCGGCGGCGGCGCCCGCGCCCAGCGTTATGCCGAGGCTGGCGAGCAACGGTTTTAATTTTATAACGAGCATATTCAGCACCCCTGTAATATATATTACAGAAAATGCTGAAATATTCAAAACCATCAAAGACAAAGTAAAAATAAAACTCTCCAAAACGCTTTTTGGAGAGTTTTATGAGAACGCGTTACTTTTTTGCTTCGGTTTTTTCGTCTTTTTTGTTTAAGAAGCTCTCTATGATGTACCGCGGGCGCTCTTTTGTTTCAAGGTAGATTTTCCCGATATATTCGCCGACAATGCCCACCGAGAGCAGCAGCAGTCCGCCGATCGCCCAGACGGAAACGGCGATGCTCGCCCAGCCGGCAATGGTCTGCCCGGAAAAGAACCGCACAAGCGAGTAAATCAGCATGATAATGCTGATCAGAAAAATTCCGATGCCCAGTCCGGTGATCATCCGAATCGGCCTGACGCTTAAAGAGGTGATGCCCTCCATCGCGAACGCCAGCATCTTTTTCAGCGGGTATTTGCTCTCGCCGGCAAAGCGCTCGCTGCGCGCGTACGTGACGATATCGCTCTTGAAGCCAAGCATGGGCACAATGCCGCGCAGGAACAGGTTTACTTCCTTGTATTCAGCAAGCGCGTACAGCGCCCGCTTGCTCATCAAACGGTAATCGGCGTGGTTAAAGACCGTTTCTACCCCCAGTGAGTTCATCAAGCGGTAGAAAGTCTCGGCGGTGAACCGCTTGAAAAAGGTGTCGGTCTCCCGCTTGCTGCGCACGCCGTACACGATATCGCAGCCTTCCAGATACTTGTCGATCATCTTGTCGATCGCGTCGATGTCGTCCTGAAGGTCGGCGTCCATGGAGATCACCATATCAGCATATTCCTTGACGGTCATCAGCCCCGCCATCAATGCGTTCTGATGGCCTCTGTTACGGCTCAGATTGATGCCGCTGAACAAAGTGCTGTGCTCGTAAAGGGTCTTTATAATCTCCCATGTCCTGTCCTTTGACCCGTCGTTGACAAACACGACCTTGCTATACGGAGAAATCCTGCCTTCGCGAATCAGCGCGTACATTTTTTCCTTCATGCGCTTCGCGGTTTCCGGCAGAACGGCTTCTTCGTTATAGCACGGTATTACAACATACAGACAGTTATTCATTATACTTCTCCTGGTTTCTGTCCCGAATTGCCCTGACCAGTTTGTCTGTCAGAAAGGTTTGGAATCCTTCAGCTCGACGATCTGGTTGAAGGTGTTTTCGCGTTTTGTGTCTTTGCAGAAGTAGCCTTTGCGCACAAACTGGAACTTCTCGCTCGGTTTTGCGTCCGCGAGCGCTTTCTCCAGCTTGCAGTTCTTATATATTTTGACGGAATCTTTGTTCAGATAGTCGTCATAGGTCTCGTTTTCCGCGATCGCGTTGGTGTTCTCGATATTGAACAGCTTGTCATAGACGTAAACGTCGGCTTCGATGCAGTCCGATGCGGATACCCAGTGAATGGTGCCCTTAATCTTTCGGCCGTCCACGGGGTTTCCGCAGCCGCTCTCAAGGTCGGCGGTGCAGATGATTTCCCTGATGCTGCCGTCCTCGTTCCGAACAACGTCTTTGTACTTGATGATATAAGCGCCCATCAGGCGAACCTCGCCGTCTGGCTTGAGACGGAAGTATTTCGGGGGCGGGTTGAGCGAAAAATCCTCTGAATCAATATAGATTTCGCGCGTAAACGCCACCTTGCGTTTTCCGGCGCTCTCGTCGTTCGGATTGTTGGCGATTTCAAAGTATTCGGTTTTTCCTTCCGGATAATTCTCGACAATCACCTTGATCGGGTCCAAAACCGCGATTCTTCTGAGCGCTGTCCGGTTCAGTTCCTCGCGGATGCAGTGCTCCAACAGCGCGTAGTCCACAATCGAGTAGGTCTTTGCGACGCCGGCGCGCTCGACAAAATCGAAAATCGCTTCCGGCGTGTATCCCCTGCGGCGCAAAGCTCTGAGCGTGGGCATTCTCGGGTCGTCCCAGCCGTCTACGACGCCGGTTTCGACCAGCTGGCGCAGATAGCGTTTGCTCATGACCGTGTTCGTCACGTTCAGTCTTGCGAACTCGTACTGATGCGGCTTGTGCTCGACCCCGATGTTGTCGATAACCCAGTCGTACAGCGGGCGGTGGTTCTCGAACTCGATCGAGCACATCGAATGCGTGATGCCCTCGATCGCGTCCTGTATCGGATGCGCGAAATCATAAAGCGGATAGATGCACCACTTGTTTCCCTGCCGGTGGTGCTCCTTGTGCAGGATTCTGTAAATCGCCGGATCGCGCATGTTCATGTTCGGCGACGCCATGTCGATCTTGGCGCGCAGCGTGCAGTATCCGTCCGGAAACTCGCCGTTCTTCATACGCTCGAAGAGCTCTAAATTCTCTTCGACGCTCCGGTTGCGGTAGGGGCTTTCCCTTCCCGGCTCGGTCAGGGTTCCGCGGTATTCGCGCATTTCCTCGGGCGAAAGGTTACAGACGTACGCTTTTCCGTCTTTTATCAGCTTGACCGCATACTCGTAGCATTTGTCGAAATAATCGCTGCCGTAGCAGACCGCGTCCGGCTCCTCGCCGATGAGCCAGACGAGGTCCTCGTAAATGGACTGAACGAACTCGTCGTCCTCTTTGGAGGGGTTTGTGTCGTCATAGCGCAGGTTGAACCTGCCACCGTACTTTTTTGCGGCCATATAGTTGATGTATATTGCTTTTGCCGACCCGATATGGAGATAGCCGTTCGGCTCCGGCGGAAAACGGGTGCGGATTTCCTTTACTTTTCCGCTCTTCAGGTCGGATTCGATAATCTCGTACAAAAAGTTTGTCGCTTTGTTCTCTTCCATAAAAAACCTCTTTTTTTATTTTACCCCGTATTTTTATAGCGTCGCGATATGTTTCTTCAATCTTCTTCGGCACTCGTCCTCGCCGAGAATCTGCATGACCGTGTAAAGGTCGGGCGCGTTCAGTCTTCCGGTTACCGCAAGGCGAATAAACATGCTCACGTCGCCGACATGGCCTTTCCAGCCGTCCGGGTTCTGCTTGAACTCTTTGACGTTGGGGCAAAACCCGGTTTCCTCCGCGATCTGCTTTACCTTCTCGAACCAGGCGTCCTTGTCGTCGGCATGGTTGTAAACCGCAAGGTACTTCTCAAGCACCGTTTTAATGTCCGCTTTGTCGAAATCGCCCTCCGGCTGGTCGGTGACCTTGAAATACTCCTTGAAGAAGAAGCCGATAAAGGGCTTGACCTCGTCCCATTTGCCGAAATCCTTGCGCGGCTTCGGTCCGCCTCTGCCGATGGACAGAATCGAAAGCGTGTAATCCGGGTCGCGCGTGATGACGTCGTGGAACTTCTTGTCGTGTTCCGCCGTCCATTTGGTCAGCCGGTCGTAAACCTCCTGCGCGCTCATGCGGGCGACGACATTCTTGCTGACATCGTACAGCTTGACGGGGTCGAACAGACAGCCCGACGGGCTCATCTTTTTGATGGAGAACGGGAACACGCTGACCGGCGCGTCGGGGTTCGCTCTGCGCCAGTCCTCGAAGTTCGAGTTGAGCAGCGTCAGAACGTACTCGATAACCGCTTCCGGCGCGTATCCGTTCGTCAGGTAGGAGGTCAGCCCGGCGCCCTTATCGCGCTTGGAGAGCTTCTTCTTCGCGTTTCCCTCCAGCCGCATCAGCTGTGCGATATGCATATACTTGGGCGGCTTGAACCCGAACGCGCCGAACAGCTGCAAATGATACGGCAGGCTGGGCAGCCACTCCTCGCCGCGGACGACGTGCGTGGTGCGCATCAGGTGGTCGTCCACAACGTGCGCAAGGTGGTAGTCCGGCATACCGTTGCTTTTCAGAAGGATATGGTCTATATCGTTTTCGGTAAGCTCGATGGCGCCGCGAACCAAATCGGTAAACTTTATTTTATTGTTTAGGCTGCCGTTGGATTTTAAGCGCAGGACGAACGGCATTCCGGCGTCGATTTTCGCTTTGATCTCGTCAAAAGTCAAATTTCTGCATTTCGCGTATTCGCCGTAATAGCCGAAATTTATTTTCTTCGCCCGCTGCTGTCGGCGCATGCTGTCCAGTTCTTTTTTCGTGCAGAAGCAGGGATACGCCTTCCCTTCGGCGACCAGTTTTTTCGCAAACGTGCGGTAAATTTCTTTGCGTTCGCTTTGCCGGTAGGGACCGTAAGCGCCGCCCTTTACAATGCTTTCGTCAAATTCGATTCCGAACTGCTCAAAAGCCTTGATGATGTCCTTCTCGGCGCCCGCAACCTCGCGCTTTTCGTCGGTGTCTTCGATTCTCAGATAAAAGACGCCGCCGCTCTGCCGGGCCAAATATAAGTTGACCAGCACCGGGAAAAGCCCGCCGAAATGAACAAAACCCGTGGGGCTGGGCGCAAAGCGCGTAACCTTCGCTCCCTCCGGCAGATTGCGTTCCGGATAGAGCTGCTCGTAATAATCGGTTGTCTTTGTAACGTCGGGGAACAGCAGTTCCGCCAAAGCATTGTAATCCATCATTTTATCACCTGTGATTTTACCTTTTTCATGAATCGTTTTATTATATAATGAAAATATATAAATGTCAACTTGCGAAAGGCTGTTGACAAGGGAAGAAAACTATGTTAGAATAAAAATACAAATCAATAGCGTATATGAATAATAATTTATTCATGTGAAAGGGAGTAGCTTACACAGCTTTTTTCGCTGTGCAGGGCTGGCCGTCAAGACAATACGAAAAACGCGTATTCGGTCAAACCTATACGATGTAAGTATTAAGCAAGACTTTTACAGTATTAAAAACTGTAAGGGTCTTTTTATTATCTGCCAAAACGGCGTGGTATTAAATCGCGCAATCTACAAATGATACGGTTATATTCATTCGTAAAAAAAATTATCAACATACATTTGGGTAACCGCCCGAAAAAAGCATACTGACGGAGGGAAAAATGAAGTATTATCTCGACGAAGAAAAAAGCGTGCTTGAAGCGCTGAAAACCGACGAAAAAGGACTTTCGTCCGCGGAAGCGGCGGAACGGCTTGCCAGAAATGGTGCGAACAAGCTGACCGACCCGCCGAGGGTTTCGATGTTCAGCCGTTTTATAAAACAGCTGGCAGACCCGATGATTATGATTCTGCTTGCCGCCGCGCTGATCTCGGGGATTACCTCGTTTTACGCCGGTGAATCGTACGCCGACGTATTCATTATTCTCTTTGTTGTTGTATTGAATTCAATCCTCGGCGTCATCCAGGAAAGCAAAGCCGAAAAAGCGATTGAAGCGCTCAAGGAAATGACAAAATCCACCTGCCGCGTGCGGCGCGACGGCGAGGTTAAAATCATAAAGAGCGAAGAGCTGGTCGTCGGCGATATTATTCTGCTCGAAGCCGGCGACGCCGTCCCCGCCGACGCAAGGCTGATTGAAGCGGTTTCGCTGAAAGCCGAAGAGGCGGCGCTGACCGGCGAATCGGTTCCGGTTACCAAGACGAGCGAAGTTCTTTCATCAAGCGGCGAAGACATCCCGCTCGGCGACCGCAAGAACATGGTCTATATGGGCAGCTCGATCGTATACGGAAGAGGAACCGCCGTCGTTACCGGAACCGGCATGAACACCGAAATGGGCAAAATCGCCGACGCTTTGAACCAGGCGAAGGAAGAGAAAACGCCGCTGCAGCTGAAACTGGCGCAGTTAAGCAAAATCTTAACATATCTCGTGCTCGGCATCTGCGCGTTCATCTTTGGTTTCGGCGTCCTCAAAGCGGGCAGCTTTGAAGGTCAGGTTCTGCTCGACACCTTCATGGTTGCGGTGTCGCTCGCGGTCGCGGCCATTCCGGAGGGCCTGAGCGCGGTTGTGACCATTGTTTTGTCCATCGGCGTTTCGAAAATGGCAAAGCGCAAAGCGGTTATCCGGAAGCTGACCGCCGTCGAAACCCTCGGCTGCACGCAGGTTATCTGCTCGGACAAGACCGGAACCCTTACCCTGAGCAAAATGACGGTTGTCGAGCACGATTCGGACAGCGTCGAACTGCTCGCCACGGCGATGTCGCTTTGCACCGACGCAAGTATCGACAAAGACGGCAATATCACCGGCGAGCCGACCGAAGCGGCGCTGGTCGCGTTCGCGCTTAAAAACAATTTAAACAAAAACGACCTGCAGAACGCATTCCCCCGCGTGGGCGAAGCGCCTTTCGACTCGATGCGCAAGATGATGTCCACGGTGCACAAATATAACGACAAGTTTATTCAGTACACGAAGGGCGCGCCCGACGAGGTGCTCAAGAAATGTACCCGGATTTACAAAAACGGGCAGACCGTCGAACTGACGCAGGCGCACCGGGACGAAATCCTCGCGAAAAACAAGGAAATGGCGGACAAAGCCTTGCGCGTGCTCGCGGCCGCATATAAGATATACGATGCTCTTCCCGCTTCTTTCGAGCCGGAAGCGCTGGAAAACGAGCTGGTATTCATCGGGCTCGCGGGCATGATCGACCCCGTTCGCTCCGAGGTGAAGGACGCGGTCGCTGAGTGCCGGCTGGCCGGCATCCGTCCGGTGATGATTACCGGCGACCACATCGACACCGCAGTCGCGATCGGCAAAGAGCTGGGCATTATCACCGACCGCGCGCAGGCGATTACCGGTGCCCAGCTTGACAAAATCAGCGACGAACAGTTCGAAAAGGACATCGAAAAATACTCGGTTTACGCAAGGGTTCAGCCCGAACACAAGGTCAGAATCGTCAAAGCCTGGAAAGCGAAGGGCATGGTTACGGCGATGACCGGCGACGGCGTCAACGACGCACCCTCGATTAAGAGCGCCGACATCGGCGTCGGAATGGGCATCACCGGCACGGACGTTACCAAGAACGTAGCCGATATGATTCTCAGCGACGACAATTTCGCGACAATCGTCGCCGCAGTAGAGGAAGGCAGACGGATTTACGACAACGTCAAAAAAGCCATCCAGTTCCTGCTTTCTTCCAACTTAAGCGAGGTTATCAGCATCTTTATCGCGACCGTGCTCGGATTTACCATCCTTGAGCCTGTCCATATCCTGTGGATCAACCTGATTACCGACAGCATCCCCGCGCTGGCGCTCGGGCTGGAAGCAGCCGAGCCGGACATCATGCGCCGCAAGCCGCGCAGAAAGGACGAGGGCGTTTTCTCCGGCGGCGTAGGTTTCGGCGTTCTGTATCAGGGCGTTATGGTTTCGATTCTCACGCTTGCCGCCTACCTGATCGGGCATTACATGGAATCCGGCGTCTGGGAGTTCGTGACCAGCCGCGACGGCATCACGATGGCGTTCCTGACCATGTCCATGGCGGAAATCTTCCACTCGTTCAACATGCGCTCGCAAAAGAACTCCGTGTTTAGTCTCAAAACCCACAACAAGTATCTGTACGGCGGCATGCTTCTGTCGCTGATTCTGACCGCCGCGGTCATATACGTACCCTTCCTTTCGGAAATGTTCCATTTCGAATCCATCTCGTTTGCGGAATACATGGTTTCCATGCTGCTGGCGGTAACCGTCATTCCGATCGTCGAGATCGTCAAGTTTATTCAGAGAAAGCGCGCAAAATAGGAAAAAAACTAAAGAAAAAGCCGAATGCCGAAACAGGTATTCGGCTTTTTTATTGACATTCGACTTTTTTTGTATTAATCTGGTTCTATCGGAGGTTCAAAATGAAAATTGCATGCAATTACTTTCCTGAAACCGAGGAACTGGTGGACGAGAACAGAATCGACATCGACTACTTCAAGTATCCCGCGCTCAGCAGTCAAATGCGCATTTTCGAAGCCGGCAGAGAAAAGGAACGGGAAGCGTTTTTTACAAGACTGAAAAGCAAAAAGCCGGTTCTGCTGCACGGGCTATACCCCGCCCCGCACGACCTGGCTTCTCCAAACTTTATCAAAGACTTTGATTTTCAAACCGTAGACGAACTGCTTGGCATCACCGAAACGCCCGGCATTTCTTTGCACCCGATGCTGCGGCATGCGGATCCTTCGCGCGATTCAAGAGAATTCATTAACACGATCAAAAACAATATCCTGTTCTTAAAACAGCGGTACGCGCATCTTGATTTTATTTCCGTCGAGAATCTTGACAGCTTCAAATACGGCTGCCTGATAGAGCCGGAGGTCATCTATGAGATTATTTGCGATACCGGCTGCAGCTTTTTGCTGGACGTCAGCCACGCCGTATGCGCCGCCAGATGCCGCAATGAAGACGTGCGGGAATATATCTACAAACTGCCGCTTCACAGGGTTTACGAAATCCATCTGAACGGCTGGATTATCAAAGACGGCGGAATCATGTGCCACACGAAGATCAACGAGGAAGGATATGCGATTCTGACCGAACTGCTCGCGCGGTGCCGACCCGAAATTATCACGATTGAATACGGGCGGGACAACGACAGGCTCAGCGCCGGCGTTCCGGTTTTGTCGCCGGACAAGGTCAACGAAGCAGCAAAATCGGAAATCGAAGAACAGGCGTTAAGAATTCAAAGTATTGTAAAAAGTCCTATAAAAAATAAATAACGGGCAGCGGATGCTGCCCGTTCTGTTCTATTCTGCTTATCGGTTGGAGCTTCTACCTCTGTTGAGCATTTCGATGATGTTGTTAATCTCGTCGTCAGAGGTAACATCGGAAGCGTCGTTCTTGCCTTCGACTTTGCTGTCCAGTTTACCCGCGTGCGCAGCCTGCGCGGCCTGCATCTGTCTCTTCGCGTCTGCGGACTTCTTGTTGGAGTCGAAGCCCGTCGCGATAAGGGTAATCTTCATCTCGTCCTCAAGGTTCGGGTCAAACGCAGCGCCGAAGATAATCGTCGCGTCGGGATGCGCTTCCTCCGTAATCATATTGACAGCATTGTCAATCTCATCAAGACCAATATCCGGCGACGCGAAAATATTGACGATAATACCCTTCGCGCCGCTGATGTTTGTCTCAAGCAGCGGGCTGGACATAGCCATCTTTGCTGCCTGTTCCGCTTTGTCCTTGCCCTTTGCCTGACCGACGCCCATGTGCGCAAGTCCGGCATTCTGCATAACTGCGGATACATCGGCGAAGTCCAGGTTGATAACGCCTTCGACCGTAATCAGCTCGCATATGCTCTGAACGCCTTTGCGCAGAACGTCGTCCGCTTCCTGGAAGGCGTTGAGGAAGGTGATTTTTTTATCTGTAAGGAGTTTTAATCTCTCGTTCGGGATAACGATAAGTGAGTCGACAAATTCGGAGAGCTTGGCAATTCCGGCTTCGGCTTGCTGCATTCTCTTTTTGCCCTCAAAGAGGAAAGGCTTCGTAACGATAGCGACCGTAAGAATATCAAGCTGCTTTGCAATACGCGCGACGACAGGAGCAGCGCCGGTTCCGGTTCCGCCGCCCATGCCAGCGGTGATGAAAACCATATCTGCGCCCTTGAGCGCGTTGGTAATCTCTTCGATGGACTCGTCAGCAGCTTTTTCGCCCAGTTCGGGATTCGAGCCTGCGCCGTGTCCTTTTGTAATTCTCTCGCCGATCGGTATTTTAACGGGAGCGCTGGATTTTACGAGTACCTGACTGTCCGTATTAATATTTATAAACTCCACATCCGGCAAATTAAAGGAAGCGATCATTCTATTTACTGCGTTGCCACCGCCGCCGCCGATGCCAACAACCTTAATGACAACCTTATTGGTGTTTTCGTAAACATTAGCCATTTATACAACCTCCGAATTTTTTGTCACTTTATACTTTCATACCTTATATAATAATATGTTTTTCCCAATAAAGCAAGTGTTTTTTTTATTTTTTTGCTTAAATTGTCAAAATTTATAATCAAAATAACGCCACAGTGGCTTCCCGATAGTCCGAAACGTCAATTTTTCCCTTATCCTCCGCGTCCAGGCGCTGCAGAATGCCGATGAAAAACCGGATTTTGATGTCGGCGTAATCCATATCGCCCAGGTAAACCAAAAACCTGTCTCTGTACTGCAGCGTGATGTCGAACCGGCTGACGATATCGATCATGCGGATATCTTTTTCAATGCCGTTTTCGCAAAGATGATCGTACAGCTCGGTGATCGCGTTATACGATCTTGTGTCCACGAAGCTCGCCGTTTCGCCCACGATGCAGCGGAGGACCGTGCTCGCCTTCAGCTCGATGACGTCCGGCGGAAGCATAGACTTGTCCTTAAAGTGGTCGAGCACGCGCAGCTTGCCGGACAAGAGATAATAATCGTTCCCGATGTTGAGATACATCGCCGGTTCGGCTTCCGTGATTTCGATGTTCAACGTGGAGGGAATCGTGCGGGTCACGCGGACGTCGCCGATATACGGAAGCTCTTTTTTTATCTTCAGCTCTACGTCCTCCGCTTTAAAGCTGTACAGATTGCTGTTTATTTTAACGGGCAGTACGGCGGCGATCTCTTCATTTGAATATCGGGCGTTGCCGGTGACGTTGATGGTTCTGACCTTAAAAAAGACAGCGAACGCCGCCAGCAGGAACACTGCCGTGACGATTAAAAACAGACCGGTATAAAATACGATTCTTCGAACACGCTTTTTATAACGCTGGCTCTGAAGAACCTCCATCGTAATGGTTCTTCGTTTGAAGACCTGCTCCATGTTTCCCTATCCTTAACCTTTTTATGTCAATATCCGTTCTGTCTTTTTTGCCTACTTCCTTTTCGCGGCTTTCAGCACAATATCAGCAATAACCGCGGCGGCTTCGGGTTTTGCGAACTTTTTGACCGCATCCTGCATTTTCCGGATTTCCTCAGGATGGTCAAGCAGTCTTTGCACGGTTTCGGCAAGAAGCCTGCCGTTGACCTCGCTCTCCCGAAAAACGATCGCCGCGCCCGCGTCCGCAAGCACTTTCGCGTTTTTGTACTGATGGTCCTCTGCAACGTTCGGAGATGGTATAAATATGGCAGCTTTGCCGCGGAACGCAAGCTCGGCAAGCGTTATCGCGCCCGCGCGGGAGATCACGATATCCGCCGCGGTCTGCCTTTTTGGCATATCGTAAATGTATTCGAGGATTTCAAGATTGCTTTTTTTGTCAAACCCTTTTTCATGCGCGATCGCTTTGTACTTTTCCCATCCGACTCTGCCGACCGCGTGGGTGTGCCGAATGTTCCTTGGAATACTCAGTCTTTCCATCAAGTCAAAGCAGTATTCGTTTACCTTGTCGGCGCCCATGCTGCCGCCTGCGGAAAGGATATATGGTTCGCCGTCCGCGATGCCGAATTCTCTGCGGACGTCGTTGTAGTCGTAGAAGGTTACGTTAATAGGATTTCCGGTTAATACGAGCTTATCCCTGACGCGTTCGTCAAAATATTTTTTGCTCTCTTCAAAGCTGAGGCAAATTTTCGCGGCATATTTTGACAGCATCTTTGTGGTTACGCCGGGATACGCGTTCTGCTCGTGAATCACGCAGGGGATGCCCATTTTGGCGGCCGCCTTAACGGTAGGCCAGCTGACGTATCCGCCCGTCCCGACGACGACGTCGGGCTGAAATTCTTTGATGATTTTTTTCGCGGCCCAGACGGAGGTAACCGCTTTGACGGCCGCGTCGATATTCGATAACGATATTTTCCGCTTAAATCCTCTGACCTTCACAAAATGTATCGGATACCCCGCTTTGGGAACAAGGCTGCTTTCTATTCCGTGGCGCGTACCGACAAAAGCGATTTGTGTGTCCGGATGTTTTTGCAGAATGGTGTTCGCGATCGAAATCGCCGGATTGACATGCCCTCCGGTTCCTCCGCCGCAGAATAAAATGCGCATGAAAAATCACCTTGTGTCTAAAAAAATTGTGGTCAGAGAACGACCATCAGCCTTTCTCCAAATACGAGTATCTGGAGATGGATAATATAATGCCCATCTCGGCGAGCAGAATCGTCAGCGAAGTGCCGCCGTAGCTGATAAAGGGCAGGCTGATTCCGGTGCTCGGAATGGTGTTCGTCACAACCGCGATGTTCAGGATTACCTGCAGAACCACCTGCGCGACGATGCCCATTACCAAAAGCGAGGTGAAGCGGTTGGGCGCGTTTTTTGCGATTTTGTAGCCTCTCCAGGCGAACGCCGCGAACAGAAGAATAATCACCAAAGCGCCGAGGAATCCCAGCTCCTCGCAGATAATCGCGAATATGTAGTCGTTCTGCGGTTCGGGCAGGTAGCCGTGCTTCTCGTAGCTTTTGCCCAGTCCCAAGCCCCAGAAACCTCCCGAGCTGATGGCGTACAACGATTGCGCCGGCTGCCAGCCGGCATCCTGCGTTACCGGGTCCTTCATGTATTTAAAAGGGTCTTCCCATACTTTGATGCGCTGCGCCGCGTGCGGCATGTATTTTTCCAGCAGTGCCACACCGTTTTCGCTTGTAAAGAAAATCACCAAAGCGACGACCGCCGCGATTGCGCTGACAATCCAGAAACTCCTTGTGCCGCTCAAATACATCATAACCAGCAAAAGCATGCAGACAATAATGGTCGCCGACAGGTGTTTTTGTATAATAATCGAAGCAGCGGCGGGCAATCCGAACGCGATAAACGGCCACACGCCTTTTCTAAACGTATGTATCTGCGCCTGATTGTTGCTGATATAGGCGGCGAATAACAGTACGATCGCGAACTTCATGATCTCCGACGGCTGAAAGTTTACGAATCCAAGGTCAATCTGTCGAGTCGCGCCGCCGGCCTTAAAGCCGACAAACGGCGTGGCAAAGTTCAGCGCCAGCGCGACAAAATAGACGATCAGCGCCCATTTTTTCAGCCAGCGGTAATCCACAAACTTCGCCACGACGCCCATGACGACCAGACCGAAAGCGACCCAGCCGATCTGCCTGCGCGCGAAATAATAGGAATCTTTAAAATAAGTGGCCGCATACGCATACGACGCGCTGAAAATCATGACCGAACCGATGCACAGCAGCGCTATGATAATAACCAAAAAAGGTCTGTCCACCTCTCCGATCAGGCGCACGACAGTACCCTGCTGCTTTGCGACAGTAAGGGATTTGTTGGTTATTTCTTTCTGCTGAGGTGTCTTTTCGCGGCTCTTAACAAGGCTCAATGGGTTTACCCTCCGACAATGCGTTCAAAACAGGAAATCTATAAACGAAAATGATTATTATAAATAAAATACGAAACCGCGCACGTCAGTACGCTGATAAAACTGAATACGGTTACGATTTTCAGCTCGCTCCAGCCGGACATCTCGAAATGATGGTGGATGGGCGCCATTTTGAATATTCTTTTCTTGGTGAGCTTATAAAAGGTGACCTGAAGCATCACCGAAATTCCTTCGGCGAGCCAGACGAAGCAGACGATAAAGACAAGGATCTCCGCTCGGAAATAGAAAAGAAGTCCGGTCATCAAACCGCCGAGGAACAAAGAGCCGGTGTCGCCCATGAAAATCTTGGCAGGATGATAGTTAAATATCAGGAATCCGACCAGCGCGCCGAGAATGGCGGCTGTCAGCACCGCCGCGTCGTTGTCTCCGGATTTCAGCGCGAGCAGCAGGAAGAACGCGCCCAGCACGACCGAAACGCTGCCCTGCAGGCCGTCTATGCCGTCCGTAAGGTTTGCGCAGTTGGTGATATACACAATCACGACGATCGCGATAAAGTAGTAGAAGGTTCCCAGCTCGACCGTGTTTCCGCCCGGAAGCAGAAGCGCGCTGCCGCCGCCGCAGTACGCGCTGCGAAACCATAGATAAGCCGCGGCTACGAGGAACTGCAGCATCAGCTTCTGCGTAACAGTCAGGCCCTTGTTGCGCTTTTTGAACAGTTTTACGTAATCGTCCACAAATCCGATCATGCCGTTTGCGAACGCGAGTCCGGCGACCGCCAAAAGCCCGTACTCCTCTTTCTCGAGCGCCGTCGGTATCAGAAAAATAATCAGCGAAACCAGCATGGCGAGGCCGAAGAAAAGCCCGCCGAGCACCGGGGTGCCTTCTTTGCTTTTATGCCATGCCGGCCCGATTTCGAGGATTTTCTGCCCGAGCTTTACTTTTCGGAGAACCGGTATAAATATTTTATACAGAATTATGCTTACCGGCAGTGAAACGCAAAACGCAGCGATGATTCTGTAATCCATTTTTATTGCGGTCTATATTCCGCTCATGATATGAAACGGAATATAAACTTCCTCCCTGTCGAAATCAACGGTAATTTATAGCAGTTCGATTATTCTCTGGAGCTGCATGCGGTTGCTCGCTTTAAAAAGAACCGTGTCGCCCGGCAAAAGAATCAGCCTTAGAAGGTTTGCCGCCTTTTCAAACTCGCCTTCTTCAAAAGCGTAGATTTCGGCTTTTCCGCGGACCGGTCTGGCGATAATTTTCGCAAGCGTGCCGAAGGTGATTAAAATGTCCGCACCGCTTTTGACAACGTCCTCGCCGACCTTCTCGTGCAGTTCTTCGGCGAACGTGCCCAGCTCAAGCATATCGCCCAGAACGGCGATCTTTCTGCCCTTGTATTCCTTTAGAACCGACAGCGCCGCCGCCATGGATTCGGGCGAGGCGTTGTAGCAGTCGGCGATGACCGTGTATCCGTCTTTTTCGTAGATTTTCTGGCGAAGCCCGCTGGTTTCAAAACTCAGAAGCGCCTGCGCGGCTTTTTCCAAATCCACGCCGCACAGCGCCGCGCAGGTTAGCGCGAACAGCGCGTTGAATACATTATGTAAACCCAGCGCGGGCAGCTCTACATCAACCGTTTCGCCCATGATCTCCGCCATAAAGTAGAGCCTGCCGTTCTTTTCTTTGATATCGTAAGCAAAGCATTCGTTGCCGCGGTTATTTGCTTCCTTCACAGAACAATATATTTTCTTTTGCGCGTATTTATTCGGCATTCTTAAAAGCGGTTCGTCGCCGTTTAGAACCAGAACGCCGTCCGGCGCGAGACAGTCCGCGATGGTTAGCTTTTCGGCGCAGATGTTCTCCCGGCTGCCGAGGTTCTCGATATGAGAATAGCCGATATTGGTGATTACCGCGATATCGGGAACGGCAACCCTGCTCAGCCGCGCCATTTCGCCGAACTCGCTCATGCCAAGCTCAAAGACCGCCGCCTCGGTATCCGGCGCCGTTTCCAAAATGGTAATCGGCAGCCCGATCTGGCTGTTGCGGTTGCCGACGGTTTTCGCGGTTTTCAGGCCTGCGCCCACCGCGAGCGCGATCATGTCCTTGGTGGAGGTTTTGCCCACGCTGCCGGTCACGGCAATTACCCTGGTCGCGCGCAGTTTTTCTTTTCTATACCACATAGCAAGCGACTGCAGCGCAGCCACCGTATCGTCCACGAGGACGACATTGTCCGTAAAATACCGGTCGTCCTCAATCAGCGCGAAACAGCCTTTGCCGATAACTTCGCCGACAAATTGGTGCGCGTCCACCCGCTCGCCTTTCAGGGCGGCAAACATACCGCCCTGATGCTTGTCAGCCTCTCTGCTGTCCGTAAAGATACTGGTTATTTTTTTGTTTTTGTCTGTGTTTTCGGTAATCTTACCGTTGACTGCAGCAGCAATCTCGCCAATAGACAGCTCCAAAACCGCTTCTCCTTTATCCGTTAATGGTTTCATCGTACCTGAACTCTACGGTGACAACCGTGCCGGGCGGCACCATTTCTCCTGCCGCCGGGCTCTGCGATACGGCATAGCAGTTCGTGAAGTTTCCTTCATGGATGCCCTTCATCGCGATATTGAGGTTGGCGTTGAGTATCTTGCTGTTTACGTTGCTCGGCGTGTTCTTTCCGTTGCCGATTACGTCGGGAACCTTAACGGTGTTTTCAACCGCTTCTCCCTCGGTATAGAGCACCACAAGGCCGTTTTCCGCAACGCTGGTGCCTTCTCTCGGCATCTGGTCGATCACAGCGCCGCCGCCGCCCTTGACTACGCATTTCAGTCCGGCAGTTTCGATCAGCGTCTTTGCGCTCTCCACGTCGCTGCCGATGAAATTCCGAATCAGCACGGTCTTGGTGTTTCCGCTGGTCGGCTCGATGCCCAGATACGGAAGTACTTCCGCGAGCGTCTTTGAAACGTACGGCGCGGCGACAATGCTTCCGTAGTAGCGGTCTGCCGGCGGCGTATCGACCAATATGATGATTGCAATCTGCGGGTCCTCCGCGGGCGCGAAGGCTACGGTGGAGCCGACGTAGTCGTCTTCGATTTCAATCGTGTTTCGCTTCTCGGACGTTCCGGTTTTGATAACTACATTATAACCGTTTACGCACGCGTTTGGTGACGAATTAATCAGCGCGTTGCAGATAATTTCCGCCGTTTTTTTGGAAATAACCTGTCTTTCTACCGGAAACTCAAAGGTCTTGACAATGTTTCCGTTGTTGTCCATCAGCGCTTTGCCGACGTGCGGCGTTACGAGATCGCCGCCGTTCGCGATGGTCGCGACCGCGCGCAAATGCTGCAGCGCCGTGACCGCGAAGGTCTGACCGAACGAGTAGCAGGCAAGCTCGACGTCCTTAAACTGGTTGTTGTAGGTTTTCCAGTAAAGCGTCTCCGCTTCGCCCAGCAAATCCGTCTGGCTCTTCGACAGATATCCGAACGCTTCGAAATACTTCATAAAGGTCTCCTGCCCTACCCGAAGGCCGATGTCCATAAACGCAGGGTTGCAGGAGTGCTGCAGCGCTTCGGCAAAGGACTGCGAGCCGTGTCCGTCTCTCTTGTGGCAGTTAATTCGCTGGCCGCCGACAACCCGGAAACCCGGGCAGTGGAACCTGTCGTTCTCGCTGATCGCGCCGCTCTCGAGCGCCATCGCGCTGGTTACGATTTTAAAGGTAGAACCCGGCTCGTAGGTTTTGGTTACGAGCGAGTTGTCCCACATCTGATAAAGAAGCTCACTCTTCTTTGCCGAGATTTCTTCTTCGGTGACTGCCTCGCCGTTTTCCAGCTTTTCCTGTATGTAATCGTCCAGTTTTTTCTGATAGTAATCCGTCAGCTCGCTGTAATTGTTCAAATCATAATCCGGATAAATCGCCAGCGCGAGTATCTCGCCGGTTTTGACGTCCATAATCATTCCGGAAACGGCGCCCTGCGGATTGTCGTCGATATACGCCTGCTTTAAGTACTTTTCGAGAATCGACTGGATATTGTAGTCGATCGTGGTGATTAAATTGTATCCGTCCTGCGGCTCGACGTAGCTTTCGTATTTGAACGGAAGCGCTTTTCCGGTTCCGTCTCTTCCTTTGATCGCCCGGCCGTCAACGCCCCGCAGATACTCGTCGTACGCTTTTTCGATGCCGGTAAGCCCGTTGTTGTCGGTACCGGTAAAACCGATCAGCTGGCTCGCAAGACTGCCGTAGTGGTAATACCGCTTTGTCGTTTCCTCAAGATTGATGATGCCGGTCTCGGTCAGATTGTTTTCTTTGATAAACGCTCTTATCTGTTCTTCCTCGACGTCGCTGATCTTCTTTTTGATAACCTGATACATCGAGTTTTTGTTTTCGGTGCATTTTTTGATGATGGTCTCTTTGTCAACGTTCAGGATTCGCGAAAGGCCGTCCGCGACCACCTCAAGCTGTTTGCTGTCTTTTATCTCGTTCGGCGCGACAAACACGTTGTAAACCGTCGCGCTAACGGCGAGCGGCTTCTGATTTCTGTCCAGAATGCTGCCTCTTTTCGCGCTGATGGTTACGTCAACCGTGTATTGCTCAAGCGCTTTGTTTTTATAGTTTTCGGCGTCAACCAGCTGAAGGCTGATTAGCCTGCCTATCAGAAAACAGAGCAGAGCGGTAATAAAGATTACCGTTATTTTTGCCCGCATGATGATGGTTCTGCCGGTCTTTTTGACCTTTTCCGTCGACTTCACCCCAGACAACCCTTTCCGATGCAAAATGCCGTTCTCTCTTATAGAAACAGCCTCTGAGTATTCATGGCGTTGCAGCGAGCCGATAAAAACCCAAAGGCGTCAGGTCGTTTACCTCATCCAATTTCAATAAACGCTTTTTTACTAAATATATTTATTCGTTCGGAAAAAAATTCCATCGAACTCGTTCAAAGCATACAACCGCAGGCTATTTTAGGAAGTTGTTGATCACTTCGCCGATGCCCGCGAGCAGGAAACCCAATCCGCCTTCGCCGTCGCCGTCGTCATACCAAATAACCTCGGTTTTATCGGAAGGCTGGAGATTGATGGTTTCGTAAGGCAGGGTTTCTTTTTTCACCATGCCTAATTTTTCCCTTGCATAATTCTCAATATATATCGGATCGTCTTTTTTGTCAAGCTTTACGCTCAAATCATGCTGCTGCTGTTTGAGCTCGGTAAGCATCTGTTCGCTTTTTGCGATCTCGCTGTTGTATTTGTCCAGCTCGGCATAATTCATCATCATGAATATAAACAGCGCGGTGATAATGACCGAGGTGAAGATAATCGAAATCGGAAAAGGAGCTTTTTCTTTTTTGCGGATCGTTATAACCTTCGGGCTTCTGACCGCGCGCATCGAAGCCGGATTGCGCGGACCCATTCCGACGACATTGCCAGTATTCTTCATTGTTTTTTTCTGAACCGGTCTGCCGGCGGCGCCGGAAACCGATTGATGTATTCCTATGCTGGTATTGTTCGCAGGCAAACCGCCGGCAGGGCCGCCTGCCTTTACAGAATTCCCGGTTTTTCGCATCGGAGCAACATTATTCGATCTTGCAGCGGGATTTTTCTTGCTGTTATTCCTGCGGTTCTCCATTTCTTTATACCCTTTCTTCGCGTATTTATCAATTCCTAAATTTTTAATTTTTCGGCGATTCTTAACTTCGCGCTGTGAGAACGGTTGTTCTCGGAAAGCTCTGTTTCGCTCGGCGTTACCGGCTTTTTGGTGATAATTCTTACGCTCGGTTTTTTGCCGCATACACAAATTGGAAAATCCTTCGGGCATGTGCAGGGGGAAGCCAAACGCGCAAACGTGTTCTTTACGATTCGGTCCTCAAGCGAATGGAAGGTGATAACCGCTATTCTTCCGCCCTCGTTTAAAAGGGATACGCCCTTCTCTATGGTTTGCTCCAAAATCTCAAGTTCTTTGTTGACCTCGATTCGAATCGCCTGAAAACTTCGCTTTGCCGGATGTCCGTCGTCGCGGTATTTCGCGGGGATCGCCGACGCGATGATGCCGGCGAGCTGCAGCGTCGTTTTGATCGGGCCGTTTTTTCTCTCCCGAACGATTCTCTCGGCGATCCGCTTCGCGAACCTTTCCTCTCCGTACTCAAAAAGGATTTTGGTCAGTTCCTCTTCCGAGTAGGCGTTCACCACTTCGTACGCGGTCAGCTTGTCCGTTTCGTCCATGCGCATATCCAGCGGCGCGTCAAAGCGGTAGGAAAATCCTCTTTCCGCGTTGTCCAGCTGGTAGGACGATACGCCGAGGTCCATCAGAATACCGTCCAGGCCGTGTACCTGCGCTTCCCGCGCAATCAAGTCGATGTCCGAGAAGTTGCGCTTGAACAGCAGGAGTCTGCTGTCCTGGATGCTCGTTCTGGCGTTCTCGATCGCGGCGCTGTCCCGGTCGATTGCGATGAGCCTGCCCTTTTCCGAGAGACGTTCCAGAATCCGTTTGGTATGCCCGCCGCCGCCCAGCGTGCAGTCGCAGTAAACGCCGTCGGGTTTGATATTCAGCCCTTCTACCGCTTCTTCCCGCATAACGGGATAATGTCTAAACTCCATATAATCAGAAATCCAATTCCTCTAATTCCTTAATAATGTCCTCATTGTTGATAAACTGCTGTTCCTTCTCCCACTCGGCTTCGCTCCAAATCTCGAGATGGGTGCGGTTTCCGACGATGACGACATCTTTTTCCAGCGACGCAAAATCGCGGTACATCTGCGAAAGAATAATTCTTCCCTGCGCGTCGAGCGTGCACTCATACGCGCCCGAATAGAAATAACGTCTGATTCTTCTCTCTTTGGCGACGGGGAGTTTTTCCAATCTTTCGGTAAACTCGTTCCACGCCTGCATCGGGTAGATGCATACGCATTTGTCCAGCCCTTTTGAGAGCATGAACTTCTCCCCTAATTCTTCGCGCAGTTTGACGGGAATAAACAGTCTGCCCTTGGCGTCTATGGTATGTTTATATTCGCCGTAGAACATCGTCATCCCGTCCTTTCATCGTATTTTCAGATTTGGCGGTTACTTAGATGTAGAATTTGGTAAAAAGATGGAAGATTATGGGATTTTCTTCCCCTTATTACCACTTTCTCCCACCGCTTTTTTATTATAATTGCTTCGTTATGTTTTTGCAATAGCTTTTTTAATTTTTTTATAATTTTTTTTAGTCAATTGTGTGTTATTATGTCAATCTCGACATCAACACACAACTTATTGTGTTTTTGCAGGATTTTCACGCTGAAAACACAGATTTGGATAGCGATTATGTAAACAAACTTATGTTCGTTTTTCTGACAATGATTGTCATTTTTATACAATTTTCCCGTGACGAAAATCATACCTCATAATTTAACACAAAAAAACACGATTCTACATTCGACCTGCCATAAGCCGATTTCTTTCGATCTTCTATTTAAAAAATAAAGTATAAAAATCAAAATCGGCAGCGCAAAAGCAGCAAAAAAGAACTGCTTAAAACAGGTTCGCCGCCTTATTAAAAGCAGTTCTTTATCTGCGCTATTATATCTTTTGCTTTTTACGGTTCTATATTTCAACAGCCGCAAATTACATTATTACAAATTTTCAGCCGTTGTTCTCTATCCAATCGGCGACATCTTTCATTCGCAATCGGCGCGGCGTCGGATTTTTGCGCAAGCGCACGCTCCTTCCCCGAAAACGCAAATAAAAAAGCCATGGTATCCCATGGCTTTTTTTGCGGTCCTGAAAATCAAGAATATTATAGTTTTTACATTCTACTGATTTTTGATCGCAGCATAGCACTCGCTGCAATAAACCGGCCGGTCGTCCGACGGCTGGAACGGAACCTTTGCTTCTTTACCGCATTGTGCGCAAGTGGTAACATACAGTGTTTTCGCCGCGTTCTTCCGCTTGTCTCTGCAAGCCTTGCATCTTTGAGGCTCGTTCTGGAATCCGCGCGATGCGTAAAACTCCTGCTCTCCCGCTGTAAATACAAACTCGCTTCCGCATTCTTTGCAGGTCAGTGTCTTGTCTTCGTACATTTGCTCTTTTCTCCTTAGTATAAAGTTTACTGTATTTTTTACCCTCGGGCGGGCTTTCACCGCCATTTTTGCATCCGCAACGCTTTGGAAGTTAAGCTACAAAGGTAAATTATCAGGACGGTTTTAGGGTTTGTTTTAGTTTTTTCTTAATCCTGTACACGGCATTTCCGACGCTTTTCGGCTCCCGGTTCAGCTTTGACGCCATGTCGCTGTAAGACATACCGGATAGATACATCTCGAAAACATTCAACTCATAGGGAGAGAGAACCGAAAAAACCTTGTTATATAAAATGCCGACGCTTTCTCTGTCAATGATGTTGCTTTCCGGCGAACTTGTCATATCCGGAATCGTGTTGTCTGAAATATCGTCATACGAGAGAGTGCTGAAATTCTTGTTGTACTTCCGAACCGCGCTGATAATGCTGTTTTTGATGCATAACGAGGCGTAAGTGAGAAATGACGAAGACTTACTGTCATAGGTCCTGACTGCTTTGAGAAGTCCGATTAGACCTTCCTGAATAAAATCGTCCTTCTCAGATACCGGAAGATTCAGCTGTCTGACGTACCAGTCCAGCAAGCGCTGGTATTTTGCGGCAAGAAGCTCAAAGGCCCTTGCGTTTCCCTGTTTTGCGGAGTTTACCAAATCGTTTTCTGCCAGTTTTTCGTTGTTCAAATCCGTCATAACGTTATTATTTTCCTTAAAAAACAACAAAGGCACCGCCAAACAAGAAACTTTTAACAAAAACTATTATACATTGTTTTTTCTTAAAGTCAATAGCTTTATGAATTTTTTTGAAAAAAAAATTTTATACCAAATGTAAAAAAGCTTGCCGTTTTCCGGCAAGCTCCTGTCTATTAAGGGGTGATCGGGATAAACTTTGCGATTCTTCTGCGCATTCCCGGCAGCTTTTTCTCGATATCCTTCGCAAGCGCGACCTGGCATTTTGCCCTGATAAGATTATGTTTCGGTTTTCTGCACTTAAAATAGACGTCGCCGTTCAAATAATCCGTCAGGAAACGGGCTGCGAGTTCCAAAGTCATAATGATAACGCCGTCCGGGAGATTGTCGAATTCGGTTTTCGTAATCACGTCCGAAATCTGCGGGATAAACCCGCAGGCGAAACTCTCGTATTTATCCAGGTCCAGCGAAACCTTGGACAGTTCCTCCTCGTCCTCTTCGGCGGTGTTCGCCGCGAACCGTATGGCGTCGCCAAAATCGTGGGCGACATACCCCGGCATTACCGTGTCCAAATCAATTACCGCCAGCGGCGCGCCGGTGTCCTTGTCGAACATGACGTTGTTGCATTTTGTGTCGTTGTGCGTGACCCGCTGCGGCATTTCGCCCAACTCGTTCAGAATCCTGAACTTCGAGGCGTATTCTTCCCTGCTTTTCAGATATTCCAGTTCTTCGATGACCTCTTTTCGTCTTCCGTACGGGTCCCGCTCCGCCGCTTCGTACAGGTCCAAAAAACGCTTTTCGGTATTATGAAAATCAGGGATGGTCGTGTACAGCTTATCCGCCGGGAAATCCAGCAAAAGTCGCTGGAAGGACCCGAACGCCTCGCCCGCTGATCTTAGAATTTGATTCGTCACCTGATTGTAGCTGGCGGAATTATATACATAGGATAACACGCGCCAGTTGTCGCCGTTTTCCGCTATGTAAAAATAGTGTCCCTTTTTATTTCTATATAATCTAAGAACCTTGCGCCGGATGTCGGTATCCCCGCGCTCTCTCAGCTTTTTCTCGATATGGGAAGTCACAAGCTGGATGTTGCTCGCGATTTGCAGGGGGTCTTTGAATACTTTGGTGTTTACTCTTTGAACGATGTACTGTTTTTCGCCTGTTTCGGTTTTCGTGTTAATGACATACGTATCGTTGATATTCCCGGATTTGATGATGTCGTAGCTTACGTATTCGCCCTTTAGCCCGAAATCTTCGCAGATTTTCCTGAACAGAGTATCCAAAACGGTATACCTCCAAAAATAATAAATAGCGGCGCAATAAAAGAGCCGAAAAGCTCTTTTTATTGCTTTTGGATATAGTCTATAAAGTAATGCGGGTCCTCGGCATACTTTTTTCCTGCTTTGAGCCACATTGCCCGCGCGTCTATTAAATGGCAATAAGCCCTTAGAACATAGCCCGTTTTTAGCTCTGTTCCTGCTTCGAGCAGACCTTCCAGCCTGTCGTAACGCTGCGCGACGCCGGCAAAATTATGCGCGCGGCAGTAATGAACAAAGAGGTTTCCCTCCCTGTCCTTCATTTGGTATTTGTATGTATCGCCAAATAAATAGTCCGGTTCGTACAGTTCCTCAACCGCGTGCATCGAGGTGTTCGGGCGCATGCCGCAGCCGAGAAACAGAATCTTTCCGCCAAGCTCTTTGACTCTTGCGAACGGCGAGTTCGCGCCGCAGGGCGTCGTATCCAGAATATGACCGGAAGTGACATACTCGGCATGTTTCCCAAGTGCACAGCATGAGTGCGTAGGGCATAAGCTTCTGATTACGCCCTTCACCTTTGTCCGAAAATATTCCGGTATTGCGCCCACGTTCGACGGCGTATTGTAGTAATCAAAATACGGATTGTTTTTATTGCAATGCAAATAGCTTAAAGCTGGGAACACGACGGTTCCTTCTTCGCCCACCGCGCGGGTGAGCGCGTCGATGACCTGCTGCGGAGAGACCGGCTCGCCGAGCGACTTCAGCGACGAATGGATTAGAACCGTGTCGCCTTCCGTAATCCCCAGTTCTTTAAGCTGCGCTGCTATTTGCTCGATCATGTCCATTAAATATCTGCTTTCCCGATCCTTCCCGCGGTTTTCCCGCGGGAATTACGAAAATTTATTAAGAACATTATATTTTAATCGGACGATAATGTCAACCGTTTAAACAATTTTTATATACTTCATTTTTATTTTTGTTTGCGATAAATAATCAGATTCTTCAATAACCAGGCCGATGAACCGGACAATAATCATTATATGCCGGAACGAATCTGTCGGATAAATTCGAAGCTTGTATGCTCGTCCTTTTAAACCGCTCGAAAGCTATTATAACGGGATGAAATGGCGTTTTTTGTCACATCCTGCATTTTTATACATATTTTTTTATTGTTTTATTAAACTGTTATACACTTTCAAGTATTCTTCCGCGGTTCTTTTGCGTGTAAAATCCTGCCGGACAATCTTTTTCACAAGCGAATTCCACGCTTCTTTGTTTTGATACCGCGCGCTCGCTTGTCGAATCGCGCCGAGCAGGTTCCAGACGCTGTACGGCGAAAAAGAAAAACCGTGTCCATCCCCTTCGGACCCGTACAGCGGAACAGCGCCGTACTCCGCCGCCGGAAAACTTACCGCTCCGAATATCCCGCCGTCGTCCGGCAGCAGGGTCATGTCGGCGCCCGCGGAAACAAAACGCGCGAGCGTCCGGTCAAACGAAATGATCGCTTTCGCTTTCCGCGGATGGCGGGCGGCCAGATTTTGAAAGAATTTTTCGAAGTATGCGTCGCCCTTTCCCAAAACTACAAGCTGAACATCCTCTTTGAGTATTTCCTCCGCCGCAAGCGCCAGCGTGTCCAGTTTTTTCCGGTCCGAAAACCGCGTCATCACCGCTATCAGCGGAACGTCCGGTTTTTCGGGCAGCCCCGTCCGCTTTTGCAGTTCGGACTTATAACGCTCTTTTTCCGCCGCGATCTTCATAAAAAGCCCGCTGTTTTCAAATTCTCGGTCAAACTCGCCGATTTCAAACAGCTTATACCGGTATTGTTCTAAAAACGCGCGCAGTTCCTTAGAAAAGTCGAGCATGGTTAATGCCGGACCGACCGCGACCGCGTCTGCGGATTCGACCGCGCTTTTTAATCGGTTTATGTTCCCGCTTGGTTCGCCGGCTTCAGACAGGCGGCTCAATGTGAAAACGCGCCGTATGCCGGCATACCTGCCGTCGCGGCCGGCTTTTTCTTTTATATAAATTACGCTCGCAGCCGCCGGCAGGTCCAGCGCGTGCAGAACATCGGGAAAAAAGTTTAGCGCCGGTATCGCTTCCGGTACTGCTTTGCAAAAAAACGATGCATGCGGAAAACTCCGGCAGTCCGCAAAATAGCAGGCCGCGCCGTTGTATTCGCAAGAGTAAACCGCGATGTTTTCGTTTTCCATAGAAAACTGCGCAGCGAAGGCAAGCCGCTCACCCAACCGCTCCATTCCGGCGTCCAGCGGCAGAATGACGCGTACGTCCAGATTTTGGTCGCGCCGCTTCAGCGCGGCGGCAAGGCCGCTTACTTCAAGGACGATTCTTTCGGCGGACGCATTTGGGTTTTCGTTGGCGGCAAAAAGTATCTTTCTCATTTGCCCATTCCTTTCCGAAACGGTAAAGCGAAAACACAATATGAGTATAACCCGTCTTATAAGAACAATACGCAAAAAGAACCCGCGTTCCGCCGACAAAAAAAGAGCGGTTTTCTCCGCGCATATCGCCTAAGAAAACCGCCTCGTTCCGCAATGTTTGTTTTGTGATCTATTCTTCCGCAAATTCGCCTTCAAAACCGCTCTCGGTATAAGCGTAAACAGTCTTATAATCCTCTTTTTGCGTTAAAAACGAAAGTTTTCCGCCGCTGACCGCGCCGATGAAGGCGAAAGTGATGCCCAAAAGCAGAAGCAGCGCGATTCCCTGTATGATTCTGTCGGTCACCTTTCTTGTCAGTTTCATTCCGCTAACCTCAAATCTGTTTTCATTATAAAAATAATAGCATTTTTCAGAAATCCGGTCAAGTGTTATTTATTTGTAAAAGACATGATTCGCATAGTATCGACTTTTTTCGACTTCAACATATGATATTATTATAGTTGAGGTGGTTATGTTGAAAAAGATTTTCATATGTATCCTGATTATTTTTTTAATACTTCCCTCATGTCAAAAGAAAGAATATAAAAAATACGACTACATATTCGCAAGAATCAATTCTGTTCTCATAAAAATCGACGTGCAGACAGGAAGAGCGACGCCGCTGTGCCAAGACCTGCTTTGCGACCATCAAAACAAGAGCTGTCCATTCTACAATACCGGTTCGCCTGTACCTTCCGAGAACAACAGCGGCGTATATTATATTTACCGTATATCTGACCCTGATTTAGAAATCACAACAGACTATCTAAAATACTACGATTTAACAACCGAAAGGCCGAAGTGTGTTACGAGACAACCAACTCCATACACGACCTCTTCCGCGCAGATAACTGCTTGATTTTTTTAGAATTTTTTATAAAAGACAAAATCAAACGAACCGGAGAAATCAATATTCTTCGTTATGATTTTAAAAGCAAAAAAGTTGAGAAGATAAACAGCGAACCGTTAGATGGCAATCTAATGCTTCTGAGTGTCTATAAAGACCGTCTTTTATGGGCGACAAAAGGTTTATCTAACATTTATACAACAACATTTGATTATAAAGATTTCAATTATGATGTCGACTCGTTTTTAGCGGACGAGTATAAAGCAAAAGACACTTATATTACATTTGAGCTTGACGAGCCCGGAACACAGACCATGACGCTATATAAAACAAGCGGAGATAAAAAAGAGGAAATATGCAAAAATGTTTCTTTCTTTATGGAATATGCCGATCATACGATTTATGAATTAGCATTGGATAATCGAGTATTAATCGGCAAAGACGCAAATATACCTGATATGCGTTATTATAAATTTGTCGAGAATAGAGTTTATTACATTAATAATGACGGAACCGACAATAAAGTATTATGCGATTTCGGTGAACATTATTTTACCGGCATCGAGAAGCTTGCGAATTATGACTGTTATTATAATGAATATCAGCTTGTCCGTTTCTATGATTACAAATTCAATTCCGAAGGCAAAATCACAAGCCAAGAAACAAAATACGCAGTGCTGAACACGAAAACCGGCGAGTATAAATTCGTAGAATTTTGATTTTTTGCATAGAACTGTCAACAACAAACGGTTTAACAAGTTCATCGGGAATTTTTTACAAAATCTATTTACAAAGCAAAATAATTGTGATATAGTAATTATTGCGCATCTTACAATATACGGTTAAAATCGTGTTTTATGGGATGTCGGGTAATGCTCAGTTGCGGGGTTTCACCTGCCCCCTGCTTGGTTTTACCGGTAAACAACAGTATGGAGGTGAACAAACGATGCTTTTAAAGGAAGAGAAGCAGAAAATCATTAAAGAGTACGCTGTACATGAGAACGACACAGGTTCTCCCGAGGTTCAGATTGCGATTCTTACCAAAAGAATCAATCAGCTCACCGAGCACTTAAAGAAGAACCCGAAGGACAATCATTCACGTAGAGGTCTTTTTATGATGGTCGGAAAAAGAAGAAAATTCCTGAACTATCTTATGAAGAACGATATTAACCGCTATCGTGAAATTATCGAACGTTTGGAAATCAGAAAGTAAACAAACGCTTGGGCGGGAAAAATACCCGCCCTTTTCATTAAAAATTTCGGTTTTTAAAAAACTGTTTTTTGGTTATCATACTTTTAAGTAACGGGAAGCACAGGGGGTTTAGCCACTAAAAAATAATTTTATGAAAAAGCATAAAATTATTTTTTAGGTGTTAAACCACATTACCTGTACTTCCTTGTGAAAATAGCCAAAAAATAGTTTTACACTCATTTTTGGAAAGGAAGAAAAAGATGTTTGAGCAGTACAAGGTTTACAGGTATGAACTTGCCGGCAGACCGCTTGTAATCGAAACCGGCAAAATGGCGCAGCTTTCAAACGGTTCCTGCCTGGTTCGTTACGGCGACACCGCAGTTCTCGCAAACGCAACCGCGTCCGCTGCGCCCAGAGAGGGCATTGATTTTCTGCCGCTCTCGGTTGACTATGAAGAAAAACTCTACGCCGCGGGAAAAATTCCGGGCAGCTGGAACCGCCGCGAGGGACGTCCGTCCGACAAGGCGATCATTACTTCCCGCATGATCGACAGACCGATCCGTCCGCTTTTCCCGAAAGATTTGCGCAACGACATTGTGATTTCCGTCATGGTAATGTCCGTTGACCCGGATTGTTCGCCCGAAATCGCGGGATTAATCGGCGCGTCCACCGCGCTATCCATATCCGACATTCCGTGGAACGGACCCATCGGTGGCTTGTTTGTCGGACTGGTTGACGGCGAAATCGTCATCAACCCCAACGCCGAACAGCGTGAAAAGAGCGAGCTTGAGCTTACCGTTGCCGCGACCAAAGAAAAGGTTGTCATGATCGAGGCGGGCGCGAAGGAAGTTCCCGAAGACATTATGTTCAACGCCATTATGAAGGCGCATGAGGAGATCAAGCCGCTGATCGACTTTATCAGCAGCATCCAGGCCGAAATCGGCAAGCCTAAGTTCGAGTATCCTTCCTGCGATATCGACCCGGTTATGTACGAGAAAATCGCGGATATGGTTGCCGAAGAGATTAAGGAAGCGCTGTTTACCGACGATAAACGCATCCGCGACGAACGGCTGAAGCCCATTTACGATAAAGTTTACGAAGCACTCGCAGAAGAATATCCGGACCAGAAGCCGATGATGAACGAGTGCTTATATAAACTTCAGAAGCAGATTGTCCGCCGCTGGCTTTTAGACGAGCAGAAGCGCGTTGACGGCAGAAGAATGGACGAAATCCGCCCGCTCGCCGCCGAGGTCGGACTGCTTCCGAGAGTGCACGGCTCCGGCATGTTCACCAGAGGTCAGACACAGGTTGTCACGACCTGCACGCTTGCGCCTTTAAGAGAAGCGCAGATGCTGGACGGCATCGACGACGAAGACACCAAGCGTTATATGCACCACTACAATATGCCCGGCTACTCTACCGGCGAGGCAAAAGCCGCCCGCAGCCCGGGACGCCGCGAGATTGGTCACGGCGCGCTTGCGGAACGCGCGCTGGAACCGGTTCTCCCCTCCGTAGAAGAGTTCCCGTACGCGATCCGCTGCGTTTCGGAGGTTATCTCCTCCAACGGCTCGACCAGCCAGGCTTCCGTCTGCGGCTCGACGCTCGCGCTGATGGACGCCGGCGTGCCGATTAAGGCGCCCGTCGCCGGCATCTCCTGCGGTCTGATTACCGAAGGCGACCGCTGGATGACCATTATGGATATTCAGGGCCTTGAGGACTTCTTCGGCGATATGGACTTCAAAGTCGCCGGAACCAAGAACGGCATTACCGCGATTCAGATGGACTTAAAGATCGACGGTCTTACTCCCGAAATCATCAAGGCGGCGTTTGAAACCACCAGAGAGGGCAGACTGTTTATTCTTGACACAGTGATGCTTCCCTGCATCTCGGCGCCGAGACCGGATGTTTCCAAGTACGCGCCCAAGATGATCTCGACCAAGATCGACGTTGACAAGATCCGCGACGTTATCGGCAGCGGCGGAAAGGTTATCCAGAAGATTTGCTCCGATACCGGCGCCAAGATAGACATCGAGGACGACGGAAGCGTATTCATCGCGGCCATCGATAAGGAAGCGGGCTACAAAGCGCTCCAGATGATCGAAGCGATTGTAAAAGACCCGGAGCCGGGCACCGTGTTCGTCGGAAAAGTAACCCGTATTATGAACTTCGGCGCGTTTGTAGAAATCGCTCCCGGCAAAGAAGGTCTGGTCCACATTTCGCAGCTTGACAAGAAGCGCGTCGCAAAGGTTGAGGACGTCGTCAGCGTCGGCGACGAGATCAAGGTTCTTGTAACCGAAATCGACGACAAGGGCAGAATCAACCTTTCAAGAAAAGATGCGTTAAATCTGGTCGACGATAAAAAATAAATAAAAAAATGCGTATAACGCGGTCTGCGTTATACGCTTTTTATATTTTGCTATATCGAGCGCTCCCGAAAGAACACGCCCGAAGCAATACTGACTAAGCTATGTATCCGGCAACCGGAATTTGGCTGCACTGCTGTTTTAGTGCCGAAACAAACACTTTGTTTTGCATTCAGCCGCCTTTCCATTCAATGTGACAAAGTCCGGCAACCCACTTTAGTATAAAGCCATAAACGATTAACAATATGATCGCTGTAGCAATCTTAGCTGCAACGATCAGCCAAGTACGATCTTTAATTTTTCTCTGAAAGTGCTCAAACAAAAGCGAACCCCCCGCGAACATAATCAAAGCTGAAATCGTAAAAATGATATTTTTTACATTCATAAACAATACCCTATTTAATTATAATCCCAACCATCTGAAAGCCGAATGCCGTCTTTCATTGCTCTAATTACAAGCTGTAAGTGCACCTGTCAACGCTCCGGCGTCAAACGCAATTCCAATACTTCCCCGCGGCAGAATAACCCTGTCTCGGGCGGTCTTATAAGCCGAAACGATAGGGTTCGTACGGCGATTCTTCCAGTACTCTCGAGCCTATAAAAGCCCATTCTCCGTCCTTTTCCTGCATTTCGCACTCTACCTTGTGCGATTTTATCAGTTCGGACGGGTCCGCGTAATACTGAATCGTCACAAACGTTTTCTCGTTTTCTTTTCGCTCGCCGACAAAACTATACCGCCAAACGATAGCGCCGTGTCCCATAAGCCTGTATTTTCCGTCGACGAGCATTGTGACGCTTTCGTACGGCTGAAAGTTCTTAATCGAAAACAACTCCAGCGCGTACTGCTGCAGTTCCTCGAGCGTCAAGTCGCCGTACTGCCACAACAGGTAATAGGTTATATAATACCTGTATCTCGTTTGCTCGTCTTTACTCAGCGAACTGTAATTTCTGTATAGATAATCGCCGCTTACCATCAGCCATTTCTCCAGGGTCTTCTGCGGTTCCGTATGATTTTGCGTCCTGGCCGGCGTCATCTCCCACGTATCAGCCCCTTGCCCGACGTAATAGCTGTACTCTCCCGGCGGAAGCGTATCCAGTTCGCTCGACAGCACGGTGAACTTAAAAACCAGCCCGGACGAGTTGCCTTCAAAACTTGAAATGGAGTATTTTCCGAACTCCAACGTCTTTAATTCGTCGTATATCCCCGTTTCAAGATTGCATAACTGCTCCAGCGTCTCGGTGTCTTTGGACAGAAAAGCGCGGATAAACTGCTCCTCGCCGCTGTTTTTTTCCAGTCCGAGCTTTTCAAAGTCGTTGATGTCGAATATGATTTTAATCAGTTCGTTCGACGTGTCGGCAAGACTGTTTTCCGGGGCGCTGGATTCGACGGACGGCGCCGATTCTTCGGAAGTCTCCTGCGACGGCGTATCGTTTGCTGTCCCTGCCGCGGAGGTACGCGAACCCGTATCCCGCGCGTCTTCGTTGCAGGAAATCAGTATTGCTGCGCAGAGAATGAACGCTAAAAAAACAGCAGATAATTTTTTCACTGTAATTCAGGTCCTTTCGGGTTTTTTAGTATTATAATCCTTCAATATACGATTCATACGAAGATTCTTCTATATTGAATGCTATAATAAAAGTGGTAAAAATCGGCAAAATTGTTTCAGGCAAAAATCTTTTCAATTAAACATATTAACCTTCCGCAAATCGATAAAAAACGAATTATATATTGACTTTTCAGGCATACTGCATTAAAATTAAGTATTAAATGATCACTCGGAGGGGCTTCCTACATGAAGCGTGTTTTTCTTGTCGTGCTGGACAGTCTCGGCATAGGCGCACTGCCGGACGCTTCGGAGTTCGGCGACGCGGGCTGCCATACGCTCCGGTCGCTTACGACGTCCAAAGCGCTGTCTATCCCCACCCTGACCAAAATGGGCATCTTCAATATCCAAACGGCGGGACTGACGCAGTACGCATACACAGGAACCCCGATCGCGAACTACGGCGCGATGGCGGAGCGAAGCAAAGGCAAGGACACCACCATCGGGCACTGGGAAATCGCGGGCATTATCTCGCCCAAACCTTTGCCCACCTATCCGAACGGGTTCCCGGCGGAAGTCATCAAAGCCTTCTGCGAACAGACGGGAAAAGAAATCCTTTGCAACAAGCCCTACTCCGGCACTGAAGTGATAAAGGATTACGGCGACGAGCATATCCGGACCGGAAAGCTGATCGTCTATACATCGGCGGACAGCGTTTTCCAAATCGCCGCGCACGAGAGAATTGTTTCCCGCGAAGAATTGTATCATTACTGCAGGATTGCCAGAAAAATCCTGCAGGGCGAGCACGCCGTCGGCAGAGTTATCGCGCGGCCCTTTACGGATAAGGACGGCGTATATGTCCGCACGAACGGCAGACACGACTTTTCGCTCGAGCCTTACGGCGAAACCATGCTGGACATCCTCAAAGAAAACGGAAAAGAAGTCATCTCAATCGGTAAAATCAACGATATTTTCGCTTCGCGCGGGATTACCGAATCCAACCCGACCGCGAACAACAGCGAAGGCGAAGCGCTCCTGCTGAAAACGGCGGAACGCGACTTCAACGGGCTGTGTTTTGCCAATCTTGTCGATTTTGACATGGTTTACGGTCACCGCAGGAACATTGACGGCTATGCCGCGGCTCTTACCAGTTTTGATAAAACCCTTTCTTTATTGCTCGAAAAGCTGGATACAGACGACATGCTGATGATTACCGCCGACCACGGCTGCGATCCGGGCTTTACCGGCACAGACCACACGCGCGAGTATGTTCCCCTGCTGGTGTACGGCAAGGGGCTGAAGCGCGGCGTCGATCTCGGCGTAAGAAGCACTTTTGCCGACGTTGCGGCGGCGGTGACGCAGTCTCTTGGCGTAAGACAGGCGGGTACAGGCTTAAGTTTCCTTGGCGACGTAATAAATTAAAAAAGGATGATTTGCTGTGTTGAGAATGTACGACTTAATCCAGAAAAAACAGAACGGATATGCGCTCAGCGAAGAAGAACTCACCTTTTTTGTCAAGGGAGTAACCGACGGTTCCATTCCGGATTATCAGATTTCGGCGCTGCTGATGGCGATTTTCTTCAAAGGCTTGACAGAAGAGGAAACCACCGTCTTTACCGAATGTCTGGCGGACAGCGGAGAAAGAGCCGACCTTTCCGCCATTAAAGGCAAAAAAGTGGACAAGCACAGCACCGGCGGCGTCGGCGACAAGACCTCTTTGATTGTCGCTCCGATGGTCGCGGCTACCAATATGGGGGTTTATGTCGCCAAAATGTCCGGCAGAGGGCTCGGGCATACCGGCGGAACCATCGACAAGCTGGAATCCATTCCCGGCGTAAACACCAATCAATCCCGCGAAGACTTTTTAAGAATCGTAAACGAAATCGGGCTCTGCATCGGTCAGAGCAGCTGTTTTGCGCCCGCGGACAAGAAACTGTACGCGCTGCGCGACGTTACCGCGACGGTAAACTGCCTGCCGCTGATCGCTTCGAGCGTGATGAGCAAGAAGCTCGCCGCCGGCAGCGACTGCATCGTTCTGGACGTCAAGTGCGGCAGCGGCGCCTTTGTAAAAACCGTCAAGGAAGCGACCGAGCTTGCCGATTTGATGGTCAAAATCGGAACCAGAGCGGGCAAGAAAACCGTCGCGCTGATTACCAACATGGACGTTCCGCTGGGCAGAAACGTCGGAAACAGCCTCGAAGTCATCGAAGCCATCGACGTCCTTGACGGACAGGGGGACAAGGACCTTACCGAGCTCTGCATTACGCTTGCGGCGAATATGCTATATATCGCGAACGCGGCGGACTACGACGAGTGCGTCAGAGCGGTTACCAAAACCCTGCACGACGGCAGCGCGAAAAAGAAGCTGGCCGACCTTGTCGCCGCGCTCGGCGGGAACAGCGACTACATATACAACCCGTCCCTTTTCAAGGAAAGCAAAATTTCGGCGATTATCGCGGCAGACCGAAGCGGGTATATCTATAAAATGGACACCGAGCTGATCGGCGTCGCCGCCGTGGTATTGGGCGCCGGCCGCATGACCAAAGAATCCCCGATCGACCACAGAGCCGGCATCACCTTCCACCATACGGTCGGTGATTATGTAAACGAGGGCGAAGCGATCGCGACCATATACACAAGCAATATCAGCAAAGCGCAGAACGGCATGGAGCTGATATTCAACGCTGTAAAAATCAGCGATAAAAAACCGGAACCGAAAAAGTTAATATATAAAACGATCGGCGGCAAGTTTTAAATCCTTTGCCGCGGAAAGGATAGATATATATAAACATGAAATCCGACATCGAAATTGCGAACGAAGCCGAACTGAAACCGATTCAGGAAATCGCGCAAAAACTCGGCGTTTTGGACGAAGAGCTTGAGCTGTACGGGAAATACAAAGCAAAAATCAACCTGTCGATTCATAAAAGACTGCAAAGCAAAAAAGACGGCAAACTGATTCTCGTCACCGCAATATCCCCCACCCCCGCCGGCGAGGGCAAAACCACCACCACCATCGGGCTGGGTCAGGCGATGGCGAAAATCGGGAAGAACGCGATTATCGCTTTGCGCGAGCCGTCGCTCGGACCCGTATTCGGCGTCAAGGGCGGCGCGGCGGGCGGCGGATATTCGCAGGTTCTGCCGATGGACGAAATCAACCTCCACTTCACCGGCGATTTTCACGCGGTCACCAGCGCGAACAATCTTCTCTGCGCGATGATCGACAACCATATTCTGCAGGGCAACGCGCTCGGCATCAACCCGAAGCGGGTTGTTTTCTCGCGCTGTCTGGACATGAACGACCGCGCTCTGCGCGGCACCGTCATCGGCTTGGGCGGCAAGATGGACGGCGTTGTCCGCGAAGAACGCTTTATGATTACCGTCGCGAGCGAGATTATGGCGATACTCTGCCTCGCAGAGTCGATTTCCGACCTGAAGGAAAAGCTGGGCAATATTCTTGTCGCTTACACATACGACGAAAAACCGGTATACTGCCGGGATTTGAACGCGCAGGGCGCGATGTGCGCGCTTTTGAAGGACGCGATAAAACCCAATTTAGTGCAGACCACGGAGAACACCCCCTGCATCATCCACGGCGGACCTTTCGCCAATATTGCGCACGGCTGCAACTCGATACTGGCGACCAAAACGGCTTTAAAACTTGCCGATTACTGCATTACCGAGGCCGGTTTCGGCGCGGACCTGGGCGCGGAGAAGTTTTTGGACATCAAATGCCGCAAAGCGTCCCTTTCGCCGAGCGCGGTCGTGCTGGTCGCGACCGTACGCGCGCTCAAATACAACGGCGGCGTCAGCAAGGAGAACCTGAACGTAGAGAATCTGGAAGCGCTGAAGCAGGGCAGCTCGAACCTGAAAGCGCATATCGAAAACCTCAAAAACTACGGCCTGCCCATTGTCGTCGCCATCAACCACTTCTACGCGGACACCGAGCGGGAAATCGAATGGCTCAAGCGTTTCTGCGCCGATTTGGGCGTAGAAGCGGTGGTATCCAAAGCGTTCGCGGAGGGCGGAAGCGGCGCCGTCGAGCTTGCAGAAGCGGTCTGCAGGGCCTGCGAGCAGGAATCGCAGCTTAAACTTTTGTATCCGGACGATTACGCGCTGACGCAGAAAATCGAAACGCTGGCGAAAACCATTTACCGCGCGGACGGCATCGATTACGCGCCGGCGGCTTTGAGCGCGATTCAGGAAATTGAGGCAATGGGCTACGGAAAACTGCCGGTCTGCGTCGCAAAAACGCAGTATTCGCTCTCCGACGACCCGAAACGGCTGGGCTGTCCGTCCGGCTACCGGATGAACGTGCGCGAGGTCAGGGTCTCTGCCGGCGCCGGATTTGTGGTCGTGCTTGCGGGCGCCATTATGACGATGCCCGGGCTTCCCAAAAAACCGGCGGCCGAAAGCATCGACGTCGACGAGAACGGCGTCATTACCGGTCTGTTTTAAGATAATCATTCGTGAATTTTATTACATAAATTCGTTCGCTCGCCCGTCTCCGTCCGCGGCGGTTTCTTGCTGCCTTCGCGCGGGCGGGAACTGCACGCCTTTTTAGGCGTTTTTCGGTCGATAAAATCCGCCCGAAAAATAGATTAAACAGAAAAAGAAAGGCTTTTTATGAAAGAATACGTTTCAAAATGCCTTGCCGATACCGAAAGAATAGCTTCCGAAATAGCCGGACATCTTAAAAAAGGCTCTTTCCTCGCTTTGTACGGCGAAATGGGCGCGGGCAAAACCGCTTTTGTCAGAGGGCTGGTCAAAGCGCTGATTCCGGAATGTCTGGACCTTGTGCACTCCCCCACGTTCGCCATTGTCAACGAGTACGCAGGCAGAGAGCTGACGATTTACCACTTTGATCTGTACCGCATTAAAAACGAGGAAGACCTGTACTCGACAGGCTTTTATGATTACCCCGACGACTGCATCATCGTTACCGAATGGAGCGAGCTGTTTGAAAACGCCATCCCGAAGAACGCGGTCCGGGTGAAAATAGAAATCATCAACGATACTGAAAGAAGGATTACGCTTTGCTGATTTTAGGAATGGACACAACCGCCGTAACCGCTTCGGTTGCGATCGTAGAAATAGACGAAAAAGTACGGACATACAGCCTTTTTTCAGTTAAAAACCGGCTTACGCACAGCGAAACGCTGATGCCCATGGTCAAGCAGGCGCTGGACCTGTACGGCGCGAAGCCTTCGGACCTGAACCTGATTGCGGTCAGCGTCGGGCCGGGCTCGTTCACCGGCGTGCGCATCGGCGTCGCAACCGTGAAGGGTTTGGCGTTCGGACTGGGGAAAGAGATGCCCTGCGCCGCTGTTTCGACGCTGGAAGCGCTGGCGGAAAACCTCTCGCAGCAGGGAGGCATCGTCTGCCCGGTCATGGACGCGCGCAGAAGCCAGTTTTACAACGCGCTGTTTCAAGACAGACAGCGGCTGCGCAAAGACAGGCTGATTCGCGCGGAGGAGCTCAAAGAAGAACTGTTGTCGTTCGGCGGGCCGGTCACGCTCTGCGGCGATGGCGCGGACCTGTTTTACGCGCTGTGCGGCGAACTGCCGAATATCAAACTCGCTTCCGCGGCGTCGAAAGACCAGAACGCGCTTTCCGTCGCCGTCTGCGGTTACAGAGCGTTTAAAGAGAACCGGCTTCTGACCGCGAAAGAACTAAAACCGGTTTACCTGCGCGCGTCGCAGGCGGAACGAGAGAAGTTTGGGATTGAATAGGCAGGGAGTAAGAGGTAAAAGGTAAGAAGTAAGAAGAAAGTAATAGGTAAGAAGTAAGAGGTAAAAGGTAAGAAGTAAGAGGTAAAAAAGTAATAGGTAAAAAGAAAGAAGTAAGAGATAAAAAGGAGAGTTGTTATGATAGCGTTAGGCTGCGACCACGGCGGCTTTGAAATAAAAGAAGCCATTAAAAAACATCTTCAGGAGAAAAACATTCCGTTTATTGATTTCGGCGCCCACTCGACGGACTCGGTCGATTACCCGGACTACGCGCATTTGGTATGCGAATCCATCCAGAAAGGCGAGAGCGAGTTCGGTATCCTCTGCTGCGGAACAGGAATCGGCATGTCCATCGCCGCGAACAAGCACAAGGGAATCCGCGCGGCCGTGCTGTCAGACGAGTTCTCCGCCGAGATGACCCGCCGGCACAACAACGCGAACGTCTTATGCTTAGGCGGCAGAGTTATTAACGAGGAAAAAGCGGTAAAACTTGCCGACATTTTCCTTTCCACCCCGTTTGAGGGCGGCCGGCACGAAAGACGTGTTGAAAAACTAAACGCGCTTGACAAATACATCGAACAGGAGTAAAAGCATGAAATCCGTTATCACTGTCACAGGCAAGGACAATGTCGGCATCATCGCGAAAGTTTCCGCCTGCTGCGCAAAGTACGGCGCGAACATCTTAGACATTTCGCAGACCGTCCTGCAGGATTATTTCGCGATGATTATGCTGGTCGACGTCAGCAAGCTGTCGATCGGGTTCAGCGCATTCGTGGACGAGCTGGACGCGCTCGGCGCGGAAAACAACCTCAAGATTCATACCATGCATGAGGATATTTTCAACTCCATGCACAAAATATAAAAAAACAGGAAGCCGAAGCATGCTGAACACACAAGACATACTCGAAACCATCGAAATGATAGAAACCGACCATCTTGACATCCGCACGATTACGATGGGCATTTCCCTGCTCGACTGTTCGTCGTCGGACGGGAACGTCTTCTGCAAAAAGATTTACGATAAAATCACCAAAAAAGCGGAAAACCTTGTCAAGGTCGGCGAAGAAATCGAAAAACAATACGGAATTCCGATTATTAATAAACGAATAGCGGTCACGCCCATTTCGATCGCGGGCGGCAGCCTGAAATACGACGACTTTATCAAAGCCGCGAAAACGCTTGACAAAGCCGCCGAAGCGACCGGCGTCAACTTTATCGGCGGTTATTCGGCGCTGGTACAGAAAGGCTCGACCCCCGCCGAGGACTCGCTGATCGATTCCATTCCGGAAGCGATCGCGTCCACCAAGGCGGTCTGCTCATCGGTCAACGTCGCGACCACGAAAGCGGGCATCAACATGGACGCCGTCGCGAAAATGGGTCATGTGATTAAAAAGACCGCCTATCTGACCCGCGAGCAGGACTCCTTCGGCGCGGCGAAAATCGTCGTGTTCGCGAACGCGCCGGACGACAACCCCTTCATGGCAGGCGCTTTCCACGGCGTCGGCGAAGGGGATACAGTCATCAACGTCGGCGTTTCCGGACCGGGCGTCGTCCGCAGCGCGCTCGCAAAAGCGAAGGGCGCCAACCTTGCCGAAGTCGCTGAAATCATCAAGCGGACCGCTTTCAAAATCACGCGCGTCGGTCAGCTGGTCGCAAGAGAAGCCAGCCAGCGCCTGAACGTCCCGTTCGGCATCGTCGATCTCTCGCTCGCGCCCACGCCCGCCATCGGCGATTCGGTCGCGCGCATTTTGGAGGAAATGGGCCTTGAATGCTGCGGCGCATACGGCACCACCGCCGCGCTCGCGCTATTAAACGACGCGGTGAAGAAGGGCGGCGTCATGGCCTCTTCGCAGGTCGGCGGACTTTCCGGCGCGTTCATACCGGTTTCCGAGGACGAGGGCATGATTCACGCCGCGGACTGCGGCTGCCTGACGCTCGAGAAGCTCGAAGCGATGACCGCCGTCTGCTCGGTCGGTCTGGACATGATCGCAATTCCCGGCGACACGGATGCGGACATTATTTCCGCCATGATTGCGGACGAGATTTCCATCGGCGTGGTCAACTTCAAGACCACCGCGGTGCGCGTCATTCCCGCGTACGGCAAAACCGTCGGCGATAAAATCAGTTTCGGCGGACTCTGGGGCGAAGCGCCCATTATGAAAATCAATACCGCCTCACCCTCGGTCTTTATCAAACGAGGCGGACGCATCCCCGCTCCGATTCAGTCGCTCAAAAATTAGGGCAAGTAAAAAAGGCAGCACCGGAGAATCCAATGCTGCCTTGATTTTTGCGCTGCGGTTACGGAATATAATCTATGTTCGCCTTCCTTGCCTGCGCGTGCTGAAAGCGGCGGTCGATCGTATAGAGTTTGCCGTCCTTTACAAAGCGCGCGCCGGTCTGTTTAAAATGGAAGGGCACGCCGGCGGCGACGCACTGGCTGCGGATATCCAAAACCCAGTCGAAATTGCAGATCCGCGCCCGACTTCCCGATTCCCCGCCGACCGTCACGCCCTCTATCCGGCTGTTCAAATAGGGCGACAGGTCAATGGCTGACAAGAGCGGCTCGCAGATAATCTGCTTATGCTTGATCGGAAGACTAAGGAAGAACGGCAGCCGCTCGTCCGCGCGCCGCTGGTTCTCGCAGGTGACGCAGATAATGACGTTCTCGTATCCGTCCTTCCAGTCGTCCGGCAGCGACACATAAAAGCGTTTGATGCGCTTCGTGATCATCAGAAAGTCAAGGTCGCTGCGCTCGCGGATCATCGCCCACGCTTCTTTGCGCCACTCGTCGGCGCTTTCGATAAAGAAGTCGGAAGAAAAGCAGGTGTAAACGACACCGCTTCCCTGCAGTTTGTATTCGCCGTTCCGCTTTCTTCTGACCGGCAAATCGAAATCCTTGTTTTTCCTTACTTCCGAGGCGTCTCTTTCATGCCGGCCGTCGATACGGTAAACGTAGCAGTTCATACAGCCTTCGCTGTATTTTTCGCAGCCGTGCCACGGATTCCAAAGCATGAGAACACCTCGCAACATAGATTTTACTTTTTATAAAAGAAGGTAAAGCAATGATAGAATTTTTAATCGTAGGATTAGGCGGATTCATCGGCTGCTGCCTGCGGTTCGGCATATCAAAACTGTCGCCGTATAATCTGCAGTTCCCTTTTCCTACGTTACTCTCCAACATTATCGCAGGTTTCTTTGTCGGTTTTATTACCGAAATAGAACAATATTCCAATTCCATCACCCCAAAGACAAAACAGTTCTTAACAACCGGTATGATGGGCGGGTTGAGCACCTTTTCAACCTTCAGTTTAGAAACCGTCCATATGTTTGCGCAAAGCAAGTACACGCACGCTGTTTTGAATATTCTGCTGAACATCCTGCTCAGCTTTGCAGGCGTCGTTCTCGGAATGCTGACAGCAAAACTGATTTTCAAGAAACAATAACATCCATGGTGAAATATGTTTATTAAAAATATGATGAAGGACAAAGCGTTCTGGAAAGCGACGCTGTTTATCGCCGTGCCTGTGGCGTTCCAGAACCTGCTTTCCAACTCCTTTTCGCTGATAGACCTTTTGATGATCGGCGGTCATGGCGACGATACCATCGCCGCCGTCGGACTGGCTGGTCAAATAACCTTTCTGCAGACCATTTTTCTGTTCGGAATATGTTCCGGCGGAATGGTTTTTATCACCCAGTACTGGGGCGCGGGAAATTACCCCGCGATTAAAAGAACCTACGGCATGATTATGGTCAACTGCGCCGCAGTCGGTTTTCTTTTCTTTGCCGTGTCGTTTCTGGTGCCCAAGTTCCTGATGGGCCTTTATACCGACGATATCGCGCAGATTGAAATCGGCGCGAAGTATTTAAGAACCGTGTCCGTATCCTACGTTTTCACCGCGCTGACGATGGGCTTTTCGTTTGTTTTGCGTTCGACCGAAAAAGTAATGATTCCGCTGGCGGCGAACATTTTTGCGGTTATAACCAATATAGTGCTAAATTACGCGTTTGTCAACGGAAACCTCGGCTTTCCCGCGCTGGGCGTCGTCGGCCTTGCGGTCGCGACCGATATCGCCGCTATTATCAATCCCCTGCTGATACTGCTTTTCTCGTATTTCAGGAAAACCATTCTCATCGCTCCGCTCAAAGAGATATTCGCGTTTAACCTGACCGGGCTGAAAGGGTATTATTCCATCGCGCTTCCGGTCTTTATCAACGAAGTGCTCTGGTCGCTCGGAACCACCGCGTACAACTCGATTTACGGCCATATGGGCAGCTATGCGCCCGTCGCGATCGTAAAAAATATCGATAATATGGTGTTCGTGCTGTTTACCGGGCTTTGCAGCGCCTGCGCGGTTCTGATTGGAAAATACGTCGGCAATCACGATTTAAAAACCGCGAAGGAATACTCAAAGCGTTTCCTTTTCCTGCTTCCTTTATCCAGCCTGTTCGCCGGCGGACTTGTCATTCTGTGCCGGGGCGGCATCCTAAACTTCTACACCGCGAGCGACGAGGCGTTAAGCATCGCGAACATACTGCTCTTCATCCTCAGCCTGGAGTTTATCATCCGCAATATCTCCTATATCTGCATCGTCGGCATCTTTCGGGCGGGCGGCGACACCAAAACCGGCGCGCTGTACGACCTTATCTGCCTGTGGTTCATCGGACTGCCCGTCACCTTCGTCAGCGGAATCCTGCTAAAGCTTGACATTGTGACCGTGTACGCGCTCATGCTGTTCAGCGAGGATACCGTTAAAGCGATTATGTGCCTGAAGTATTACGGCACCATGAAGTGGATAAAGCCGGTAAGCCAGATCGAAGATTAGCCGATGTAAAGTTCAAAAAAGTAAGCCGCCGGCTCGCCTGTTCTTTTTGCGGGAGTCGCCGCCGGACAATATAACTAAAAAACCGGTTTCTCATTTTGCTTTGAGAAACCGGTTTTTGGTTTTATACGCGATATAAATTGTAGGTGCCTAAAAAATGCTTCTTTATCAGCAGATAATCCAGCGCCGACGGCTCCGGATCGCCGCTTACGCAGGCGGCTTTGAGCTGAGCCGCCGTGGGAATCGTCGTTCCGATGACGATGCGCTTAACCAGCAGGCAATCCATCGCGTCAATCTCGCCGTCGCCGTACACATCGCCGAATATATAGATGGTCACCAATTCGCCGCCGATCATAATCTGACAGCCGGTGCCGACAAAACTGCCGGCTGGCAGCGGTTGGCCATCCTGGTCCAAAACCACAAGCGTTCCTTCAAACTCGTTCTGCAGCTGAGCCACCGTTACTTCAGCCTGAACGCCTGTCAGATAGCCGTTCTCTACTTTGAGCTTGCTCTGCGGCTTCAAAGTGATGCCCGACGGCGGTTCCAACTTGGGAATAATCTCTGTTTGAAAAATTTCGCCGCAGACCGTGCATTTTTTAATGCGTTCGCCGCTCTGCGTGTAGGTCGCTTCCCTCGTTACAATCCAATCGCTGGCCGTATGACCGTTTTTACAGGGGTCGACATAAGCAGTGCTGTAAAGAATTGGATAATTCAGTATCGTTTCATCTTCGCGGTGCATCTGGTTAAAGGTTCTATAACCGAAGTTCGGCGCAGTCGTATTATGCCCCACCAGGAAAAAATCATAAAAAATGGCTGACTGGTCGTCCCAGGTGACGTCGACCGCGTACCAGTAACCGTTTTCCATCTTGACATAATTCCACATATGCGGCTCGCTGATGGGACCGTTTACGCCCTCGCCGATAATCAATGCGCAAGGTATTTTATACTTGTCGCATAAAAGCTTGAAAGCCTCCGCGTACCCCTCGCAGACCGCCCTGCCGGCTACCAGCGCGCCGTACGGCTCATGCGCGTACGTCGCGTTCGCGTCATAAACGATCGTCTGGCAGAGATAGTTATGTATGTCCTTCAGGATGCCGTACCAGTTCGTATGTGTTGATTTGAAGGAGTTTACCTTCTCGAGCACGGCGTTTATATAGCTGTTCGGGTTGTTTTCATATTTTTTTGACACGACCAACCTAAAGGTAATGCCGGATATCGTCCAGACGTAATGATTTCCTGATTTTTCGCCGGATATTTGATCTGTATCAAATCCGTAAGAGAACGCGTCGTAAACAAACGCGATCGGATTGTCCCAAATATACGCGTAGAAAACCGGAACAACCAATGCAAAAATTTCACCCATTGCCTGAGACGTTTCCGCTTCAGTAGGATTCTGCGTGCTGCTGGTAAAGGTTATCTTGTTTGTAAGATTGAATTTGCACCCGTTTTGACTTGGCGTAAAAGTCTTGACTTCGTCGTACAGACGCTTCTGGTCAGCATTCAGCTGACTGTAATAGGAATCAATATACGGGGATGAACTGCTGAAGTAGCCGGAACCGCTTTCATACGTTTTAGACGAAGCGAATCCCGAAACATTCGTACCGGTTGCCGAAACTCCCGACGGCGCTGTGAAGGACAACAAAACCACCAAAACCGTGAAGATTGAAACCAGCTTCTTGCGAAACGGCATAAGCATTCCCCCTGTTTATTTAAAAATTGTATTTAGATGCTGGGGTTTAGCGTGTAGTTCGGCGCCTCTTTCGTGATGTAAACGTCGTGCGGATGGCTTTCTTTCAGTCCCGCATTGGTTATGCGTATAAAGCGCGTATTCTCCTGCAGTTCCTTGATGGTTCTCGTTCCGCAGTAGCCCATGCCCTGGCGCAAACCGCCGATGAGCTGGTACACGGTTTCCGAAAGCATGCCCTTATACGCCACTCTTCCCTCGACGCCTTCGGGAACGAACTTCTTCGCGTTGCTCTGGAAGTACCTGTCTCCGCTTCCCTTCTGCATCGCGCTGATGGAGCCCATGCCCCTGTAAGTTTTAAACTGTCTGCCCTGATAAATCTCAATCTCGCCCGGAGCTTCCTCGCAGCCTGCGACCAGCGAGCCGACCATAATCACGTCCGCGCCCGCGGCAATGCCCTTTACGATATCGCCCGAGTACTTCACGCCGCCGTCGCCGATGATCGGAACATCGTACTTCCTTGCGACAGAAGCGGCGTCGAATATCGCCGTAATCTGCGGCACGCCGATGCCGGCAACCACTCTCGTCGTGCAGATAGAGCCGGGACCCATGCCCACCTTGATCGCGTCGGCGCCGGCTTTAATCAGCGCTTCCGCGCCCTCCGCGGTCGCGACGTTTCCGGCGATGACCTGCGCGTCCGGGAACGCGCTCTTGAGCTGTTTTACCGCGTTGATTATGTTCTGCGAATGACCATGCGCGGAGTCCAGCACCAGCGCGTCCACGCCGTTTTTCAGCAGTTTGTCGGCTCTCTCGAGCAGGTCTTTCGTAGCTCCGACCGCGGCGGCGCAAATCAGCCTGCCCTGCGCGTCTTTTGCCGCGTTCGGGTATTTCAGCGTCTTTTCAATGTCCTTGATGGTGATAAGCCCTTTCAGATAACCGTTTTCGTCCACCAAAGGCAGCTTCTCTATTTTATGCTGGCGGAGAATCTTTTGTGCTTCCTCCAGCGTCGTGCCGACCTTGCCGGTAATCAGGTTATCCTTCGTCATAACCTCTTCTATTTTAATGTCGTACGAATCGAGGAAGCGGATGTCGCGGTTAGTGATAATGCCGACCAGTTTTCCGCCGTCGCAAATCGGCACGCCCGAAATGCGGTATTTTGCCATCAGCTCGCACGCGTCGTAAACATAATGCTCTTTTGTAAGAAAAATCGGGTTGTTGATAACGCCGTTCTCGCTTCTCTTAACCCGTTCTACCTGGTCCGCCTGTTCCTCGATCGACATATTCTTGTGAATAACGCCGATTCCGCCCTCTCTTGCGATAGCGATCGCCATTCTGTATTCCGTAACCGTATCCATCGCGGCGGTCATAAGCGGAATATTCAGTTTTATTTTATTTGTCAAGCGTGTGGTGGTGTCCGCTTCTCTCGGCTCAAAATCGCTTTTCGCGGGCAGAAGCAGCACGTCGTCGAAGGTCAATCCTGTTTTTCCGAACTTTTCTTCGAATGATAGCATCTTATACATCCTCTCTGCTAACCTAAAAAGTACATTTTTTCTATTATAGATTTTATCCTTTTTCTTGTCAAGAATCAAAGAATGTCTTTTAAAAAATCTATGTATTTTTCTTTTGTTCTTTTTCCGGTTCGAAGCAGAGAAAGAATCGCTATGAGAAAAAGAATTAAAAACGCGACGCTCATCCAGGAGATTTCAGTATAGCGTTTTTTAACTTCCAAAAATATCGTCAACGCCAACGCCAAAATGACGCCGATGCAAACGTATTCCGTGACGCTTTTCGTAAAAAATCCTCTAATTTCGCTTCCCTCGGCAGTGCCCACGATTTTTCCTCTGAATATAGACGACAGCGGCTCTCTTGAAACGCCGGTGCGGCGCATCAGCATGATTTTATTGCCTTTTCTTTTTCCGCAGAATACCAAATCCAGCACGTCGTCGTGTCCCGCGAAGCGTGCAGGATTAAGCCGGTCATCCCAGCGCGCGATCAGTTCTTCCGGGCTGCGATTGCTTTTTAACACGATCAATTCTCTATCACCTTTTGCGGATTATAACATAATATTAGGGAAAGGTCAATTGCAATTTTATAAGATGTATGATATATTGATATTAAATTTGAAAAATTTGCAAAAGGAACGCGTATATGACACCGAAAAAAAGGTTTCGATTCAAGCGCAAAAGCTATCCGGACGTTCAAAGAATTCAGCCCGATATTCACAAAGGGCTGACGCGCAAACAGGTCGCAAAAAGAATCGCGCAGGGGAAAATCAACGTCAACATCAACCCGAAAACCAAAAGCGTCGGCGCGATTCTTCGGGACAACATTTTTACGCTTTTCAACTTTTTAAACCTTGTGCTGGTTTCGGCGCTGATATATGTCGGCTCCGAAATCAAGAACATGCTGTTTATGGGAATCGTGCTCTCCAACATCGCCATCGCCGTGGTTCAGGAAATCCGCGCCAAAATAGCGACGGACAAACTGTCCCTGCTGACGGCGGCGACGGTCACCGTTATGCGCGACGGCAAACTGCGCAACATCCGCAGCGAAGAGGTTGTGCTGGACGACATTATCTATTATAAACCCGGCAATCAGGTGGTAACCGACTGCATAATCGTCGACGGCGGATGCGAGGTGAACGAAGCGTTTCTGACCGGCGAGAGCGAGCCGGTTTATAAAGAAAAGGGTGATATGATTTATTCGGGCAGCTTTATCGCTTCCGGAAGTTGCGTCGCGCAGGCGGACGCGGTCGGCGCCGACAACGCCGCATACGAAATTACCGTCGGCTCGAAAAAAGTGAAGTCAAGGGATTCCGAAATCGTTAAGAGCTTAAAGGAAATTATTAGAATCGTATCCGTTGCGATTCTGCCCATCGGAATTGCGGTTTTCTTCAGACAGTATCACAAAATTCAGGATATCGTCGCGGCCACCGAGAATACGGTTGCCGCATTAATCGGCATGATTCCCGAAGGGCTGATTCTGCTTACCAGCACGGTTTTGGCGGTCATCGTCGTAAAGCTGGCGATGCGGAAAGTACTGGTAAACGAGCTGTACAGCGTCGAGATGCTCGCGCGCACCGACGTGGTCTGCCTGGACAAAACCGGCACGCTGACCGAGGGCAGCATGAAGGTTGAGGATATTTTTTATGTTGACCCGAATCAACGCGATAAAATCGGCTTCGCGCTCGCTTCCATCGCAAAATCCCTCGACCATAATGAAACGCTTGCCGCAATCGGAAGGCATGTAAACCAGCACGACGGCAACACGGCGGACATCATGGTTCCTTTTTCCAGCAAAAAGAAGTGGTGCGGGGTATATTTTCAGGAAAAAGGCGCATACATATTAGGAGCACCCGAAATTGTCCTGACCGAATCGGAAACCGAAATTCTCAAAAAAGCCGAGTCCTTATCCCAGGACTATCGTGTTCTCTGCCTGTCGGAAAGCCCGACGCTGACCGACGACGGCAGCCTGCCGGCGCAAAGAAGCGCGCTCTGCCTGATTCTGCTCAGCGACGTGATACGGAAAAGCGCGCCGGATACCATCGCGTATTTCAAAAAACAGGGCGTTCAGGTAAAAATCATTTCCGGCGACAACCCGATTACCGTATCCAACATCGCGAAAAAAGTGGGCGTGGACGGCTGGGACAAATACATTGATATGACGGATGTCGAGGACGATAAAATCGAAGCCGTCGCCGAGGAGTTCGTCATCTTCGGCAGAACCACCCCGATTCAGAAGCAGCTGCTGGTCAAAGCGCTACATAAAGCGGGGCATACGGTTGCAATGACCGGCGACGGCGTAAACGACGTGCTCGCCATGAAGGAATCGGACTGCTCCATCGCAGTCGCGCAGGGTACCGAAGCGGCAAGAGCGGTCGCGGACATCGTGCTGCTCGACTCCTCCTTCGAGTCGGTGCCCAAAATCGTGGACGAGGGCAGAATGGCGATCAACAACCTGCAGCGTTCGGCGTCGCTGTTCCTTGTAAAGACTATTTACTCGATGCTCATCACCCTGATTACGCTCGCGACGCGAATCCCCTACCCGTTTATCCCCGTGCAGCTTACGCTGATCAGCGCGCTTACCATCGGGATTCCCTCCTTCTTCCTCGCTTTCCAGCGCAACAAGGATATCGTGCAGGGCAATTTTATCAAAAACGTGCTGATGAAAGCCGCGCCTACGGGCATCACCATCGTGCTCGGCGTGCTGGCGGTCAATATTGTTTCGTCGATTCTGCAGCTTCCCAAACCTGAAGTGACCACGGTCAGTCTCGTGCTGACCGGCTCTCTGGCGCTGCTCGGCGTGCTGTTCATCTCCATGCCGCTGGACACGCTGCGCCTGATATTGGTGTCCTCGCTGTCGGGCATGTTTGTGATTGCTTTGCTGTTCTTCAAGGATATGTTCGAAGTATGCCGTTTAAGCCTGACGGCTTATATCACTCTGCTGTCGGTGGCGCTTATCTGCGGTCTTGTTTTCTGGGTATTAAAAATACTGTTCAGTCAGTGGCTGGATAGGAGCAAAAAGGAAAACGCCCATGCTGAAAAAACTGTATAGCACAATCAAATACTTTTCCCGCAAAATGAGCGCTCATAAAATCAGTGCGTATTCCGCAGAAGGCGCTTTCTATATCATATTGTCAATTTTTCCGTTTCTGATTATGCTTTTGTCGCTCGTCCGTTTTCTCCCGTTCCTAGAGTCTGAGTTATTAAATTTCGCAAAAGGCGTGCTGCCCGCGGCGGTGGACGAACTGTTTACCAACTTTATAAAAGACTTAAGCAACACAAACGACGCGGTCACCATCATTTCCGCGCTGACCCTTTTATGGTCGTCCTCGAAAGGCGTTTACTCGGTCATCGGCGGGCTGAACTCGGTGTTCGAAGAACGGGAAACCAGAAGCTACTTCAAGGTGCGGTTTCTTGCGGTGATTTATACGCTGTCCTTTATGCTGACCATCCTGCTTACCTTTATCCTGCTGGTGCTCGGAAACAGCATAACCGAGTTCGTGGACAGCAAATATCCGAACTTGTCCGCGCTTGCCTTTTTCGCGATGTCGTTCCGCTTTTTAATCGGATTCTGCATGCTGATTATATTTTTTATCTCGATTTATAAGTTTCTCGCCTGCGGCAAGCGCAGGTTCGCCGACCAGCTGCCCGGCGCCATGATCGCGTCTGTCGGCTGGATCGCCTACTCGGTGTTGTTCGCCTTTTATATTGATAATTTTTCCAATTACGCTCCGCTGTACGGCAGTCTGACCGCCGTGATTCTTCTGATGCTCTGGCTGTATTCGTGCATGTATATTCTCTTTTTGGGAGCGGAAATCAACCTTTATTATATAAGAAAAATTGCGGTAAAAAATAAATAAAAAGATATTGACAAACGGAAAATGATGTGATATTATCACCCCATCAACATAATTGAATACCAAAGGCGATGATGAAGACAAGTAGGCTGAAACGCCATGTACAGTGAATCGGGGAGAGTGTGAACCCGGTCAGGGAGCATCAGCTGAATAACACTTCGGAGCTGTGAACTGAACCCGTCATCCGGCGGCAAGTAGGGGATCCGTGCTTCGCACGTTACAGCGAATACCAATGTTAGTTGGGAAAAGTGACCGGCAACGGTAATTTAGGTGGCACCGCGGATAAGCGCTATCCGTCCTAAAGCAAGAGGACTGATAGCGCATTTTTTATTGCAGTCCTCTACAATAAAAAACTTTCGGAGGTGTTGAGGATGTGTTCAATTATGGGTTACACTGCTAAGGACATAAGCAGAGAGGATTTTGAGCGGGGGTTTAACAGAACCCGTTCGAGAGGTCCGGATATGTCCAAAATCATAGAAACCAAATCCGGTATTTTAGCGTTCCACAGACTCGCGATTATGGGGCTTACGCCGAGCGGCATGCAGCCCTTTCAAATGGGTGAAAACTACGTTGTCTGCAATGGAGAGTTATACGGTTTTCGGAAAATGAAGGAAGAGCTTATCCGCAAGGGCTACAAGTTCGAATCCGACAGCGACTGCGAACTGCTTCTGCCGCTGTATAAAGAATACGGCACCGATATGTTCGCCATGCTGGACGCCGAGTATGCGCTGATTCTCTACGACGGCGAAAAAGACACTTATATCGCCGCGCGGGACCCGATCGGAATCCGCCCGCTGTTCTACGGATACACCAAAACCGGAAACATTATCTTCGCCAGCGAGGCGAAGAACTTAGTCGGTCTGACCGACAAAATCATTCCCTTCCCGCCCGGACATTATTACTATGAGGGCAAATTTATCTGCTACAACGACATCGCGGCGGTAGAAGAATACTGCTGCGACGATTTGGACGTTATCTGCCGCAATATCCGCGAAAAACTCATCGCCGGCATCGAAAAACGGCTGGATTCCGACGCTCCGCTCGGCTTTTTGCTGAGCGGCGGACTGGACAGCTCGCTGGTCTGCTCGGTCGCGCAGCGGCTGATGCCGCACAAACCCATCCGCACCTTCTCGATCGGCATGAGCGAGGACGCGATTGACTTAAAATACGCGCGGGAGGTCGCCGAGTATATCGGAAGCGATCATACGGAAGTGATTATCAACAAAGATATCGTGCTCAACACTTTAGAAGAAGTGGTCAGCGCGCTCGGCACCTACGACATCACCACCATCCGCGCGAGCATCGGCATGTACCTGGTCTGCAAAGCCATCCACGAACAGACCGACATCCGGGTTCTGCTGACCGGCGAAATATCGGACGAACTTTTCGGATACAAATATACCGATTTCGCTCCGTCGCCGGAAGAATTCCAAAAGGAAGCGCAGAAGCGCATCCGCGAAATCCATATGTACGACGTTCTGCGCGCGGACAGATGCATTTCCGTAAACTCCATGGAAGCGCGGGTTCCTTTCGGCGACCTGGACTTTGTGAAATACGTTATGGCGATTGACCCGGCAAAGAAAATGAACGTTTACAACAAGGGCAAATACCTGCTCCGCCGCGCTTTCGAGGGCGATTACCTCCCCCGCTCCATTCTGTACCGCGAAAAAGCCGCTTTCAGCGACGCGGTCGGACATTCCATGGTCGATTATTTAAAGGAGTACGCGGAGCAGAAGTACACCGACGCCGAGTTTGAGCAAAAGCGCAGGCAGTACGCCTACCACGCCCAGCCGTTTACAAAAGAATCCCTTTTGTACCGGGAACTTTTTGAGAAGTATTACCCCGGTCAGGCGGAAATGGTGGTCGATTTCTGGATGCCGAACAAAAACTGGGAAGGCTGCAACGTAAACGACCCGAGCGCAAGGGTTCTGTCCAACTACGGCGCAAGCGGCGTCTAATAAATCAGGGGCGGATGTTTTCCGCCCCTTCTTTTTTACTTTTTATTCTTTCTGTTTTCGCTTTTCGCTTTGATTTTCCGGATATACTCTTCCACGCGCTGGCGAATGGTCTTTTCGCCCTCTTCGTCCGCATCCGGCAGGTAGGTAAACTGGCCGTTTTCCAGCGTGCAAACCTCCGTATAAGCGTCGGAGGATATCGGAAGATTCTTCTTTTTCAGCCATTTTTCGATATACGATTTAATAAGATAATACAGCACCGCGAACAATGGAACCGCGATGATCATGCCGACCAAACCGAACAGACCGCCGAACAGCAGCAGCGAAAACGTTACCCAGAACTCGCTGATGCCGGTTTTGGTGCCGATGACCTTCGGCTCAATGATGTTGCCCTCTATCTGCTGCAAAACGATTGTCATGATGATGAAAATGATGCCTTTATTAAAATCGGTCATCATAATAATCAGCGCGCAGGGGATGCCGCCGATAAAGGGTCCGAAATACGGGATTATGTTGGTAAACGCCATAATCGTGCTTACCAGCAGCGTATAATCCATCCTGAAAATGGACATCAGGATAAAGTTTAAAATGCCGAGTATCATCGAATCGATAATTTTGCCCGAAAGGTACTTGCCGAACACCTTATGCCCGTGCCTTGCGGTTGTCAGAATGTCGTTCGCCCGTTCGGCGGAGAACAAAGCGAAGACAAGTTTTTTGGATTGTCCGATGAACTTCTGTTTTCCCGCAAGCGCGTACACCGCGGTCACTATCGCGATAAAGAAGCCGATTAAGAAATTGACAATCGAAATAATTCCGTTGGTTGCCCGCGTAATAATGCTGCCGCCGCCGGTTTTAATGGCTTCGCTCAGGCTCTTTTCTATGTACTCGATAACCGACTCGACGATTAAAGCGAAGTTTTTCAATATGCCTTCGCTGTTCTTTTTCTCGTTAATCCAGTCCTCAAGGTTTGTCAGGTAATTCGGGATAATCCTGATCAGCTTCTCAAGGCTTTTATAAAATTCAGGAATAATCAGCAAAAGCAGCGCGGTAATGATAAAGATGCCGAACAGCGCCGTTAAGGTGATGCTGATTCTTTTTACGTATTTCGCTTTCCGCTGCTCCGTCCATTGAGTTTTGTCCAGAACCTTAACAAACCGCTTCTCGAAAAACAAAAGCACCGGATTTAGCAAATAAGCGAACGCAACGCCCCACAAGACCGGCGAAAGCGTGCTGATAATCCAGTTGACCGAGTCGATAACGCTTTCGATCCGGCTGATAAAAAAGTAAACCAGCATGCTGCCGACTATGACGGCAAACATCTTGAAATATGGACTTCTTATTCGCTTTTTCGCGCTTTTTCCCTCATCGGCAGGCATGTTCTGCATGAAAACTTCCTTTCCTTTCGGCAAGTCAAATACGAAAAATCCATTTTCATATTAGCATAGATCAAAAAGAAAGTAAAGTAGAAAATTATTATTTGAAAAGTTTACGATGTAATCCGGTATGTTCCCTCGCGTCTTGCCGCCTTGTATTATCAAGGGGTTTTCTTATTTTTAATAAGCGTCTTAAAGCGGCATAACGCTTTATCGTTTAAAAACAAAAAGGCAGCCGAAGCTGCCTTTTTCTTATGTTTCGTTTATTTCGTTTATGTCGTTTATTTCGTTCACTTCGTTTTCTGCCCTGCCGAACTGAAAGCGCCTTTCCAAAACCTTTAAGATATACATCGCAAGAAACGCGACGGCTACGCCCATCACAATCCCCGCGAGCACGTCGGTCGGATAATGCACAAACAGGTAAAGCCTGGAGAACGCGGTCAGAACCGCAAACGCGAACGCCGCGTATCCGATCTTTCTGTTCATAAAATACAGGATGGTCGCCCCGCAGAAAGCCGAATAGGTGTGGCCGGACGGGAAGGAGAAATCGCTCAGCTTCTCGATCAGCAGCTCTATCTCGCCGTAAACGTCATACGGTCTTGGGCAGGCGACAAGCGGTTTGAGAATAACGTTTCCCATCACCAGACACAGCGCCAGTCCGATGGACAGCGCGACGCCGTAACGGCGGTATTTTTTGGTAAGGAGCAGACCGACCGCGATCGCGATCCAAATCCAGCCCTTGTTTGAAAAAAATGAGATAAACGGCATTCCAAAATCAAAAAACGCGTTTTTGAAATTGGAATTGATATATAGCAGTATTTTAAGCTCCATGGACACTCCTGAATCGGGGTAATGCAATTAAACAATACGGGTGCCACTATACCATAAAGTTATGAAAAATTCAAGTGTAAAATCTTTACTCCGCCTTCTTTTTGCGGATAATCAGTACGGCTATGACGCACCCGGCCAGCAAAACGGCAGCCGCGCCTGTCAATATCCATTCCATTCGAATAACGCGAATGGGTTCGGCAGAATTGCTTTCGGTCTCGACGATTTCGGTGGACAACGCCGGCGCCGCCGCTATTTTCACATGAACGGCGACCGGCTCGCTGTAAGAGAATTTGTCGAAAGCGACCAGCTCGAACGTATCGCTTCCTTCGTAATCAGCGTGCGCGGTGTAAATCAGATACTTGTTGTTGGAGAGCACCGTCACGGTGCCGTGCTCCGGCTGTTTGGTAACGATTACGGTGATTTCGCTCAAATCCGAATCCGGGTCGGTGACCGTCATGCTGACCCTCAGATTCTTCTGTCCGGCAGCCGTTTCGAAATCGGGAACCGAAAGAGACGGCGGAAGCGCCGAGTAGGTTCCTTTTATGAATTTATAGGTTTTGTCGTACAAAGAACGAAGATAGACGCCCTGTTCGTTCGTCTTGTCGGCATGGCAGAAGTCGTACAGCGATCCGGGACCGGCCCCCTGATAAAAGGTATGGAGCGCGTTCATATACCCGGTAAGCCAGCCGTAATACAGATACCGCTCGTACATAAGCCCGGCCTTTTTATAATCGCCGCCTTTAAACTGCGACGGGTCGGCTGTCTCAATCTCGACGCCGAGGTTATGCTTTTGCGCCGTTTGCGCGAACTCCTCGAGCATTTCGTGGCTGAAGTAATCGCGGAATACAAGGTTCGGCTGCATCACGGCGGCGTCAAACCCCAGCTCCTTCCAATGGTCGAAGCCGACGGAAAGATAGAACGGGTCAAACAGAAACTTCAGCTTTCTGCTCGACAGATGTTTTGAGATGTTCTTTATAAGCTGGGCTTCGTGGTCGGTTTCAGCGTAATCGACGCTTTCGCGGTACCAGTAGAAGCCGCCGAAATTGAGGTTCGCATACTTCCCTTCCTGAAACCGCTTGTAGGTCAGGTCGGCGAACCACTTGAGAATAGCGGTTCTTTCCTCCAGCGTTTGGCAATACTCCTCTTTGCCGTCGCCGTTGATGTCGCCGAACGGGCCGGGAATCACCGTCGGAAAGGGCAGCGTATAATAAACCGTCAGCTTTTCCTTTTTGCCCAGCTTTGCGTAAACCTCGCCGGCAACCTGATTGAGCGCGTCCGTATTGACGCCCTCTTTAAAGGTGTTGTCGAGGTATAGAAGCCAGTCGCTCATCACGGCGCCGGGTTTTCCGATGGTCTTGACCAGCCTGCCGCCGGACGGATAATCGCTATGTATCGGAACGAACGCGACCGCGTCGAACATGGTGTCCGTATAGCTTCCGTCGGGCTGAACATACGCGACGTAGGGCAATAGCTCGTCGGGCGTGTTGTCGCCGAGGGCCTGGGTGCCGTGAAAGCCGTTGTATATTTTGACAATGTTGCTTTTCCCGCCGATATCCTTTAAGTAACCCGGCGGCGGAACGCTTTTGTCGGGCGTTATTTTCTTTTCTTTGCCGTTAAGCTCGCCGCCGAAAACCTTTATCTCATCGCAATAGGAAAATACGTCGCAGCAATACTCGACCTTCACATACCGCGCCGCGTAGGGCGTAAAATCCGCCGATATGTCCGCGCGCCGTACGGACGCGTCTGAAAGGTCGAAATCCGGTTTTGCCTCGCACACTTTTTGATAGTCCGTACCGTTTTCGGACAGGAAAACCCGCACATACCGCGGCGCGTAAACGCCGGTGTTCTTAGAATGCAGAAAACCGGCGTAAAAGCCGCCGACAGATTTTACTTCTCCCAAGTCAAAAGTGACAATTCTCGACAAACTCCGCATCGCGCGGTACCAGGCGGAACTGTTCGCGTCGGTCGCGCCCGTTACGCCGTCGGTAAGCTGTCCGTTGTCGATATGATAGGATTCCGGCTCATAATTCGCATACGAATACAAAACCGGCTCGCCGGTTTCGATGGTATAATCCAATCCCGCAACCAGATTCGCCTTTTCCTCCGCGCCGACAGAAAAACCGCTCGACAAAAAAACAACCGCAAGCAAAACCGCCGTGAAACGATACGCTATGATTTTTCTGATCATGGGATATAGTCCTCCGTTAGAACGCTGATGTATTCGTCGGCAATCAGGGCGTGTCCCCTTTTGTTGGGATGCGGGTCAAAGTTTATATTCATCGTGGACAAGTCAAGGCCGGCGTTGATGATTTTTTCCCTGCTGTTTTTAAAGCGCGTGTAAACGTCGACGACCGTATAGCCGCCGGCATCTTTGAGGTCGTCTATGATTTTATTGATTTTTTCAACATTCTGGTCCGACAAATCGCCGAGCGGCAGAATGGTTTCCACATACGGCAGCGTAATATTCATGCACTTGTACGGGCTGTAAACGTTCGCAAAATATATTTTGGCGGACGGGTTTTCTTTTCGGATAAACGAAATGATGACCGGAATGTCTTCGCGCAGTTTCGCCAGCCCGTCTTCGAGTTTTATGGTAAACTCCGGGCTGGACGCGTATGCCGTCACCTTCTCAAAATACGCTTTGACGGCCTGCGGCACGTCGGTATTGCTTCGATCGCCCAACAGGAAACTGCCGTACGCTTCCAGCAGCTTTTGTATATCCGTGTTGTCGTGCAAAAACAGGTCGGCGGCGTACTGGAGCACGTTGTTCGCGCCGATGCAGAGCATGACGATGTCGGCTTCCTTCAGTTTTTCGGCGCCGCCGCTTTCGAGCAGGTCAAGAAGTCCGCTGCTGGTCATGCCGTCGACGGCATAGTTCGTCACTTCGACATGGTTATATATCTTTTCCAATTGTTCCGCGACCAGGGCGGTAAAGCGTTCCTTCTCCGGATTGCCAAGCCCGTAGCCGCGCGTGATCGAATCCCCGAGCGCGACGATTTTTAAATCCTTGTCAATCTTTAAGGACGCCTTGCTCTCCTCGGAAACCACTTCCGCAGTCGTGGAATTGTTGTTGCCGATGACCGGGTTATCGCTGGTATAAAAGTCATAAACATCGTTCAGAAGATCGCAGGACGCAAAAACCAGGATGACCATGCAGAATATAAACAACACGGATACCTTTTTCAAATCATCACCAGCTAATTATCGTTGTATTTTCTCTTGATTTTCTTGGTCGTGGTCTTTTCGAACTCCTCGGTTCTGAACACGACCTTTTTGATTACCTTGTAGCTTGCCGCTTTTTCGTTGTATTCGGAGATGACCTTTTTAATAGAGCCCTCAACGTCCTCGATTCCCAGCTGCTTTGCGCGCTCGTAGTCGGGATAAATCTCCACGCCGAGCAGCTTCTCGTCGTCGTTGTCGTCCTTCATGGCGCGGACAACCAGCTCGCCGATATAATCGCACATTTCCGAAAGTTTTTCCTCTATTTCTTCCGGATAAACATTCTTTCCGTTTTTCAGGATAATGATGTTCTTAAGTCTTCCGGTAATATAAATAAACTCGCCGTCGTATTTTCCGATATCGCCCGTGTGGAACCAACCGTCCCGAATCGCCTGCTTTGTCGCTTCCTCGTTTTTATAGTACCCCATAAACACGTTCGGGCCTTTGACGCAGATTTCGCCCTCGCCGTTTTCGTTGGGGTTGTCGATCTTAATCTCCATGCCGGGCATCAGCAGGCCGACGGAGTCGTATCTGTGGTAATTAGGACGGTTAATGGAGATCAGCGGTCCGCATTCCGTAATTCCGTAGCCGGTGATTAGCGGAATTCCAATGCTGTCGAAAAACTCCGCGATCGAGGGCTTAATCGGCGCGCCGCCGCAGACAATCGCCTTCAGCCTTCCGCCGAAAACAGAGGTTACGCTTCTGAACAGCGGCTTTCTCAAGTCAACGCCCATCTTCAAAAGCGAGTTGCTGAACTTAATCAGTTTCCGCAGCGTATCGGCTTTTCCGGTTTCCTCCGCCTTGTCCCAGATGCCTCTGTATACCTTCTCGACAAAGAGCGGAACCAGCAGGACCTCGGTCGGCTTATAGAGCTTGAAGTTCGGGAGCACGCTCCGCAGGCTCTCGTTGATGCAGATGGTGATGCCTTTGAGCATCATCGCCAAAATGCCGCAGGTGGACTCATAGGCATGGTGGTACGGCAGAACCGACAGCGCGGTGTCCGTAACCGTCATCAGTTTATAGGAGTTGTTGATATTAAAAACCAAACACTCTTCCGAGAGCATAACCGCCTTGCTTCTGCCGGTCGTGCCGGAAGTAAACAGCAGTTCCTTGAGGGCTTTGATGTCGTGCTTCAGTTCCAGATAGCGTCTGTCGCCGCCGTCTAAAAGTTCCCTGCCCCGCTTCGCGATATCGTCCAGCCTGTAATGATTGTCGTCCTTATCCGCCGATTCCGTCATGCAGATATAGTGCGTGATGTTCGGCAGATTGGGCGCGATCTCTTTAATCTTCTTCTCGACGGCGCCGGCGGAATAAATGACCGCCTCGCAGTCCGAGAAAGAAAGGATATATTGAATTTCCTCAGTTGAAAGCTCCTTGTCGATCGGAACCACAACGCCGCTCGAAAGGAGAACGCTGACAAAAGACACGATCCAGCGGTAGCTGTTGTCGCCGATTACGGCGATATGCTTGCCGTTTAGCCCCATATCCAAAAGACCGGTTCCGAAAGCGTCGACATCCCCTTTAAACGCGCGGTAGGATACCGACTTCACCTCGCCGTGTTCCTTGAACTTATAGGCGGGCCTGTCTTCGTATATTTCAGCTAAGGAGTCAATATGTTCCCGTAAACTGGATATCTCCCTTACCTTGTAATACGGGTAGTTCTGCTTTAAATTTCGATACATGATATATTGCCTCCTTAAATGATGCTGATTTCGTGAAAATCGTTATTATATTATATCAAATTACAGAATAAATCAATATCTTTTCACTTTTTGTGGCACTTTTTTCTTTTCTCAAATATAATAAAAAATAGGTATGGTACCCATTCTATAGAAAAACTGCCATCTTTATGCGAACCGCCTTATGGACAGAAAGGTATGATTCTATGAACCAACTCAAACCGTTGTCTTTTATCCTGCCGAACGGACTGGCGGCGGTATCTGCCGCTTTAAATAATGAAAAAATCATCGCGGTGGACGGTACTACCTGCAATATCTTTACATACAATTTGGACGGAAGTATATGCGACCGAATCGAAAGCCTGCACCCCTACCGTAAAATTCACTATGACTTCCGAACCTGCAGATACCTCGCCCTGTCCGGAAACGACAACCGAAGGGTTTTCTTCCTGAACTGCAGCCTTGAGGAGGTCGGCAGCGTGTTTTTGGATCTGGACACCGACGACGAGGAGGACGAAGCGGATACGTTCGAACTGATGGACGCTTCTCCCGATTCGCGCAACAACGAAAGCGTCATCATCGCGACCCACCGTTACAGCGTCCGCGCTTATACGGTCAACGGCGAGGAGATCGGCTTTGTCCGCCCGATCGACACCGCAAGGCTGAACCAGAACTTCGTCTATTCCGGCCAAACCGAGGCTTTCAACTACATCCGAAACGACGTGTCCTTTGTTTCCATACGAAACGGCGCGCAGAACTTCACCGGCGCCGTTCCGGCCGAGTTCAGCCTGAGGACGCTGATTTCGGACGGTGAGGGCAACGTGTACGGGCTGTTCGGCTACCAGTATATCTATAACTATATCCTGCCGATATACCTAAACGGCGAATACGTGCTCTCGGCGGCGGACAACGTCGGAAACATTGTGGACAATATCAGCAGATGCTGTTGAAATAGGAAAAGGAAAATGATACAATAAAAAAGTAAGAGGTAAGAGGTAAGAGGTAAGAAGTAAGAGATAAGAAGTAAGAGGGAAAAAAGATAAGAGGGAATATGGAAAAGAATTATACGGGACCGCAAACGTTGTCTTTCATAAAAAAACGCCCGGCGGATTCGCACAAAGGGGTTTTCGGAACGCTGGTTTCGCTGACCGGAAGCCGGTATATGACCGGCGCCGCCTATCTTTCGTCGATGGGCGCTCTGCGCAGCGGCGTCGGGCTTTTGAAGCTGGCGGCGGACGATTACGTTCAGTCCGTGCTCAAAACCTGCCTTTACGAAGCGGTATTTATCCGCCCGGATGAGATGATAAAGCAAAACGCTTCCGCTTACCTGATCGGCTGCGGAATCGGCCGAGAATACGACGGTCTGTTGCGAACGCTCCTGCCCTGTCTGGATAAACCGACGATTATTGACGCCGACGGAATAAATTATGTAGCTGCGAATATAAATGTATTAAAAAATATGCGTTCCTCGGCCTCACCGATTCTGACGCCGCATCCGGCGGAAATGGGGCGTTTGTTGAACAGGGACACCGCATACGTTCAGTCCGGCAGAGAACAGGTCGCGCTGTCTTTCGCCGCCGAATACGGCTGCGTGCTGGTGTTGAAGGGCAAAAACACCGTCATCGCCGCGCCGGACGGCAGGCTGACCGTCAACACAAGCGGCAACAGCGGGCTTTCCAAAGGCGGAAGTGGCGACGTGCTCGCGGGCGTTATCGCCTCGCTCTGCGCGCAGGGGTACTCCCCCTACGACGCCGCGGTGGTCGGCGTTTACGTACACGGACTGGCGGCGGACAGACTTGCCGCGAAATACGGCGAACACGGACTGCTCCCGCGGGATCTGCCGGCGGAAATCGGAGCGATTTTAGGCTAATAAGAGGAAAAGGGAACGCTCTTTTACGGAATCGAACTTGAAAGGATTGTTTTTATGAGAAGAGCCGCCCTTTTTTTATTGTTCGCAATTCTTCTTTCTTCATGCGCCTTTATTGGAAACAGCGAAAAAAACGTTCGGGAAATGTTAAGCTACCCCGTCTGCATCAGCGCTTCGACCGAGCAGGAAATTCCGTTTGAATTTAAAATTTACGTTTACGAAAACGAAACCCTCTTTACCTTCACCTCGCCCAAAACATTAAGCCCGCTGTCTGTCACCAAGAACAGCGACGGGTATAAAGCAAAATATGACGGGTTGGAAACCGCGATTGACAGAAGCGCGGTCCTCGCGGCAGACGCGCTCGACCTTGCAGCCCGCGCCGTAAAAGTCAGCCCGGAGTGTGTTCAAAAGACAGAGGACGGTGAAGACGTTCTGCTCTTTTCTATTGACGGAATAAAAGTTCTGGTGTATTATAATAAAGACTTAAAAACAATCAGCAAAATCATTTCGGAGGCGTCCGATCAGTTATTTACATATCAAATACTGTCGGTCGAAAGAATCAATACATGAGCAATCATAGAGTTGAGGCGGTCATAGACCTCAGCAAAATAAAGAAAAACTACGAATATATCAAACGGCTTGCCGGCGACAGCCGTATTATGGCGGTGGTCAAAGCAGACGCTTACGGACACGGAGCGGCAAAAGTCAGCGCCATGCTCGAGTCGATAGGCTGCGGCTATTTCGCCGTGGCCTGTATTGACGAGGCGGCGCAGCTCCGGGAGAGCGGCATTCAAGGCGAGATTCTGATATTGGGCATTTCGGATACCGCGGACGCAAAGCAGTTGCGACAATACGACATTATCCAAACGGTCAATTCCTACGCATACGCACAGCTACTTTCCGAAAACGGCGGGGCGCGGGTGCATTTGAAGATTGACACAGGCATGTCCAGACTGGGCATGTACTGCCATTCTCCCGCGGATATCCCGGCCGTGGTCGAAGAAATCAAAAAAATAAAAAGCTTGCCCAACATCAGCGTGGAAGGTATTTTTACCCACTTCGCCGACTCGGACAACCCGTCCTCCGGCTTTACCGTAAAGCAGTACGCTTTGTTCACCGGGCTGCTCGACGCGCTGAAAAGCGAGGGAATCGACGTCGGCATCCGTCACTGCTGCAACAGCGCGGCGATTGTCAATTTTCCGCATATGCGGCTGGACATGGTCAGAGCGGGCATTATTCTCTACGGACTGTCACCCGCGCCCGATACCATGAAAATTCCGGGCCTCTCCCCTGCCATGACGCTCAGAAGCCGCATTGCCGCGGTCAATGAACTCAAAGCGGGCGACTATGTTTCCTACGGCTGCACCTACAAAGCCGAGAAGGACATTCGGGCAGCGACCATTTCCATCGGGTACGCCGACGGGTTCTCCCGCGCGTTAAGCGGCAAAATCTCGGTCAAAATTAACGGCAAAAAGGTCAAAATCATCGGCAGAATCTGCATGGATTTATGCGTCGCCGACGTAAGCGGCGTTGACTGCGCGCCCGGCGACGAGGCGGTCATTTTCGACTGCGCGGAGGACATCGACAATATCGCCGAACTGCTCGGCACGATCAACTACGAAGTTATCTGCATGTTTAAAAAACGCGTCAAGAATATTTATATCAATGAAACGTAAAGAGGTTTTACATTATGGCATGTTTTGCTGCGCCCTTGGCCGAAGCGGTTATCACGACCGTTCTGATGAAACGTTTTGAGAAAAAGGAAAAAATGACGGATGCGCCGAATGAATCGCAAGCGGGCATTCCGTGGAGCCGCAAGCTGAAATGGCTCAACAACCTTTTGTGGGGCGGGTCGGCGCTGCTGGCGCTTGAGCATATCTGGCACGGCGAGATTATCCCGCAGTTCCCCTTCCTGACCGCGCTGAAAGAACCCGGCGGGGTCCTGCCGATGCTTGGAGAAATCGCCACCGTCGGCGTCGGAATGGCCGCCTTTGTCACCCTTGTTTGGTTCTTTATGATAAAAATCGCAGATGCCAGAGCCAAAAAAGCCGCAGTTTCCGGCAAAACCGCGGAGACTGAGCCATGTATCTGATCATCACGGCGCTCGCGGCCGCCGTCGCGACGGCGTTCTGGTATAAAAACCGTCTTAACGACAAACTTCATCTGGGCGCGCTCTGCCTGATGTATTGGGGAGCGGCTTTGATGTGGCTGGTCGACTGCGTCGCGGCGATCATAGCGGGCGAAGAAGAAATTATCGACACTTCCCTCAACGCGGCGCTGCTTGGAATCTGCTCGGTCGCATTGGGGCTTGCGATCTGGCTGATTCTTTTACTTATCCGTTCACGCAGGAATAAATCTCAAGCAACCTCCATAAATTCACACTAAAAAACCGTCACAAAGTGACGGTTTTTTACATTTTTCGTCTTGTGCCCGCAAAAAAATATTTACCGACGGAGAAAAACTATTTGTCGCACTCATCCTTGAAGGGCTTGCAGGGACCGAACTCGGGCTTTCCGCAGCAGGCGATGGCTTCGTTAACATCGACGTCGATGTCCAGCATAATCGGGACTTCTACGCAGAAAAGCTGAGAAACCGTGAATACGCACTTCTCGCCCGGCTTGCAGCAGTCCTTGAAGTCTTCAGCGTCGCAGCCCTGCTTTATTTTGGTATCCAGGCAGCAAATCTTCGGTCTGCCGTGCGTCGAACTGGGTTTTATACAAACCTGCGTGAGCGCTTTTATAAGCTGATTGACCAATAATTCTTTATTGTATTTTGGACAAAGTTCAGGCATAATATACCTCCTTCAATAACTCATAATATGCGGTGCTCGCTTTGTAAGTGACACCGCATATCTGAATAAAGGAGGGTTAATATGGTGAAAAACACGTTTACGCAACTGTCTGTTTGCTTTCGGTTTTCGCCGTCGGTTTGCACTTGCTGCAGTAATGCGGACTGCATTTCCACAGCTTGTCGGCGGTGACTGCCCATTTTTCAGCGGCAGGCACGCACTTTTGGGAAAGCTCGTGCACATCCTCCGGGCTCTGCATATCGGTGGATTTCGCGCCGGACGCCTCGACCATCTTCACAATCATTTCCGGATTGTCCAGCAGCGGGCAGGGGCGCAGCATATTCTCGTTGAACGGCTGATTCATATAGTACTGCATAAAGAGCGGAGACTTGAGCGCTTCCAAAATGGTCTTGTCTTTGATGTTGGAATCGGAATAATGTATAAATGCACAGGGCTCCATATCTCCGTTCGCGTTGATGTGCAGATAAGAACGCCCGCCTGCGATACAGCCGCCGACATACTCGCCGTCGTTCCAGAAATCCAGCGTAAACAGCGGTTTTGTGTTTCTGAACTCCCTGATTTTGTGGTACATATATTCACGCTGCTCGTCGGTTACCATCAATGAAGGAACTGCATCCTTGCCGACCGGTATGTAGGTAAAGAACCATGCGAACTTCGCGCCCTTCGCAATCATATCGTCAAAGAACGCGTCTGAGCCGATATCTTTGTAGTTTTGCGAGGTATAGCAGCAGGAAATACCGAACGGGAGCTTTTTGCGCTTTAAAATCTCCATCGCTTTGCATATTGCGTCATATGTACCCTTGCCTCTGCGGGAATCGGTTGCTTCCGCAAAGCCCTCTACGCTAATTGCGGGAACAAAGTTTTTGACGCGCAGCATATCGTCGGCAAACTGCTCGTCTATCAGCGTCGCGTTGGTAAAAGCGAGGAAAGCGCAGTCCTGATGTTTTTCGCACATCGCGATGATATCCTTCTTGCGGACCAGCGGCTCGCCGCCGGAATAAATATACATGTAAATGCCCAACTCTTTGCCCTGCCGGATAATGTCGTCCAGCTGTTCAAAGGTCATGCTCAACTTGTTTCCGTAATCCGCAGCCCAGCAGCCGATACAGTGCAGGTTGCATGCTGAGGTCGGATCCATCAAAATCGCCCAGGGGATATTGCATTTTTCTTTTTTCTGCAGTTTGCGCTGGCGCTTTGCGCCGATCAGGCTTGCGTTGATGATAAATGTTTCAAACAGCTTTTTCCGCACGCCGGCATCTATATCTGTCCATAGGGATTTATAAAGCTTATTCCAGTTGTTATCCTTATCGTTCAACGTATTTCGAATGGTTCTTATCTGGTTGTCAAGTGAGTGCTCTTTATCGCGCTTCTCAAGCCAGCGAAGAATCTTCGGGATGTTCTTGTCCGGGTCTTTGTCAAGATAGGATATAACCTGTTTTAAAGCTATGCTCTGCGCTTTTTCGTATAATTGATTGAAAAACACTTGCCCTCACCCTTTTTTATTTATATACTGATACAATACAATATTATAATCAAACGGGTAGATTTGTCAATGGACAATTGCCTTGAAATGTGTAAATTTTTTTTTGACATTTTCACAAATTGTCATATTTTTATACAAAATCGCGCGAGTGTCTAACGGTTATATACGCTTTTAAACCTGCAGCAAACTGATTTTTTCCAATATTCATTTTATGATTCATTTTCGTAAAATCCAATTTGAAAATTATTATAAAAAACTGCACTGAACGGAACAATTATCCGTCAGTGCAGTAATTTTTACAGTGTTATATGGTCTATGATGTAATTAAGGTACTGCTTGTACGCCAGTTTGTCGGCGACAATCTTCTTCATGTCGTACAGTTTGTTCGGCGGGATGGAATCCAGCTCTTCCTGCGTGATGGTGTTCTTCATCAGTTTGTCGATCATCAAAGCGTCGTGGATATCCATCGAGACAATGCTGTTTCCGCGCAGGCAGACAACCTGCTTCATCTGACCGTTTACTAGGTTCTCCACCGCGGCGCAGCCCATTTGCGTAGCCAGCACTCTGTCGCGCAGCGTCGGCGAACCGCCTCTTTGAATGTGCGCGGGCCTTGCGAATCGGGTCTCGATGCCGGTGCGCTGCTCAATCATCGCGCATAACTCTTCGCCGTAGCCTTCTCCCATGCCTTCGGACGTGATGATGAGGAAGTTGCGCTTTCCGTTCTTTCTCGCCTCAATCATTTTATCCACAACATGGTCAAAGTCGGTCGGAATCTCGCGAATGACAGCGGTGACAGCGCCCACCGCAATGGCTGTCTGCAAAGCGATATCGCCCGCGTCCCTGCCCATTACCTCGATGACGTTGCAGCGCGCGTGGCTCTCGCCCGTGTCGCGCAGCTTGTCAATCAGGTCCACCACCGTATTCATCGCGGTGTCAAAGCCGATGGTAATCTCGGTCGAGCCGATGTCGTTGTCAATCGTCGCGGGTATGCCGATGCAGGGAACTCCCGCGTTCGTAAGGTCAACGGCGCCTCTGAAGGTTCCGTCGCCGCCGATGGTGATAACGCCGTCTATGTCGTACTTGTGGCAGGTTTCAACCGCTTTCTGTATGCCCTCGGGGGTGCGGAACTCCGCGCTTCTCGCCGTATAGAGCATCGTTCCTCCTCTGTTGATTATGTAAGAAACATCTCTTGGTCCGAGCTTCTTGATGTCCCCGTCGATTAATCCCTGATATCCGTTGTAAATGCCCATTACTTCGACGCCTTTGTAAAGCGCAAGACGTGTCACCGCTCTTATCGCCGCGTTCATGCCGGGCGCATCGCCCCCGGACGTAAGCACGCCTATTCTTTTAAACTTAGCCAATGCAAATTGCCTCCGATACTTAAAATCCAGAGTAATATTATCACTTCAGGCGGTAAAAGTCAAATATTTTTTATCGTACTGGTTCTATTTGCCTGGTTTCAAGAATAATCTTGTAACAAACATATTAGGAGGTATATTGCAATGACGGATTTAGGAATATATGCCGATATCGCGAACAGGACCGGCGGCGATATATACATCGGAGTAGTCGGTCCTGTCAGAACGGGTAAATCCACATTAATCAAAAGATTTATTGAATATTTAGTACTGCCGAATATTGAGGGAGATTTCGTCCGCGAAAGAGCGAAGGATGAAATGCCGCAGTCCGCGTCCGGACGTACGGTTATGACCACCGAGCCGAAGTTTATTCCCGAAGAAGCCGTGCGCATTGAGCTGGATGAGAACGCTTCGTTCCGCGTAAAGCTGATCGACTGCGTCGGCTACATCGTGCCGGGCGCCATCGGTCACATCGAGGACAACGCGCCGAGAATGGTTATGACGCCGTGGTCGCCGAATCCTTTGCCCTTTGAGGAAGCCGCCGAGCTGGGCACCAAGAAGGTTATTCGGGATCATTCCACCATCGGACTTGTGGTCACCACCGACGGCAGCATCGGCGATATTCCGAGAGAGAGCTACATAAACGCGGAAAAGCGGGTCGTAGAGGAATTAAAGGCCATCAACAAGCCCTTTATCGTCGTGCTCAACTGTCTGAACCCGCAAAGCCCGCAGTCGCAGGCGCTCGCGAACGAGCTGGAGCAGGCGTACGACGTGCCGGTCATCCCGATCAACTGCCTGGACATGACGGACAGCGAGATTAAGGAAATCCTCAAAAACGTGCTCTACGAGTTCCCGGTCTGCGAAATCAAGGTGAATATGCCCTCCTGGGTTGACGTGCTTGAGGACAGCAGTCCGCTCAAACAGGGCATCTACGAGGAAATCGCAAGATGCGCCGGCAAGCTCAACCGCGTCGGCGAGATTAAGGACGTATTCGATTCCTTCTCGGCAGAGAACGGCGCGATCAAGGCGCGTCTGGAAAGCCTGAATTTGGGCGAAGGCAGCGCGAAGATTGAGATTAAGATTCCGGATAAGATCTTCTATCAGATACTCGGTGAGAAGTGCGGCTTTGAGATCGAGGACGAGCAAAGCCTGTTCAAGATTATGAACGACCTCGCCAAGGTAAAACGCAACTACGACAAAGTCGCGGCGGCAATCGAGCAGGTCAACGAGGAGGGCTACGGCATCGTTACCCCGTCCATAGAGGACCTCAAGCTCGAAGAACCCGAAATCGTCAAGCAGCCGGGCGGATACGGAGTAAAGCTGAAGGCGAGCGCGCCTTCGATTCACATGATCAAGGCGAACATCGAAACCGAAGTCAGTCCGATGGTCGGCACCGAACGCCAGAGCGAAGAGCTGGTCAAATTCCTGCTCAAGGAGTTTGAGGAGGACCCGAAGAAGATTTGGGAGACCAATATGTTCGGCAAGACGCTCCACGAGCTGGTCGGCGAAGGGCTGAATACCAAGCTGCAGCATATGCCGCTCGACGCGCGCATGAAGCTATCGGAAACGCTGCAGAAAATCATCAACGACGGCAGCAGCGGCCTGATCTGCATCCTGCTGTAAGGCAGGGTTGACGCCATGTATCCCCTGTTGATTGAAAGGTCTGAACGTAAAATGCTTGCGCTTTACTCCTGCTTGAAAAACAAGGAAGTCATCAACATCACCGACGGCAGGCGGCTGGGCTGCATCATCGATCTTGAGATAGACGCCTGCTGCGGCAAGATTCTCAGAATCGTGCTTCCTTCTCAGGACGGCTTTTTCAGTTCGTTCTCCTCCAAAAACAACATCTGCATCCCCTGGGAGAACATCGAAAGAGTCGGCGACGACATCATCCTCGTCCGCGACTGCGATATCCGGCCAAGAAAAAAATAAAAAAAGATATCCTCATTTCCGACGCTTTCTGCAAAATCGGAAGTGGGGATATTTTTTGTCTGCCCGCATATAAAATTAGTCGCCGCTAATAAAACACGTCCTCACCGCTGTTTTGACGGCGTGCGGATTTTTCTATTGACATTTTTTAATTTATAGCGAATAATATAGTTAATATAAAAAATGTTTGGAGGGAAATTTTCGACATGAAAAAACTGCCGCTGATTTTGCTGGTGTTGATTTGCCTGAACCTTTTTGCGGCCTGCAGCAAACCCGGTCCAAACACCGACAGCAAATCAGAAGCGAATTCGCTTGAATCGGAGGAAAGCATGGAAGAACCCGTAAAGGATTATCCGGTCATATCCGGTTCGTTTATTCAGTACGAGCCTTTTCTGAACTACACGGATAAACAGTTGACAAAGCATTTCGATTACCTGCAGGAAGCCGGCATCAAGTATCTCGTGCTTTACACGTCGGCTTTCCAGAACAAAGACGGGGCTTTCACAACCGTTTACTATCCGTCTAAACTTGCCGAGGCGAAGAAAAGCGACGAGTACGACGATTCCCATGCCGATATTACCGAGCGGATGCTTGCGCAGTGCCAAAGCCACGGAATCAAAGCCTTTTTGTCCCCGAACTATTCCCCGGACGGCTGGGCGAACAGCTACAACATTCTTTACACGGACACCATCGGCATCCCCGACGCCGACTGGCACCGGCGTTTTTCAAACGACAGCGTCGCGATCGCCGAGGAACTGTATTCTCTTTATAAAGAAAAGTACGGCGACGCTTTTTACGGCTGGTATTTTGTGCCCGAGTTCACCAATTACTGCGAAGGGGTTACGGACGTACACATAGACAAAATGGCGGAAATGCTCAATATTTACATTGACGGCATCAACGCGCTCGACCCCTCCATGCCCTTCCTGATGTCCCCGTATTTCGTTGAATCGTACGCAACCCCTCAGGAAACCGCGGCGTTTTTTGACAAGCTGTTTACCAAAGTGCATTTCCGCAAAGGGGACATATTCTGCCCGCAGGACTGCGTGGGCAGCGGGTTTCTGAACGCGCAGACCTTTATGAACTATTATAAAGAGCTGAAAACCGTCATCGACAAGTACCCCAACCTTTCCCTCTGGGGCAACCCGGAAAATTTTAAACAGGCAAACTGGAGCGCCGCGCCCGTCACCCGCTTTGTCTATCAGCTTCAGGCCGCTGCGCCCTATGTGGAAGGCTTTATCTCCTTCGCGTACTCGCATTACTACGCGCCGGATATCCGCGGAACCGCCGTCTTCCATAATGATTATGTAAACTATTACAAAACCGGTCAGGTGCGCTATTTTTCCGACAGCGAGCGGATTGAGCCGATCTCCTTTGAAGTTTTGAACAGCGCGACCGGCGTCAGCCTGAAAGCGTCCTTTCAAAACTGCAAATACGGCGTTTCCTACGTCGAATTCTATCGGGATTCGGAGCTGGTCGCCACCGCGCACACCGATATGAAGAACTACGGCGACCAAACGCTTACGTTTACGGCGACCGACAGAGGCGCGGCTTCGGGACAGGAATATACCTATTCCGTTATCGCGTACGACTTTATTTTAAATAAATCCGAAAAACAGGAAGCGAAACTTGCCGTATCCGCGCCTGAATGCGTCAGCGTCGGCAAGCCTTACGCCACCGACTACAACGGTTATCAAACCTATCCCGACGACGGCAAAAAGCTCACGGACGGCAAATTCGCGTCCACGACCGAGTATTACGACCCGGCGGCTTCCGGCTTTGCCGGCGTTTCGGACGTTTCGTTTGTCATCGACCTTGAAGAAACCACCCAAATCAGCGCCGTCGTCGCGCGCGCGCTCTCCAGCGGAAGCGGCGGCGCGATTGTGAGCAGTTTTGTCGAGGTTTCCTTCTCCGACGACGGCCAAACCTTTACCGGCGCGGTCAAAGTCGACGCGACGCTTGCGAAAATCGAGAACGGCTACTCGATTGTGGAAATACCGGTTACGGGCGTCGCCGCGCGGTATGTAAAGGTTTCCTACCTGTCGCTCCGCAACTGGCTGTTTATCGACGAAATATCGGTGTATCGCGAATCAAATCCGTAATAAAAGAACGCCTGCAATCCGCTTGCAGGCGTTTTTTCGTCGGTTCGCTTTTCGGGAGGTATTTTTTAGTTTAAGGTTTCAAGGAATTTTATAAACCGCTCGGTCGAGAAGTCCGCGCCCGTTACGACCGCTTCCGCGGCGTCGCTGATAAAGTCCACGGGGATATCGCTCGCTTTCTTGATTACGCACATAAAGCGCGGGTCGTAGAAGGGCTGTTTTTTTAGGAACTGATTGTTGGTAATCAGCCGTTTTTTGTAGGTAACCGCCTCGCAGGTGCGTATGGTAAACCCGTGCTGTTCGCCCTGCAGAATCTCGAGCACGCACTTCGTGTCCGCCACGCGCTGCAAAACCTGCTTGTAGTTCAGCCAGCAGTTGTAGTGAATGCCGGTTCCTGTTAGCTGTTTTTCTTTTTCCACGTTGTTGACATAGAATTCGCACTTGATATTGCGCGCCGTCAAATAGCGATAGATATCGTGAATCATGTCCAGCCTGTCCTTGCCTTTGCCGACAAAGAACACGTCGCTTTTGTCGCCGCTCTCCCGAATCGCGTCGTCCCGCTCGTACAGCCCGTTGAAGTAGAGAAAACCGTTTTTCGCGGCTTCCTTCTCGTCAAAGGAAATCACCTTGTCGTACAAAGGCAGAATCCGCTCAAGATAGCGCCTGTTCTCGTGGTTAATCGGGTTGACGATATAAAAGGCGAGAACCGCGTTCGGGTATTTTTTGCGCAGATAGCGAAGATACTGCTTGTCATAAGCCGGCGCGACGTATTCAAAGAACAATATCAGCTTTACGTTTTCCGGATTTTTCACCTTGAAGTATTCCGGATACCATATCCGTTTCAGCGGCAAAGGCACATAGCTGTTAAGTCTTATGGAATTATGATAATACCACAGCTTGTTCTTCGAGAAGGTCTCCGCAAGAAGAACGCCTTCGGTTCTCTCCAGCCGGAACCGAACCGCATCCCAATAATCGTACTCCGGCAGGAACAATATCTTCATCCTGTCCGTTTCGTTCGTCAAAGGCTTTTTGACGCTCAGTTTCCAGAACGGTTTATACAGCAGATAGTAGCAGCACACGATCGAGAACAGGTCCAGAATTCTCGTCGCGGTGAGGATGTAGGAAATAAACAGCTCGCCGAACAGCTGCGACACAAGATAATACCCATAGTATCCGGCCAGAATTGTCCAAAGCTCGTTTCGGCTTTTCCGCGCGACGCTTCGCATCAGGGTCGTAAAGAAACCCAATACGGCATTGAAGAATACGACGCCGAACCAGCCGAAGTCATTATAATAGCTCCAGTTCGCAGTGTATATGTTTGTGCCGCTGTTTTTGGGAAAGTAAGTGTTCTCGCCGTAAATGTTCTGCGGTATCGGAATGTCCGCGCCGAACCTGTTTAAGAAGGTTTTCACGCCGTAAAAGGTCTGATAATCGGGATTTCGGTCTCTGTTTTCCAGATATTCGTTTAAGCCCGCGATCGACGACCCGACGTATCTGCTGAATACGTCCGTCAGCGCGTTGCTTTGGCTTTTGCCGGTTAAATAACCGAACATCCAGAACGCCGTGAAAAACACCAGCAAGCAGACAAGCCCGATTTTCGCGAATTTCCAGATGTTCACCCGAACGGTGCGTTTTTTGTTCTGATACACAAGGATGATCATTAAAAAAGTAACGGTGATGTAGGACAAAAAACCGATTCTTGCCGTGGACAACACGAGCAGGATAAAGTACGGTATCAGCATCGCGAAATACTTGTGATTCCGAAGCAGTATTTGCTTTATCCTGATTTTTCCCGAAGCGGTTTTTTCGTTGATTATGTTTTTGATCATGATAAGCGTGCAGACATAAGCGACGCCGGTCTGGAAGTAAGAGAGGACAACGAGCAGATAATTTCTGGGAACGTCATGGTACAGGTAGGCGTTACGGACAAACGCCAGCATCGGTCCGCCGCCCGCATAACCGTACATTTTGGCAATATGCACGGTATATATGTATGAAAAAACGCAGGTCAAAACGCCAAGCCCGAATATTACGAACAAAGTTCGATCATCGGGCTTCATCGGCCTGCTTTTTTCTTCCGAACCGCTAAAACCATTCCACTGCTTCTTTTTGAATAAATACCCGCACAGTTTTTCGCCGGCAAAAATCGACAGAATGCAGGTCATGATCATCAGCGGCAGTTTATACGAATACGTCACGCCCCAGTAGCTGCAGCACAGAAGCGCGACGAAAACGGCGATGGAATAGGATACGCTGGAGATAAAGGAAGCGGACAGAATATCCCCATGATTTATCTTATAAAAAGCAAATATGCCAATCAGCAGCAATAAAAACAAAACACATAACCACATGGATAGAGCACTCCGAATTTCTTTTTCTCCATCTCACCTGCATCCGGAATAAACCGCTGCGAGTTTTTCTTTGTAAGCCCAAATATCCATCAGCTTTTCCGCCGTCCTGCCGGATTGGGCCGAGAGTTTTTCGCGTAATTCGCTGTTTTTTATCAATTCGTTTAACTTTTCCGCAAGGACGTCGTCGTCGTTTGACAAATACCCGTTTTCGCCGTCCCGTATCAAATCAAGAATGCCGTCCACCGGCGTCGAAACGACCGGCACACCGAGCGCCATCGCTTCCAGAACCGTCATGGGCGTTCCCTCGAACCGCGAGGTCATCAGCAGCGCTTTCGCGTCGCGCAAAACCTTTAGGGGGTTGTCCATGTAGCCTAAATACCGAACTCTGCCCTTGTATTCTTCTTTTTTTAGTTCTTCGGCGACCTGATTTTCCAGCGGTCCGGCGCCGACGATGCCGAAACGCGCCGAATCGTTCATTGAAATCACTTTTTTAATGACGCGCAAGGCTCTGATCGGGTCTTTCTGGTCGTTCAGCCTGCCGACCATGACCGCGTCGAACGAATACGACTGTTCGTCCTCCGCCGCTCTCCGCTTCAGCTTTTCGATATCAATGACGTTATACAAAACCGTACTTTTTTTGCGCATGCTTTCGCGCATATAGGGGAAATCCACAAACGCCGATTTTGAAACCCAGAAAATATGCTTGAAACGGTAACCGAAAAGCGAATATATCCAGGATTTCGCGTCAAACCTGCCGACATGCGGGTTGTTGACGTGTATGTGCGAAACCACGGGCAGACCGCAGGCGATGGCGGCGCATATGCTCGCTTTCCGGTCGTGCGCGTGGATGATATCCGGTTTGTAGCATCGTATCGCTTTGCGGAGATTTCGTACGTTGATGGCCGCAAGCGGAATAAACCGAATCCCCCTTTTCTCCACGGCTTCCCGAATGGGACCGTCCGGACTGCAGTAAGCCATTTCATATTCGCTGTCCCGAAACATTTCGATAATCTGGCAGGCTACGTTTTCCGCGCCGGAAAAAAACGGGGACTGGAGAACATGCATGATTTTCATCTATCATCATTCCGTATTCGTAATTTTATAAAAGCGAACGGTATATCTGCTTCAACCGCTCGACGACCGATTCCATCCCGAACTTTCGAACCGCTTTTCGATTCGCTTCGCCGTACGCCATCAGCAAATCCTGATCGCCGCGCAGTTCCGATACGGCGCGGGACAACGCGTCCGCGTCAATCGGGACGCACTGCGCGCTTTGATGGGATAGCAGGTCGCGGTTTCCCCGAATGTCCGAAACAACGCAGGGAAGCCCCATCGACATCGCTTCCATGACGGAGCGCGACAAGCCCTCCCGATAGGACATCGAAACAAAAATATCCGACGCCCGCAGAATCGTCTTTACGTCGTCGCGGTATCCGAGGAAATGCACCCGGCCTGAAAGTCCGAGCGTTTCCGCCAGCGCTTTTAATTTCTGTTCTTCCGGACCGGTTCCGCACAGCGCGTAATGAACCGAATCGTCCAGTTTTTTTACCGCTTCGACGATAACGGCGTTGTTTTTGTTTTTATTCAGTTCGCCGACCGAAACCAAAACAAAAGCGTCTTCGGGCAGTCCTAAACTTTTGCGAACCTCGGCTCGGTCTGTTTCCGGCGGGTCCGACAAGTCTATTCCCACGCCGGGAACATAATAGACCGCGCCATTGTTCCGCAGACGCATTTTTACCTGCGCGAGCGCAAAATCTTCCTTATTGATGGCAATTAGAACGTCTGTACAGCGCGCGAGTAGTTTTTCGACCGGATAATACAGAAGCCAGTTTATCAGCGGCGCGCCTTTGTAAAAATGAAATCCGTGCGCCTGGTAAATTACTTTTTTTATCCCGCATCGGCGCGCGGTAAGCCTGCCGCAAAGCCCGCCGACCGGCGTGTTGCAGTGTATAAAATCAAAATCATACGCCTTCATCAGCGCGATTAGCTGTTTGTACGCCCGTATGTTTGCGAAATGCAGCGGGTTGCGCTCAAAATCGATCTGATGAAAATAAATCCCCAAATCCGACTCCATCCGTTTTACGTTGGACTTGGTTCTGTCGACGCAGTTGAAAGCGATATGAAACTCGATACCCAGTTCGCGCGCGGCGGCCGCGGCAGAGCGGTAGAAACTGTACGACTGCGCTTTGCCGACGTTGCCGATATAGAGCATTTTTTTCATTTTCTTGCCCTTATAAATGTTTGATAAGAACGTAGCTCATGCCGGAAATAGTACAGCCGAACGCTTCGTGCAGCTTTATAATCGGCAGATTGTTCGACGAAACGCCGGTTTTCATCCACCTGCCGCCCTGCTCGTAAATGGTCGAAAGGTTCGCGTACAGCGGCAGAAAACCCAAACCCGACCGTTTCGCGTCCGGCAGCAGACCGCCGAGGAACGCGTCAAAATAATCGCCCTTGTCGGTATTCATGTTAAAGCCGACTTTTTCGCCCTTATAGGTGCAGATATAAAACCTGCTGCCTTTGTCAATCAGATCCTTCGCCCACAACGCATAGCGTCTTCCGGCGTGTTTCGGCGAAAAAAAAGGATCGCACGCTACCTTGTCCGTAACAAAGACGCCGCCCGTTTCGATCGCTTTCAGGGCGCTCTCGATCTCGTCTTTGTCGGCCGGATGGTATGCGATATGTTTTTCAAAACGGCGGTACTGCTCGGGCAGTTCGGGCTTTTTATCCATTTTCTTTTCAAACTGGATGTTCAGTTCCACCGTTTTAAAGCCGTTGTCCTGCAGATAGAAAAGCGCGTCGGTCATTCCGGATGGAACACGCGCCACCTGATATTCAGCCGACAGCCTGCCGAGCGCGTCCGCAATCTGCGCGACGCTGTCGCCCGCTTCGACGTTCAGTTCCTGACAATCGACGCCGATATTGCGTTTTTCCCAATAAGCGTGTATGATCTGCATATTCTTTTCCCTGCTCCGTCGTTATGTTTTTTGGTCTTTTTTCGGATTCGCGGCGGTTTTTTCCGAACCGTTCCGATAAACGTTCCTCCCGCGAAGAACGGTGCCGATGGTTTTCACTAAAATTTTAAAATCCAACGCAAAGGATACGTTCTCTGCGTAGTAGACGTCCTGCCTGAAACGCTCGCGCAGTTCGATGTTGTTGCGAAAATAGGCCTGACTGTAGCCGGTGATTCCGGGGCGGACGCTGTTCCGTTTCGCCTCGTTGCCGGTATAAACCTTCAGCGCGTCCGGCAGGTCGGGTCTTGGTCCGATAAAACTCATATCCCCTTTTAAAACGTTGATAATCTGCGGGATCTCGTCCAAACTGGTCTTGCGGATAAAACGCCCGACCTTCGTCACTCTGGGGTCGTTGTCGCTGTTGAACGTGCTTCCGTCCGCGTTCCGAATGTCGGGCGCGTTCACCTTCATCGAGCGAAACTTGTACATAATAAAGATTTTGCCGTCTTTGCCGAGACGCGGCGCGTTATAAAACGGAGAACCTTTGTCCTCAAAGTATATGCAGGGAATTAAAACGAGCGAGATCATCAGCGCAAACGGCAATGCGATCACCGAAAGCACAATATCCAACAACCGCTTGATATATTTTGCGTACATAACCATTTCCTTCGCTGAATTTGTCAAACTTTACTTTAAAACATCCTTCAGTATGTTCTGAAACGTCTGCGCCACAAATTCAACGTCTTCTTCGGTCATCAGCGTATGTGTCGGCAGCGTGATTTCGTTTTTGTACTGATTGTAGGCGTTCGGGAAATCTTTGATATCAAAGCCCAGCCGCTTATACGCGGTCATCATGGGCAGCGGCTTGAAATGCACGTTGCAGGCGATGCCTTTCTGCGCCATCTTCTCGATAATTCTGTTGCGCTGTTCTTCGGATATTCCGGGAACACGCGCGAGATAAAGGTGCCCGTTGCCTTTGCGCTCCGCGTCAAAGTGGTTTTGACGACGGACGCCGAGCGGGAGCAAAACTTCGTCATACCGCGCGATGGTTTTTAAACGCTTTGCCGTAAGCTCTGAAAAGCGTTCCAGCTGCGCCAGTCCGAAAGCGGCCGTAATATCGGTCATGTTGCATTTATAGCCTGTATATATAATATCGTACTCCCAGCAGTTCAGCGCGGACTTGGACAACGCGTCCTTGTTCTGCCCGTGCAGCGAAAGAAGCTGGAATTCCTTATAAACTTCGTCGTTGTCGATGCCGGGATGGTCTTTCCATGTAATCGCGCCGCCCTCCGCCGTCGTCAGGTTTTTGACCGCGTGGAAAGAGAAGGCGGTAAAATCGGCCGCCCCGCCGCTTAAAACGCCTTTATACGACGCGCCGATGGAATGCGCGGCGTCCGCCAGCACGATTACCCTGCCGAACGCTTCCTGCAGTTTCGAGTTTGGGCGGAAAAGGTGCTTTTTGCGCTCTACCGCGGCAAATATCCGGTCGTAATCCGCCATGACGCCGCCGATATCTACGGGTATGATAACCTTCGTGCGTTCCGTAATCGCATCGGCAACCTTTTCGCAGTCCAAAAAGAACGAGTCGGGCGCGGTGTCCGCAAGAACGATTTTCGCCCCGACATGTTCGATTACGGAAGCCGATGCGGTATAGGTGTACGCGCTGGTAATCACCTCGTCGCCGGGACCTATGCCCAGCAAACGCAGGACGAGCTCCATCGCCGCGGTCGCCGAATTCACGCAGACAAAGCGGGGGGTTTTGCAGAACTCCGCCAGTTTTTGCTCGAACAGTTTTGTTTTCGGGCCTGTCGTAATCCAGCCCGACCGCAATACTTCGACGACGTTTTGAATCTCACGCTCCGAAATATCGGGCGGTGAAAACGGAATATTTATCTGAATCATTGTGTACTTCCTTTTATATTTTTAAACCCAATGAAAGAATGTTAATACTTCATTTTTTGCCGTAATAATCTTTCTTATTCTATGCCTGCCGGTATTATCTGTCAACACAAACGGCGTTTTATTTAAATTATGTTTATAATAATCGCGGTTTGTTTTGTATTTTTAAACATTTTGTTCATCATCAATCCGTAACGGCTTTATTTTTTATTTTATTCATACTATACCATGGATAAAATAAAGATTTTATAAGGCTTTGTTAATTTATTGGTCGCCGTTTTATCGGCATGGATTGCAGTTTAGCTATTATAGCACGGCGGGATGGGAAAGTCTACGGTAATAATTCATATTTTTCAACCGCTGGGCAGGCATTTTTTATCCATATAATAAAACAGGCAACCGAGCAAAACGGTTGCCTGTTTTATGATATTTAAGCAAATCAGTATTTTTTGACCCGAACGCAGATACCTAAATTCTACTTAAAGCGGTATAGATATATAGCGCCTTCCGGAACATAAATAAATAGACTTGTGCTGTCGTTCCACCCAATCGTTGTTCCTTCGATTTTCTCGTATCCCTTTCTTTCAATAATTTTAATTTCTTTCTTTACCAAATCAATTATTCCAATCTCTCTTATATCAAACGTATTACTATCCGCCGAATCATTAATTATCGCGATTTTCGTGTGATCCCGATTCATCAGATAGAGATATCTCGAATCCAAATCAATGCCTTCTACTATATATTCCTCTCCATTAAAGGTTACGATTTTATAGTTTTCATTTTCTTTAAAAATGCAGGTCCCCATCGACGCATAGAGAACGGTATCATTCTCGTCGAACAACTTAATCGTTTCCTTCGTGCTGATATTGTAGCAATATCCGCTCAGAATATAATCGCCCGCCATCATATTTTCACGAAGTTCATTGTGATACTGTTCGATAAACAGCACTTCGTCATTTACAAAGGAACATAAATAAATATTGTCAATTCCTGTTAAATCCGAAAGGGAGATCGCTTTTCCCGCGGCGGCATCGAAATAAATGCATTCGCCCGGCCACCCTCCATTAAACTCAAACAAAAGCAGTTTTTGATAATCCGGGCTGAAGGAAATTGTTTCAATGCTTTTCCCTTCCGGTATTACGCCGGCCAAAATATCAGTTACTTCACCCGTTCTCAAGTCGTATAAGAGATAATAAGCGGTATAATCAGCTTGCCTGCCAAAACCTGCATGGATCCAAACCGTATTTTCATTAAAAAATCCTTTTGGCCACGACATAATGACATCTTCCGGAATATCGCTCGCGGAATATTCCCCGGTCTCGTCTCGCAGGAAAGGTTTCCCGTTTAACGTACCATACCCGAATTTTAAATGCAGGGTGTATCCGTTAAACGAAATGGTATCGGTTACATGATTGATAATTTGCGTTATTTCCGTTGCGCCGTTATCCGTAATTAAATAGTATTTTATACTTCCATCCGGCTGATTAACCATTGCAATATTATCCGAAAGATCTCCGTCGATATTGTAATATGATACATCGGCTATATCGTCAATATTTTGTCTCCCTATAAACTGTATCGTATTGCTTCTGCCGGTAGGGATCGGGGAAACAATTTCCGGCTCGGACGCGCGGAATAAAGAGATAACCGTTTTGCGGAACTCCTCGCCTGCAGCAATAAAAGTATTTCGGAACTCCGCGCTTGCGGCAAAGCAGACAGAAAAAGTCAGTACAACAACTGCCAGTGCTGCAATCGCAACCCAAAACGCGGATCTCATCGCTCTTCCCTTCCTTACAGGAATTATAATTTCCGCTTGGTCAGGTGAAGCATTGAACTTAAATTCCGCCTCGGGCAACTGCGCCGCTTTCTTGCGCAGCAATTTTTCAATAGAGTATCTATTCATTTATAAACCTACCTTTCCGTGAAAAACTTAAAGGAGTTACATTCGACCGTCAAACATACTCCTTTTCTTCATTTATAACCGCAGCTTTCTTTTTGATGTTTTAAATTTTGATTGCCTTCTATTAGAGTTTGCTTTATAAGTTTTAACGAACGCGCATATCGTTGCCGGACAGTTCCGGGTTTCATATCCATAATTTGAGCAATTTCTTTATGTTTCAATCCGTTTACGATATGTAATACAACAATTTGCTGTTCTGTTTCGTCCAAACAATCCAGCATCGAAAAAAAATCGGATTGATAGTTGTCTTCTTTTGCAGATAAGGATTCGTATGTTTCGCACATTTCAAATGAGCGTTTGCGCATTATGTTCAATGTTAAATTCTTTGTCGTTGTCAGCAGCCACGATTTAATTTCGGCATCCTCTATTTGATTGATGTTCTGTATCAGTTTTAAAAAAACCTCTTGTGTTATGTCCTCTGAAAGATAAACATCGCGTGTTATTGATAAAGCAAAGCGAAATACTCCCGTTTTATATGCATTAAACAATTGCAATATATTCAAATCGTTGGAATTGCATTTTTTCTGTAAACAACCAACGACCTCACCTCTTTTCATATATTAGACAATCCGAAACCCCGTTTTGTTACAAGTCTTTGGAATTTTTTTATTGCAAAAATGCATTTTAATTTATTTATTAAAATTATATTTTAATATTATCATAATCAGCGATATGTTTTCAAGTATGAAATAAATAATTCGGTATGAGAGGATTTTCCCGCCTGCAAAGCGGAGCGGTGGCGGGGTCTGACAGTCCACCGGACTGTCATTCAACACCCGCCCTTCAAATCCATATAATAAAAAAAGCAGTTGCGGAGCAACTGCATAAATGACAGGCGTTTCGCCTGTCATTTTTTTGGTCTGAGTGAGAGGATTTGCCCGCCTGCAAAGCGGAGCGGCGGCGGGGTCTGACAGTCCACCGGACTGTCATTCAACGCCCGCCCTTCAAATCCATATAATAAAAAAAGCAGTTGCGGAGCAACTGCATAAATGACAGGCGTTTCGCCTGTCATTTTTTTGGTCTGAGTGAGAGGATTTGAACCTCCGGCCTCTACCACCCCAAGGTAGCGCGCTACCAAACTGCGCCACACCCAGATAGGCAACGGCTGAATTATAGCACAATAACATTTTTGTGTCAAGTGGTTTCGGCTTTATTTTTCCTTTATGTCGGAAATATCTTTTATAACCTCTCCGGCAAGGATAAATCCGGCGACCGGCGGAACGAAAGAAACGCTTCCCGGCACCTGTCTGCGGATTGTGCACTTTCTTTTCGTGCCCGGCGGGCAGACGCAGTTGGTTTTGCAGCTGCTGCTCATATCCTCAAGCGGCTCCAACGCCTTTTCCTTGGAATACACAACCTTGAGTCTTTTTATGCCGCGCTTGCGCAGCTCGTACCGCATAACCTTGGCGAGCGGGCAAACCGAAGTGTTGTATATATCGTCCACCTCGAATTTGGTTGGGTCAAGCTTGTTGCCCGCTCCCATACAGCTTATGATGGGAACGCCGGCTTTGTTTGCGCATTCCACCAGCGCCAACTTCGCAGCTACGGTGTCCACCGCGTCTATCACATAGCTGTAGGCAGAAAAATCAAACTGGTCGGCGGTTTCGGGCAGAAAAAAGCACTTGTGCACCGTAACGACAAGCTTTGGATTTATGTCAAGCAGGCGTTCCTTTAAAACCTCCACCTTCGGTTTTCCGATTGTAGAATGAAGCGCGAGCAGCTGACGGTTCAGGTTGGTCAGGCAGACCACGTCGTCGTCAATAATATCAATCGCACCGATGCCGCCGCGCGCCAACGCTTCCGCGGCGTACGAGCCTACCCCGCCCACGCCGAAAACGGCGACCCGCGCAGCGGCGAGCTTTTCCATCGCTTCTTTTCCAAAAAGCAGTTCCATTCTTGAAAACTGGTTCAACATATCCATGCCTCAAAATTATCTGTAGAATTTTCAATCGTTGACAAATTTGCGAAATTGTCCATAATGATTATAACAGATATTTTTAAAAAAAGGAGTTACGAAAATGATAAAAATATATCTCTCGCCGAGCAATCAGCCCTATAATCTTTACTGCGTCGGCGACACCAACGAAAAAGCGCAGATGGAAGCGCTCGCGCAGAAAATCAAGGACATTCTGGACGCCGAGTACGAATGCGAAACGGTGATGGCGACCCTCTCGATGGGCATCCGGTTCGACGAACGCCCCAAAGAAGCCAAAGACAAAGGCTGCGACATCTACCTTGCCATCCACTCCAACGCGCGCAGCGAAGGCTGTACGGAAACGGTTGCCGGCGCGGTCTGCTTCTACCACCCGAAACAGCCGCTCGGCAGAGCGCTTGCGGCGAACATATCCAAAGAACTAAACGCCATCTGCCCGGTCAAATCCACGCTGAAAAACTCCGTGGAAAGCGGCATGAACGCGTTCGGCGGGCAGGGCTACGGGGAAATCCGCAGTCCGTATCTGCACGGCGGGATGACGCCGGTTCTTGCAGAAACCAACTTCCACGACAACCCCGAAACCGCGCAGTGGATGATTAACCGCAAAGACGAAATTGCCCGGGCGTACGTTCGAGCGCTGGTAAACACACTGAACATTCCGAAAAAGGCTAAATAAACAGCACGTTGTGAATCACCGGAACGACGGACTCTTTCCAAATAAAAGCTGCCTGTTCGACCAAAGCGCCTGCCGGGACCGGGATTTCGTTGTAGTGTTGATCAAGTTTTCCGATTACAACCTCTTTGCCGCCGACGGTAACGGCGACGTCTGCTCCGCACAAGGACGACTGCATGACGATAATCTTTTTAAACCGCAGTCAGTCAGTTCTCTTTGCGTTAATCCTTTTTGCTTCCTTAGTTCTGATAATGTTATCAATTTAAGACCTCCTTCCTTTTGAAATTTATTGTTTGATATTATACTATCACTTATCGTGAGCGATTGCAATAGTTTTTTAAAATTTTTTCACTTATAGTGAGCCATATTGTATTTCTCACAATGCGTGATAAAATAAATGTGAGGTGTGTATAATGTTTCCAAAAAGATTGAAAGAGTTGCGAGGTGAAAAAGGTTTATCACAAAGAGAATTAGCCAAACTTCTCAACATATCATCTAGCACAATAGCAATGTACGAAACCGGCCAAAGAGATCCCGATACTGAAACCTTGCAACGTCTCTCGGAGTTTTTTGGATGCAGCGTGGACTACCTCCTTGGCCGCACCGACATCCGCAACCCTGCCGACGAAATAGCCAATGCAGTCAAGGACGATCCGGAGCTTGCGGACTTCTGGAATTTGCTACGGCAAAGGGAGGACCTGAAACTGCTGTTCAAGCAGACAAAAAAGCTGGAGCCAAGGGAGATACAGCAGATAATACGGATTATCAAGGCGATTGAGGATGATGAAGCAAACGAATAACTTGATAGAGGGAGGCTTATGGTATGCCAATAGATTTATTGGACAAGCCTCTATTGAAAGGCTTAATAAAAGGTGATATCCCGTTTCACGAATTAATGTACGCTTATGGAATACGGGTAATAATTGCAAATATAAGTAGCAAAATTTACGGCTTTACATATGTCAGCAGTAAAAACAACTTCTACATAATCCTCAATGGCAACATCTCATATGAAACGCAATGCAAAGTACTAATCCACGAATTGGCGCATATTCTCAACGATATACCAAAGCAAAGCTATTATATTGGCCTTGATATGCAGTATGAATATATCGAAAAAGAGGCTGATAAAGTAGCTGAAAGCTTTATAAAATATATAGTTTAGTGTTATGGAGGGGTTGTCATGAAATTTTACCAAAAGAATTGGTTTATTTGGCTTATGCTTATTTTCATTGCTCCGGTTGGTATAGTTCTATTGTGGACTCAGAAAAAATACAATCCTACTAATCGTGTTATATTATCGGTCATATTTTTGGTATTTTTCATTTTGGTTGTACCAAAGTCAAATGAAGACAATAAAAATTCAGAACATGTTGCCATAGAGAATGAAAACAATCCTTCGCAAATTGTTCTTGAAGCTACTCAAGAAGAACATAGCACTGCAGACAATACAAGTAAGAGTGAAGATATATCAAGAGACGATGAAAATATTGATGATAATCAGTTGTATAATAATCTTGAAAAGATCGAATTAACTTATGAACTTCAAGATATATTAGATAAAAAGCAGAAGGTAGTAATTTGGATTACGAACAATTCTGATAAAATACTCTCTGGAAATCTGCGAATAGACATAAAAAGCCGTGAGAATCATATCTTGGCTATTGACAGCTTTCTCATTGATGATTTGAAGCCAGGTCAAAAAAAATATGCAATTATGATGGCAGATACTACTTACCCTGTAGATAATATTGCATATTCATGGTCGGATGTGGAATTCACAGAATCGCCCATTAAAGAAGCTAATAAGACATTAGATGTTGACGCAACAAAAGAACTGACAGATGATGTGCACATGAATTTTGGCGGTGCTGGGAATCCGGAATATAAAACGTCCTGGTATGATTATATTGAAAAAATTGAAGTATATACGGACGGAAAAAGCAAATGGGCAGAGGTTACCTTAAACATTTCCGAATCAAAAAAATGCGACCAAATTGCCAGGGCTATTTTATATTTAGAGGATTATCTAATAAGAGTTAAGGCATTGGATACATCTAATAATCAGATTTTAGAAGTGTATAAATGAGGTATTATATGTTAAAAGCCGCCGCATATGCACGCTATAGCAGCGACAACCAGCGTGAAGAGAGCATTGAAGCTCAGCTCCGCGCTATCCGTGAGTATTGCCAAAAAAACGATATACAGCTCGTTAAGATATACACTGACGAAGCTAAAAGCGCTACAACAGACGACAGGCCCGGCTTCCTGCAGATGATACAGGACAGCGCCATGGGCCTGTTTTCTGCTGTCATCGTCCATAAACTGGACAGGTTTAGCCGAGATAGGTATGACAGTGCTTTTTACAAGCGGCAGCTCCGAAAGAACGGCGTTAGGCTTATATCTGTGCTTGAGCACCTGGACGATAGCCCAGAATCAATCATCCTGGAATCCGTCCTGGAGGGTATGGCCGAATACTATTCACGGAACCTAGCCAGGGAGACAATGAAGGGAATGAAGGAAACAGCCCTGAAGTGCAAGCATACCGGCGGTATTCCTCCTCTTGGCTTTGATGTCGGTCCTGACAAAACATATGTAATTAACGAAACTGAAGCGGAGGCAATTCGCCTTATTTTCAATATGTATGCTGATGGCCACGGCTACGGAGCCATAATAGATACCCTTAATTCCAAGGGCTACAAAACTAAAAGGGGCAACACTTTTGGTAAAAACAGCATTCATGAGCTCTTGACTAATGAGAAGTATATCGGCACTTTCGTATTCAATAAGGCATCTAAAATGTTTAACGGGAAAAGAAACAGCCATAGATTAAAGCCTGATGATGAAATTATCCGTATTCCGGGTGGTTGTCCGGCAATTATTTCTAATGAATTATGGGAAAGGGTGCAGGCGAGATTGAAAGCGAATAAAAGGGCCTCTGGTGCCTATTCTGCAAAGATTGTTTACTTATTGTCCGGTCGTATCTTCTGTGGCAGCTGCGGCGGGGCCATGGTAGGTAATCGGGCCAAGATGGGAAGAAATAAAACTGAATATGCCTATTACGGCTGCAGTAATAGAAAGACAAAAAGGACCTGTGACATGAAGGCTGTCAATAAGGCATTCATTGAAGAAAAGGTCCTTGATGCTCTTTATGAAAATCTTTTCGCTGATCACGTTATCGACTTGGCCACAGAAATGACTTATAACCATGCGGCCACTCAAAACACGGAAATACCTAAACAAATAGCCACTATTGAAAAGCAGCTAGGGAAAGTGGAGATTGAGATTAGAAATATAGTTAATGCCATTGCCGCCGGAATGTTCCACGAGTCCATGAAAGAAAAAATGGACGAGCTAGAAGCCACAAAGTCCACCCTACGGATCCGGTTGGAAGAGGCAAAGCTCCAGCAGCAGACCCATTCCCTATCCCGTGAACAGATACGCTCTTTCTTGGCCCGCTATAGAAATATTAAAGAAATGCCCCCAGAGGAGCAAAAGAAGGCTGTTCAAGTTTTCGTGGAGCGTATCACGGTATATGATGATCGCATCGATATGGATATCCTAACTATTCCAAGTAACAGCCCCAGTGAAAAGAAAAATAAAAAAACCGCCAGTCGGCCCACTGGCGGTTATGATGAAACTACTCAAGAAAGCGGTTCAGGCCCTCTTGGCAGTAGTTTGGACTTGTTGGTGGAGGCGGCGCGCGCTTCATAAAACCGCCGGCGAAAATCGTTGACCAGCCGAACGTGGTTTTGCGCGGTCTCGGCGGTCCTGACCGCCAAGTCGTCCAACAGCAGCGCAAAATGCCGGATGCCCAACTGATATACGGAATCGTATTTTTCGATCAGCCGGGCAAAATCCTTCTCATAACCCGCATCCGAAAAATCAAAATCCAAACCGGGCGACAGCGCGTAGGTAAAGCGGACGCCGTTCTCTTTGGCGAGCGCATCAAGCTCCCGGAATTTTTCTTTTTCTTCGGCCGTGTAGGCGTCGCGCCAGAAATCCCGATGCTTCGGGTCGTTTTTCGGCGCGTAAATATAGGTGTTACAGCGGCGCTCGCCTAAAAACCGTATCATGGAAAGCCGGTCCGCATGGGACCACGGCGTTCCGTAGAAACCCTCGACAACCCCTCTGATTAAGAAACTTTCAGTAATAGTAAAACCCCCGTTTTACGCTTGATAAGTATAGCCGCCGCCGAGCGCGCCGCAGGAGCAGTTTTTTAGCATCGCGGCGGTTTCTTCGGCCGGCAAAATCCGTTTTTTTTTTTTGCCGCATATCGCGGAACGGAAAAACGCTCTTTATTTGGGCACGATATCGCCGACGCCGTTTAGAATCAGTCTCGGACGGTACGGGTACCGCTCGACGTCCTCGCGTTTCGTAACGCCGGAGAGCACAAGAATCGGGTCAAGACCGCTTTCGATGCCCGCGATGATGTCCGTGTCCATGCGGTCGCCGATCATGGCGGCTTCGGAAGAATGGACGCCCAGCATCTGCAGTCCGGTGCGCATCATGAGCGGATTGGGTTTTCCGACGTAATACGCGCGCTTGCCGGTCGTCACCTCGATCGGGGCGACGAAAGCCTGACATGCCGGTACAATGCCGTCCTCGGAAGGACCGGTCAGGTCGGGATTCGTGCCGATCAGCTTCGCGCCGTTCATCACCAGCCGCATCGCGCGGCAGATGGAATCATAGTTGTAGTTGGTCGATTCACCGATGACGACGTAATCGGGATCGACGTCGTTGATGATAATGCCCGCGTCGTGCAGGGCGTTGAAAAGCCCCGGTTCTCCGATCACATAGGCGGAACATCCCGGGCTTTGGCGACTCAAAAACTTCGCCGTAGCGAGCGCGCTGGTATAAAAATGGCTCTCGTCCACGTCCAGTCCCATGCGTTTCAGCTTCTGCTGCAGTTCCCTCGGCGTCTTGCCGCTCGCGTTGGTCAGGAACAAAAACTGCTTGTCCTCTTTGTACAACCAGTCGACGAACTCCTTGACGCCCGGCAGCAGACGCGAACCGTGGTAGATAACGCCGTCCATATCGCATATAAAGCCTTTTTTCTGTCTGAGTGTCTCCATATTCTGTTTCCTTTGTTAAAAAATTTGTTCAAAAAATCGTTACGGATTATTATATCATACAATTCTCCGCCGCGAAACCCCATTATGTAAAATTCTCGATAAAATTGCCATTTTTTGTTGAAAATTACCGCGCTTCGGTGTCGAAAAGACAAAATCATTGTTATAAAAAACGGCGAAATCGCAGGAATCGGCGCCCTTTAAACCCTGATGGCAGAACGGGGCGCGTATTACACCCTGTTCTCCACGCAGGCGAAACGCTATATCGCCCCCGCGGACGAAAGCGTCCGAATCCATCATCCGTCAAGGCCGGATATGCGCCCGCCCCGCCCGGACGACGGTTCTCCCGTTGCCGTTTTCAGGCGCACGTAAATTTTAAAACTGGCTGCATAACCGTCTATAAAAAGGTTGAAGCCTCACCAGCACGGAATCGGTGAGGCTTTCGTTTGCCTGCATGAAATACAAAACGGCGCCGAGAATCGTTAATGCGATCGACAACGCGCACAAAACGCATAGGATCATCGAAAACGTGCGCAAAACGCCCGTGCAGTTTTTTATGCAGAAAATCGTCAAAATCAAAGCCGTTGCGGAAAAAAGAAGCGCGATGACGCCGAAGCTGTTGATGACAGGATTATCGAAGAACATAAGAAAATCCATTCCGCCCGCGTCCGGCACATAGCCGTCCATATACGCGAAGGTCATCCCGATACCGATTCCGGTCAGCAGGACGGACAGGACAAACACGATTATTTTCTTTTTCATAGCGGCTGCAGCACCCCCATTCGGTCCGCCTTTAAAAAAACGACCGATCAACGAATTACTTTGAATTTACTTCATTGTACTTTACCTTTTTCTTTCTGTCAATAAAAACATAATTAAAAGAAAAGCCAATATATTTATAGTAGCGCGGCAGCAGAACCGTCTTTATTCCGCAATAATTTTAATTTGGTTTGAAACATTAAATAAATAAAGCAATATCGGTTTAATTTAACACATAAATTTTACAAAATCTATACACTTTTTCTAAATTTAGTGGTAAACTGCTCTTGCGATATCCGCGAACCGTGGATAGAATATTATATTTTTCGAGGAAGCCATGCATGAAACAGCTTTGATGCAGAATATGCTGGCCATCGTGGATAAAGTCATCGAAGGGCAGCAGGTGAAAAAAGTAAACAGCATTACCCTGTCCGTCGGAAAGCTGTCCAACGCTTTGCCCGACGCGCTTACGTTTGCGTTTGAAGCGTTAACGGCCGACACGCCGTTGAAAGGCTGCAAACTGATTTTAAAAGAACTGCCCGCTGTGGCGGTCTGCGAAGCCTGCGGCGCGGATACGATACTGAACGACTTTCCGTTTTCATGCCCGAAATGCGGCGGAAAGTTTTATACCATCGTTCAGGGCGAAGATATATATATCGAAAGCATCGATTGCGAATTAGAATAAAGAAAGGCTACCAACCATGGCAGAAATCAAGGTACAAAAAGACGTAAAGTCGCTCAACAAAGAAATTGCGGAAAAGAACCGCGCGGAATTTAAAAAGCACAATATTTTTGTTATGAACATCATGGGCTCGCCGGGTTCCGGCAAAACCACTTTGCTCGAGAACATTCTGCCCGTTTTGGCAAAGTCGTATCGAACCGCGGTTATCGAAGGCGATCTTGCGACGCAGAACGACGCCGAACGCATCCGCAAAACCGGCGTGGAAGCGTTTCAGATTAACACGAACGGCGGCTGCCATCTCAACGCAAAGCAAATAGAAGCGGAGTATGCGAAAATCGACCCGGATCATACCGACCTGATTATTATAGAAAACGTAGGAAACCTCGTCTGCCCGATCGAATGGGATTTGGGCGAGGATTTGCGCGTTGTGCTTCTGAGCGCGCCCGAAGGCGAGGATAAGCCCTTGAAATACCCGCCCGCGATGCTCAAAACCGACGCGGTCGTCATTACAAAAGCCGACATCGCTTCGTTCGCGGACGTCAATATCGAGCAGATGAAAAAGAACATCTTATCCGTCAACCCGAAGGCAGTGGTTTTGGAAGCCGGCAAGGTCAACGGCGTTTACAGCGCGGAAAGCGTGATTGATTATATAAAGGAAAAGATAAAAGCAAAAAAGGCTGAATAAAATGGTCCGGTATGCGCTTGAAGTCAAAGGAATCGTTCAGGGGGTGGGCTTTCGCCCATTCGTTTTTCGTCTGGCAAAAGAACTGTCGTTGAGCGGATTCGTAAAGAACACTTCCAAAGGCGTATCCATCGAAATCGAAGGGCCGGAAGCGGACTGCAAAAAGTTTATTGCCGCCCTTCGGCAACCCCCGCCTTTGGCAAGAATCGAACGTCTCGACGCCGAAAAAATCCCCCCGACGGGTGCAAAATACTTCGTCATCCAGACAAGCAGCGCCGGCGCGCGGAACACCTTCATCTCCCCCGACATCGGCATCTGCGCGGACTGTTTTAAAGACATCACAACGAAAGAAAACCGCCGGTACCGGTACGCCTTTACCAACTGCACCAACTGCGGGCCGCGCTTTTCGATTGTCAAAGATATTCCCTATGACCGCGCAAACACGACCATGGCGGAGTTTGCGCTCTGCGCGGATTGCAAACGGGAGTACGAGGACCCGTATGACCGCCGGTTCCACGCGCAGCCGAACGCCTGCCCGGTCTGCGGACCGCAGCTGTTTTTTTATGAAAACGGCAGAGAAATAAGCGGCGACCCGATTCGGTTGTTCTCCGAAGCGGTCAGCAGCGGCAAAACCGTCGCCGTCAAGGGCGTCGGCGGCTACCACCTCGCCTGCGACGCGTTAAACGAAGAAGCGGTCGGCAGGCTGAGAAAGCGAAAACTCCGATACGACAAACCGTTCGCGGTCATGATGCGCGACATAGAGACCGTCAAACGCTACTGCGAAGTGAGCGGCGAAGAAGAACCCCTGCTCGCCTCGCCCGAAAAGCCGATTGTGCTGTTAAAAAAGAAGCCGGACTGCCCGATCGCGCGCAGCGTGACTATGCGGAACAACCGGCTGGGCGTGATGCTGCCCTACGCGCCTCTGCACTGCCTTCTCATGCAAAATCACGAAGCGCTGGTGATGACCAGCGGAAACCTGTCCGACCATCCGATGATATTTGACGACAGCGAAGCGCTGCAAAAACTGCCCGCCGTCGCGGACTGCATTCTGACGCACAACCGCAGGATTTTCCGCCGCGTGGACGACAGCGTTTCGATTGTGATAAACGGCAAAGTCCACCTGATACGCCGCGCGCGCGGCTATGTTCCCGAGCCGGCGCGGCTGGACGGCAACCAAAGCGTGATTCTGGCATTGGGCGCGCAGCAGAAAAACACCTTTTGCCTGTGCAAAGGCGAAAACGCGTTTTTAAGCGGGCATATCGGCGATTTGGATGAAGCGGACACCGCCGAATGTCTGGAACGCGAGATAGAATCGTTTGTTAAAATCTTCGACGCGGACCCGCAGGTTATCGCCTGCGATCTGCACCCGGATTATGTTTCCACGCGCATTGCTTCCCGCTATGAAGGAAAACTGCCGATTTTTCATATACAGCATCACCACGCGCACATGGCTTCGGTGCTTGCCGAGCACGGGCTGACCGATAACGCCATTGGGTTTACGTTCGACGGCACCGGCTTGGGTTTAGACGGGCGCGTCTGGGGCGGCGAGGTTTTGTACGGCAACCGCGCCGACTTCGCCCGCTGCGGGCACCTGCTTTACTTTCCCCTGCTCGGCGGAGAGGGCGCTGTCCGAGAACCCTGGCGGTGCGCGCTGGCCGTAACCGATATCGCCTGCGGACGCGGCGCCGCGCTCTCTTTGTTCCCGGAATATTTGGAAGAAGCGAAAATCCTGCTTGCCGCCGGAGACAAAAACATCAACGCGCCGCTGACTTCATCTATGGGGCGGCTGTTCGACGCGGTTTCCGCCTTGTGCGGCATCCGAAAAACCACGACCTACGAAGGGCAGGCCGCCGTCGAACTGCAGCAGGTCATGGACGAAAGCGCGGCCGGCGCTTATCGCTTTGAGATGATAGAAGAACACGGCCGTATGATATTCGACTGGCGGCCGCTGATAAGAGCGGTTGTCGCCGACGTTCAGGCGGGAATCCCTGCCGGAACTGTTTCTTTAAAGTTCCATCGCGCGGTCGCGGAACTGATTGTGTCGGCGGCAAACCGGCTTCGCGCCGAAAAGGGGTGCGATACCGTCGTTTTGACCGGCGGCGTTTTTCAAAACGACTTCCTGTTGGAAAAATCAATGAAAAAGCTGGAAGAAAGCGGATTTGCGGTATATACGAATCAGCTCGTCCCGGTCAACGACGGCGGGCTTTCCTTCGGTCAGGCGGCCGTGGCTTCCGCAAGGATTCGCAAATAAGGTGATTGATATGTGTCTTGCCGTTCCCGGAAAGATTATAAAAATAGAAGATTCGGACGCCATCGTCGATTACGGCGGCGTCACCAAGCGCGCCAGTCTTCGGCTGGTTGACAACGCGGCGGTGGGCGACCTTGTGCTGGTCCACGCGGGCTTCGTCATTCAGGTTCTGGACAAGGACGAAGGCGAAGAACTGCAGCGGCTGGTGGACGAAACCATGAGAATGCTATGAGATACGGCATAGAAGACGTCATCAACGGAATACGCGCCCTTGCCGAAGGGCTGGGCGACGTCACGATCATGGAGGTCTGCGGAACGCACACGCACAGCATCCGCAGGTTCGGCATACCCTCTATTCTTCCAAGCAATATAAAGCTGGTGTCCGGTCCGGGCTGCCCGGTCTGCGTTACCGCGCAGGAGGACATCGCCGCGGCGCTGGACATCGCGGACCAAGAAGACGTGATTTTTACCTGTTTCGGCGATATGATGCGGGTTCCCTGCGGTAACGCGAGCCTGTATTCGCTGTACGAGTCCGGGCGGGACATCCGGCTCGTCACTTCCCCGCTGGACGCTTTGGAAATCGCCAAGGCGAACCCAGGCAGGCAGGTCGTCTATTTCGCGATCGGGTTCGAGACCACCGCGCCGCACACGGCGGCGTTGATTGAAGCCGCGAATAACCAAAAAGTTGAAAACATAAGCATTTTAAACACGCATAAGACCATGCCCCAGGCGTTGCAAGCGCTGTTGTCCGGGCAAAAGAAAATCAACGCTTTGCTCTGCCCCGGGCACGTCGCGTCGGTCATCGGCGCGAACGCGTTCCGCTTTGTGCCGGAAAAACTGAACCTGCCCGCGGCGGTTTCGGGCTTCGAAGCGTACGAGATTTTAGCCGCCGTTTTAAAAATCATAGAACTGTGCCGATATAATAGAGTGGATTGCGTCAACATGTATCCCGGCGTCGTTACCGCCGACGGAAACAGACGCGCGGTGGAACTGATGTACCGCTTTATGGAGCCTGCCGACGCCGTCTGGCGCGGACTTGGGATAATCAAGAAAAGCGGGCTGAAGCTCCGCCGGGAATACGCGCGTTTCGACGCGCTTGCGCGCTTTGAGATAACGCATAGAAAACCCGAAGAACCAAAGGGCTGCATCTGCGCCCGGATTCTGCGCGGCGACAAAACGCCGGACGAATGTGCGCGCTTCGGCAAAGACTGCACGCCGGACACGCCGTTTGGACCCTGCATGGTGTCCTCGGAGGGCAGCTGCGCCGCCTATTATCAGTACAGAGATTAACCCGCTAATTGGAGTTGAGTATGGACGACAAAATCACGCTTGCGCACGGCTCGGGCGGAGAAAAGTACAGAGAACTGGTGCGGGAGGTCTTCCTTCCGGCTTTCTCCAACGAATACTTTGACCCTCTGAACGACGCCGCGGTGCTGGACGGCGGCGCGAAAATCGCGATGACCACCGACAGCTTCGTGGTCAAGCCGCTTTTCTTCCCCGGCGGAGACATCGGCAGCCTTGCGGTCAGCGGCACGGTGAACGACCTTGCCGTCAGCGGCGCGCGGTCTGCGTATATATCGGTCGGAATGATTATAGAGGCGGGCTTTGAAACGGCTGTTTTGTTGAAAATTGTCGATTCCATCGCCAAAACCGCCAGAGAAGCGGGCGTGCGCGTTGTGACCGGCGATACCAAAGTGATTGAAAACAGAGGAGCTTCGGACGGCATATACATCAATACGGCCGGCGTCGGCGTTTTTGAACCGGACCGGCCCATCCCGCCGCAGAAAATCGAACCCGGCGACCGCATCATCGTCAGCGGCTGCATCGCTTCGCACGGGATGGCGGTGATGAACGCGCGGGAAAACCTCGGATTCTCTCCCCCGATCGAGAGTGACGCGGCTCCGCTCGGCAAAATGGTGCGTACCGTCCTGGAGAATCCAAAAAACGCCGTGCGCGCCATGCGCGACCCGACAAGGGGCGGCGTCGCGGCGACGCTGTGCGAGTGGGTTTCGCAGGATACGGACATTGTTCTGTATGAGAACGCTTTGCCGATAAAACCGGAGGTTTCGGCGGCCTGCAGACTGCTTGGTATGGACCCGCTGTTCATCGCGAACGAGGGCGTTATTCTGTTCTCGGTTCCCGAAAACTGCGCCGACAGCGTTTTAAACAGCCTAAAAAGCACCGAGCAGGGCAAAAACGCGGCCGTCATCGGCGAGGTAAAGCCGGGCAGCGGCAAAGTGATCGCCAAGACCGAGTTCGGCGCGCGCAGACGGATCGTAATGCCGCGCGGAGAGCTTCTGCCAAGAATCTGTTAAGTTTGAAATTTTATTATTTTTATAGAATCAGCAATTTCCCGAAAGGATTATTTTATGTACGGATGGATCTTAGTCATCGGCATCCTGACGCCCCTGCTTGGAGCGCTGCTGTTGCCCGTAATTGGTAAATATAACGTCAAGTTAAGAAATAGAACGGCTTTCGCGCTTGTCGCGGTTTCGTTCGTGTGCGCCGCGGCCGCGCTGTTCGGAGTGTTCGGGGACAAGCTGTTCTCGATCCGCTTTGCGCTTCCGCTCGGACTCAGCTTCGGGTTCCGCGCCGACGCGCTCGCCGTTTTCATGGCATTGACGGCGTCTTTTGTCAGCATGATAATCGTGCTGTACTCCTACGGCTACATTCATCATTACGAAAACCAGAACGAATACTACATGATGGTGGTCGTATTCGTCGGCGCCATGATGGGCATTGTTTATTCGACAAACCTGATCGCGCTCTATGTTTTCTGGGAGATTTCCTCCCTGTGCTGCTGGCGGCTTATCGGCTTCTACCGTCAGGAAATCACCATTCGGCGCGCCAACAAGACCTTCCTTGTGACCGTGCTCGGCGCGCTGATAATGCTGGTCGGCTTCTTCGGCATTTACGGACAGACCGGCACCTTCGAACTGATGGCGATGAACGGCGTTCATATTCCGGACTGGACCGTCGCGCTGATTTTGTTCGGTATTTTGTCGAAATCTGCAACTTTTCCGCTGCACAGCTGGCTTCCCGACGCGGGCGTCGCGCCTTCGCCGGTCACCTCCCTGCTGCACGCGGCGGTTCTGGTAAAAATCGGCGTGTTCGCGTACGCAAGGCTGTTTATTTTAACCTTTGACGTCAGCAAATCCTTCCAGACGATCGTTCCGACCATTGCCGCCGTCAGCGCGCTTTACTGCGCCGGCGTCGCTTTTAAGGAAAACGACATCAAGCGCGTGCTCGCGTATTCGACCATCAGCCAGCTCTCGTTTATCCTGCTCGGACTTTCCTGCGGCGAGAAAATCGGCATTGTCGGCGGTCTTTTGTATATTCTTGCGCACAGCACCGCAAAAGCGGGTCTTTTTCTGTGCGCCGGCATCGTGGAACACAGCCTGCACACGAAGGACATGCGTAAAATGGGCGGACTTGCGAAGCAGATGCCGTTGACGGCGCTTGCGTTTGCGTTCTGCATGTTCTCGATTATGGGTATTCCCCCGTTCCTCGGCTTCTTTACGAAACACATGGTGATCGAAGGAATCATCGAAAACGGCAACGTTCTGCTCGGCGCGCTGTTCATCCTCTGCGCGGTTATGACGGTTCTGTACCTCGTTCGGCTGTATATAAAGGTATTCTTTGGTCCTCTGAACTTCCCGACGGAAACCTTTACGGCGGAAGCCTTCGCAAAGGTGAAGGAAGGCTCCAAAATCATGGTCGTTTCGGTGATGATACTCGGCATAGCCTCGCTGGCGCTCGGGATTTTCAGCTATCTGCCGTCGCAGCTTGCATCTATGATTTGGGGGTAAATGTATGTTTCTTTCAAAAATGTTAAGCAGCGGAGGAAGTCTGATGGCGTTCATGGTCGGCCTGCCGCTGTTGAGCGGGTTTCTTCTCTGGTATTACAGAAAGAACGAAAAGATAAAGTTATACGTCTCGCTTGCTTCGACGGTTCTGAACCTGCTCTTTGCGCTCGGGCTTTATACAGGCGATCCTTTCAGAACGGCAATCCACGCCGCGCCGTTCGGATTTGAATACTCTTTCCGCGTCACCAATCTGACGGGAATGTTCCTCGTTCTGTCTGCCGCGCTGTTTATCGCGGTCAGCTACTATACGGTTGAAAACACGAAGACGGCCCAATACGGCGGCTTGTATCTTCTTTACTTATACATCAGTTTCGCGCTGGTAAACGGCGTTCTGCTTTCGGGCAATCTGGCGACCATCCTGTTCTTCTGGGAGGGACTGATGGCGGTGCTGTTCGCGATTCTCTTAATCGGCAACAGCGAAAACCCCAAGACCTCCGCCAAAGCGCTTTCCGTAACGGCGTTTTCGGCGCTGACGCTGATGCTCGGCGTCCTTCTCACCGTTCACATCGCGCACACCGCTGAAATCAGCGAGATTGAGCGCATCCCGGTGTCGGGTCTGGGCCTGTTCGCCTTTCTCTGCGTCATGCTCGGCGCGCTCGGACAGATGGGCTGCTTCCCCTTCCACAGCTGGATTCCCAAAGCCGCGGACGACGCGCCGACTGCGGTTCTTGCCGCGTTCCCCGGCGCGGTCAATGGCATTTTGGGCGCGTATCTCGCCGCCGTTTCCGTCAGCGAAGTCTTTGATTTGCAGTCGGGCAGCGGCATGTCCGTGCTTGTCATTGTAATCGGCGTTATCACCTTTGCGCTCGGCGCGGCGATGGCGCTGGCGCAAAAAGAACTCAAAAAACTGCTCGCTTATACGGCGGTTTCATTGTCCGGCATGGTCGCGGCCGGTTTCGGAACCGGAACCGAAGCCGGCGTTTCCGGCGCCGTGTACGCGCTGCTCAACAATACAATATGCCTTTGCGGTCTGTTTATCCTCTGCGGCATACTCGAAAAAAAAGCGGGGACAACCGAGTTAAGCCGGCTGCAAGGCATACTCAGAAAATCGCCCTATGCCGCCATATGCTTTGCGGTTTTATCCCTCTCCGCGCTCGGTTTTCCGCTTCTCGGCGGCTTCTTTGCGGAACAGTTGATTCTTGGCGCGGTTCTTGATGTGAGCGTTGTTCTCCTGATCTTCGCGCTCATCGGCGTATTTCTCATGGCGCTCAACCTTATAAGGGCGGGAAGAATCTTGCTGTTCGGCGAAGGCGGCGTTCAGTTTTCGAACAGCCATGCCGCGCTGATACCGGTTTATGTTCTGTCCGGCTTGGCGCTGCTCCTCAGCGTCAATCCGCTTCCGCTGAAAGGCATTCAGACCGCGCTGAACGCTGCGGCGTCTTTCGCCGGCTTCCCCGCTTCGACTGCTTCGATGATCGCGACGGCTGCGGTTTTGCTTATAGCGGTATGCGACCATATTTTCGGAACCAAAAAAGCCGGCAGCGCTTTGGACTGCTGCGACCATATCCGCAACGCGCCGGTGATACGAAATCTGTACGGCTGGGCCGAAAAGGGCTATCTTGACCCCTATCAATGGCTTGTCTCGCTGGTCGGCGCGTACGGTTCGCTCTGCACGCGCGTCGAGCACGGCGTAAGCTGGGTGTACGACAAGGGTGTTCCCGGTTTGGTAAAAGGAACCGGCAACGCGCTCAGCCGCTTCGTCAACGGACGGCTTTCACGGTACCTCTACCTCGTTGTCGTCGGGTTGATCCTGCTTCTGATTCTGTTTTTTGCGAAATGAGGATATAAGGGTTTATGAACTATCTAAACTATGCGGCGGCAGTGTTTCTGCTGATTCCGATCGCCGCAATCGCCATCAACAACATATGTCCCAAACCGTATATGAAAAAGAACTTCCATACCCTGACCGGAACCGTTGCGGTGTTTCAGATCGCGGCCGCGGCGTACGCGCTGTGCGCGATGAACGCGAACGGCCTGACCGCCTATGACTTCAGCATTCTCAGCAATCTGAAGATAACCGGCTCCGCTTTGTTCCGCCTGACGCCGGTGTCGCTGATTTTTCTGCTCTGCATCGGCATGGTCGCGTTCGTTTCGGTCGCGGTCGCGTCCAAGACCGTCGAATCGATGAGGATTTCCTATGTAAACCTTCTGATGACCATGCTCATCGGCATGAACGGAATGGTGCTGGTCAAGGATTTGTTTACGCTATATGTCTTTTTGGACGTCGTCGGCATTTCCAGTTTCGTTCTGATTTCCCTGTTCCGTTCTACGAAAGCGCTGGAAGGTTCGGTCAAATACCTTGTCATATCCGAGTTCGCGACAATTTTTATACTAACCGCCCTCGCCTTTATCTTCATGCAAACCGGAAGCCTTGCTTATCAGGACATCGGCGGCGTTTTAGAGGGCGCTGACGGTTCTCAGAAAAATCTGATTTATCTCTCGATCGCTTTGCTGATCGCCGGCTTTTCCATCAAAGCGGGCGCGGTACCCTTTCACAGCTGGCTGCCCGACGCGCACCAGAGCGCGGACACCGCGGTATCCATTCTTTTGAGCGGTATCGTTATTAAAATCGCCGGTGTCTATGGTCTTTTCATGGTGGTCAGCCTGTTCCCCGGCGTCAGAGCCGTTCAGATCGCGCTTGCCGCCATCGGCGTCGCGTCGATTCTCACCGGCGCTTTGCTCGCGCTCAGACAGACGCACTTCAAACGCATCGTCGCCTATTCGAGCGTCAGCCAAATCGGCTATATTCTGCTCGGCTTAAGCTGCGGCACGACGGTCGGTCTCATCGGCGCGGTCGCGCACGTGTTCAGCCATGCTGCGTTCAAGACGACGCTGTTCTCCAACGCCGCCGCGCTGCACGAGCAGGTCGGCACGCTGGATATCGACAAGATGGGCGGACTGCAGAGCAGAATGCCCGTCACCTCGCTCTCGTCGGTTGTCGCGTTTCTATCAACGGCCGGCATCCCGCCGTTCGCGGGGTTCTGGAGCAAGCTGCTGATTATTATAGCGCTCTGGACCTCCGGCAGCGCGGTACTCGGCGGCGTCGCGCTGATTGCCAGCATTTTCACCTGCGCCTACCTGCTTCGTCTGCAGAAAAAAGTGTTCTTCGGCGAAACGCCCGAGCATCTTAAGAACGTCACCGAAGTTAAAGGCGGCATCAAGTTTGTCGAAATCGCGCTGACCGTTATCACCAGCGCGACCGGAATCCTTTTCCCGCTGGTCCTGATATACCTGCAAAGCAGAGGATTAATATAAGGAGGAACCCGATATGGAAGTGATTATTTATATATGCCTTGCGCTCCTTTTATCCTTCTGCATTCTGGCCGCCATGTCGCAAAGCCTTTTAAAATCCGCGATCTTCCTCGCGTTCGCGAGCGCGACGCTGGGCGTGATTCTGTTCGTGCTCGGCGCTCCCTGGGCTGCGGTCATAGAGGTTTCCGCCTGCTCGGGACTGGTAACCGTCATCTTCATCAGCGCCATCAGCCTTTCCAGAATCAAGAAAGAAGAAGTGCAAAAACTTTACGCGGATAAAAAGCAAATGAAATATCTGCCGTATATATTAATTATCGCAGGCATCGTTATTATCGTCGCCGCGCTTGCCGGAAGCGTTGCGCTTCCCGGTACTGCCGTTGAGTCAACCGAGGACTTCCGCGAGGTGTTCTGGAACAGCCGTCAGGCGGACATACTCGGTCAAATCGTCTCCATCCTCATCGGCGGCATCGCGGTGTATGTGCTGATGCGCGAAAGCAAGGATTAACGGCGGCAGGAAAGGATGGATCAAAACATGAATTTTCAAACCGTTATGCTCATAGTCGGCTTCTTAATGATTATCGCGGGCTGCTACTGCATGATTCGGACCTACCATATCCTCAAAATATTCATCGGCGTTGAGATTGCCATGAAGGCCGTCACGATGTTTCTGGTCCTCGCCGGATACGTCAACGGGCGCGCCGGTTTGTCGCAGGCTTACGTGATTACCGCGATTGTGCTTGAAGTTGTGGTCGCCGTCGTTTTCGCCGGCGTTACGATACACCTGTATAAAAAATACGGAAACATGGATATCCGCAACCTGACGCAGCTGAAAGGCTAAGAAGTCCCGCGTTTTCCGTATGTCAAAGAAAGGATTACATAAGATATGGAAAAAATATTCTTTTCACCCCCGGTCCTGTTCGCGCTGATGTTTTTCTCGGTCGCAGGTCTGTCCAAGTGGCTTTCCAAATACGCAACCAAAAAACAGTCCTCGAAATACTCGCTCGACCCGTACGCCTGCGGACAGCGGGATGTCGAGAATTATGTCAACCCGGACTACAGCCAGTATTACCCTTACGCATTCATTTTCACCGTCGTGCACATATTAATTCTTGTCGTCGCGACCGCCCCGGCCGACGCGCCCGCGCTCCCGATTCTGTACATCGCGGCCGGCATACTCGCGGTTCTGATCGCGTTCAAGAGGTGACCAACGTGAACCTTATCAAAAAAGCCATCGAATGGGGGACCGAAAAATCCCCGTGGATTATACATTTTAATGCCGGAGCCTGCAACGGCTGCGACATCGAAACCATCGACTCGCTCACCCCGCGGTACGACCTGGAGCGGGTCGGCATATTAAAGCAGGGCAGCCCGCGGCACGCGGACATCCTGGTCTGCACCGGCGCGGTCACGCTTCAGACGAGAGACCGTTTGATTCAGATTTACGAGCAGATGTCCGACCCCAAGTTCGTTATCGCGATCGGAACCTGCGCCTGCACCGGCGGCATTTTTGAGGACTGCTACTGCGTCACCGGCGGCATCGACAGCGTCATCCCGGTTGACGTTTACGTTCCCGGCTGCGCGGTCCGTCCCGAAGCCATTATCAGCGCCGTGGACAAACTGCTTGAAAAGCTGAAAAACGCCGAAAAAGACGAAAACCAGCAAAAAAACGCTGAAAAGATAGAAGAAAAGACCGAAACTGCAAAAAACGGAGAAGAAACCGCCGAACAGAAGGAGGAACCAAAAAATGACGCATGACGAAGCGGTCGTAACCGCGCTTTGCAAGAAGTTTCCCTTCCTTTCGGAGCGCATTTCGGTGCAGCGCGAAAAGAGAATCTTTACAAAACCGCTCACGCCGGAAGAGTTTCAGCAGATAATCCCCTATGTTCATCGAGAACTGAACTTTTACCGCGCCTGCCATGTCGTCGGCACGGACGACGGCGACACGCTAGGGCTTTTATATATTCTCACCGACAAAAACAACACGCTTTTAATCCTGCGGGAGAGCGTGCCGAAATCCAACCCGGTCGTCAAAAGCATATCGTCGATTTACCCGTCGATTCTTCTGCACGAACGCGAATTGGCGGACCTTTTCGGCGTTGTTGTCGAAGGACTGCCGGAAGGACCGCGCTATCCGCTGCCCGACGGCTGGCCGGAGGGCAATTATCCCATGCGCAAGGAATGGAACCCGAAGTATTTCGACAAAAACACCATGACATACAACGACCCGAACGTAAAGGAGGTCAAATAGGATGCACAGCGACAACAGAATCACCATTCCTATCGGGCCTCAACACCCTTCTCTGGACGAGCCGGGCAGATTCGACATCACGCTGGAAGGCGAAAAGGTGGTCAACGCCGTCATCGGCGTCGGCTATAACCACAGGGGGCTTGAGAAAACCTGCGAAAGCAAGACCTATGTTCAGAACTTATACATCATCGAGCGCGTCTGCGGCATCTGCTCGCACGCGCACGGAACCGCTTTCTGCATGGCGATCGAGCAGCTTGCCGGCGTGACAATCCCGAAGCGCGCCGAGTACATCCGCGCGGTCGTCGCGGAGCTGGAGCGTCTGCACAGCCACCTGCTCTGGCTGGGCGTCGCCTGCCATGAAATCGGCTTTGACACCATGTTTATGTACACCTGGCGCAACCGCGAGAAGGTGCTGGATATCCTCGCCGACCTCGGCGGCAACCGCGTCAACTACGGCGTCAACACGATCGGCGGCGTCAGAAGAGACATCGACGCGGATATGGTCGAAACCATTCGGAAAGCGTTAGACGCGCTGGAAGAAGAAACCAAACATTACGTTGAGATCGCCTATACGGAAACAACTTTAATCAGCCGTCTCAAAGGCGTCGGCGTACTCTCGCATGAGGACGCGATCCGCTACGGCGCGGTCGGTCCGGTCGCAAGAGCCGCCGGCATCGCGCACGATGTCCGCGTGGATGAGCCGTACGGCGCATATAAAGAGATTCCGGTCAAGGTGATTACGGATACGCACGCCGACGTGTACGGCAGAACCGTCGTGCGCATTCTGGAAATGCAGGAGAGCATCAACATCATCCGCTTCTGCCTGGACAATCTTCCCGACGGACCGCTTTCGGTCAGGGTGCCCCGCCGCATTCCCGCCGGCGAAACGATTATCCGCGTCGAAGCGCCGCGCGGCGAGAACATCCACTACCTCCGCTCGAACGGCAGCGATATTCCGGACAGAGTGCGCGTCCGCGCGCCTACGGAAGCGAACTGGCACGGCATGAAGCATATGCTGGAGGGCGGCTACCTTGCCGACGTGCCGATCACCATCGCGGCGATCGACCCCTGCTATTCCTGCACCGACCGCGCGATTGTGGTCAAATCCGGCGCGAAAACCGACTGCTACGACTGGCGCGGACTGCGTCAATACGGCATTGACTGGTACAAAAAGCGCGGGATAGACGTTACGGCGCTGAAAGTTTAAGCAAACTTCATAAAACATACGGAGATTTTTATGATTTCGTTTTTAAAAATGCTCTTGGCAGCTTTTATATTTCCGGGTTTTCTGTTCCTCTCGGTGTATAGTCTGGTCCTCGATTTTATCGACCGGAAGCTGTACGCAAGAATGCAGAACCGGGTCGGTCCGCCCTGGTACCAGCCGGTCGCCGATTTCTTCAAGCTGATCGGAAAGAAAACCCTGATCCCCGTCGAAGCTAATAAGATGATGTTCCGGATCATGCCGCTCGTTTCACTCGCGGCGGTCGCCGCGGCGTTCCTATATGTGCCGGTTTTGGGACAGGACGCGGTGTTCTCCTTCGACGGCGACTTGATTATCGTGCTCTACTTCCTGACCGTGCCGCCCATCGCGGCCTTCCTTGCGGGCTGGTACTCCAGAGGCGTTTACGCCACCATCGGCGCGACGCGTATTTTGACGCAGCTTTTTGTGTACGAGGTGCCGCTGTTCATTTCCCTGCTCGCGCCGACGCTGATCGCCGGGACATGGTCGATTTCGGAGCTGACCGCGTTCTACGCGGCGCATCCGCTTTACGCGCTCATCAATCTTCCCGCCGCGTTCGCGGCTTTGATATCGTTCCAGTGCAAGCTGGAGCGCGCGCCTTTCGATACGCCGGAAGCCGAAACCGAAATCGTATCAGGCGCGCTGGTCGAGTACGGCGGAAGGCTGCTCGCCTTCTTCAAAATGGCGCATTCCTGCGAGCTGGTGCTGGTCATCTCGCTCTTCAGCGCGGTGTTCCTGCCCTTTATGACCGGCTATGTCTTTGCCGACTTTCTGCTGTACATCGTAAAAACGCTGGTCATTCTGCTGCTGCTGACGCTGATGCGGGTATCCATGGCAAGGCTGAAGATCAACAACGTCGTCAGCTTCTGCTGGAAGGTGCTCGCTCCCGTCGCGCTTTTTCAGGTAGTATTAAATCTTGTTATCAGAGGGAGTCTGCAAATATGAATAAAACCGGACCGGGAAAAATTGCGCTGACCGCGCTTAAAACTCTTTTTAAAAAACCGGCGACCACCGAATATACCGGCAAAGGCAGCCCCGAGGTTGAAAAACACTACCGCGGACGCATTCTGTACGACCCGACCACCTGCGTCGCCTGCGGGCTCTGCATGCGCGACTGCCCGACCGGCGCCATTCAGATTATCAACGAGGGAACCAAGGAAGACAAAAAGCTGGTCGCCATCCTCAACGTGGGCAAATGCATCTTCTGCTGTCAGTGCGTCGATTCCTGCAACAAAAACAGCCTTTCCTACTCGCAGGACATTGATTTCGCCATGACCAAAAAAGAAGACTTGATTATTAAATTATGAACCTTGCATCTTTCATAACCGAAAAAACCGCCGCCCATAAAAAGATCGCCGTTTTAGGCGTAGGCTCGGTGCTCCGTTCGGACGACGCGGCCGGAATGTATTTAATCGAGAAACTGCAGGAACTTGCAAACAGCGAAAACCTTTTGCTCATCGCCGGTTCCACCGCGCCCGAGAACTTTACCGGCGTTATCAAGGACTTTGACCCGGATATTCTCTTTATCGTAGACGCCGCGAAAATGGGCCTGGAACCCGGCGAGATACGGGTGCTCGACACCGACGACGCCGGCGGTTTGTCCTTCTCGACGCACATGCTTCCCCTGCCCGTCATGCTGCGGTTTTTACAGCGCGAAGCCGGCTGTGAAATCGTCTGCATCGGCATACAGCCGCAAAGCACCGAGTTCGGCTCGGAAATGAGCGAAGCGGTAAAATCGGCCGTCGAATCTCTGGCGCAAACTTTTGCGCAGTCTTTTCGTAAGAATAACCCATAACAAAAACTCCTCCGCATCGGAGGAGTTTTTATGTTTATTCTTATTTCTCTGCAGGTCGTTTTTCTTCTTTCTTTAGTATATCGTACCGCACGATCGAGATGGCGATCGAAGTCATCACGAACGCTTCGGTTATGATGCCCGGAATGGAGCTGTTCACAATGTTGTAGGTCATCCACATCGGCGACGGAATAAAGGACAAAATGCGGATGTACTTTGGCTTTTTCACCCAAACCGAGACCGAGCCGATAATCATGCCCAGCGTCGGGAGAATGGAGATCGGGCCTTCCCAAGTCAGCACTCCTGCTACCGCGCTGACGCCGATAAACAGCCAAAGCCAGGCCGGACTGCCGAAAAACTTCTTGTCCCGATTGTAATAAATCACCGCGCGCGTCGCGGAAATCGCGTTGAGCACCGAGCCTGTATATGTACCCAGCATGAGGTAGTGGACGCAGAAAAAGCTGTTCGCGATGGTCTGACAAATCAGAATCCGTTTGCGGTCGTTCTGCTGGAACATTACAAACATCATAATCATTCCGCACACGCCGATCGCCTGCGTTATTATTTCATAAGCACCCAAAGCCTTCCCTGCTTTCCAAACCAATTTGACGAGATTATAGCATAAAACTCGACTGTAAACAATAGATTCAGTAAAAAAGTCCTGCCTTTTCTGTCAGGACTTATTTATAGATCATTTTCTCGAGGGTCGTCCATGTCTCTGATAAATTCGGGAATATTATGGATATCATATCCGATTTGCCTGACAGCTTTATAATCCTTCTTCTCAAAGGCTTTTAATATTTCTTCCGTTCTAAAAGCAAATTCATTGATTCTTTTTAGCCGAAACTCATTGATATAACGAATTTCAGGATATAGATTTAGAATTTCTATAATCGATTTTATATTCTCTATGTGTGGAAAAGATGCTATAGTTTCATTTTGAATACTGCTTTTAAGAGTGTTTATAAAAACCGATATATCGATTTCGCTCTTTAGCACACTGACTGCAGACTTTACGATATGTATGTGTTTATAAAACGATTGCTTCATCTGTTCATCAATGTAATATTTAAAGAACCGCTTTTTGTAAGGCATATTCGAAAAGAACAAACTGGAATCAATCAATATCTCAGTTATCCCGTTTAATGCGATATTACTGTCCTTTTCTTGCCTATCATAAAAAATAAACCCAAAGATTATGGTTATCTCTTCTGTTTCACGCAAAAGCTTATCAATTTCTCCAATAAGTTCCTCTTTCACTTCATCGCGAACTTTAACAGAAAATAGGTAGCTTTCTGATATTTCTTCTTTACTCGTAAAGTGATAACTGCCAAAAACTTCTACTATTAAGTTTGGCGATCCAGATTCATGCTGATTGATGCTTATATAATCTCTATTCGTTATTTCGGTATGCCAAGGCTCATGTTCTAAAAAGAATATTTTACTCTTTTTGCTTCTAAATAAACGCTCCTGTAACGCTGAAACCTCAAGATTATAAAGCATACTGTCACCTTACTTTTTATTCAGCGGGCACACCTTGATGCAAATCCCGCAGACCGAGCCTCTGCCGATGCCCATGAAGTGGTCGCGCATATAGCTGTTGCAGGCATTAGCGTCGAACATCTCGCTGCGCGCTATTCCCGCGCGCCACGGCACGCCCTTGATCGCGCCGGCAGGGCAGGCTTTGACGCACAGGTCGCAGTCAATGCAGACTGTTTTTAGATTCGGTTCGGTGGTTGTCAGCGGACAGTCGGTAAACAGCGTGCCGAGCCGTACGTGCGGTCCGTGAACCGGATGCAGAAACAGCGAATTCTTCCCGATACTGCCCAGCCCCGCGAGCACCGCCGCCTTCTTGTGCGAATACCGCCCCATATGAGTGCGCTCGCCGGAAGACGGAACCGACTGCGACGCCGCGATGGGTATGTAGCGGTAGCCTTTGCTTTGCAGCAAAAGCCCGGTCTGCAAAAGAATCCGGTCTATATACGCGTTGACGGTGCGGTAATGGTGGAAGTATGTATAAGTCGGCGCGCCGTCTATTTCGTCAATCACCGCGTCGGAGAGCGGAACCGCGATCGAGATTGCGTACGGCAGCCCTTCCGGCCCGTCGTCGACCTTCGCGAACCCGAAATCGCAGCCGAAACCGGCCAATAACTGTTTTACTTGTTCTTCTATGTTCATATAAACTCCCAAAGCATTTTTATGAACCTATTATACCGCCTAATGCAATTTTTTTCAATCGCCTGTTCAAAAAAGGAAAGTTATGCTATACTAAAAGTAATATTTTAATAAAGGAGTACGCTTTGAACCCGATAGTTTCAATCGTTCCCTGCGCAAGCTACGACGAAAAGGTCGTCAAGCCGGCGCTCATTCGGCTGCTTGAGCCTTTGGGCGGGCTGGACTTTGTAAAGCCGGGGATGAAAATTGTGATAAAACCGAATCTCGTTTCCGCCATGAAGCCGGAGGACGCAGCGACGACGCACCCGGTTCTGTTGTGCGCGCTTGCCGAAATGCTGACCGAAAAAGGCGCGGCGGTAATCATCGGCGACAGCCCCGGCGGGCTGTATAACGCCGCCTTCCTGAACCGCATTTACAGCGTGACCGGCATGCGGGAGACCGAAAAATACGGCGCGAAGCTGAATCAGGACTTCCGCCAGAAAGAAGCAGTCTTTCCGGAAGCGAAGGTTTTGAAAAACTTCACCTACACCGCCTATTTAGACGACGCCGATTATATCATCAACTTCTGCAAGTTAAAAACCCACGGCATGATGGGCATGTCCGCCGCCGCGAAGAATATGTTCGGCGTCGTGCCCGGCATTATCAAACCCGAGTATCATTACCGCTTCCCCGATTACGCGGATTTTGCGGATATGATTGTGGATTTGAACGAGTTTTTCAAGCCCAAGCTGTGCATCGTGGACGCCGTCACCGGCATGGAGGGCAACGGTCCGACCGCCGGCGCGCCGCGCCATATCGGCGCCTTAATCGCTTCGGAGAACCCCCACGCCGCCGACCTTTTGTGCGCAAAACTGATCGGGCTTTCTAAAGAGAGCGTTCCCACGTTGGAAGCGGCCTGCCGCCGCGCGCTGATTCCGAAGGCGGCAGAAGAACTTTCTGTCGTCGGGGATTACAACCCCTTCCTGCAGCGCGACTTCAAGAACGTCGCCGCCCGCCGCAGCCTGCGCTTCGGCGAGGGCAAGAGCCGCTTTGGCAGGCTGAAAGCTGCCGTTCTTGCCAAACTACTCACTTCAAAGCCAGTATTATGTAAACCCGAATGCGTCGGCTGTAACAAGTGCGGCGAAATCTGCCCCGCGAAGGCGATTGAAATGGTAAGCGGCAAAGCGGTCATCGACCGGAAAAAATGCATCTCCTGCTTCTGCTGTCAGGAATTCTGCCCCAAAGGCGCCATGAAAGTAAAACGCACCTTTGTCGCACGGGTTTTGTCGTATAAGAGAACGAAATAGTATAAAAAATGACACGCTTCGAGGAAATCGGAGCGTGTTAATTTTATTTTACGTTTTATTGACTTTTATATTATTTTTTATATAATAATATTTAAATAATCGCTTTTTTGATAAAAAAAGGAAGTGATAAAAATGTTAGAAACTCAAACTAAAAAAAGAAAGAGAAAATTTAAATCAAAAAAGTTAGCGTTGATAAAAAAATCAAGAGAAGCAATGTTAGCAGCTGTACAAATATATAATAATCCACAGATTACTTTTAAATCTGAGGCATTTATTACCTTGGCTATAATTAGTTGGACTTATCTTTTACATGCATATTATGAAAGTATTGGTATAGATTATTGCTATTATAAAATTAAAAATGGCAGAAAATATTATGATAGAACAAAAAAACATGCAAAAAAACATTGGGAACTGAATAAATGTCTGGATAATGATAAATGCCCATTAGATGAAGATGCTATTTATAATTTAAAATTTCTAATAGGTATTCGTCATGAGATAGAACATCAAATGACAACTTGTATTGATAATGCTATCAGTGCAAAACTACAAGCATGCGCACTTAATTATAATAATGCGATAAAAAAGTTATTTGATAAAAAATATGGTGTAGATAATGAACTTGCATTTACAATTCAATTTGCAAATCCAGATCCTCTTAAAGTCAAAGAGTTATCCAAAATGAAAGGTTTAGCAGAAAATGTCGTTAATTACATTACTGAATTTGAAAAAGATTTACCAGATGAAATTATGAAAAGTAGCGCATATGCTTATAAAATTATGTATATACCTGTAAATACTAATAACAAAGGTCAAGCTGATAGTGTTGTACATCATATAAAACTAAGTGATGATAAAGCTGCAGAAATCTGTGAGTATGTTGTTTTAAAAGATGCCGAAAAACCAAAGTTTTTACCAAAACAAATAGTAACTATGATGAAAGAAGAAGGATATATAAAGTTTAACATGTATCATCATACTTGCTT
>JAKPGJ010000041.1 GCA_029550965.1 Bacillota bacterium
ATTTACTTTTACAACAACCAGCGCATCCAGCTTAAAACAAAACTGACTCCGCTTGAAAAACGAAGTCAGTTTACAGCTTGATTTTTAATTACCTACCATAGGGTTCTTTTTGTGCAGTCCGCACAATCTGGTGCGGTGCAAACCAGCAGATCGGCAGGGTTCTTTCTAAAAAATATCCTGTTTTGCAAAAATACGGCGCAAGCTATAATCGTTCCGTGTTTCATAATACCGCCGTTGTCTGCGCGCCCAGTCCGTACGTGCTCTCGATTTTTACGGACATAAACCCGGCGGCGGAGGAGAGCACAAAAGTTTTCCGGGACATCGCGGCGGTCATCGACGAAATCAACACGGCCGTTGCGGAACGGAACGCGCTTCCGGTAAACGCGGAGGAATCGGCTGCGGACTGATTTACACGACATACAGGATCGGCGCATCGCCCAACTTTTGAGAGAGCTGCTCCCGCAAAAAACTCTCCGCCATGGCGCGGACCGCAGCGTTGTAGGTGTATTTTCCTCTGCCCCTGCCGGTCATGAGGGTTTTATCGTACAGTTCGATTGCTTTGGGAAACGCTTCGTTGTTGATCGCGCGGTGGATATAGCTGTAGGTCATAAAGATAATCTCGATTTTTATCTGCTTTTTGACTTTTTCGGTCAGCTCGTCCGCGAGCTGGTCGATTAGGGAAGCGTACAGTTCCTTCCAGTTTGCAGTCAACACGACCGGCGCGATGATAAGCCCGGCTTTGTATCCCGCTTCGCAGAGGTTGTTGAGCGCCAGAATCCGGTTTTTCAGCGGGGAAGTGCCGAACTCGACTTTCCGAATGATTTCCTGCGGGTTGACGCTCATTCGGACAATGAACCTGCCGTCGTGATGAAGCGGCAGGATAGAATCGATCATATCGAATTTCGTGGGAAAGGTGAGATAGCCTTTCCCGTTTTTTGCGAAGGTTTCGATGGTCCAGCATAAGTTGCCGGTAATGGTGTTTTCGAGTACCAGATCGCTGTTGCTGCCGATTTCAAAGGTCAATTCTTTATCGGACGCGTTTGCGGTTTTGATCAGCTTGTCCATCATGTACTCGCGGTTGACAAACAGCCGCAGGTACGAGCATTTGTTGTAGTTGCAGACTAAATAGCAGTAAAGGCACATCGCGCTGCAGCCGGAGGAAGTATAGGGCACCAAAAAATCCGAGACTTTGCGGTTCGGCACATACCGATGCGTTTTCCGAACGCCGACGATCAGATGCTGTTTTAGGCGCCCGAACGCTTTGTTCTCGGTTTTGCGCAGTTCTTCGATATTGTTGTGGTTTTCAATCGGGATCCATTCCCGGTCGGCGTATTTGTCCTTCAAGTAAGCGCCCAGTTTGTAAAACAGCGCGTCCGGTTCGTAGTAGATTTTGTCGGGAAACATAGAAAAACTCCGTTTTTTATTCTTCGCTTATAGCATGCGGAGTTTTTATAGTTTGTATGCCGGATTGACAAAATTGAACGCGCTGTTGTAAATTCTTTATTATACGGTGTTGTATAAAACGCCGAACTGGTTCGCGTGCGTAAGCTCATCCACCATCGCGAAGAAGAACAGATCCCGCACGACCGGGTCTTTTGTGGAGAGCTGTATATCGCGGTAATCGGACGCCGCCTGCAGTTCGTCTTTGAGCGCGATCAGCAGGCCTTCCTTATAATCGGGGAACGAAACGTATGTAACGGTGTACTGCGGTTTTTCGCCAAAGTATTGCACATACAGCCTTTCAAACTTCTGCAAATGTTCCAGCTCGTCGTCGCGCGCGTCCAGAATAAACGCACGGTGCGTATCATTCGGCGCGCCGGTTACGAGCCTTGAATAAAATTCAGCGGCGGCGGCCTCTTCTCTCATAATGTTGAATAAAGCGTCTTTAAACTCCTGCATCGTCATGTTTCCGAGCAGCGGCAACTGCATATTGTTTGACTGTCGCAGCATAAAAATACCCTCCGTTTTGTGTTCATATTTATTATATGAACGAAACGGCAGGATATGTGATTCTCCGCTGCGGCGTTTTTTCCGTAAATATTAACCGTTTGCATTTTCGTTACACTCTATCGATCGCATCAATCTTAAAAAACATGTCCCCACGCATTTAAAAGCTCAGGTCAAGGCGATTTCGGCAATGAGTTTATTTCATGATGGGACTTATATTCCCGCTTCTATTCTGCATCAGAACGGTTACCTCTCCTCCGACTGGACGCCGAATGAAATCGCGACCGCGTTCGCGGTTTTGGAAGATTAAATAAGTGTTTTTAATGAAAAAAGCCGCCTGCTGGCGGCTTTTTTTATTGTTTAGTTGCTTCCGGCACTGCTTGAACTGCTTGACTCGGAACTTGTGTTAGACGTGTCGGAGGAGGTATCCTTTTTGCTGTCGTCTACGCGACGCTTAATTCGGATTTCAACACGGCGGTTCAAAGCCTTTTCCTCTTCAGTGGTTCCGTCGGTATAGGGCTGCGTGCTGGAGTAGCCCAAAATCGTCATTTTGTTTTTCGGCAGACCGCAGTTCTGAACCAGGTACTTTAAAACCGTAATCGAACGCTGCGCCGACAGCTCCCAGGAGGAAAAATCGGTTAAGTATTCGTCGTTCGGAACATACTGCGTGTGTCCCGCAATCTCAATGTTCGAAATCTCGCTCTCTGTTTCTTTCAGCACTTCGCCGATCAAAGACAGCGGGCCGTAGCTGGTGGGTTTTAAAACCGCCCTGTTTCCATAGAACAAAACGCCTTCGGTAAAGCGGAAATAAACGTATTCGTCAACTTTTTCAACGACGATATCCTTCTGGTAGCCTTTATCTTTAATCAGGCGGGAGATGTTTTTGATGAACTTGTCAATATCTTCGAGCGTGTATCCGCCGGGAACGTAATCGATGCCGCCGCCGATTTTTCCGCCGTTGTACTGGCTGGGATCGCCGGACAGTACGCCGGAGGTCGCGCCGGAACCGATTCCGGAATAATCGCCGCTGATAATCTGCACATTGGACCATTCATCGGGATTCTCAATGAGGTTCTCGATCTCGCTGTTTATGTACGAATAGGAAGTATTGTCGCCGGTGAACGCGATTTTGAAGCTGCTCATAAAGGATTTAAACTTCAAAACGTCGGTCGCGCTCAACGCGTACAGCATGATAAACAGGATGAGAAGGTTGTTCATCAGATCGGCGTATGTGATCAGCCATCGTTCCTGATTGGGTTCTTTTAACTTATCGCCGCTCCTTTTCATACGATTACCCGTGCGCTCGAGTGAGAAGCCATGGGTTTTCACCAACCTTTCTTTCTATTGGGCATGTCTAACTGCTTCTTTTTGCGGATTTTGAACCGAGTATCAGATAGGATGAGAGCTGCTCTTTGAGCATCTTCGGGTTGATGCCGTTTCTGATGGAGCAGACCGCATTGATAATCATTTCTTTCTCGAGCCTGTAATCCGCAAGCCTGTTCTTGAGCTTGGTCGCCATCGGAATGAAAATCAGGTTCGCAGCGGCAACACCGTACAGGGTCGCGGTAAACGCGATACTGATGGCCTGCGTGAGCTGAGCGGCGTCGCTGGAGCCGGCGGACAGCGTATGGATCATGCCGACGATGGTTCCGACCATTCCGAAAGCGGGCGTATATCCGCCCAAAGCATCGAGCATGGAAATGCTCAGAATTCGGTCCTGCTCGTAAACGTAAATGTCGTTCTGCATAATCTCGCTGATTTTTTCCGCGTCGGTACCGTCAACAACGCTCAGGATGCCGCGTTTGATGAACGGATCGACGTTACCGTCCGAAACGGCTTTCTCAAGGCTCAGCAAACCGTTCTCTTTCGCAGTCTGCGATAATCTTACAAGGAAATCGATTGTTTCGCTGACTGTTACCTTTGGTTCTTTGAAAATCTCAATAAAAAGTATTGGCAGCTTTTTTACCTGCTTCATTCCGTAAGAAAGACACAAAGCGCCGAAAGAACCGCCGAATACGATAAAGGTCGAACTCAACATTCCCAAAGACGCAAGCGAGCCGCCTTCCATAATATAACCGTACAGTACGAAGCCGACACCTGCGATCAAGCCTATTACACTTAGTAGATCCATAATACCTCCAAAAGGAAAACAGATTTGTGTTTACGCCGATGTTAATCCTCCGATTAACAATCCATAAAAAGGTTGACGTTTACTTTCGACGAGTTGTCGTTTTTATAATTCAGCTTAATAAGCCTGCGGTTTTTCGCAGAGGTCATATTGTCTAAAATAGATGATTTTTCTGCGTTTGCGCGGTATGTAAGCTTTTCGTTCAGCGCGATGCAGCCGGAAAGCACTTTGTTCGCGGTTTCAACCTTGTTGGCAAGCCGTTTGTATTCCGGACGGCAGTCGCCTTCCTTCAAACTTCCGTTGATAATCGAAGCGACCTCGCCGCTGACGCCGGGCTGCGCGATGATCCGCTTAACGTCAGCCTCGATTTTTTCAATAGATTCCGCGATGATTTGATGGTCCTCTATTTTCTCAAGGAAAAGATCGAACTCCTGCTTGTCCAGGTATTCCATCGCTTTTGTATAAATCACGTCAAGGCACTGCAAAAGCATGATCTTTTGCTCGATCGCGCTTTCGAGTTCATCGATGATGTTGTTTGTATGATTCAACGTTGCGTTCATATTTCATCCCTTTCTCGTACGATACCTTTAGACTTGGCGTTTAACCGCCTGTACGCGCCAGAACCTCAGCCTTCTTCCAGGTATCTCTGAGTTCGGTTGCGATTTTCTGCGCCTCGCGCAGCGGTTTTATATCCTTTTTGATGTTCGCCTGAATCAGCCTGTCGTTGATGAAATCATATAGCGCAAGCAGATTCTTTGAAATCGGATAGCTCATATCCAGGCTGTCTATCAGATAGTTAAAGATATTTTCGGTTTTCATGATGGAGTTGTGCGCGCCGACGATATCTTTTTTCTCGATTGCTTCGATGGCTTTGGAAATATTGACGCACGCCTGGTCAAAAAGAAGATTGATTTGTTCGCCGGCCGTCAAAGCGCTGACGGACTGCTTCATATATTTTTGATACTGCGAAACCATTAAACCCACCTTCTCCTTTTACTGCTTGTTGTTGTAAAGGCCCATCAGCCATGAATTCTGCTGATTCAGCTTGGCCAAAGCTTTTTCCATTGCGGTGAATTTTCTCCAGTAATTATCCTCTTCTTTCGCAAGCTTTTGCTCTAAGTAGTCAATTTTCTCTTTCAGCTCTTTAATGCGCTTGCTGTATTCGGTCTCGCCCTTGTAGGAGTCGGTCGGGCTGCCGACAAGGTTAATCAGCGCGCCTTTTTTGGTACCCGTTTTGTTCAGGTTGGTGTTTAAAACGTCGCTGAGCCGATGGAAAATGCCTTCTTCGTTGAAACGCTCCGTCAGCCATTCGTTGGTTGCGTACACCGAGAAAGATTTGTCGCTTTGCTGCGCGAACAGCGCGATGACCTTTTCGGGGTTGGCGTTCAGCGCGTTTCTCAATTTATTTTCATCGACGGTTAACTTGCCTTTGTCCGCGTAAATCGTCGTGGCAATGCCGATTTCGCTGAGAATGCCTAAGGGAAGGCTGTTGTCGCTCAGTTCCATAACCGGCATATAGAAGCATTTCTTGAGCTCTTCGGCGATGGATTTGAGATAAATGTCGTTTCGTAAAAGACCGGTTTTTGCCTTCTTCTCCCAAAGCTCGATTTCCTTTTCGGTCATCGCGTCCTTTTGGTCCTGGGTCAGCGGCAGGTAATCTCTGTCATACTCCTCGGAGAGCTTTGTGGTTATTTCGGAGAGCAGAGCGTTGTAATCGGTGATAAAGTCTTTGATTTTATTCAGAATCGCCTCTGTGTCGTAGCTGAGGTTGATGGTGATGTTTTCCTCCGCCGCGCCGGCTTCCTTGCCTTTGATGGTAATGATGATTCCGTTCACGTCGATGGTGTTTGTGCTGCGGGTGACGGTAATGATGCTTTCGGGATCGGTCGAGCCGTCGACGCTGAGCCTTACGATCGCGTCGGTGCCGGCCGTTTTTACGCCGGTTCCGAACAGCGCGCCCATCAGGTTTCCGGTTACGTCCGCAATCGTGATATCGGACGTCGCGCCGGTTTCGGTGGAAACCAGCGTGAACTTGTCGGTCAGCGTGGAATAAGACATCTTTACGCCGGCGTCGCTGGCGTTCACAATTCGCATAATGTCGCTCAGCGTGACTGTGGCGTCGAACGAGAACGGTTTTCCGTTAATCGTGAACTCGATTTTGTCCTCTCCGGACAAGGCGCTGTTTCTCAGGCTCGCGGAAGCGAGGGACACGTTTAAATCGATCCGATTGGAAGAATAGGAAGCAAAGGTCAGCGCGTCGCCCGGGTCGGAGCCGTCGGTCGACGTTTTAATCATAATAGTGCTGTTGGAAGCGCTTAACGTGATGGTGTCGCCGTTCAGGTTTACCGCAATCTTCCCGCTGCCGAACACAGTGTTCAGCTGCGACTGTATCTCGTCGGCGACGTCGCTCGCGGTCGCGTATTCTATATCGGAAAAGGTTATCGTTTTTTCGATTCCGTTCAGATTGACGACAAGGGTCTTTCCGGCCAGATCGCCCAGATTCTCGGTATTGACAAGAATCTGCGGGTCGGCGCTGACGGGGGCGCTGCTTTCCAGCTTCGCCGCGGTCGCGACGCTTACAATATCCTGAATAAAAATGCTTCCGGCAGCAGCGTTCGCAGAAGCCGTTACCGAAATCAGGCTGGAGTTGTAAGAAGCGGAAAGCCTTGAAATCTCGTTTGCCCAGGAAGAAGCGGTGTTGAAATACTTCTGCTGGAACTCGTAGAGTTTCGAGGTGATGTTTTGGTACATTTCCCGCTTCCATTCGAGAAGCGTTTTTTGCTGCGCAACCTTGTCAACCTTTAAACGGCTGACCTTCATCAGGCTTTCGACAATCGATTCCGTATCCAGACCGGAAGCGATGCCGGTGATTCTGCTCGTATATGCGCTTGACGGTGCCATTGTATTTAAACCTCCGTATTCAGGTCAACTTGACTAATTTTTCAAGAGAAAAAATTCATCCGACATATGCTTACAACACATATATCGGACGGTAAAAAAATAAATTTAATTGCAAAAAGGTTATTTTTATTGCATAAATTTCTTCCTAATTTTTATATTATGCAGTCCCATACGACATATATCGACAGTTTTATTACAAAATTTATCAATTTTCGATAAAAAGTATTGACGAAAATATCAATATATGCTAATATATGGTCGAGTTATAAAAACTTGTTTTTTGCAAGAGAAAATTCCCCATTTTTGCAAAGATTTTTCCCCAGGCACCGGTGGGGAATTTTTTTGTTAACTTAACTGTCTCATCAGTGATTGCTTCATGCGATAGCTTTGTCCATCAAAGATTAACAAATAACAA
>JAKPGJ010000001.1 GCA_029550965.1 Bacillota bacterium
AGTGAGGCCGACGATTTCAACTTCGTCGTTGAGCTTCAGAACGCCTCTCTCAACTCTACCCGTAGCAACGGTTCCGCGTCCGGTGATGGAGAATACGTCCTCAACCGGCATAAGGAACGGGAGCGAATCGTTTCTTGCAGGAGTCGGAATATACTCGTCAACTGCGTTCATAAGCTCAAGGATGGACTTGTAAACCGGATCGTTGGGATCCTTGCTGTCAGAAAGAAGCGCTTCTCTTGCGGATCCTCTGATAACCGGAATCTCGTCGCCCGGGAAGTTGTACTCGGAAAGAAGCTCTCTGATTTCCATCTCAACGAGGTCGAGCAGCTCGGGGTCGTCAACAAGGTCGCACTTGTTCATGTAAACAACCATTGCGGGAACGCCGACCTGACGTGCAAGAAGGATGTGCTCACGAGTCTGCTGCATCGGACCGTCGGTTGCAGCAACAACGAGGATAGCGCCGTCCATCTGAGCAGCGCCGGTGATCATGTTCTTGACGTAGTCTGCGTGACCGGGGCAGTCAACATGCGCATAGTGACGATTCTCTGTCTGGTACTCAACGTGTCTTGTATTGATCGTAATTCCTCTTGCTTTCTCCTCAGGCGCGTTATCAATCTGGTCATATGCAAGGAATTCGTTCTGCGGATTTAACAGTGCGAGTGTCTTTGTGATAGCAGCGGTCAGTGTTGTCTTGCCGTGGTCAACATGTCCGATAGTTCCAATATTAACATGCGGCTTAGTTCTTTCAAATTTAGCCTTTGCCATTATTTTTCCTCCTGTTATGTCTTTCAATAATATAAATTCATTATATCTCTTTTTTCAGTTCTGTCAAGGTTTTTTCAAAAAAATGTTACCCTGACGCGCCATTTTAGCCTTTTTGAGAAGTGATAGCGTCCTGAATTGACTTAGGAACTACCGCATAGTGGCTCGGCTCCATCGTATAAGTGCCTCTGCCCTGCGTTTTAGATCTCAAGTCAGTTGCGTAGCCAAACATACTCGAAAGCGGAACATGCGCTGTTATCTGCTGTCCGCCGGAGACAGGCTCCATCTCCTTGATCGCACCTCTGCGTGCGGTAAGATCACCGATTACCTCGCCCATATAATCTTCGGGCACAGTGACAACAACCTTCATAATAGGCTCTGTCAGGATTGGGTCCGCCTTGCGCATTGCGCTCTTGAACGCCATGGATGCTGCTATCTTAAACGCCATTTCTGAAGAGTCGACCTCGTGATACGAACCGTCGTACAAGGTTACGATAACGTCAACAACGTTGTACCCTGCAAGAACACCGGAAAGCATTGCGCTTCTGATGCCGTCGTCGATAGCGGGGATGTATTCCTTCGGAATAACGCCGCCGACAATCTGGTTGTTAAACACATAGCCTTTGCCGGGCTCGTTGGGCTCGATCGTAATTTTAACGTGACCGTACTGACCTTTACCGCCCGATTGACGAACGTACTTGTATTCCTCGTCAACCTTCTTGGTAATCGTCTCGCGGTACGCAACCTGCGGTTTGCCTACGTTCGCCTCAACCTTGAACTCGCGCAGAAGCCTGTCTACGATAATCTCAAGGTGAAGCTCGCCCATTCCGGCAATAATGGTCTGTCCTGTTTCCTCGTCCGTGTAAGCTCTAAAGGTGGGGTCTTCCTCGGCAAGCTTGGAAAGGGCGATGCCCATTTTCTCCTGGCCTGCTTTGGTTTTCGGCTCGATCGCTACGCGGATAACCGGCTCCGGAAACTCCATTGACTCGAGCACAATCGGGGCTTTCTCGTCGCACAGCGTGTTGCCGGTAGTTGTGCTCTTGGTTCCGACGATGGCGGCGATATCACCGGTTCGAATCTCGTCAATATCTTCGCGGTGATTTGCATGCAACAAAAGGATGCGTCCAAAACGCTCGCGGGTGTTTTTCGTCGGATTGTAAACGCTCGATCCGGAGGCGATGCATCCGGAATATACTCTGATAAAGCAGAGTTTTCCGACAAACGGGTCGGTCATAATCTTGAACGCCAGCGCCGAGAACGGTTCGTCGTCGCTCGGTTTGCGTTCGTCTTCTTCGCCCGTCTTGAAATTTACGCCTTTGACGGCGGGAATGTCAAGCGGCGAAGGCAGATAATCCACAATTGCGTCGAGCAGCTTCTGAACTCCCTTGTTCTTATACGATGTACCGCATACAACCGGGACCATTCTGTTCTCGATGGTGGCCTGACGGATCGCTTTCTTGATTTCTTCTTCGGTGAGTTCCTGTCCGTCGAGGTATTTCTCCAGCAGCGTGTCGTCAACCTCTGCGACGTGCTCCAGCAGTTCCTGATGATACTGCTCTGCTTTATCCTTCATATCGTCGGGAATGTCTGTTTCGCTGATGTTATTGCCTGTGTCATCAAGATAGATATAAGCTTTCATCTTTACAAGGTCAATAACGCCCTTGAAATCAGACTCCGCGCCGATGGGCAGCTGAATCGGAACTGCGTTTGCCTTCAGACGGTCTTTAATCTGGTCAACAACGCGGTAGAAGTTGGCTCCGACGATATCCATCTTGTTGACATAGCACATACGGGGAACTTTGTACTTATCCGCCTGGCGCCATACGGTCTCGGACTGTGGCTCTACACCGCCCTTCGCACATAACACCGTGACAGAACCGTCCAGCACTCTCAAAGAACGTTCTACTTCGACCGTGAAATCAACGTGGCCGGGCGTGTCAATGATGTTTATGCGGTGGTCCTTCCAGAAGCAGGTCGTAGCCGCAGAAGTGATGGTAATGCCTCTCTCCTGCTCCTGCTCCATCCAGTCCATTGTAGCGGCACCTTCGTGTACCTCGCCAATTTTATGTGTTTTTCCCGTAAAATACAATATTCTTTCTGTTGTAGTGGTTTTTCCCGCATCGATATGAGCCATTATACCGATATTACGGTATCTCTCAAGCGGATAATTTCTAGGCATACTGAATCCATTTCTCCAACGACTTAGATTTTTTTTGAGAACGGAACCATCCGTCGTTGTAAACGATTCCGTGAGAAAACTCTCTGCGCAGCAACCGTACTCGGTATGCCGCCATCTCCGCCCGCCTTCCGCGGGGAACGCTTATATGCGGACGTTTCCTTGCCGGCAACATCCGCGAATAAAATGGAAAATTACCATCTGTAATGTGCAAAAGCCTTGTTTGCTTCCGCCATCTTGTGGGTGTCTTCCTTCTTCTTGACTGCGCCGCCGGTGTTGTTTACGGCGTCCATGATTTCACCAGCAAGACGTTCGTGCATTCTCTTTTCGCTTCTCTCTCTGGCGTAGTTAACAAGCCAGCGCAAGCCAAGCGTCTGTCTTCTCTCCGGGCGAACCTCCATCGGAACCTGATAGTTTGAGCCGCCTCTGCGCACTGCCTTTACCTCAAGGGTGGGCATAATGTTCTCGAGCGCTTTGGTGAAATACTCAAGCGGATCCTGCCCTGTCTTCTGAGAGATGATGTCGAACGCCTTATAAACAATCTTCTGCGCAACACCCTTTTTGCCGTCATACATAACCTTATTGATCAGCTTTGTGACCAGTGTGGAATTATATACGGGATCCGGCAATACTTCTCTCTTAAAACCATGTTCTCTTCTTGGCACTTTACTTCCCTCCTTCATAAGGATAGCGCATTCTGTTTCCATGCGCTTCAATGAGTTCACAGGTACTCGAAAAATTTTCCGTTAGTGCTAATGACAGAGAACTTTATCTATATTATAAGCGTAAAACGCTGAAAATTCTCATATTTAACAAAACCGCCAGAATTTTCCGGTCAGAATTGCGTCATTAGGCACAAACTAAATTGATCTGTCCCTTAAAAACTGAAGCAACAATCAAACTGCCGCTTCATGAAAAAGCAAAAACTACTTTTTCTTCGGACGTTTTGCTCCGTACTTGGAACGTCCCTGGGCTCTCTTGTCCACGCCCTGCGCATCCAGCGTACCACGGATAATATGGTAACGTACGCCAGGGAGGTCCTTTACTCTTCCGCCTCTGATGAGAACGACCGAGTGCTCCTGCAGGTTGTGTCCGATACCCGGAATATAGGCCGTAACCTCGATTCCGTTTGTAAGCCTTACTCTTGCGATTTTTCTCTGCGCGGAGTTCGGCTTCCTCGGAGTTTTAATCGCAACCTTGGTGCAGACTCCTCTCTTTTGCGGCGAAGGAAGGTTGAGATAAACCTTTTTGATCAGGTTTACGCTTCTCTGCAAAGCCGGAGCTTTGGACTTGTAAACACTCTTCTGCCTGCCGTGTCTTACCAGCTGGTTAAATGTAGGCATCTTTTTCCTCCTCTCTGTAAATATACATAACGAATAGATTATACAAGAAAGCAAATATTTTGTCAATATTTGTTATGCTACAAATATTGCGCAAAAAATGCTTATCATTGTTGAAAACACACATAAAAACGGCGTTTTTCCGTTTTTAGTACTCGGTTATGATAGCCGTGGGCACGTCGATTCCGGCTTTTTCGGCAAGCTGCTTGCTGGTATAGCTTGTATCAATCTCGACCACGCCGGCCTTTCTTGCCTCGCTGAGTATTTTCGCCGTAAACGACGGTTCCGCGTCTTTCGCTAAAATAACCCTTTTGGCTTTACCGGCACGAATGATTCTGAGCGATTGATTTCTTCCTACAACCCAACTTCGCCCATCACTATCTGTCATGTCCCAATCCCTTTTTCTCCGGCGCATCGTATTTTTTTGCAGCCTTATTTCGCCGGCAATAAAGCTGTTTTTAATTCTTTGCTTCGCGGACGGAAAATATTCCGTTCCGCGAAGCCAACTTTTCATTTTATCCGCGCGGCGCGAAACGCCACGCTAACTTTTTTTGATCGCTTATTCGTTTCCGTCGTAAACGATATCGTACTTTTCGCCTACATCAACCTTAACGTTGCGGTACATCTGCATTCCGGTTCCGGCAGGAATCAGTTTACCAATAATAACGTTTTCCTTCAACCCGAGCAGCGGATCGCGCTTGCCCTTGATCGCGGCTTCGGTAAGCACCTTGGTCGTTTCCTGGAAGGACGCCGCGGACAGGAAGGATTCTGTAGACAGCGAAGCTTTGGTGATACCCAAAAGCATCGGCGAGCATTCGGCTTCCATCTTTGGCGTCTCGTTCGGATGCTCTCTGTTGTACTTCTGAATCCTTTCGTTTTCAGCAAGGAACTCGGAGATATCGACCGCGGAGCCGACCAGCAGGTTCGTATCGCCTGCGGACTCTATCTTTACCTTTCTCGTCATCTGGCGCGCGATAACCTCGATATGCTTATCGGCTATCTCAACCGCCTGCAGACGGTAAACTCTCTGGATTTCCTTAATGATATATTCGTAAACGGCGTCCAGACCGCTGATTCGCAGGATGTCGTTCGGATTCTCCGTACCGTCGGTGAGTTTCTGGCACTTCTCGACTTCCGCGCCGTTCTCGACAATAATCTTGGTGGACAGCGGTACCGAAGTAGCCCTCTCTTCGCCGGTTTCCTTATCGGTAACGATAATCTGCCTGAACTTCTTCGACTCCTCGATGCGCACCGTTCCGTCAAACTCAGACAGCACTGCGGCTCTCTTGGGTTTTCTGGCTTCGAAGATTTCCTCGACTCTCGGAAGACCCTGCGTAATATCGCCGCCGGCGACGCCGCCGCTGTGGAAGGTTCTCATCGTAAGCTGGGTACCCGGCTCGCCGATGGACTGAGCGGCTATGATGCCCACCGCTTCGCCGATGCTGACGGGGAGTCCGGTCGCAAGGTCGGCGCCGTAGCAGTGTACGCAGGTGCCGTGTTTGGACTTGCAGTTGATGATTGAGCGGATGTGAACCTTCTCGATGCCGGCTTCAATGATTTTGGCGACCTGCTCCTCGGTGATCATGGTATCGTCGGGAACGATTACCTCGCCGGTTCTCGGATCGACCACGTCGCCGATGACATATCTGCCGATCAGGCGGTCTTCAAACGGCTCGATAACCTCTTCCTTGCCGCCGCGCAGCTTGTCGACAATCTTCCTTACCCACAAACCTCTCGTATCGTGGCAGTTCTCCTCGCGGACGATAACGTCCTGAGAAACGTCCACGAGACGGCGGGTGAGGTATCCGGAGTCTGCCGTACGCAGAGCGGTGTCCGCAAGTCCTTTTCTTGCGCCTCTTGCCGCGGTGAAGTACTCGAGTATCTTCATGCCTTCGCGGAAGTTCGCTTTAATCGGAATTTCAATGGTTTTACCGGTCGCGGAAGCCATCAGTCCGCGCATGCCGGCCAGCTGTCTGATCTGCTTGATTGAACCTCTTGCGCCCGAGACAGCCATCATGTTAATCGGGTTGTACTTATCCAGGTTTCGCTGCAATGCTTCTGCAACTTTCTTTGTGCAGTCGTCCCAGATATCGACAACTCGCTTTGAGCGCTCCTCGTTGGACAAAAGTCCTTTCTTGTAGAAGTCGGTTACGACGTCGACCTTTCTGTCTGCTTCTTCGAGCAGCTGCTGCTTCTCGGGCGGAATGGTCATATCGTAGACCGAGATGGTGATCGCGCTCTTGGTTGAGTATTTAAAGCCAAGTTCCTTTAATTTGTCAAGAACTTCGCAGGTAACGGTATTGCCGTGGAGTTTAATGCATCTGTCAACGATCTGACCGAGTTCATCCTTGGTGGCGGTGAAATCGATCTCCAGCTTAAACAGGTTCTCGGGCTTGCTTCTGTCCACAAAGCCGAGGTCCTGCGGAATCGGCTGGTTGAAAATCAGTCTGCCGAGCGTGGTCGTGGTAATGCCCCGCTTCTTGACGCCGTTGATTTCTTTTTCAATCATCACGTTAATCTTGGCATGCAGGCTGATGATGCCGTTTTCGTACGCCATCACCGCCTCGTCGAAGTTGCGGAAGCTCTTGCCCTCGCCCTTCTCGCCCTCTTTATCCAGCGTCAGGTAGTACGCGCCGAGAACCATGTCCTGCGAAGGAACGGTAACGGCACGGCCGTTTACGGGCTTGAGCAGGTTGTTCGCGGAAAGCATGAGGAACCTTGCCTCTGCCTGCGCTTCCGCGGAAAGCGGGATATGAACCGGCATCTGGTCGCCGTCGAAGTCCGCGTTGAACGCCGGGCATACCAGCGGGTGCAGCTTGATCGCCCTGCCCTCTACCAGTATCGGCTCGAACGCCTGAATCGAGAGCCTGTGCAGCGTCGGCGCGCGGTTCAGAAGAACCGGATGCTCTTTAATCACTGCGTCGAGCGCGTCCCAAACCTCCGCGTTCGCTCTCTCAACGCGCTTCTTCGCGTCCTTTATGTTGGTGGACTTGCCGGTTGCGACCAGGGTCTTCATAACGAAGGGCTTGAACAGCTCAAGCGCCATTTCCTTCGGAAGACCGCACTGATAAATCTTGAGCTCAGGACCGACGACGATAACCGAACGTCCGGAGTAGTCGACGCGCTTGCCCAGCAGGTTCTGTCTGAAGCGTCCCTGCTTGCCGCGCAGCATCTCGGACAGCGACTTGAGCGGGCGGTTGTTCGGACGGGTGACCGGTCTGCCTCTCCTGCCGTTGTCGATGAGCGCATCCACCGCTTCCTGAAGCATGCGCTTCTCGTTGCGGATGATGATGTCGGGCGCTTCGAGTTCCATCAATCTCTTAAGACGGTTGTTTCTGTTGATAACCCTGCGGTACAGGTCGTTTAAGTCGCTGGTGGCGAATCTGCCGCCGTCGAGCTGTACCATCGGTCTGATTTCCGGCGGGATGACCGGCAGCGCTTCCAGAATCATCCATTCCGGACGATTTCCGGAAAGCCTGAACGCTTCGACGACCTCAAGGCGCTTGATCGCGCGAATTTTGCGCTGGCCCTGCGCGGTCAGAAGCTCTTTCTTCAAATCCTCCGCTTCTTTTTCCAGGTCGATTTCCGCCAGCAGCTCGCGGATCGCCTCGGCGCCCATGCCGGCCTTGAAATCGTCCTCGTATTTCTCGCGGTAATCCCTGTACTGCTGTTCGGTCAGCAGCTGATACTTGGAAAGCTGCGTATCCTCGCCCGGATCAATAACGATGTACTGGGCGAAATACAAAACCTTCTCCAATAGTTTCGGGGATAGGTTGAGCAAAAGTCCCATTTTGGAAGGGATTGCTCTGAAATACCATATATGGGAAACGGGGGCCGCGAGCTCGACATGTCCCATGCGCTCGCGCCTTACCTTGCTGGTTGTAATCTCAACTCCGCATTTTTCGCAGATTTTGCCTTTGTAGCGGATTCCGCGTTTATATTTGCCGCAGTGGCATTCCCAGTCCTTGGTCGGACCAAAGATTCTTTCGCAGAACAGACCGTCCCGCTCAGGCTTCAAGGTACGATAGTTGATGGTTTCCGGCTTTTTGACTTCGCCGTGAGACCATGAGCGTATCATTTCCGGAGATGCAAGACCAATCTTTATGGATTCAAATTCTATATTATCCATCTTTATACTCTCCTTTATTATTCGTCATCGATCATACCATCGATATTATCGGCGCCGTCCTCAAACTCGTAAATCTCGTCGTCGATAATATCCTCGTCCTCGTCGCTGTCAGAAAGGATGCCTTCCTCATCGTCGTGCAGCATATCGTCAGGATTCTCGATGACACTCTCGCCGAGCTCTTCTTCAGAGAATTTCCTTTCGTCCTCGCCCTCTTCCTCCGAATAATCTTTCAGCGTGACTTCTTTATCGTCGCTGTCCATTACGCGGACATCGAGGCCGAGCGACTGGAGCTCCTTAACAAGCACCTTGAAGGAAGCGGGAACACCCGGCGTCGGGATGTTCTGTCCTTTAACGATCGCTTCGTAGGTCTTGACACGACCCTTGATATCATCCGACTTGACGGTAAGGATTTCCTGAAGCGTATAAGCGGCGCCGTAAGCGTAAAGCGCCCAAACCTCCATCTCTCCGAAACGCTGTCCGCCGAACTGCGCTTTTCCACCCAAAGGCTGCTGGGTAACCAGCGAGTACGGTCCGGTGGAACGCGCGTGAATCTTATCGTCAACCAGATGGTGCAGTTTTAAGAAGTACATATATCCGACAGTTACGCGGTTATCGAACGGTTCACCGGTTCTGCCGTCATAAAGGATGGTCTTTCCGTCGGCGTCAACGCCCGCCATTTCAAGACATTCCTGTATATCCTTGTCGTTCGCGCCGTCGAATACCGGCGTCATAACCTTCCAGCCGAGCGCTCTGGCGGCTCTTCCGAGGTGGACTTCAAGCACCTGTCCGATGTTCATACGGGAAGGAACGCCCAGCGGGTTCAGAACGATATCCAGCGGCGTACCGTCGGGCAGGAAGGGCATATCCTCGGGCGGAAGAATGCGGGAAATAACGCCCTTGTTTCCGTGACGGCCTGCCATTTTATCGCCGACGGAAATCTTGCGCTTCTGCGCCACATACACGCGGACAACCTTGATGACGCCGGGCTGGAGGACGTCGCAGTCGTCGCGCGAGAACACTTTTACGTCAACAACGATACCGGATTCGCCGTGCGGGAGCTTGAGCGAGGTATCGCGAACCTCTCTTGCCTTCTCGCCGAAAATCGCTCTGAGCAGACGCTCCTCCGCGGTCAGCTCGGTCTCGCCCTTCGGCGTAACCTTGCCGACAAGGATGTCGCCGGCGTGAACTTCCGCGCCGATTCTGACGATTCCGTCGCTGTCCAGGTCTTTCAATACATCCTCGCCCACATTGGGAATATCTCTTGTGATTTCCTCGGGACCCAGTTTGGTGTCGCGGGCTTCACAATAATACTCCTCAATATGTATTGAGGTGTATATATCTTCCCGGACAAGGCGCTCGTTGATCAGAACGGCGTCCTCGTAGTTGTAGCCCTCCCAGGTCATAAATCCGACCAGCACGTTCTTGCCCAGCGCAATTTCGCCGTGGTCGGTCGCGGGACCGTCCGCGATAACTTCGCCCTTTTCGACCCGCTGACCCTTTTCGACAATGGGCTTTTGATTGATGCAGGTTCCCTGGTTGGAACGCTTGAATTTTATCAATTTATATGTGTCGGTTTTTCCGCTGTCTGTGCGTATGACAATCTCGCTGGAAGTAACCGACTCGACGATACCGCTGTTTTCGCAGAGCACGAGCACGCCGGAATCGTACGCCGCTTTGTGCTCCATGCCGGTCGCGACGATGGGCGCTTCGCTGACCATGAGCGGAACCGCCTGCTTCTGCATGTTCGAACCCATCAGCGCGCGGGTGTTGTCGTCGTTCTCAAGGAACGGAATCATCGCCGTCGCGACGGAAACAACCATCTTCGCGGAAACGTCCATCAGGTCGATTTTGCTGGCTTCGAACTCCTGAATTTCGTCCCTGTGGCGCGCGACAATCTTGCGGTTTATGAAGCGGCCGTTCTCGTCCAACTCTTCGTTTGCGGTCGCAATCACGTATTCGTCTTCCGCGTCGGCGGTCAGATAAACAACCTCGTTTGTAACGACGCCGTTCTTAACAACTCTGTACGGCGCTTCGATAAAGCCGAACTGGTTTACCCTTGCGTAAGTAGCAAGGTAGGAAATAAGTCCGATGTTCGGTCCTTCCGGCGTCTCGATCGGGCACATTCTGCCGTAATGGGTATAGTGAATATCGCGCACTTCGAAGGACGCCCTGTCTCTTGACAAACCGCCGGGGCCGAGCGCGGAGATACGGCGCTTGTGCGTCAGCTCGGACAGCGGGTTGGTCTGGTCCATGAACTGGGACAGCGGCGAAGAGCCGAAAAAGTCCCGAATCGCGGAAACAATCGGACGAATGTTGATCAGCGACTGCGGCGTGATAGTGTCGATATCCTGCGTCGTCATCTTCTCCTTGACGATTTTATCCATGCGGGAGAAGCCGATTCTGAGCTGGTTATACAGCAGTTCGCCGACCGAACGCAGACGGCGGTTGCTTAAATGGTCAATGTCGTCGGTTTTTCCAATGCCGTAGGTAAGGCAGATCATATAGTTGACCGTCGCGAACACGTCGTCAACCGTGATATGGTTGGGAATAAGCTCGTCCTTTCTGCGCGCAAACTCGTTTTTGAGCGCCTGAAGGTCGCCGATTCCCACATTATTGATAATATCGGCAAGAACGTCCGCGTTTACATATTCGTCAACGCCAAGTTCTTCGTTGGAATACCCGCAAATCGCGGACGCGTCGACCATCTTGTTGGAAAATACCTTGATTTCCTTTTCGCTGTCCTCGTGGTCGATGCTAAGCCAAACTTCGCTGACGCCGGCTTTTTCGATATGCTCGGCATCGGCTCTTGTCAGCTTGTGACCCGCCTCATACAGAACCTCTCCGGTGAACGGGCTGGCGACAGCGCGCGCGAGTACATGCCCAACAATACGCTTGGACAGAGCAAGCTTCTTGTTGAACTTGTATCTGCCGACCGGAGAAAGGTCGTACCGCTTCGGGTCGAAAAACAAATTGTTCAAAAGCACCTGAGCGCTCTCCACAATCGGGGGATCGCCCGGACGCAGTTTTCTGTATATTTCCTTGAGCGCCTCATCCGTGGGGTTGGTCATGATGCCTTCGCTGAGGTTCTTCTCGGCCTCGGCGACGGTAATGTCTTTTTCGAAGGTCGCTCTCAAAATCGGCTCGTCGCCGAATCTATTGATAATATCTTCGTTGTTCGTAAGTCCAAACGCGCGAAGCAGAATGGTTATGGGTATTTTACGGTTCTTGTCGATTCTTACATAAAAGACATCGGAAGAATCGGTCTCGTACTCAAGCCACGCGCCCCTGTACGGGATAATCGTGCAGGCAAGCAAATGCTTGCCGGACTTGTCGTCGGAGCTTTCATAATAAATACCGGGTGAACGGACAATCTGCGAAACAATTACCCTTTCTGCGCCGTTGATTATGAAGGTTCCGCTCTCGGTCATCATCGGGAAATCACCCATGTAGATTTCCTGTTCCTTGACCTCGCCCGTCACCTTGTTGGTCAGGCGGACGGTCACCTTAAAGGGGGCAGCATAGTTTACGTCTCTCTCCTTGCATTCCTCAACGGTATATTTCGGCGGTTCGTTGAGAGAATAATCAATGAACTCGATTATCAGGTTGCCCGAATAATCGGTCATCGGAGAGATCTCGGCGAGAACATTTTTGATGTCCTTGTCGATCAGCTGTTGAAAGGATTTTTTCTGGATCTCGATCAGATTCGGAATTTCCAGCACATCTTGGTTCTTTGAAAAGGACATTCTGGTGACTTTGCCGAGACGCTGTTCCTTTAATAACATATCATCCATTCACTCCATTCAGTTTTTAAAAAAAGACATATATTTTTTACAAAACTATGTATCTTTTTCGGGTGTCCCGACTGTTGCGTATCCTTTTATTTTTAACCCTTTTGCAAGAAATATGAAAAATTTACAAAAAAGATACAATTCTGTTTTCGAAAATTTACCGATTTACGGTCAAATTTTAAAAAACAGGTGCTTTTCGGGCAATATTGTGCAGTTTATTATAATATCATATTTTACAAATCGTGTCAATAGTTTTTTGAGAAAATATTTTCCGCGGGCTTTTTGCATAAAAAACCCTGCCATGGGACAGCCTCCGGCTAACCGTCCCACGACAGGGTTTTTTTGAATATATGGCTTAGATAATCTTTTTGAGATTGTGATAGCTTCTGGTGATGGATTCGTAATTGTCCTGCGCGTCTTTTTCAACGATGATCCACTCGCACTCCGGCGTGTTCTTGGAAATATCCACGATCGTCTTCCAGTCGATATCGTCCTCGCCGATGGCGCAGTCGTATCCTTTTTCCTTCGAGTACGCTTTGTAATGAACCGTCGCGCCCCTGGAAGCGAACTTCCTGTAAAGCTCGATCGGTTCTCTGCCGCCGTTGAGCACGTTTCCGATATCGACCTGCATCACGAAATCTTCAGGCGTCTGCTCGCCGATCATATCCCAGGCGAACCTGCCGTTGGAGAGCGTGTACATCTCGCCCTTGTGCGCGTGGAAGCCGAAGCGCAGACCCTCTTTGCGGAAGCGCTCGAGCAGCCGGTTGAACGCCGCAATCTGCTCTTCCCACTGCTCCGGCGTTTTTTCCGGCATCCACGGAACAATCACGTAATCGCAGCCCAGTGTCTTCATATAGTCGACCACGAACTGGATTTTCTCTTCGGTTTCGAACTCCTCCCAGCGCGTATGAAAGCCGCAGCATTCAAGGCCGGCCTCCTTGAGCGCGTCGCGCAGAAACTCGGCGGGGTGGTTCGCAAGCGCGCCGAACAGCTCAACGCCCTCGTATCCGATGTCCTTCAGCTTCCGCAAGCACTGCTTAACGTCAGCGGCATAATCGTCCCTGACGGAATAAACCTGAACGCCAATTTTAAACATAAAATAATCTCCTTATATCCTTTTTCTTTCAAAGGAACCCCGATTGCAGTTCCTTTACACGCTATATTATTTTTACCGCTCCGGTAGGCAGTGCGACCGACAGGCAAACATCCCCGCCGCAGCCGTCCGAACTGACGTTAATCCCGAACGCGGAGAGCCTGCCTCTGCATTCGCCGTAAGCGATTTGAGGGCGGTTGTTGTTCTCGCTCAAATGGGCAAGCACGATTTTCTTCGCGCCGCTTTCGACGAGTTTCGGCAGAAAAGACGCGCAGTCCGAGTTGGAGAGATGCCCTCTCCTGCTGAGAATGCGCCGCTTTAAATGAGCCGGATAATCCCCGTTATGCAGCATCTCCAAATCGTGGTTGGACTCAATCACCACATAATCGCAGCCGAGCAGAATCTTTTCTACCTTCTCGTTTAAATGCCCGATGTCGGTCGCGTAGCCCAATGTTTTTCCGCCCAAATCAATGCGGAACCCCACGCTCGACAGCGAGTCGTGCGGCGTTTCGATGGCGCAAACGCGCATGTTGTCAAGCGAAACGCAGCTGCCGTCGTCGTTTTCGATCAGAAAGGCTTCCGTTTCCGGCTGGCACTCCGCGATATGCTTCGCGGAAAGATACGGCGCGTAAATCGGTATTTTATAATATTTCGCAATGGTGGCAAGACCGTTTATATGATCGTTATGCTCATGCGTGACAAAAATTGCCCGGATGTTTTTGATGCTTGTCCCAATATCGGCAAGAGCGGCGCATATACGCCTTGCGGAAACGCCGGCATCGATCAGAATCTCGTCTTTGCCGCATTTCACATACGCAGCATTCCCCTTGGAGGAGGAAAAAAGCATATATGCTTTCAGTTCTCCCTCACACACTGAATTATACTCCCTCGTAAATATTCTCCTCGTCAAACCTGACCGCCCCGTAAGGACGCACCTTTAAGAACATGCAGGCCGATGCGCCGAAGACGCCTTCCAGCGCTTTTTTATATTCATCCTTTTTATCGTTCGGCACATAGCTTTGAATGGTTCCGGCAAAGCCGCCGCCGTGCACGCGGCAGACAACGCCGAGCCGCTCGGAAACTGCGAGCGCCAGGGAAAGTCCCTGCTCTTCGACGTTTTTGTTGGTATAAACGTTCTGGAGGAATCTAAACGAGGAGTTTCCCGATTCCGATACCAGCGATAAAAAGGTGTTTATGTCTTTTTCCTTAATCGCTCTGCGCTGTTTTTCGACTCTTTCGTTTTCCTTAAAGAAATGCAGCGCCCGAAGGATCGCGCGGTCGCCGACAATGCCGCGCAGATAGCTGATTCTGGTCACAAAATCCGCCTCGTCCACCTCGCGCAGAACGGTTTTGCCCATCAGGCTCGCGCAGGCCTTCATTTCTTTGGGCACCGACGCGTAATCGTCGGTCAGGTCGGCATGGTTTCCGCCGGTATTGACAATGCAGAGCAAATAGCCGTACTCCGCCGGGTTAAAGGTCAGCTTCTCCTTGACCGGCGAGTCGTTGTTCTCAAAATCCATATACAGAAAACCGCCGTGCGCGCAGGCCGCCTGGTCCAACAGCCCGCAGGGTTTGCCGAAAAAGACGTTTTCGGCGTATTTTCCCACTTTGGCGATTTCCATCAGCGGGATTTGACCGTCGTTGTACAAATGCGAAAGGATGTTTCCGCACATCACCTCAAAGGCCGCGGACGACGAAAGCCCGGACCCGGACAGGACGTCGCTGGTCGTGCAGGCCAGAAAACCGCCGTAGGCGTATCCTTTTTTCCGAAAACCGTCGCAGATGCCCGCGATGATCGCCGAAGAAGAGTTTTTGCGCACATGCGCGGGGTCCAAAGCGCGGATATCGACTACGTCCTCGCGATATCCCTCGCTCTTGATTCGGATCACGGGTTCTTTGGTTTTCGCGGCAACCGCGATGATGTCGATGTCCACCGAAGCGGCGAGCACTTTGCCGTGGTTGTGGTCGGTATGGTTGCCGGAGATTTCGCTTCTTCCCGGAACCGAGAAGAGGCTGACCTCAAGGTCGCCGTACAACGAAGTAAAGTTATCAATTAGATGTATGTACCGCTGGCGCTGCTCGGCGAGCCGCTCTTTCCCGTAAAGAAGCGTAAGGGTTTTGTCGAATTTTCCGCTGTGTATCCTGTCCTTTATTCGTGACGCTTTCATTATATTACTCCCGATGATTTTATTTTTCAAGTGCTTTTACAATCTCGCAGACATAAATCGTATGGTAATCTTTTGCCTGATAAAACTGCGCGGGGTCAATGCCGACAAATCCGCTCTCCTTCAGCCTGTCAACGTAGAGCTTTTTGCCGCACAGCACTTTGGAAGCCTGCTCGAAATAAACAAAGTTTCCGTCCTTGACCGGCGTCAGTTTGGCTTCCGCGATTTTGTCGCAGTCTCTGCCGCTTTTTGCGCCGCAAATCTTCAGCGCGTCCCGATGCTCCTCGCCGAGAAAGGACAGCGTTATCTCATTGGCGGCTTCCGTAAACTCGTGCGTAAACCGCTGCGGGCGCACAAAGCAGAAGAACACGTTCTTGTTCCAAAGAACGCCCAGTCCGCCCCAGCTTGCCGTCATCGTGTTGAAGCTGCCGTCCGGCTTCTTCGCGGTAATCAGCATCCACTGCTTTCCGATTGCGTTGAAAACATTATCGAAATTCTCCGGTGTGATTTGCTTAAACATTACTTTAACTCCTCCTTAAAGGAATTATATGCTTTTGTTTTCTCAAGAATAACGGAAAAGAAGATATAAACCACAAAGCTGGCGCCTGCCTGTATCAAGTTCGGAACAATATTTGCCATCGCGCCTTCTATGTTATAAAGGATTACTTCCGTAATAAAATATCCGCCGTTCAATACGAAAGACGCCCAGACGACGGCGAGTATGTTTCGTGCCGAAAGTGTTTTATGCCTGTTCGAAAAACCGACCGCCATCAACGCCTTGACAAGAAAGGTGGGCAGCGCGTAAACCGCGTAGCCGGATATGACGTCCGCAAGTGACGCGCCGATTGCGCCCGCCAGCAGGCTGTACGGCATCGGCAGCGTGCAGGCGAACAAATAAATAAACGAATCGCCGATATGGATGTATCCGTATCCGCTGGGGTTTTTCAGTTGAAAAAACGCCGTAAAAATGCAGACGATCGCGGCGCCCAGCGCGGTTGCGGCAAGTCTTTTGGTGTTTTTGCGCATTTACATCTCTCCCATCAAACCTTCAAATTCAAGACCGTAATGCGGCGGCGTGCCTAACTTTTTGGTGTATTCCGACGCTTTGGATATAAACCGGACCGCGGTCTCGACCGCTTCCGTTATCGCGCAGCCGCGTAAAACCTTTCCGAGCAGGATGGAAGCGAACAGGTCGCCGCTGCCCGGGAAAAAGCAGTCGCAGTACGGCGCAAAACGGCTGCCGTAGCTGATTTTATCCCCATCCATTATTGCGAATACCGAGCCGATCGTATTCTGCCGCTGATCGCGGATGCCGGTCAGTATGACCGCTTTTTTGCTTTTCCTGCTGAGCATAAGCAGTCTGTCGAGCAGCTCCTTCTGCCGCACGCTGTCGGGCTGTTCTTCGTATTCCTCGTCCAAAAGGATATACGCTTCCGTCAGATTTGGCGTGATAATGTCCGCTTCCGCGCAGAGAATCCGCATGCCTTTGCACATTTCGTTGGTGTATGTTTTGTAAATTTTGCCGTCGTCCCCCATGACCGGGTCCACGAGCACGAGCGTTTTTTCGGAAGAAAAATCCTTTATAAAGCTGTTTACCGTCGCAATCTGCCTTTCGCTTCCCAGAAAGCCGCTGTAAATGGCGTCGAAGCCGAGCCCCAACGCTTTCCAGTGAGCGGCGATCTTTTCCATCTCTTCGCTTAAATCCAGGAAGGTAAAGCCCTCGTACCCTCCGGTATGCGTCGAAAGCAATGCCGTCGGAACCGGACAAACCTGATGCCCGAAATGCGATACAACCGGCCATATTACCTGCATGGAACAGCGTCCGAAACAGGATATATCATGGATGGCGGCTACTCTTTTGGTCATTTTTACGTTCCTTCTTTTTCCTATGGTTTACGTATCCGATGCGTCACTTAATTTTAGAAAGTATAATATCATATTATTCCAGAAAATAAAAGATGTTTTTTTTCAATTTTTGACAATTATTTAATCCTTCCGCGTCGCCAGCAAAAACACGTCCCACGCGGGGACATACTCCTTTTTGCGCAGGTACAGTTTGTATTTATAGTCGCAGTTTCGAATCAGCAGCGGAATCTCAAAAATATCCCCGGCGCGGTGATACACGGCGACCAGTATATCCGGACGGTTTTTGTAAATCAGGTTTGCCGCTCCCGCAATCGCCTGCCTGTCCATGCCCTCCGCGTCGATTTTCATGCTGCCGACCGGGACGCCGTCCGCGTTGATGTTCGGCTGCCGGCAGTAGGTGTCCAGCTTTACGGTCCGGATACTGCCCGAACCGCCCTCGCCGAGAAACGTGCCGCGGTTGCCTTTTCCCATCACGCCGCTGGCGCCGTCTTTGTCGGCGACCGCCGCGTTTTCGCACAGGATATTTCTTAATTCGGCGGTGTTCTGCTTTAACTTCTTAAAATTCGCTTTGTCCGGTTCAAACGCGGCGATGTCCGCGTATGCTTCGTTGTACGCCGCGTATTCCAAAACCGAATCGCCGTCGTAAGCACCCACGTCGATATGCCTTTTCGAATGCCTGAAAAAGCCGTTCGGGTAAGAAAAGGTGTCTTCTTCCAATTGCAAATAACCAATCTCGCCTGTGATATTGTATTTTAACACCGACATGAGTATCTTTCTGGACAAATCGTCCGCCAGACAGTCATACAGCTTTTGTATTTTTTCGATGTTTTCAAGGATAAACGCCTTGTCGCACACGCCCTCGCCATAGACGGGGATGTTCGGCGAATAAAGCATATGCTTTTCCCGAAGGGGTTTTAAAATCTGAGCCTTTTCGCCCTCCAAAGCAAAGCACAGAACGCAGACGAAGTCCTTGTATTTCTCCTCGGCTTCCGAAAGGCTCATGACGCGGTGGCCTAAAAAGCTTTGCCCCCGCACAAACCCCTCGCTCGCAAAAACGCCCTGCGCTTCAATGCCCCTTTTATGCAGTTCAGAATAAATCTTCTCCGCCCCGTCGCCCATGCCGTACAAAAGAATCGGTCGTTTTTCCGCTTTTAACGATTCGTACTGGCAGGGCAGAGCGGACAGTTGACTGAGGATTTCCATATTTCATGCGTCCTTATGGCTTTTTATAATATTTTAGGTAAATATTTAGAAAAGTCTACCATTTTTCATAAATATATGTATAATAGCAGTAATGATTTTAGAAAGGAATGGATTGTGCAAAATGCAGACGATTACCCTGACCGAATATAGAGACAAACTCAAAGCGGCGATGCTCGCCCGATTCGCAGGCTGCACGCTCGGAGCGCCCGTCGAGGGCTGGTCGCTTCAGCAAATGGAGGATTACGCGAAGCAGCTGGGTCTGGCATACCCGCTCACCGATTACTGGCCGGCCGTCCCGAACCCCGACGACCCGCGCTATATTTACGAGAAGTTTTCCAGCTACTGCAAAGGCAACTTCTCGTACGTCCCCTGCGACGACGACGTAGGCTATACGTTGCTGTCGCTCTTTATCGCCGAGGAAGGAAACGGCAGAGACTTTACGCTAAACGACGTCGCAAAAGCATGGGTTAAATACATCACCCTTGCCTGGACAGCCGAAGACATCGCGCTTAAAAATTTGAAAAACGGCGTTCCGCCGGAAAAGGCGGCCGAAATAGACAACCCTTACGACGAATGGATCGGCGCGGACATCCGCTGCGACGGATACGGCTATATGGCGCCCTGCGAACCGGAAAAAGCCGCCGAAATGGCAAAGACCGACGCCTGGATCAGCCACCGCAGGAACGGCGTTTACGGCTCGATGTATTTCGCCGCCGTCATCGCGCTGAGCTTCCAGCTTTCGGACGCAAAGAAAGCGCTGACCGCCGGACTTGACTATATTCCGTCCGACTGCGAACTTGCCGACGCCATCCGCTGGGCGCTGGAGAACTACGATGCCGTCAGGGATTATCGTCACGCGGCGGAACTGGTTGACGAACGTTTTCCCGGCATGCACGCCGTGCATACCATCAACAACGCCTGCCTGACCGTCTTCGCGCTCGCTTTGGGCGGAAAAGATATCGGAAAGGTTATTTCCAACGCGGTCGCCATGGCGCACGACTGCGACTGCACCGCTGCGACCGCCGGCTCGATCGCAGGCGCCTGCTACGGAATGAAGTGTCTGGACAGCCATTGGTACGAACCGTTCGGCGACAAAATCGGCTCCTACTTCAACGGCGAAAGATATTACAGCATCAACGACATTTTAGACCGCTACGAAAAACAGGCGCTAAAAGGCGGCAGAATCGTAATAGAATAGCTTTAAATAAAAGTCTCACGGCATTTCGTGAGACTTTTTTTATGTATTCAGCATCATTAAACCAGCATATCGCTCTGCAAAAGCTCAACGGAAACATACCATCTGCCGCTGATCTTCAAGCAGTAATAGGTTCTATCCTTTTCCTCGCTTCCGGTGACTTCCCTGGTTTTGACGATTTCGATTTCCTCGATGTTGTCCAGGTTCTCGAAAAACATTTTCAGCCTTTCCGCTATTTGCTCAAGTTCTATGCCGCTCGGTTTATAGGTGCCGGTAATGGTGAGCTTCTTGTCGCCCCGAACCTTGTTCTGATACGCTTTTTCGAGCTGGCTTTTTAATTCTTTTACGTTATACAGGCTGTTGCCGAGCGCTTTCTGGCAGGTTTCGTTATAGGTGGTAAACTCGATCATCGCGCCGACGTTGTTGCTGCGGAACGCGTCGTTCAGCTTCCTGACCGCGTCCTCCGGGCTTCCCGCGCCGTCGGTGGAATTGTAAAACAGCACGATCGCCGCCACGATGATAATGAGAAACAATACCCCTCTGTTCTTTTTTCTTCTTGCAGGCTCAAACAACGCTCTTTTCTTTTTTTGCGCGTCCGGAACGGCAGGCTCCCGCTCGATCTGCGGATGCTCGTACCGTATTGTTTTGTCGCCGCAGTTGGGGCAGGGCTTGTTGATATCGGCTGTTTCTTGTCCGCATTTGCCGCAATACATTCTAAAAATCTCCATTTTTTGTCGTATTTTGTATTCAATATAACATAGCGGAAGCGATTGCGCAATAGTTTTCTTTCAATTGACCAAAAGTAATAATCTTTTTGACTTTTTCATACCTTATAACGGAGTTTTATACGCAGAGGAAGGGTTTAAATTGAAAAAACTGTGTTTCCTAATCGCTTTGCTTTTGATATTCCCGTTAACCGTTTCCGCAGCCGAGGATGCCTCGGTTTACCCTTACGCGTTCGCCTGGGAGGAGTTCTGGTACGAGGACGCGGAAGAAGCCGCCGCGCTGACCGCCGACTTTAAAGTAAAAAGCGCCGTTCTGATGGAAGCGTCCAGCGGAAAAGTGCTTTTCGCGCTGAACGAGGACGAGCGGCTGCCCATGGCTTCGCTGACGAAAATCATGAGCGCGCTTTTAATTGCCGAAGCGCTGGACAACGGAAAAATCAAGAAAACCGATATGGTGCCGGTCAGCGAGCACGCCGCTTCGATGGGCGGCGCGCAAGTTTACCTCAAAGCCAACGAGCAGATGAGCGTCAACGAGTTGTTAAAAGCGATGTGCGTTTCCGCGGCGAACGACGCGACGGTCGCGCTTGCGGAATATGTCGGCGGCAGCGAGGAATCCTTTGTTTCCGCGATGAACGAGCGCGCGCAGCAGCTTGGAATGAGCAACACCCATTTTAAAAACGCGACCGGACTGCACGAGCAGGACCACTACACCTCGGCGAAGGACGTTGCGCGCGCGGCGCAGGAACTGCTAAAATATCCCATGATTTTGGAATATACCACGATCTGGATGGACACCATAAGGAGAGGAACCTTCGGGCTCGCCAACACCAACAAGCTGATACGGTTTTACAACGGCGCGAACGGACTGAGCGCCGGTTTTACGGACGAAGCGAAATACTGCGTATGCGGAACCGCGAAGCGGAACGGTCTGCAGCTGATCGCCGTTGTTCTTGGCGCGGAATCGGATGAGGAACGGTTCAACGCCGCAAAAAAGATGCTGGATTACGGTTTCGCGAACTACTCGATAATGCGGCCGGAGAAACTGAAACTTGAGCCGGTGACCGTTCAGAACGGCGTCAAGGGAAGCGCGGGAATCGATTATACGCCGCCGACGCTGCTGCTGGAGAAAGGCAAGAAGAACGACGTCACCCAGAAAGCGCATATCGAGGAAAAACCCGAAGCGCCGATTAAAAAAGGCGACACCGTAGGCTACGTCGTCTATGAAATCGACGGAACCGAAGCCGCGCGGGTGCCGGTTTATGTGACCGAGGACGTGGGAAAGATTAACTATCTGATTGTGCTTATCAGAATGATCAAAAGCATGTTTTCCTTCTTCTAAATATTGACAACGGTTCGCAAGCATTTTATAATTAAGGTTAATTTAAAGAGAACACCCAAAAAACGTCAAAAGAAAAGGAACGTCTTAAAATGATAAAACTGAAGTATTCCCACATAAAAAGCATAACCGCGGCGGATTTGGATGCGCTGATGCCGGCTCTGCGGGAAGCGGACGATAAAATCCGCAATAAAAACGGCGAGGGCGCCGATTTTACCGGCTGGATAGACCTTCCGGTCAACTACGACAAAGCGGAGTTCGCGCGGATTAAGGCGGCCGCCCGGAGAATCCGGGAAAACAGCGACGTTCTGCTCGTCATCGGAATCGGCGGCAGCTATCTCGGCGCCAGAGCGGTGATCGAGCTGCTTTACTCGTCTTACTACAATCAGCTCAGAAAAGACCGCCCGGAGATTTACTTTATCGGCAACTCTTTCTCGGGCGACGAGCTTGCGAAAGTCCTCTCGCTGTGCGACGGCAAGCGCGTCAGCGTCAACGTAATCTCGAAATCCGGCACGACCACGGAGAGCGCGATCGCCTTCCGCATTGTGCGAAGCTATCTTGAAAAACGATACGGCAGAGAAGAACTCAAAAAGAGAATTTACGCCACCACCGACAAGCAGAAGGGCGCGCTCAAGGCGTTCGCCGACCGGGAAGGATACGAGTGTTTTGTCATTCCCGACGACATCGGCGGCCGGTTCTCGGTGCTCACCGCGGTCGGTCTTTTGCCCATCGCGGTCAGCGGCGCGGACATCGACGCTTTGATGGCGGGCGCCGCCGCGTGCCGGGAGCATCTGTTGCAGGCCGGACTGCAAAACGAAGCGTACACCTACGCCCGTCTGCGCAACGCTTTTTTAAAAAAGGGCAGAATGGTCGAAGTGCTCGCCAGCTACGACCCGTCGTTTCGATACATGGGCGAGTGGTTCAAGCAGCTGTTCGGCGAGAGCGAGGGCAAGGACAAAAAAGGCATCTTCCCCGCCTCGGTCATCTTCTCGACCGACCTGCATTCGCTCGGTCAGTATATTCAGGACGGTTCGCCCATTCTGTTTGAAACCGTCTGCCGGCAGGCGGTCCCGTCCGAAAAGACCGTCATCCCGAACGACGACGAAAATATCGATAACCTGAACTTCCTCACAGGCGAAACGCTGGAAAACGTCAACGACAAAGCGTTTTTGGGCACGCTGCTCGCGCACGCAGACGGCGGCACGGAGAGCATTATTGTCGAATATGCGGATAAAAGCGAATATGCCGTCGGAGAACTGATTTACTTCTTCTTCCTTGCCTGCGCCGCCTCCGGATATATGCTCGGCGTAAATCCGTTTAATCAGCCCGGCGTGGAAGCATACAAAAAGAATATGTTCGCGCTGCTCGGCAAACCCGGCTTCGAGGACAAAAAAGCCGAGCTGGAAGAAAGACTTAAAACGTTCGACAAATAATTCGGCGAATTCCCGTTCGAGGGTTGATTTTTTCGGAATAATAAAGTAATATAGAAGTGGTACGAATGCTTTTCGCGTTCGGGTCCATATAAACCGAAATATATATCGTGGAGGTTATTATTATGGTGCAGTTAATTGTAGGTCTCAAGGGAACCGGAAAGACAAAGGCGCTTATTGAAGAAGTAAATAAGGCTGCCAAGGAGTCCCACGGTGCGGTCGTCTGCGTAGAGTACGGCAGGAAGCTAACGTATGACATTATGTATAAAGCGCGCCTTGTGGACGCGAAGGATTACGGTATCAACAACGCCACCGCTTTATACGGTTTTATCTGCGGAATCCTTGCCGGAAACTATGACGTCACCGAACTGTTTATCGACAGTGCGCTCAAGATTTGCCAGAACGACGTAAAAGCATTTGAGGAGTTCATCCTTAACATAGATAAAATCACCAGCCATAACAACATAAGTTGTTTGATAACAGCCTCTATTGAACCCGAAAACGTACCCGAATCCATCAAAAAGTATATAAAGGAATATTGATTTTACAATGGAAACAGCAGGAGAAAGAAAGAATAACCTTTTAAAATGCCTGTTCCGGTCGCTACTGTTTTACACGCCGGTTTCGTTCGGTTATTTGGGTTTTATCGCTCTTTCAATTGAAAACAGCAATAAAACCATCGCGTCATTCGCCGCGCTGCTTTTGAAAAATCTTGCATTGCTGCTGGCCTTTTCGCTGGTGTTCGGTTTTTCGAAGCTGATTTTTGACATAAAAAGAATTCCCAATGCCGCGAAATGGACGCTGCACATCTTTGTTTTATACGCTGCCATGCTTGGCTGCTTCCTATTAATGGCATCGCCGGATTCGACGCCGTCCGGCAAGGTTTTGTTCATCTTTATTGCTACCCTGCTGTATGCCTTGATTTACAGTATCGCGGCGCTGATTGTATATATCCGAAAAAGAAGAAGATAAATAAAAAATTCCGGATGCGAAAAGCATCCGGATTTTTTTCGCTTTTCTATTGACAAGCGCAAAAAAAACGTGTATACTGATAGCGCATAGTGTATATACTGTATATATACAGTAGAAGCGAGGTGACGGTTCTGGAAATATTCATCAGCAACACCAGCGATCAGCCGATCTACGAGCAGATCTGCGCTCAGATAAAAGCGCATATCCTTTCGGGCAAACTGCGCGAAGGGGACCCGCTCCCGTCGATACGCAATCTTGCGCGAGACCTTCGGATAAGCGTCATCACCACGAAAAGAGCTTACGACGAACTTGAGCATCAGGGGTATATCCATACCGTTCCGGCAAAGGGCTGTTTTGTGGCGAAACAGAATTCGGAATTAATCAAAGAGAATTATCTAAAGCAAATCGAGGAGCATCTGCAGCAGATCTCGGAGCTGGCAAAACTTTGCGGCCTGACGAACGACGACCTGATTGAGATGCTGCGCGTGTTGAATCAGGAAAATCTGTAACAATACTTTCTTGAAAGGAAGACTTTTCTTGACTGCGATTGAGATAAAAAACCTAACCAAACGCTATAAAGACTTTACATTGGACAATATCAACCTGACGCTGCCGACGGGCTGCGTGATGGGGTTAATCGGCGAGAACGGCGCCGGCAAAACCACAACCATCAAACTGATTTCCGGTCTGACCGCGCCCGATTCCGGCGAGATATTCGTGCTGGGACAGAACAACAAAAAGAACTTTAAGCAAGTAAAAGAAGACATCGGCGTCGTGCTGGACGAAGCGTATTTTCCGGAAGCCATCAGCGCAAAACAGGTAAACAATATCATGAAAAATACCTTTCGGAACTGGGACGAAACGGCCTTCTTTTCCTATCTCGAAAAGCTCAGCCTGCCGCCGAAAAAGGCATTTAAAGACTTTTCGCGCGGAATGAAAATGAAGCTCAGCATCGCCGTCGCCCTCTCGCATAACGCCAAACTTTTGATTTTGGACGAACCCACCAGCGGTCTTGACCCGGTGGTTCGGGATGAAATTCTTGATATTTTCTTTGATTTTATCAAGGACGAACAGCACGCGATTCTGATTTCCTCGCATATCGTCAGCGACCTTGAAAAGCTGTGCGACTACATCGCCTTTCTGCATAAAGGCAAACTGCTGATCTGCGAAGAAAAAGACAAACTGCTTGAACAGCACGCCATTTTAAAATGCAGAAAGGAAGATTTAGACAACCTCCCGTCGGGCGTTGTGAAGGGCTGCCGCAACGGCGAATACGGAACCGAAGCGTTGGTGCGCAGAGAAGCGGTACCCGCCGGGTTTAAGCTCGAACGCGCTACGATTGAGGACATCTTCCTGTATTCCGTCAAATCAGCAAAGGAGGGAAAAGCATGAAAGGCCTTCTCTTAAAGGATTTCTATATACTTATCAAACAGATGAAGCTCGTGCTTCTTTTAATCATGCTCTTTGCATTGCTGCCGCAGTTTTCCTATACCACATTCGTGCTTGTTTATGTATCGGTAATTCCGGTGACATTGCTGGCATATGATGAACGTTCAAAATGGAACAAGCTGGCGCTGACCATGCCGTACACCCGCAGTGAGATTGTGTTAAGCAAGTATGTTTTCGGCATTCTCTTCATTGGTTCCGCCGCGCTTCTGGTATTCATCGGCAACTATATTTACACCGGCGTTTTTATGGATGTATCCGAATTAAAAGAATTGCTGCTTTTTAGCTGCATCTCGATTGCTACAGTATCCCTGCTACTGCCGGTTGTGTTTAAATTCGGCGTTGAAAAAGGACGTATTCTGTTCATTCTAATTACGGTATTCTTTTCGGCGCTTTTGGCATTCATCAGTTCTGATAACGGAGCGTTATTTGATAAGTTCACGCTCTTTACAGAGCAGTACCCGTTCTTCATTCCGCTTTTCACCGCGGTTCTGCTGGCGCTGTCTATTCTAACTTCGGTCAGCATCTATATTAAGAAAGATTTTTAGGACTGTTCTCTAAATCCATCGCCAATCAAAAACCGGTTTCTCACGCGAGAAACCGGTTTTTGGTTTATGGAACAGTATGCCGTTTGTTATTCAAAGACTTGCTGTCATTTAATCGTAAATATCGTGGTTGCCCAATATATATCTCTTGAGTATGAGGTAATCGGTCGAGCTCGGCTCACCCGAGTCGTCGAATACGCCTGCCTTTAGCTGGAGCGCCGTCAGCGGAGCCGTACCGATAATGCCGCGCTTGAGCTGCAGCGCGTCAACGGAGTCAACGTAGCCGTCGCCGTCAAGGTCGCCTTTTACGATGACCGTATATACCTTCGTGCCGGTATTGATGGTGGCGCCGGTGCCGACCAGCTGATTTCCGGTAATAACATTGCCGTTTGCGTCCCGAACAACGATGGTTCCGTTAAACTGATTGAGCAAAGCGGTAACCGTCGTTTCGTTTCTAATACCGGTAGCATAGCCGTTTTCGAGCCGTACTTTGCTGCCGGGTTTTACGGTCGCGTCGGTTTGCGGCGTGTAATACTGGACATAGGCGCCGGAAAGCATTGATTTCGTCGCGAGATCAATGCCGTTCAATACAATGATGTCGCCGACTTTAATCTTCATCGCATAGGACTTGTTCGCAGCGCCGTCTCCGTTATCGCCGTGTACGCCGAGCACAAAGCCGTTCTGCGGAACCGTCTTGACCGCGTTGCTTCCGTTTCCAGAAGCGGTCTGAATAACGACGTATGCCTGCTTCTCTTCATTCCACTGCGCGGCGATCGCGAACGCCCAGTTCAGGTTTGCGTTGTCGCCCGTAAGCTCCGCCGCATAATCAGGCGTGAAGAGAATGCTGTCGTTCGTATAAATCTTGGAGTTCATCTTGGTGACGAAAATAGCCTGGTCAACCGGTTTGTCGGACTTGTAAACCTCAAGCTCGGTGACAAACAGCATCATCCTGCTCTTTCCGCCCACCAAATGGAATTTTACATAACGACCTTTCACGCCCTCGGTAAGCCCGAGTGTGAATGTCAAGTGCGTTACTTTCTTCTTATTTGTATCTTCTGCGCTTCTGTAAAGATTTTCGCTTTCCTCAGAGGTTGCAAAACCCGCCTGCGTAAAGTTGGTTCCGTCTTCCGAAACAAAGATAACGACCTTAGTAGGCGCCTCTATGCCCGCATCCCATTCATGTTCGGTATAAACTTTGAATTCCGTTAAGTCGGATTCGACTTTACCCAAATCGATTGTGACATCGTAGAAGGGAGCGCCGTCCTCGGTACCGCCCCTATTGGAGGAATGGAAGCATACCCATTCATAACCGTATAAGTTTCCTGGAGGAGCGATTATTCCGTCCGTCAGTTCTGCATCATTCGTATCAACATATTTTGGGTCTGGATTTGTGTATATTCCGCCTAATTTCGTATAGGGCTTGTTGGTAGAAATTTTAATCGAAACTTCGCCCTTCATCTGCAGCAGGCTGTTCAGCTGTTTGGTGATCTGATCGATTTCCTCCGCAGTCGCATTCTCGTTTCCGCGAACAGCAACGGCGGTCCTGTAAGCGTCCCAAATCATCTGCAGCACGGTCGGGCTGTAATCTTTGTAAGAAATGCCCGAAGCCGAAGCAATCGCATTATCCAGTTCGACCTTGCCGGAGAGCGCGGTCTTTAATTTCATGTAAGCGCGCGTGTAGTCGCCGTCCATGCTGTTGGCATAGGACAATACGGCGTTCGCTTCAGCAATTGCCTCCTGAACAGGCTGAGATGTGTTGTCTTTATTCGCGTCAATTAAAGCGGCAAGCGCTGCCTTTACGCCGTTGCTCTTTTGCGTGCTTTGCTTCTTTACGATATAGAAGCTGTTTGCAACGTTGCGGCCGTAAGTTCCCTCATTGCCCCTTATTCGTATATCAAAATCGCCGTCGGCTTTCTTTGTTATCATCGTTGTCGAACCGCCGCCGTCCAGGTTGTATGCGGTTACGCAGCCCAACTGTACCATTAAATCGGCAAGCTCATATACGGTAAGACCGGGCGCTTCGTCGGTAACATTTCTGCCCGCGGTGCATACGAGAACAACCGAACCGTCGTCTTTGATACCGATCGAGGTTCTCTGCGCTCTTGCAATCAGAAAACCTGCGCCGAGCTGGCTGAGCGTTTCCGCAGTATCGGCTTTACCGTTCTTTACGATCGGATACTGCGCGACGATCGCCGCGTTCGCTTTTTCGGTATACGGTCTTGCGGCTTCGATGGTTTCAATGACCGAAATCTCAACGATGCTGTCAACGGTTAAAGATTCGATTTTTTCCATCAGCGGAGAGCCGTTCTTTAAGTAAAGAACAAACTCGTCCTCGCCAACAGGACCTGCGTAAGAATTTTTTCTTATCTCGACTACTTTTCCTTTAAGGGTTCCGCCGATAATCAGCTGGCCGTAGTCCAGCTTTTTGCAGAGAATTTCGGTACCCGCGATCACAGAATCCGTAACAGTTCCGCATTCGTTGTCCCAGTAATAGAACTTATCGCTGACTCCATCGGCAGGTGATTTTTTGTTAATATGCGCGATGCTGCCGCCGCCGCCGTATGTGATTTCTGCTCCGTTTATGTACAATTTAAAGTCAAGCCTGGAGTTTACGATATTGCAGGTTCCGTCCGTGGTAAATGTAATAATATCGTGCTGGTAGCCCGCAGTAGCCTGGGCAAGTCTTCCGTCGTGTACCCAGTAGCCCGCGTAGGTGCTTCCGGTGGAGGTCGAGTAGAACGTCGCGTTTACGCCTGCGATAACCTCAACGCCGAACCATTCCTCCGCGCGCTTCGCGCTTTCATAGGTATTATAACCCGTTCCGGTTCTGCCGCTGTAAACATACGGCATGTAATCGCTGGTTTTCGGGTTGAACTCAACCGCGTACATTGCCTGTTTATTTTTTTCGCTGTCTGTATAAGTAACTTTGGAATATGTAACTGCGCCGTCGTCGGTTAAGTCATCATTCAATACCGTCTGCGCAGTTCCGGTACCGATTGTGTCTCCGACCTCGAAGCTGATCGCCCCGGCCGGAATATACAAACTGCCGAAAACAAACGCGATTGTTAAAAAGACTGAAAGCAGTCTTAATTGTTTGCTCATACTCTTGGCTCCTTTATTTAAACTT
>JAKPGJ010000045.1 GCA_029550965.1 Bacillota bacterium
GCGGAACTGGAAGTCGAAGTTATCGTCTCTTCCTTCCGTATTTGCATAGAGAGTTGCATTGGAGCTGTCAACATGCGTCCAGCCGCTTGCTTTCCAGCCGGTGTCGTCAAACTTGCCGTCGATGGTAATGGTCTCCTGAACGGGTTCGGGAGCGGGCTCTGCATCCGGATCCTGATAAACCTCAACCTCAGATACGAAGCACCAGTTCGAACCGTGATGAATGAGGAACTTAACATATCTGCCGCTGGCGTTGCCGTTTAAAACATATTTATACAGTCCGTCAGCCGCATTATCGGTGCCCGGGAAGTCGAGCGTTTTTACAGGCTCTTCAATTTTTCCGATAGATGTGAAGTTCGAGTTATCGTCGGATACGAAAACTTCAATGCTCTTCGGCTTTAAAATGCCAGGGCCTTTATATTCCTCGGTATAGACGACAAACTGAGTAAGATTTGTCTTCTTCTCGCCGAGGTCAACGACGATGTAGTTGAGCGAATTGGCCTTGTCTGCGTTGGCTCCGTTGATATTTAAGCCAACCCAGAGCACAGGCGAATAACCGAAATCATCCATGGTCTCCGACTTAACGCCGTCTGTAAGCTCTTTGTTGTCGGTGTCGGGATACAGTACGTTTCCGCTGTTCGGATCGGTATATGCGCCGGTAAACTCATATGTCATTCCCCTGGCGACGTTCGTTGCTTCGGCTGATGAAACGACTATACCGAGAGGAATAATCATAAGTACTGTTAAAACAACAGCAATGATTTTTCTCATCGTAATTCTCCTTTTTTTAGATTTTTTATACGGCTGTTAGTAATAATATCACAAATAATCAATTTTGTAAATAGGGAAAATTCACATTTTGAAAAATATATTCTGAAATAATGGAATTAAGCGAAAGTATAAAAACTTTCGCTTAATTCGTCAATGAAGTCTCTCAATGTTTATTTAACTCTTCTCTTTTTCAGTGAAACAAAGGTCATGCCTGCAAGCGAAGCTGCAAACAGGATAATCATTCCCGCAACACCGGCGTCGCCAACCTTTGTGCCGCCCGAGCTGGAGCCGGATGCTGCCGACGAGCTTGTCGAAGTCGGCGCGCTGCTGGTGCTGGAAGTCTGGCTGGAAGCGCTGCTGGTTGAAGAAGAGCTACCGGGATCGCCCGGAACGTCAACCGTTTCATAGGATTCAAGCGCGAACTTCTCGATCGTGACTTTTCCGCCGCCAACGGTGAACACTTTTACGGACGAGATGGTGATGTACCCTTCTTCCTTCAGCGAGCCGGCGCTTAACGAAAGAGCGGAGAGGTCAATAGAACCTTCATAAATGCCGTCCTGCAGGTCGTCGGCGCCAATCGCGCGGCCGGGTTCTCCATCGGGAACGATGATATGCGTCAAATCGCTGATATAGTTGGTGTTGTCAAGGCACTTGGAACCTTCGCAGAACAGGATGATGTTTGCTTTTCCGTCTTCAACTTTAAACTTGTATACCAGTTTGAAATCGGAAATCTTAACCTTATGCTGATCTGCTTCCGGAATATCATAGTAAGCGAAAGGCCATAACTGCTGGCTGCCGGAAATGACAACCGCATCGCCTTCTGTAGTAACGACCGCATCTTCTGTTATGTCGTTGACAGTGATTTGATAGGTCTGCCACTTGGAAACGTCGGTTGTAATCAGCGAATAGGTTTCTTTCGGAACTTTAACGGTCGGAACGCTGGAAGTAGAACTTGAAGTAGCGGGCGCATCGCTCTGGTAAACCTCTACTTCAGATACGTGCGTCCAAGCGCCGCCGTGCGTAACCTTAAACTTAACATATCTTGCGCTTGCAGCGGTCGCGGCGGTTACGGTGTAAGCATAAATGCCGTATTCGGGTTTGCCGGCAACTTCTGCGTCAACAAACTTTGTCTCCGTTGCGGTGCCGACAGAAGTGTAATCGGTTCCGTTGCTGGAAACAAATACTTCTACGCTCTTCGGCTTGTCAACTCCGTCTGCGAACTGAGTAGCGTAAAGTACGAATTTCGTCAAAGAAGATTGAACGGAGGCAAGATCAACGGTTATGTAGTTGATAGAGATTGTTGTGTCCTTATTCCAGGTTTGAGAGTTGCATTCTGTGTTCTCGCCTTTCCAGTTCAGGCCTACCCAATGATCCTTTAAATAGGAGCAATCATCTTTTGTGCTGCCCATAATACCGTCGGTAAGCTCTTTACCGGTAGCGTCCGGATACAATACTTTGCCGCTGCCGTCAACATATTTACCGGTATAGGTATAGCTTTTTCCCTGCGCTATGTTGGTCTCCGCTGCCGAGGACAATACGCCGCAAAGAGGTATTATCATAAGAGCAGCTACGATAACAGCGATAATCTTCTTTTTCATAATACTCTCCTTTACTTCAAATTCTTATTTCTGGCTTAATAATAGCACAATATTTAAATTTTGTAAATAGGTTTGTGAATGATATTTATAGAAAATTAATATACTATTGTATATTATTCGACAAACTATTTAGCGTTCCGACCAGATATTTCTTCATCAGTAGGCAGTCCATCGAATCGATTTGCCCGTCGCCGTTAATGTCCAGCGCGTTCCAATAAACCCCTTCGACCTGATAATTGCCGAGTGAAATTCTCTTTACCATCAAATAGTCGCCGACGTCGACAATTCCGTTGCCGTTCGCGTCGCCTTTTATCAGAACCGTTTTGCTGTCCATTACCGCATCGTCAACCACCATTTTTACGACGCATCCCGTGCCGATGTATTGCGCGTCTTCCAATGCCTGTTCGTCGCTGTCCAAAACGGCGAGGTTGCCGTTTAAAAATGAGTTTTTGAACGTGAATACGTCGGTTTTTTCGCCGGCAATCAGGTATCCCGCGGCTTCGTCGATTTGAACCGGGGAATCCTGTTTGGGCAGAATCGCGGGCAGCGATACGAAATCCGCGTAATCTAATGAAATCCAGCGGTTTGTGCTTTCGCCGTAAGCGATTCTGCCCCAGCCGTTGCTGACCTGAAGCACTTTAATAACGCTTCCAAGGCTGAGCTGACCCATAATTTTGTATTTCGTGCTTGTGCCCGCCCGCACGTTCATATTGCTGTTCAGCCTGTAATAGCCTTCGCTTTTTTTCTGCGGGTTTGTATTGTCGCCGGGGTAGTCATATGGCATGTTGGCGTAACTGATTCCCGCGGCGGCATAAGCGGCAAATTCCTCCCAGGTGAACTTCTTCGTGGAAACGACGCAGGGCTGCGACACGACGCCGTCGCCGCCCGCGTTGCCGTGATAAACGGTGATGTACTGCTCGTCCATGGTGAAAATGGAAACCGAGTGCCCGCGCGAAAGGCGCACATGCGCGCCGGTTTTTGTTTTCATCAGCAGTTCTTTGACGGTGTTCGCGGTAACGGCGCCCTGCGCCAGCGAACCGACGCTGTAATAGAGACCCTGGCTGTAAGAGGGATGGTCGATAAATCCGAAGCATCGGTAGAAAACAAACCGCGCGAAGGCAAAGCACTGCGCGCCCAAAAGGTCGATTTCGCAGTCGCTCGCTTTGCCGGACGGCCAGTAGCGCATGCAGTTGCAGCCGTTGATGGAAGCGACGCAGTCGATATTGGGGTCGTAGTGACAGTCGCACGCCTGCTCGTTCTTCGAGAAAAAGGTTCCAGGCATGTATTCCGCCAGCGGCAGGGTTACGGTTCCGACGGTTACGAAAGGACCGTTGTATTCCGCCGTGGCTTTATACGATTCCGCCGCCACCGTTTTTGTGGTTTTGGTCCGGGTACTGTATGTATAGGTAAGATATTTTTCGGGGTATTCCTCGTATATCTCGGCGCTGGTCTGGTCGATTTCTATGTAATCGGGATTGGCTTTATAACACCGAAACTCGGTATCGCTGAGCGGAAGGAAGGCGCATAATTCCGTATCCGTAAAAAGCGTGCTTACCGTTCCGCTTTTGTATTTCCTGACCGAACCGTTCTCAAGGAAGTAAAGGCAGTCCGGCGTTGCATATAAATCGACGATGCCGTCTGCGCCGGCGTACAGAACCTGCTCGTCCTGCCCGGAGAGGGAAACGCTTATAATTTTGTTTTCCGAAATAAAATACAGTCGTTCGTCCGCGATGTTTAAATATCCGACCGGATTCGGATAAATCAGCACGGCGTCGTCCCTGCCGACGGTCCTGCGGTACAGCCGCATTCCGTCGTCCGGATTGGCATAATAGATAAAGTCGCCGTAATCGACGGCTGTTCCGCCGTAAACAATTCTTTCCGTGAAACGGTACGCTTCTTCCGAAGCGGCGGCAGCCGGCGTCGCGGGATGAAGCGACAGGCAGAGTATAAAGATCAGAACAGCGCTTGTTATCCTTTTCATTGAAATTCCTCCGGGGGATGGCGATAATAATTTAAAATGTATTGAAATATAGAATTGCTCAACGATTATTTTATATTAGTATAACATATCAGAAACGCTTTTTCAACAAAAAATACCATATCCCGACAGGGTTTATTTTTTAATAAAGTCTTGACAATGGTACGTTTTTATGTTATTCTACGATTCGCAGGTCATCTGGTTATGGAGAGATGTCCGAGCGGTTTAAGGAGCTGGTCTTGAAAACCAGTGACTCAGCAATGAGCCGTGGGTTCGAATCCCACTCTCTCCGCCAGACATATAAAACCGCCTGCGGAATTTACATAAAATTGAATTTCCTACGGAGAAGTACTCAAGTGGTGAAGAGGCGCCCCTGCTAAGGGTGTAGGTCAGTGATAAACTGGCGCGAGAGTTCAAATCTCTCCTTCTCCGCCAGAAAAGTCCCTGAGGATGAAATTCCTCAGGGATTTTTTATTTGCAAAGCCGGTCGTATGCAAAGGAGCAGTTCGGGCAGGCAAAAACAATAAAAAAAGAGCGGCTTTAAAAGCCGCCCAAAAGGAGAATTACGCTTATGTTATTCTTCGTTGTCCCAGTTGTGCCATACGTTGGTGACGTCGTCGTTGTCTTCGAGCATATCAAGGAGTTTTTGCATTTTGACTTTCTGCTCCTCGTCCGTCAGCGTGACGTAAGTTGAAGGAATCTTGTCGGGCTCGGCGGAAATGATTTTATACCCTTTCGCCGCGACGGCTTCTTTGACGGCGTTCAAATCATTGACGTCCGTCAGCACCTCGAACACGTCGCCCTCTTTGCTGAAATCCTCCGCGCCGCTGTCGAGCGCGTCCTCCATAAACCTGTCTTCGTCAACGTCCTCGGCGTCAACGATGATGACGCCTTTGTCTTCGAATAAAAACGAAACGCAGCCGGTTGTTCCCAAATTTCCGCCGTACTTGTCAAAATAATGGCGGACGTCCGCGGTGGTGCGGTTCCGGTTGTCTGTGGTCGCCTCTACGATGATTGCGACGCCGCCGATTCCGTAGCCCTCATAGGTCACGACTTCGTATTGCTCGCCGTCGTTGCCGGAAGCTTTTTTGATGATTCTTTCAATGTTGTCGTTGGGCACGTTAAAAGACTTCGCTTTTGCGATCAGATCGCGCAGCTTGGTGTTGCTGACCGGGTCGGGGCCGAACTGTTTGACCGCCATCGAGATTTCTTTGCCGATTTTGGTGAAAATCTTCGCTTTTTGCGCGTCGGTTTTCTCTTTTTTATGCATTATATTTTTCCATTTGGAATGGCCGGACATAATGATACCTTTCTTTCGCTCAAGTTTCTAAAAAATATTATAATGAACAGATTCCGGTTTGTAAAGAAAGAAATCGGTCTAAACTTAAATTTCCTCCGTTCTCTGCATGCCCAGCAGGTCAAGACAGTTCCCCAGCACGTTGTGAACCGCCTTTGTCAGCTTCAGACGGAATGCCTTTACCGCGCCCTCGGACTTTATAATCGGGCAGTTGTGATAGAACTGATTGAACAGCGCGCAGAGCGCGATCGCGTAGCGGGAAATATGGCTCGGCTCGTACTCGTCGTGCGCGCGCAAAACAACCGCGGGGAACTCCGACAGTTTTTTAATCAGCTCGGTCTCGTCGGTGTTCAGCGCCGTATATTCGCCGGCGTTCGCATCGTTTCCGTCAGCCTTTCTTAACACACTCGCACTGCGCGCATAAGTGTACTGCACATAAGGGCCGGTGTTTCCCTCAAAGGACAATGCGTCCTCCCAGACAAAGTTGGTGTCCTTAATCCTGCTGTTCGCAAGCGCGTTGAACACGACCGCGCCCACGCCGACGGCGCGCGCGACGCTCTCTTTGTCCTTCAAATCGGCGTTCTTTTCCGTGACAATCTTTCTGCATTTCGCGATGGCTTCGGCGAGCAGGTCGTCCAAAAGCACGACGTTTCCGGTACGGGAGGCGATCTTTTCGCCGCCGATGCTCATGGTTCCGTACGGAACGTGAACCAGTCCGGACGCCCAGTCGTAGCCCATCAGCTCGACGACCTTGAACCACTGGGCGAAGTGCAGGCTTTGGCCCGCGCTGGTGACGTAGATGCATTTATAAAAATCATATTCTTTTTTGCGCCAGATCGCGGCGGCGATATCCCTGGTCGGATACAGCGTCGAGCCGTCGGATTTTAAAATCAGCACGGGCGGCATGCCGTACTCCTCCAGGCTGACGATGGACGCGCCGTTGTCGATTTTCAAAAGTCCTTTTTCGTGCAGTTCCTCGACGACCGCCGGCATTTTGTCGGTATAGAACGACTCGCCGTTATAGGAATCGAAGGTGATGCCGAGCAGCTGATACGTCTTTTCATACTCGCGCAGGGAAATATCCTTAAAGTACTGCCATATCTCCATATACTCCCGGTTGCCGTTTTCCAGCTGCGCAAAGGCTTCCCTTGCTTCTTCGGTCAGCGATTTGTCGTTCTTTTCCGCTTCGTTGAAGCGGACATAAATGTCCATTAGCTCGTCGATGCCGCGCTCCTCCACCTTTTCCTTGCTGGACCAGCGCTTGTAGGCGACAATCAGCTTGCCGAACTGCGTGCCCCAGTCGCCGAGGTGGTTGATGGCAACCGTCCTGTAGCCGCAGAAATTGTAGATGTTCCGAAGCGAATTTCCGATAACGGTGGTTCCAAGATGCCCGAGATGGAAACGCTTTGCAATGTTCGGCGACGAAAAATCCAGGCATACGGTTTTCCCTTTGCCGATGTCGCTTCTGCCGTAATCCGGGTCGTCGGCGATGCTTTGAAGCAGCGCGCCGTAATAGCCGCTGTCGATAAAGAAGTTCAGGTAGCCGCCGACTGCTTCGGTTTTTGTGACAAAGGGCAGCTCGCCGATTTTTTCTTTCAGCTCCGATGCGATTTTGGGCGGAGCGGAGCGAAGGGTTTTGGCGAGCTTGAAGCATGGCAAAGCAAGGTCGCCCAAAGAAGAATCGTTCGGTTTTTCGATAAAGGAGGAAAGCGTTTCGGCGCTTAGCTCCGCGTGGTTCAGGATTCCGGCGATCTTCTCCGCGATGATGAGTTTGACATTCTGCATTTTTTGGCTTCCTCTCTGCAAAGCGTGTAATATCGTGTGGTATTATAATACTTTTGATAAGAATTCCTGCAAACGGGGGTTCTTCGGATTGCCGAAAAACTCCTTCGGAGGAGCGTCCTCCTGAATCTGGCCGTCGTCCATAAACAGAACCCGTGTCGCGACCTCGCGCGCAAAGCCCATCTCATGCGTGACGACAACCATGGTCATGCCCGCTTCGGCGAGCTCCCGCATAACTTCAAGCACCTCGCCCGCCATTTCCGGGTCGAGCGCGCTGGTCGGCTCGTCAAAAAGCATGACGTCCGGCTCCATGGCGAGTGCGCGGACGATGGCGATTCTCTGCTTCTGTCCGCCCGAAAGCTGCGCCGGGTATGCGTCCGCCTTGTTCGAAAGCCCGACTCTTTTTAAAAGCGCGAAGGCTTTTTCGTTCGCTTCGGCTTTTTTCATCAAACCCAGCTTTACCGGAGCGAGCGTTATATTTTCGAGAATGGTTTTGTGCGGGAAAAGGTTGAAATGCTGGAACACCATTCCCATTTTCCGGCGCAGATGGTCTATGTCTATTTTTTTGTCGGTGATATTGATTCCTTCGAACCAAATCTCGCCGCTCGTGGGCGTTTCAAGCAGGTTGAGGCAGCGCAGAAAAGTGCTTTTTCCGCTTCCGGACGGGCCGATGACGACAACCTTTTCGCCCTTCTTGATTTCGATGTTGACGCCTTTCAACACCTGCGTGTCTTTATCAAAGGTTTTATACAAATCCTTAACGACGATCACTCTTGCGCAGCCTCCTTTCAAAAAGGGTCAGCAGCTTGGACAGACCGAGGACCAAAATCAGATATATCAGCGCAACGGCAATAAAAGGCCAGAACGGCTCGTAGTTTTGGCTTCTGATTCTGTCGCCGACCCTCGAAAGGTCCTCAATTGCGATATATCCGGCGATGGACGTCTCTTTCAGCAGCGTGATAAATTCGTTGCCCAGCGCGGGCAGCACGTTTTTAACGGCCTGCGGAAGGATAACATGCCACATCGTCTGACCGTAGGAAAGCCCAAGCGAACGGCCGGCTTCCATCTGTCCGCTGTCGATGGACATAATTCCGCTTCTGAAAATCTCCGCGACGTACGCGCCGGAGTTTATTCCGAACGTAAGAATGGCCGCAAGTACTTTGTTGCTGGAGGAACCGAAAATGACGAAATACATAATTAAAAGCTGGACGACCGCCGGGGTTCCGCGAATGACGCCGATATAGAATTTCGCGATGAGATTTAAAAACTTTAGTTTTTTCGACGTCTCGTAAATGGAGCGGATAATGCCCAGAAAACAGCCGATGACGATGCCCAAGATCGACGCGTAAAATGTAATTTTGAGCGTGACCCATAAGCCGTTGAGCAAATCCTGCCAGCCGTTGTTGGATATGAAGTTGCGGTCAATCTTTTTACTGATGTTTTTATATAAATCTTTGAAGAATCGGACAATGCCGGTCGACGGATCGCTTGCGGCAAGTCTGGATTCCTCTGCTTCTTTGCTGTTCTGCTGTTCAACCAGGGGGGATTTTCCAAGGCGGGAGGTTCTTGAGCTTGTTTCGGTCGAGACCGAGGAACTTGTTGTATCAGGCGAATCGTCTTCTGCAAGAACGCCGGCTGAAAGAATCGCCGCCAGTACCCATAAACACAGAAAAAAAGCGGCAGCTTTTTTAAAAGAAAAACTATTCTTTATATTATACCAAATCCTGTTCAATTTTACAACCCTCCCGCTTTTTGGCTTATAAACTGAATAATGGCGTGCTGGCTGTAAAGACAACACGCCGTTACTCTATTTATTTGGATTAGTCCGCTTTGATATACTTGTTGACAATTTCGTCAAGCTTGCCGTTGGAATCCAGAACGGCGAGCGCCTCGTTTAAAGCATTGACAAGATCTTTATCCTCTTTTGCGGTTGCAAAAGCATAGGCCTCGTCGGTGTACTTCTCGTCGATAATTTTCAGACCTTCGTTCTGTTTTACAAACGCTTTCGCAGGTTCGTTGTCAATCAGGACCGCATCTATCTTGCCCTGCACGAGCGCGAGAACCGCGTCGATGCCGGAGTTGAAGCACTCTACGCCGTCTTTGATCGCGTCATCGTCCGAAGCGTAGATGTCGCCGGTGGTACCGAGCTGCACGCCAACCTTCTTGCCTGCGAGGTCGTCGATGGTTTGAATGTCGGAATCTTCTTTTACGATAATAACCTGGGTAGCCTGCGTATAAGTATCCGTAAAGTTGACCGACTCTAATCTTTCCTCGGTGATGGTAAGTCCGGCGGCGCCAACGTCTGCTTTGCCGGTGGCGACGGCAGTGATGACGGCGTCAAACTTCATATCGCTCACTTCGAGCTCTACGTTCCAAAGGTCGGCGATTGCCTGCATAATCTCAATGTCAATGCCGACATAGTTGCCGTTGTCGTCTTTAAACTCGTAGGGAGGGAAGTCAGCGCTGGTGGCTACGACAATCTTTCCTGCGTTTTTAATTTTCTCAGGAACGGTTACAGAAGTTTTGCTTTCGTCGGAAGCGCTCGAGGCGGCTGCCTGCGAACTGCTGGCTGCGGATGAGGTTTCATCGGTGCCGGTATTGCAGCCTGCAAACGCGAGCGTCAGCATCATAACCGCAAGCAGGAGCGCGAGTATATTTGCTTTTTTCATATAAAAAATCTCCTCTTTGTAAATATTTATTGATTGAATGTTATAATTATACATTTTATGTTTCTAAAAAACCGGCACGGCGAGCACCCATGCCGGTATTTGCGAAACGAATAAATATCTTTAACGCTTGCTGAACTGAGAAGCTCTTCTTGCAGCCTTCAAGCCGTACTTCTTTCTTTCCTTCATGCGCGGATCGCGGGTGAGAAGGCCTGCTTTTTTGAGCGGAGCGCGGTATTCTTCATTTGCCTGAAGAAGCGCTCTTGCGATGCCGTGTCTGATGGCGCCGGCCTGACCGGTAACACCGCCGCCGACGACTGTACAGATTACATCGAACTTGCCCTCGGTGCCGGTAACGACGAAGGGCTGACGAACGATAACCTTCAGCGTGTCAAGACCAAAATAATTGTCGATGTCTCTTTTGTTGATCGTGATAGCGCCGGAGCCGGGAATAAGACGGACGCGGGCAACACTTTTCTTTCTTCTGCCGGTTCCGTAGAAATAGGGTATAGCCGATTGATATGTCATTTTGTGCGTCCTCCTTATTTAACCTCAACAGGGATTGGCTGCTGAGCCTGCTGTTTGTGCTCGCTGCCTCTGTAAACCTTAAGACGTGTAAAGCTTGCGGCGCCGATCTTGTTCTTGGGAAGCATGCCCTTTACTGCAAGTTCCACTGCTTTTTCGGGTTTCGTAGCCATCAGCGTGCGGTACGGAATAGCCTTGAGCCCGCCGATATAGCCGCTGTGGCGATAATAGTACTTCTGCTGGAGCTTCTTTCCGGTCAGAACTACCTTATCCGCATTAATAACGACAACGCAGTCGCCGCAGTCAACGTGCGGGGTGTATTCGGGACGATGCTTGCCGTTCAGAATTGTCGCTGCAAGAACGGCTACTTTGCCCAGAGTTTTGCCCTGCGCATCGATCAGATACCATTTGCGCTCGATCGTCTCTTTTTTCGCCATGAATGTAGACATGTTCTTTATTCCTTTCAAAGTAATACTAATTTTGTCGGTCGTGTCACCTGAATAAGTAATCGTAAAATATCGGTAAGCGCGGTGAATGAAAGAATAGGGATTCGTGACACGCGTACTATTATAACAGGTATTTTCCGATTGTCAATAGTCTTTTATAAACTTTTTTTCGTTTTGATATGTTTTTCTTTCGTTTTCTCGTTTTTTCTTTCGATTTTTAATCCGCCGTTTTATATTCTTCCAAATGCTACTTGTAAAATGCGTTTTGCCGTTATATACTGATCAGGTAATTTATACGAAACCGAAAGGCTGGAAAGCGTTTGATCGACTTAAAACCCATACAAAGAATACTTTCCTTTACAAGGAAGGCGATAGCCGATTACGACATGATTGCCGAGGGCGACAAAATCGCGGTCGGCGTATCGGGCGGGAAGGACAGCCTTACGCTTTTGTGCGCGCTTAAAAAATTGTCGGAGTTTTATCCGCAAAAGTTCGAGGTCGTGCCGATTACGTTAGGGATGGGCTTCCCGAACGCGAGTCTGGACAATATTCACGAAGTCTGCGATGTTTTGGGGTTAAAGCTGCACTTTGTTCCGACGGACATTTACAGAATCGTGTTCGAGATCCGCAAGGAAGAACATCCCTGCTCGCTCTGCGCGAACCTGAGAAGAGGCGCGCTCCACAACGCCGCAAAAAGCCTGGGCTGCAACAAGGTCGCGCTCGGACATCATTTTGACGACGCCGTGGAAACTTTTTATATGAATCTTTTTTACGAGGGCAGAATCGACTGTTACGCGCCGGTTTCCTATCTGGACAGAAGCAGCATTACCCTGATTCGTCCGTTTATCTATCTGCCCGAGAAAGAAATCAAGCGTTTTATCCGCATATCGGGCATCACGCCCGCGCCGAAATACTGCCCCGCGGACGGCAGCACCATCCGCCAAAAGACCAAAGAGATTCTTGCCGCCATGGAAAAAGAAAACCGGGGTGTCAAGAAAAGGCTTTTCGGCGCGATGGAAAGAGCGGGCGTGGGCGGCTTTAAGGTCTGCCCGAGAATCCGAAAATAAGCGCGAGCGGCGCCGGAATAGGAAGGAGACTGCTATGAGAGATTACCATATTCATTATTATATCGACCCGTGCGCATGGGACGAGATGACCTTCCCAAACATAGAAAAAAAGTGTTTAGAGCTGGGCATCACCGAAGGAACGGTTGTCAAGCACTATTCGGCGGCCATGCCGAACGGCAAGGACTACTGGATCTGCTGGCACAGAATTGTTCCCGCCCAGTGGCAGCAGTATCTTGACGAGTTCGCCGCGTACAAGCCGGAAAAGATGATTCTCCATTCCGGCGTCGAAACCGAACTCTGCAACGAAGCGGGGGACATCAATATTCCGCTCGAAGACCAGCAGAAGATTGATATGGTGCAGCTTTCCGTGCATTACATGATTGACTTAAACTGCCTGCCGATGGATTTGATGCTGTATCCGAACCTGGACTTTTGCCCGGAGTATAAAAACGACGAGGGCAGGCGGATTGTGGAGGAATGGCGGCAGAAAGCCGCGGCCGCCGGCGCCGAGAACATCATCTGCGGGCTGGTCAACGGCTATATGAACGCGATTAAGCGGTTCCCGAAAGTAAAGTCGCTCGCGCATATGGCGGACGGGTTAAAACCGCTGCGCACCTATCTGGTGGACGTGGACAGCGTTCCGATCAAACGAATCATCGAGATTTTTGAGCCGCTCATGCGCCTGATGGCGGAAAAAGGCGTTGTCTGGGAGCTGCTCAATGAACCCGCAAACCCAGAGATTTTAAAGCGCGCCAACGAGCTTGGCGTGACCTTTACAGCATCCGCCGACGGGCATATGCTCGACAGCGGCTGGGGTCCGTTGTCCAAGCATATCGACGCGGAGCGTTTCATTGATAAATACGGTCTTACCAGAGGAAGAATTGAGTTTTAATTGGGAC
>JAKPGJ010000046.1 GCA_029550965.1 Bacillota bacterium
ACAGGTTGGAAATGGAGAGAAAATAACAACCAATAAGCTGCCACCAGGGTTAATGCAGTAATGCAATTTGTAATGCAGTTACGATAAGATTATATAAGAAACAACAAAACCAGCAGGGAAATTATACCAGCAAAAAAGCTAAAAAAGCCCGTAAAATCGGGCTTTTATAAATTAGGCTAAGCTAGATTAAATAAAGATTATAGGACTCAAAATCCAGTGGTAGCGATACCGTGCGGGTTCGACCCCCGCCACCGGCACCAAAATACAAAGAAATCAAGGGCTGTTGAGAAATCGACAGCCCTTTTTATACAGCATTTTAGGCTTTTTAAAAAAGTTTTGCGGCGGTTTATGGAAAGTCAGTAATAATTTTTAAGATGATAAAATAGGAAAAGATTTTCAATCTCATCGATGCTATTATAAAGCCGCGGCCGTAAGTATTCGGAACTGCGAGGTGATAAATTGACGGTTTACAACCAAATCCTTCGATATATCGAAGCGCATTTAAAAGAAGAGATAACCGCATCTCAAATCGCGACCAATGTAGGGTACTCTGCGAACCATATTTACAAGCTTTTCAAAGTGTATTCTCCTTATCCCATCATGGAGTACATCCGCAGAATGAAGCTGTTTCACGCTTTATCCGAGATGTACACAGGGCGCAGGCTCTACGACATCGCTTTGGATTACGGCTACGAAACGCCGGCGGGATTTTATAAGGCGTTCAAGGCTGTTTTTGGCTGTACTCCAAGCGAATACAAAAAAAACAATATTCAGAAAGAAGGTATTTCTACGTTTATTGACAATGTAAAGAATATAAATGAGTTGGATGAGGTTCTTGCTTTTGCGAAAACGCTTTATCCGGATTTGACTTTTGATTTCGGCGGAGAGGGCGACGACAAGTATTCCCGCAATTTCTGGCTCAAGGAATGGAAGAAGAATCCCGAGCTTTTGCTGTTTGCGAAAGAGGACGACCGGGTTTGCGGCGTTATCCTCGGCTGGGCGGAGAACAGCAGCGTCACGATCGGCGGCGACGGCGTTTCTGTCGAGTATAAAAACATGGGAATTCATGAATCGCTTTTGGTCGAAATCGAAAAACGCGCGAAAAGACTCGGCCATAAAAATATCGTGCTGGGCATCGGCGAGGGCGAAGAAGAATTCTATGCCAAAATGGGTTATACCGGAAAAACACTGATCCAGTCCGAGAAATACAGCGTCGAAGAACTGAAAAAGTTCAACGAGCAGTATAAAAACTACGAAGCCACCGGAGCGGGCGTATATGACGGTCATATCCATCAGCTGTGGCTCGACAGTTCTTTGCTGGACAAAGGCTTAAAAGAAAGGTTCGAGAAAGAAATAGGGGACTGCCGGGTGCAAATTATAGTGAATAAGGAGTTATAAAATTATAGCAAAAAACCGGTTTCTCAAGTAATTTGGGAAACCGGTTTTTATTCATGTAAAGTATATACTTTAATATGGTATCGATATCTTTTCCTATCGTAAAAAAATTATCTTTTATTTGAATTCATCGGGTATTTGTGGTATAATTGTTCAAAAGTTTACAGGCGTTGATAAGTAAGAGTAATTGCGCGTATACTTCGTTAGTATATTAAAATAGATTGCTTATTTTAACGGTCTCACTGCAAGCAGTTTACATAAAAGGGTTGACTTTATGAACAGTATAAACATAGACAAACTGATTGACCGGATACCGAAACCGCTGCGAAAAGATAAATATATTCGGTTTTTCAAGTACGTGCTTTCCGGCACGATCGCCGTTGTCGTCGAGTTGATCCTTTTTTCGGCTTTTTACTATTTGATTCTGACCCAAATGGAAGAGAACACGCGGACGCACCTGGCGAACTTCATCGCGCGCGTGAGCTCGTCCGTGATGAATTACAAGATAAACCGCAGGTTTGTTTTCGGCTCCAAGCGGGAAGACATAACGTTCTTTGCCAAATTTGCGCTTGTTTGGATTGTGCAGTTGGAGCTTTCCAGCATTTTAATCAATTTGGTAAACGATTCCTTCGGCGTCGAGCCCTGGATTTCAAAACTGCTGTTCGATCAGCTGCTCGCTTTTGCTTCCTACAACGTGCAGCTGCACTGGGTGTTCAAAAAGCGCGAGAAATAATATGAAAAGCTATTGACAATGAAAACATTTTTATTTATTATGCTACCAAGCTAAAATAAAAACAAAGCTGCCCGGCGTATCGCCAGGGGAAAGGAAACTCTCATGAAAATCTACGACGAGCAGAAGATAACGCCTGTCACTATGCCGGAATACTGGGACAAAAGCGAGCCCGACTACCATGTCGAGCAAAACCTGATCGCGGGTCTGCCTTTCTATATTTTCTCGGGCGAGAACGATATGCCCTCCATTCGGACGCATAATTCGCCGGCGGACGCCAAACAGCTGACCGACGGCGTAATACCGACGGTTCTGGATTTTAAAACCGGCGAGTGGTTCAAGTGCTGCCACGGCGTTTATCGCGATATTGTGTTTGATTTAAGAAAGACCTCCTGCGTCAACGGCTTCAAAGCGGTACTTTTGTATATGGTGAACGCCGCGATTTATTATCCCCGCAACTTCACCGTTTCGCTGTCCGAAAACGGCGTTGACTGGGAGCCGGTTTACAAAAACGACGACATCGCCGCGGTACAGTCCGACGAGATTTGCATTTTGGACGAGCGGTTTTCGGTCGGACGCAAGGCGCGCTTTGTGAAGTTCTCGTTCGACGTGGACATCTGGGTTATGATCGGCGAGCTTGAGGTAATCGGCACCAAAGCCATTCCCGAAACCGCGGCGGAGGTAAAGCCGGTCAAGGAAGAACCGAGAAAAGAAATAAACCTGAACAAATACTTAATGCCGGAAGAGTTTTTCGGCATTCACGACCTGCTTTTGGCGTACAACTGCCGCCCGAGCGCGGACGAGGGCAAGATAACGGTCGAGCAGTTTATGCCCTACGTCGCGTACTTTGACAGAAGCGGCAAGATGGTCGACACCTTCTTTGACGCGTACCTATTCCTGCCGTTCGCGGCGTTCCCGCACCGTACGCCCGACGTTACCTATAAAAACTGGCGCTGGTACGTCGACAACACCTTTGAAAAAGGGTATAACGTGGACGCGCTGGACATCGCGACCGGAAAGGTCAAGCAGGAGCTGGGGCTGCCCGATTACAAGACAAAGGTGTTCTTGTCGATCCTCTATCCGTTCAAAACGCAAACCAACTTCGGCGACCTGTACGGAAACGGGGAAGCACTCGACTTCTCAAAGCAGTCCGACCGCTTAAAAGCTGTAAAATGGATTATCGACGAGCAGTACAGAAGATACAAGGAGCGCAACTACCAGAACACCGAGCTGTGCGGGTTTTACTGGTTCGAGGAGCAGCTGCTGACCACCGACGCAGGCGAGCGTGAGATGCTCAGGTTCGCGACCGATTATGTCCATAAACTCGGACTGAAAGTCATCTGGATCCCCTATTTCCAAGCGAACGGCTATCTCGTCTGGCGCGACTACGGCATTGATTACGCCTGCATGCAGCCCAACTATTCGTTCTACAACAACGAAACCGACTGGGTTCTGTACGCGAACGAGCGGTATGTCAAACGCTTCGGCATGGCGTACGAGATGGAAATCGGCGGAACGTCGGATGTTCACATCGACCGCTACAACGCATACCTGCGCGTCGGCGTCGAAACCGGATTTATGAACGCTGTTCATATGTATTATCAGGGCGGCGGCCCCGGCGAGTTTTATCAGGCGTTCCTCTCGAAGGATAAAAAGCTCAACGACGTTTACCACAACACCTACAAGTTCGCAAAACATACGCTTACATTAGATTTTTTAAACGAATAACACATAAAAAAGCAGCGCCAAAAAGGCGCTGCTTTTTTAGTTTTTCTCCAAATAGAACTTCGCCGCCGCTTCCTGCATTTCGCGCCATGCGTCAAACTGCGTATGCTCCGCCGTCAGTTTGTCGAGCTCAGAAACCGGAATGGCGTCCAAATCGGCGGAGGTTTCCGCTTTGAACCCGCCCAAACGTAAGAACTCCGCGAACGTCGCGGCATCGGTGTATTTTTTCATGAAGGCTTCGCAGTATAGTTCGTTTGGCGGAATGTTTTGCTCTTTTAAAGAGTTCGGCACATCGATCAGATTGTCCAGCAAATCGTTGATGTTGCCAAGAAGACCGGCGTCTGTAAACTTCGGCATAAAAGAAACCCTCGCATGTGAAAATGATAGCTTATTTATACCATAAAAATTGCATAAATGCAAAAAAATGATTTTTTTACGAAAAATTGCTCCAATAAATTGTGAAATAATATTGACTCTTTTGTCGAAATATTATATAATAACGCAACTTACAATTTAATTTTTATGGAGTTTAAAATGAAAAAATGCAGTCAATGCGGTTCGTTCAATGAAAATGACGTAATCTATTGTACGGAATGCAAAAATAAGCTCGGCAGTCCGCTGACAAAAGAAGAAGAGATTCAAGCTATGCAGGAATGAAGGAATTAGAGACCGAAGCGTATGAAACTTACGGATACGAAATAACATCGAAAGACAAAATAATAGCCGTCTTGTCGGCAATAGGATTGGTTGTATCGATAGTTTTATTAATTCTTCTCCCGTTTCATCCGAGCAAAATCGCTTATGTTGTCAGCGCGTTTTCTTTTTTCTTCTGCATATTATACTGCGTATGGATTAACGCTTTTTAGAGATTAGAAGCAAAAAAGTATGTGCCATCGGATCTTTTGGCTTTTATTAGAAAGACATTGATTTATGTCTTCTTTATACTCGGCTGCTTTTCTATTATATTTAAAAATCTAATATATAGTTTATTCAAGCATAAAAAAAGCAAACTGAAAAACACTGTGTTCGCAGCACAGTGTTTTTTCGCTATTTTACGATATCGCTGTATTCTTTGTGTTCGCCGAACCATTTGATCGCGTACGAACAGGTAAGAACCGCTTTTTTGTTGTTTTGACGCAGGTATTCCGCGGTCTGGCGCATCAGCTGACCGGCGACGCCCTGTCCGCGCAGGGAAGCGTCCACGAAGGTGTGGTTGATGTTGACGACGTCCTTTTCCACTTCGGGGAACGTGACCTCGGCGACTGTTTTTCCGTTTTCGTCGTTTAGATAGATGCTGTTCGGCGTCTTGATGAATTCCATGGCTGTCTTTCCTAACTTAAATAGATTTATTTATGCTGTTTTGTCAGCTCGTTTCTATAATCGCGGGGTTTTGGAATTTTATGCAGGTCCGCGTACGACTCGGCCTGCGTTTCATCCGCCGGCGGCTTTTGAACCAGCCCGGTGCAGTCGGTGCTGGATGCCACCATGTCCGAGCAGTCCAGCGAGTCCTCAAAATAAATATTATAATTGTTTTTCTTCTTATTCTTTTTCTCCATTTTCGTCACCCGATTATAGCTTAACCGGATGACAGGGAAATATGCAGTTTCAATCTGCAGCGCTTTTGCGCGCCGGCGGTACTGATTTATATTATAACGAATAAAGCAGTATAAGTCAAACGGAATGAACGGATTTATTATTAACTTAATGATACGCTTGTTGCCGCAAGCAAAATGAAACAGGCAGGAGAAATCCTTATTGGTTTTTTTGTGTATCATTTTGTGTATCACCGAAAAATAACATAGCGCGATTACTGCAATTTATGTGTAAATGCACGAAAAGAAAAACCCCTGAAAACCACTGTCTTTCCAGTGCTTTCAGGGATTTTTTATGGTGTGGATGAATGGACTTGAACCAACGACCTCTTGCATGTCAAGCAAGCGCTCTAACCAACTGAGCTACACCCACAAATTATTTTCGGTTGGCGATAGATATAATACAACAAAGCAATCGATTTGTCAACCCTTAAATGATAAATTTCATCGAATTGCATAAAACCCGTTTGCAGATTTGTAAAAATATAAAAATCATTCTTTACAAAAGTATAAATATTCATTATAATATCAGCATTAAACGTTGGAGGTTAACAAATGGGCGGTTCGCAAATACAATATCTTATCGCAATCATCCTATATATAACGGCTGTTATCGAAATCGGCGTTTATTACGCAAAGCGCGCCAGCGAGAGCAGCAGCAACTACCTCATCGGCGGCAGGTCGCTGGGTCCGTGGATCACGGCGATGGGCGCCGAAGCGTCTGATATGAGCGGCTGGCTTTTGATGGGTCTGCCCGGCGTCGCATATTGGATCGGACTGGGCGAAGCGTTCTGGACCGCACTCGGCCTTGCGATCGGTACCTATCTCAACTGGCGGATCGTCGCAAAAAGACTGCGCGTGTATTCCCATGTCGCGAACGATTCGATTACCATTCCGGATTTTTTAAGCAACCGGTATAAGGAAAAGAGAAAGGTCATCCTGACCGTCGCGGCGCTGTTTATTCTTGTGTTTTTCTGCGTTTACGCCGCAAGCTGTTTTGTTACGGTCGGCAAGGTATTCAGCGCATTGTTTGATGTGGAGTACCAGTATATCATGATAGCGGGCGCGGTATTCGTCGTGCTATATACGTTTGTCGGCGGATTTCTTGCCGAGAGCGCGTCCGATTTTATGCAGGGCGTCGTTATGATTATTGCGCTTTCGGTCGTGCTTATCGCAGGCGTTTCGCATGCCGGGGGCATCTCGAACGTGGTCGAAAACGCTAAGAGCATCCCCGGATTCTTCGAGTTCTTCGGCGTGGCAACCCCGTCTGTGGATGAAGCCGGCAAACAGATTGTCGAGAACGGCAAACCCTTGTTTGGCGCGCCCGGAGAGTACGGTTTCCTGACCATTCTGTCAACGCTCGCCTGGGGTCTCGGTTACTTTGGAATGCCGCAGGTGCTTTTAAAGTTTATGGCGATTCGAAAATCGAGCGAAATCAAAATCTCCAGAATCATCGCGATCATATGGGTCGTCATCTCGCTCGGAGCGGCTGTTTTTATCGGAATATTAGGCAGAATGCTTTATCCGGCGAGTCTGCTTACGCAGGATAGTTCGGAAAACGTATTTATCATCTTGTCGGAAAACTTCTTCCCGCCCATACTTGCCGGCGTCGTGATCGCGGGCATTCTTGCCGCGACCATCAGCTCGTCGGACTCCTATCTGCTCATCGCGGCGTCCGCGTTCTCAAAGAACATTTATCAGGGGCTCTTTAAAAAGAACGCTTCCGACAAAACCATACTGAATATATCAAGGATTACCGTGGTTGTGATCGCCTTAATCGCGATGGTGATTGCATCGGATAAAGAAAGCATTATCTTTAAGATCGTATCCTTCGCCTGGGCGGGCTTCGGCGCGACCTTCGGACCGATTATGCTGTTCTCGCTGTTCTGGAAGCGCACGACGAGAATGGGCGCGATCGCAGGCATGGTCTCGGGCGGCGTGATGGTGTTTGTATGGAAGCTGTTCGTCAGACCGTTGGGCGGCGTCTTCGATATATACGAACTGCTGCCGGCGTTCGTCATTTCCTGCGTCGTCATCGTTGCGGTTTCGCTGCTCACAAAACCCGAATCCGAAGAGGTTTTGAACGAGTTTGAGTTGGTTAAATCGGTCAAGGAGATTTTAAAAAAGAATAACATACCCCGCGGAGCGCCGGCTCGGCGGGGTTTCTTTTTTGATTTATTAATTTGTTTACAATATGACAATTGATATGATTGAAATTGCTAACTATAATCTAACACTGTTAGCAATTTATCGGAATACGGTCGAAAGAGGTGCGGCATGGCAAGTACGGAAGAGATACAAAAAATCATGAAGGAAATCGAGAAGGTTCATGTCGAGAAAATATTCAAAACGCTCAACGAAACGACGGCGGGAATCGGCGCGGCGCTCCGAATCCTCTACGAGCAGGGCGGGAGCACCACCAGCGGACGGCTGTGCGATTTGCTCGGCGTCAGTTCAGCAAGGGTTGCCGTTTTGCTCAAAACCATGGCGGCAAAAGGGCTTATCAAAAAGGATAAGAACGTACTGGACGCGCGCGTGACGGTCGTTACGCTCACCTCTTTCGGCGAAGAAACCATACAGAAAATACGCGATGAAATCTACAAACAGATTAACCGCGTCATCGACCACGTGGGATTTCAGCGGCTTGAGGAGTATATAAAAATATCCAAAGAAATCGCCGCGGTCGTAGAGCCGCTGAAAGTGATGTTCTAAATCGCGGTTTGTCGGTAGCGCAGAAGGTGTGCTGTATGAACAGATGGTTTGAGAATTTAGGATATAAAATAAACCAGTTTATGCGGGGACGTTACGGTTACGACGAGCTGTTTCGCTTTTTAACCGCAACCGGACTTCTGCTGATGCTTTTATCCTTTCTTCCGCATCTGTATTTTCTCTATGTTTTCGGCGCCGCGCTGATGATTTTGGCATGCGCGCGCAGTTTGTCCAAAAACATTTTGAAACGGCAGATGGAGCGGAGCAATTACCTGAACTTTAAAAACAGAATCCTGCAGAAACTCCGTCTTGCGCGCAGCCGATGGCGCGACCGGAAGATTTACAGGTATTACAAATGCCCGAACTGCAAAGTCACGGTGCGCATTTCCAATCCCGGAAAAAGAAGACGGATTGAAATTGCCTGCCCGAAATGCGGCGCAAAATTTGAAAAACGCACATAATCGTTCACTAAAAAACGGTGAATTTGACCATAAATTTCGAGCGCACGCCTGCTTTACGGCAGGGACAGACACAATAAGGAGGAACCCATCGTTGCTTGAACTGAAAAGAATTACCAAAACCTATTATACCAGCGGCGAGAATGTCGAAGCGTTGAAAGGAATTGATTTAAAATTCCGCGACTGCGAGTTCGTTTCAATACTCGGCCCGTCCGGCTGCGGTAAAACCACAATGCTGAACATTATCGGCGGTCTTGACCACTACACAACCGGCGATCTGATTATTAACGGCAGATCGACCAAAGAGTATAAAGACAGAGACTGGGATACATACAGAAACCATTCGGTCGGATTCGTGTTCCAAACCTACAACTTAATCCCGCATCAGACGGTTCTGGCGAACGTCGAGCTTGCGCTGACGCTAACCGGCGTTTCAAAAAAGGAAAGGCGCCGGCGCGCGAAGGAAGCGCTGGAAAAGGTAGGGCTTGCGGATCAGCTCCGGAAAAAACCGGCGCAGCTGTCCGGCGGCCAGATGCAGCGCGTCGCCATCGCCCGCGCCATTGTCAACAACCCGGACATCATCCTCGCGGACGAACCGACGGGCGCGCTGGATACCGAAACCAGTATTCAGGTTATGGATATTCTAAAAGAAATCGCCAAAGACCGTCTTGTGGTCATGGTAACCCATAACCCCGACCTTGCCGAGCGCTACTCGACCCGCATCGTAAGAATGGTGGACGGCGTGATTCTCAGCGACAGCATGCCGCTGACGGACGAAGAGGTCAAAGAAGCGACCGAAAAGGCAAAGCGCAGGGAAGAGGAGAACCGCAAGAAAAAGAAGCCCTCCATGTCCTTCGCCACCTCTTTCGGGCTTTCGCTGAAAAATCTGATTACCAAGAAGGGCAGGACGGCGCTGACCAGCTTTGCCGGTTCGATCGGCATTATCGGCATCGCCTTAATATACGCGGTTTCGCAGGGCACGACCGAGTTTATCAACTATGTGCAGGAAGAAACATTGATATCCTACCCGTTGACGATACAATCGCAGAACACGGACACGACGACGCTGCTCTCCACCTTCATGGGAAAAGCGAAGTCGGTTTCCGAGCACGAGGACGACGCCGTTTACCAGAAGGCCATGCTGTATGAAATGATGAACGCGCTCAACTCGATGGACGCGCAGGAAAACGACCTAAAAGCGTTCAAGGAGTTTATCGAAAGAGAGCGCGCAGACCAGAACAGCAAGCTGGGCCAGGCGCTGGCGGGCGTTCAGTATTCCTACGACGTCGAACTGCAGATCTATACACAAAACGTTGACGGCTCGATTATTCAGTCCGACACGGAAAAACTGATGATCGACCTGATGAAAAAGTTCCTCAACGTGGATATATCTTCTATGATCGAGCTGCGCAACAAAACGATGGGCGGCCTGGCGTCTTACATGCAGTCCACAACGGATTTGTGGCGGGAACTGCTTCCCGGCTATAACGGAAAACTGGTCAACGACGCGCTTGAAAAGCAGTATGATTTGATATACGGCAGCTGGCCGACCAGATACGACGAGATTGTCCTGTTCGTCGACGACAACAACGAAATCGACGATCTGACGCTGTACGCGCTGGGTTTGAAGTCGGAAGAAGAGATTCAGAAGCTGATCGAAGCGGCGGTCAACCATAAGACCATCGATTACGAGATACAGAAATGGTCGTTTGAAGAAATCTGCAACATGGATTTCCGCACCGTTTTGAATCCCGACTGTTTTGCTTATGACGAAAACACCGGAACTTTTACGGACCTTCGCAAAACCGAAGCGGGACTGAAATACCTGTATGACAACGCTTTGAAGCTCAAAGTAGTCGGCATCGCGAAGCCGAGCAAAGACTCCATATCGTCCAACAATCGAAACTTTATCGGCTACACAAACAAGCTGACGCAGTATATCATCGAGCACGCGTACGAGTCGGAAGCGGTAAAAGCGCAGAAGGCGAATCCGCGCACGGATATTTTCACCGGACTTCCCTTTAAAGAGACGGGCGGCACGGTGACGGTCGAGGAAAAAGCGAAGGAGTTCAGAGCATATATATCCGCGCTGGACTTATCCGGCAAGGCGGACGCTTACCTGAAGATCATGAGCATTCCTTCGGACGAGGAAGTGAACCAGTTTGTTTCCGGCACGCTTGCGAACATGACGCGCGCGGACATCGAAGCCGCCATCGTGCCCGAAATGGCAAAGCAGACGGGAATGGACGAGCAGACCGTGGCGCAATACCTCGCCTCGATGAGCGACGAGGACCTGAACAAGATGTTCACGCAAGAATTGGTCAAACAGTTCAAAGCGCAGTACGCCGAGCAGGTTCGCCAGCAGTTGAGCGGCTTATCGAACGAAGAGCTTGCCGGCGCGCTGGATTTGGCGGTAGCGCAGTACACCGACGAGATGTGCGCAAGGTATTACGACGAGATTTCGAATTTTTCCGATTCGACCTATGAAAAAAACCTCATTGCGCTGGGCTGCGCCGATTTGGACGTTCCGACGGCGATCAATCTGTACGCTTCCACCTTCGCGGACAATGACATCATCAAGGATGCCATCGCGGAATACAACGAAACCGTGGACGACTTAAGAGAAATCAAATATACCGACTATGTCGGGCTGATCATGTCGTCCGTAACCACCATTATTGATGCGATTACCTATGTTTTAATCGCGTTCGTTTCGGTATCTTTGATCGTGTCGTCCATCATGATCGGCGTCATTACGCTGATTTCCGTTCAGGAGCGCACGAAAGAGATCGGCATCCTGCGCGCGATCGGCGCTTCGAAGCGGAACGTTTCGAGCATGTTTAACGCCGAGACCGTCATCATCGGCTTTACCTCCGGTCTGCTGGGTGTGGGCATCACCTATCTGCTCTGCATACCGATCAACCTGATCCTGCATCATCTGACCGGATTGAATAAATTAAGCGCGGTTCTCCCGCTGCCGACGGCGATTTCGCTGATCGTAATCAGCATGCTTCTGACGCTGATTTCGGGCATTATTCCTTCACGCAGCGCCGCGAAGAAAGACCCCGTTGTAGCGTTGAGAACCGAATAACCCTCCATAAGCCAAAACCCGCCGCACCGGCGGGTTTTGATTTTTTTATAAAAACGCCGGCGGCATGGCACCGCCGGTTTTTTAGTAGCTTTGATACTGCGAGTAGTAGAGTTCCGCGTAAACGCCGTTTTTGGCGAGCAGGGAAGCGTGGTCGCCCTGTTCGACGACGTTTCCGTCCTGCACGACCAGAATCGTGTCGGCGTTCTGAATCGTGGAGAGCCGGTGCGCGATGACGAAACAGGTTTTTCCCGTCATCAGCTCGCGCATGGCGTTCTGGATTTGCAGTTCGGTGCGGGTGTCCACGTTGGAGGTCGCTTCGTCAAGGATAAGCATTTTCGCGTCCAGCAGCATGGCGCGCGCGATGGTAAGCAGCTGCTTCTGCCCGCCGGAGATGTTGATTCCGTCGTCGCTCAGGACCGTGTCGTATCCGTTCGGCAGCGAGGTGATGAAGTTGTGGATTTTCGCCGCCTTGCAGACCCGTATCACGTCGTCCAGCGTCGCGTCCTTTTTCCCGTAGGCGACGTTTTCGAACACGGTGCCGTTGAAAAGCCAGGTGTCCTGCAAAACCATCGCGTAGGAGAGCCGCAGGCTTTTTCGGGTCGCTTTCTGAATGTCGACGCCGTCCAGCGTGATTACGCCGCTGTCCGGGTCGTAGAAGCGCATAAGCAGGTTTATCAGCGTGGTCTTGCCCGCGCCCGTATGGCCGACGATCGCGATCAGGCTGCCGCGGTCCGCGTTCAGACTTAGGTTCTTGATGACCGGCTTGCCGGGTATATAGCTGAAATATATGTTTTTAAGCGCTACGTCGCCCTTGACATCCTTAAATTCTATCGCGTCCGGCGCGTCCGCCGGCTCCGGCGTCTCGTCCATCAGGCGGAAAACCCGCTCTGCCGCGGCGAGCGAGGACTGCAGCTCGCTGATAATGTTCGCCGCTTCGTTGATGGGTCCGGAGAATTTGCGCGAATACAGCACGAAAGAAGAGATATTGCCCAGCGAAATCGAACCCGAAAGGTAGAGAATGGTGCCGAACACGCTGATGAGCGAGAGGGACAGGTTGTTGATAAAGTTGACCGAAGGACCGACGATGCTGCCGTTGTAGTCGGCGTTGTAATAGGCGGTCACCGCTTCCTCGTTCTTCTGGTCGAACCTGCCGATCATGACTTCCTCGCGGTGGTACGCCTTTATGGTTTTCTGGCCGGTAATCATTTCTTCGGCAAAGCCGTTCAGCTCGCCTAATTTTTCGGAACGTTTTCTGAAAAGCGGCCGGACCTTTTTGCTCATGTAACGGGTAAAGACGATTGAAATCGGGATGGTGACCAGAAAAATCAGCACCAGAAGGGGCGAGATGGTGATCATCATAATCAGCGAGACCAAAACCGTAATGGCGCTGGTGCATATCTGCAAAAGGTCGTTTGAGAGGGAAGCGTTGATGGTGTCGATGTCGTAGGTAATCCTGCTGATGATGTCGCCGGTCTGGAAGCGGTCGAAGTAGCCGACCGGAAGCTCTAACAGCTTGTTGAACACCTCTTTGCGCATTTTATACACAATCTTCTGGCTGATGTTGATCATCAGTTTTGAGAGCAGGTAGGAAAGCCCGGCGGAAACCACGCACAACACCGTCATCAGCGCGCAGTAGTAGACGACGGTTTGAAAATCCACCGCGTCTTTTCCCGGCTCGATGGCCTCAATCGCCTTGCCCGACAGTTTCGGCATGATCAGCGTCAGCACGTTGCTGGTGACGGTCAGAACGATGGCGAGCGCGAAGAGCCATTTGTATTCGTAGATATAATTCCACAGGCGCAGGATAACCTTGCCTTTGCCTGCAAAAGTATTCTTCTTGTCCATATTCTTGTTCCTTTATTGATAGGGTAAAAAAGTTTAACCTCCCAGCTGCGTTTTGCTGATTTCCGCGTAAACGTCGCAAATTTTTATCAGCTCGTCGTGCGTACCGAATCCGATGACGTTGCCTTCGTCGAGCACTAAGATTTTATCCGCGTGCTTAATCGAGCTGATCCGCTGCGCGACGATGATTTTCGTCGTGTTTTTGAAATGCTCGCTGAGCGCCTGCCGCAGTTTGGCGTCGGTCTTGTAGTCCAGCGCGCTGGAAGCGTCGTCAAGAATGAGGATTTCGGGGTTTCCCGCGAAAGCGCGGGAAATAAGCACCCGCTGTTTCTGTCCGCCGCTCAGGTTGGCGCCCTTAATGGTCAGCTTGTAGTCCAGCCCGCCGTCCACCGCTTTGATAAACTCGTCCGCCTGCGCGAGTACGGTCGCTCTTTGAATGTTTTCGCGGTCGATGCCGCGACCAAAATCAATGTTTTCGCAAATCGTGTCCGCGAAAAGCGCGTCGTTTTGAAGCACTACGCCGAACTTGGCGTGCAGTTCCTCGGACGGAATGCTGTTGATGTTCCTGCCGTTGATGCGGATACAGCCGCTGTCAACGTCGTAAAAGCGCATCAGCAGTTTGATAATCGTGGATTTTCCGCTGCCGGTCGCGCCGATGATGCCTAAGGTTTCGCCTTTTTTCAGGCTGAAGCTGATGTCGTTTACGTTGTTCTGCTTTTTATTGTAGGAAAAAGAAACATGGTCGAAGGTGATATGGTCGTCGGTGGGAATCACGTCGGGTTCGGCGATCACGATATCCTCGGGCGCGTCCAGCACTTTGACGATTCTCTTGAAGGACGCGGTGCCTTTTGAGAGGGTGACGAAAATTCTGGTGATCATCAGCATGGCGTTGAGGATAATCGTAAAATACGATAGGAACGCTATGATTTTTCCGGGCTCGCTGACGCCCTTGTTGACCTCGTAAGCGCCCACCAGAATAACCGCGACCAGACCCAGATTCAAAAACAAACTCATCAGCGGGTTGGTCTTCGCCATGTTGACGCCGGCTTCCTTTTCGCGGGCGACCACGTCTTCGTTGACGGTATCAAACCGCTGTTTTTCGTAATCGGTTTTCGAGAGCGCTTTGATGACGCGTATGCCGGTGATGTTCTCGCGGACCGTGCGCACCAGCACGTCCACCGCTTTTTGCAGGTTTGTAAAAAGCGGAATGCCCTTTTTGGTGATGGCAAACACCGCGATCGTCACGAATGGGAGCACCGCGACCAGCGTCATTGACATGCCGAAATCCAGAAAAATGGTCAAAACGACGCCGCCGATGAGCAAAATCGGCGCGCGGATGCCCAGCCGCTGAATCATTCCGAGCATCTGATGCACGTTGTAGGTGTCGGAAGTAAGCCGCGAAATGACGGAAGGGACGGTGAACCGGTCCACGTTCCGGCAGGAAAGATAGGCGATCTTCTCAAACAGGTCGTGGCGCAGTTTTCGCGTTACGTTCGCCGAAACGGAGGACGCCATTCGGTTCGCGATGATATTGCCCTGCCAGGCGGCAACGGAGCAGGCGATCATCAGCAAGCCCCAGCGCAGGATCGACGGTATGTTCCCTGTCGGCGCGACCTCGTCGATCAGGTGCGACAGAATCCAGGGGATAAACAGGTCCATAATCGTGCCGATGAACTTGATTATAAAACCGACAAATATTCGGAAATAATAAGGTTTTAGATAAACGGTCAGCTTTGTCACGCGTTTTCCTCCGATTCAGAGACAAGCGCGACGGCTTTATCGAGTATTTTGGACAGCATTTTCATCAGCAGCTCCTGTTCTTCCGGGGTAAAATCCTCTAACAGATACCGGTTCCATTCCTCGAGCACCTCATGGATCACCGGGTTCAGCGCGAGCGCCTTCTCGGTCGGGTAAAGCTGAAACTGCCGTTTGTCGGTTTCGCAAACCTTTCTTATGATAAAACCCTGTTGCTCCAGCGCCGCGACCTGCCTTGCCACGTTGCTTTTGTTGACGAGAATGATTTTTGAAAGCTGTTCCTGCGAAACGCCGGGGTATTTGCAGATGTTCTGGATATACAGGTTCTGATAGCCGTTGATGCCGTATGGCTTTAGTTTTTCGCTCCGGTAAAGGATGCCGCAGCGGGAGATTCGGTTTATGATGCGCATTAAGGGACCGATCATTTTGATTCCTTCTTTTTTAATTAGTTGCGTACGCAACTATTATAGCGCAAAAATTTGGTTTGTCAATTGCATTTTTGATAAAAAAGTATATAATAATAGGTAAGAGGTAAAAAGTAAGAGGTAAGAGATGAGAAGTAAGAGATAAAAAGTAAGAGGTAAGAGGTAAAAAAGTAAGAAGTAAGAGATGAAAAGTAAGAGGGAACAGGGTAAGAAGAGTTTACTGATATGAATCAAGAGGTAAAATGCCCCTGCCGGTATGTAACGTGCAGGCGTTACGGAAAATGCGGCGAATGCAGAGAACACCACCAAGGCCACGAAAAACACAAGGAACCTTTCTGTGCAAGGAAAAAGACAAAACTTAAAAGAAAAGAGGTTAAAACAATGAAAGTACTGTACATCAAAGCGAACCCGAAGCCGGACGAGGAATCGAGAACCTTTCGCATCTCCGAACATTTTATCCGCGAGTACAAAAAGCATCACCCGGATGACGAAATCATAACGCTTGATCTTTATAAAGAGAACATTGGTTTTCTGGACGAGCACGGCGTGCAGCTGAAGTACGATCCCGGCAACGCGGACGACCCGATGCTCAAGTATGCTTTGCAGTTTAAAGAAGCGGACAAGTACGTTTTCGCCGAGCCGTTCTGGAACCTGGGCATTCCCGCAATTCTGAAGGCTTATATTGATTACATCTGCATCACGAAGCTCACCTTCGCCTATACGGCGGACGGTCCTGTCGGACTTCTTAAAAGCAAGAAATGCGTCAACATCATCACCCGAGGCGGCGCGTACTCCGAAGGTCCGTACGCCGCGCTGGAAATGGGCGACAAATATCTTAGAAACATTCTCGGCTTTTTAGGCATCACGGATTACACCACCATCAGCGCCGACATGCTCGACATCATCGGCGTGGACGTGGAAAGCGTCATGCAGAAAGCGCTGAAACAGGCAGAAGAACTGGCAAAAACCTTCTAAAAAAAGAATCGGACGGCAACTTTTTACGGTTGCCGTCCTTTTACATTGTTATGTTTTTTACTTGTTTAAAAGAAAAGAATAATCAAGCCTGATTCGTTCTTCTTCCGTAACATACCTGTCGACATATGCAAACTTGTAGGTTCCGCAATCGATCACGCCGTTGCCGCGTTTGATACGGATGTTCTCCGCTTCGGCGGGAACAGCCTGATACAGCGCGGATTTTACTGGATTACCAAAAGAGTTTTGCATACTTCCATAATATAAATTAGGCGCTTCCAATGATTGCTTAATCGTATTCGGATTATCCGCTTTATGCAGATACACATAATATACCCAGGTCAGCGGATAGATTTTCTTAATATGCGTCGTCTTAATTCTGAAATGATCATTGCCTTCTGCATGAACTTCATAACCGAATTCGTTGCCTTCATTGTCCAGCATGGTCAACAGCTCGTAACAGCTGCTGAACCCTCCACCCATCCATTCAAGCTCTTTCGGTACTTTTCCGTTATTTTTTGACAAGTAATCATTTATTCTTTCAAAGTCTTTAAATTGCGAAGAACATCCGCAGTAACTTATCTTTGCTTTTGGAAAATGAATGAGAAAGTGTGTCGTTTCGTCTTCCTTGGCGTATGTCATCTGCGGAATCAGCTTTTGCAGTGCGGAAACCATATCCGCGCATTCCTTACAGGTTTCCAGATGCTTTTTTACCAATGCCTTTTGATCTTCCGGGAGCGCGTTTTTCGCAAACATAAAGAGGTACTTATATGCTTCTGAACAGTTGATGTTTTCCATGTCTTTCCTCCTGTTACTTTGTTGTGTGATGCCGAGTTCGGAACGGATTTTTTTGAGCGTGTAATGTGTAGCGCTTTTTACGCTGCCTTCGGGAATGCCGACCAGAAACGCGGTTTCGGAAACCGAGTACTCTTTGATAAACCTGCAGGTAAACACTTGTTTCTGAACGCTGCTTAACTTGCCTACAACCGCCATAATATCGTTTATTAACTCTTTTTGGATATATTCCTCCTCCGGCGAATCGTCCGCAGCTAAGCAGTTGTAAAGGCTTTCGTCACTGTCGTCGCTGTCGCCGTTATAATCGAGCGAGAGCAGGGGAGCGCTTTTTACGGAGAAGTAATTATTCAGCGTGTTCTGCGCGATGCGGAAAAGCCAGTTTTTTAACCTGCCGTCCTCGCAGTAGCTTCCATAAGCTTTGAACGCGCGAATAAAAATCTCCTGTACGATGTCCTCGGCAATATCCTTATTTTTCAGCCTGCTTCTGACAAAGCTGAGCATTGCCTGCATGTTGTCCCTGACAACCTTTTCAAATTCAGGCTTTATGTCGTTCACCTCGCTCGTAAGTCCGGACTACTATGTATATACACCACTAATAACAGGGGAAAGGGGATAATGGTTCAAAATATGCTTCGGAAATTTTTGATAAAATTCAAATCATATATAAAAAATGCGCAGAAGCGCATTTTTTTGGTACTATTGTGCGATTTTAGAAATGTTTATTATTGTTAAACATCGATTTTAAACCCTAAATCCACTTCGTTTGCGGGTATTCCGCGGAGACCCCAGTTCTCAAGCGGGGGTTCGTGGATGACAATCATGATGTCGCTTTTCTGAATACCGGGATTCTTCTCAAGGTTTTCGGCAATTTTCTGATACAGGTTCTTTTTTGCCTCTTTGCTTCTTCCTTGAAAGATGGTCAGTTCAATCAGCGTAAAGTTCTCGGTTTTGTTTGCCGAAATCTCAAAGTTCTCTTTGTCAAGCTCATACAGCCGTTGATTTCTGTCGTACTCCGGAATTTTCAAAGCTTCTACGAGAGCATTATGTACGCCGTCCATAATCGCTTTTTATAAGCAGGGGATTTGCCTTTTAGAATCTCTATTTTTACGAAGGGCATAAAAATTCTCCTTCTTTCTTATGGAACCGCTGTTTATTTTAAAAACCTTACCGTTGACAAGCGTGTGTATGATGTTTAAGTCTTTATCCAAAATGACAATGTCCGCGTACTTGCCGACCTCGATGCTGCCGGTTTCCTTGTCAATGCCTAATGTTTTTGCGGGGTTCAGGGACGCCATTTTTGAAATATCCGCAAGCGGGATGCCAAGACTATATAGGTTTTTCACGCCCTCGTAAACCGTTTTGGTGCTGCCGGCGATGGTGCCGTCCGCAAGCCGGACAACGCCGTCGACGACATAGCGCATCTGCCCTTCGACGCTGAACTCCTTCAGGTCAAGCCCCGCGCAGTGGCCGGTATCGCTTACCATGTTGACGTTGTCGGCGCCCTTTAAGCGGTAGATGATTTCTGCGGTTTTGGGGTGAATATGCACAAAATCGCAGATCATCTCGCATTTGACCTTCGGGTTGGTAAGCGCGCATCCGAGCACGCCGGGCTCTCTGTGACCATACGGGCGCATCGCGTTAAAAGTATGCGTCGCCTGCGTCGCGCCCCAGCGCACGCCGTTTTCCGCCTCTTCCAAGGTGGCGTCGGTGTGCCCCATGGAAACCACGACATGGTTGCGGACAAGAAACTCGATCAATTCTTTCGCGTTTTCGGCTTCGGGCGCGACGGTCATGATTTTCAAAAAACCCTGCGCGCGCTCGAGCATGCGTTCCGCTTTTTCTATCGACGGGGGAAGGATGTACTCCGGAATCATCGCGCCCTTCCGCTTGACGTTTAAAAAAGGACCTTCCGCGTGGATGCCCGCGATTTTTGCACCTTTGGTGCCTTTTTGAATCGCGGCGGCGATGACGTCGAACTGCCTAAGCAGGCTGTTCAGCTCCGAAGAACCGGTCGTGGCGGCAAGCGTGGTGACCCCCTGCGAGGCTTCGTAGCCGGTGATCGCGTCGATATCGGGATTCGGGTCGCTGAAGCGGTGTCCGTACGCGCCGTGAATATGCGTGTCGATAAAGCCCGGCAGCACATACATGTCGGACGCGTCGATCGCTTCGCTGTCCGCGCCGTCAAAACTGCCGACGGCGGAGATTTTTTCTTTGCTGATCAAAAGGTCGGTTCTGATAAACGCGCCGTCCAAAAGCACGTTTCCGTTCTTTATAATCATTCTTGCAACATTCCTTTTAGAGAATAATCTCTTTTCCGAGCCTTGCCGAGTCGTAAATGCCCTGCAGCATTTTCTGCAGTTCGACCGCCTGCTCGATCGGGAAGCGGTTCGGTTCGCCGTCGAGCAGAATGTTCGCGAAATGCGTGATTTCGTTTAAAATTCGGTTCTCGTTGGCGGGGATACTGATGGCATCGTTGCTCAAATATCCGTCCCGTTCGCCGTAAATGGTCAGCGGCTCGAGCGTAACGCCCGCTTTGCTGCCGTAAATGTGGGTTTCGGTGCGCTCCGGACCGTTGATCGCCCAGCTTGCCTCGAACAGAAGAATCGCGCCGTTCTCGAAATGGATAACGCCTGCGCCCGAATCCTCGGTGTCAAACTGGTTGTCCGGACAGGGCGTGCCCTGCCAGCGGGAGACGCCTTTGGTTTTGTAATCGCCGATGCGGTAGGAAACCGCCGCGCTGACGCGGGTCGGCTTCGGGTTGCCCATCAGGAACCACGCCGCGTCGATTCTGTGAACGCCGATGTCGATAATCGGTCCGCCGCCGGAGGTCTTTTTATCCGTAAACCAGCCGGTGGGGGTGCCGCGTCTTCGGATGTACGCGGTTTTCGCCATATAGATTTCGCCCAGTTTGCCCTTGTCCACAAGGTCGCGGACGAACAGGTTCGGGGTTCCGAAACGGTTGGGTACGGCAAGCATGAACACGACGCCCGCTTTTTTGACCGCTTCCTCCATTTTAAGAGCGTGCGCGAGGTCAACCGCCATCGGCTTCTCGCACAGGATATGCTTGCCCGCTTTCGCCGCGGCGATGGTGACGTCGCAGTGCGCGTTGTTCCAGGTGCAGATATCGACGGCGTCGATGTCCGCTTTCTCAAGCATTTCCTCGACCGAACCGTAATACGCTTTGACGCCGAATTTTTCCGCGGCGTTCTTCGCCCGCTCAAGGTTGATGTCCGCGATCGCCGCAACCTCCGCGTTCTCGCAAAGTTTGTATGCCGGAAGATGCGCGTTGACCGCGATGTTTCCGGCGCCGACTAAACCTACTCTAATCTTTTTCAACGCTAATCTCTCTTTTCTTTTACATTTTAGTCAAGAATAGCACATTCGTTTTCCAAAGTCAATTGAAGAAAGCACAAAAAAGTCCGCAGGTACTCCCGCGGACCTTTGCGATTATAAAATCATCAGGTTTTGGAACTGTTATTGCAAGTCCCGTCTTCCGAGCTTGCGAAAACCTGACTGTCAACCGATACAGGCACCCAGTCCGCAGCCTGAGCGACGGACGCATCATTCAGACTGCGCGCATCTTCGGTAAGGTTCAAGGCTATCATAAGTTCGGTCATACAGGACCTCCTCATCGGTCTGGTATAGTTTATGTATTGCCTACAAATTATGTTCTTCAAAAGATTAATAATTATACAGAATAAAGCTGAAAAACCGCCCTGATTTATATTGAAAAATAAGAATTTCAGTGATATAATATTATATTGTTTAAAAAATGAGAAAGTTCATGAAAATACAGCATGCCTTACACGGCAGCAAAAGCAGAAAGGAATAGAATATGTCGATTAAGAGAGAGCTAACGGAAGTAAGGGCATTGTATGCCGATGCAAAAAAATACGAAGGCAAGCAGATAAAAGTAGGCGGATGGGTCCGCACGATTCGGAGTTCGAACGTGTTCGGATTCATCGAGCTCAACGACGGCACGCATTTTAAGAGCGTGCAGATCGTCATTGAGGAGCAGAAGTTGAGCAATTACAAAGAGGTCACGAAACTCAACGTCGGGGCTTCCATCATCGTAAGCGGCGCCCTCGTGCTCACGCCCGAGGCGAAACAGCCGTTTGAGATTCAGGCGGCCGAGGTGGAAATCTGCGGGCTTTCCACACCCGATTATCCGCTGCAGCCCAAGCGGCATTCGTTTGAGTTTTTGCGCACCGTCGCGCATCTGCGTCCGAGAACCAACACGTTTAACGCGGTGTTCCGGGTGCGCTCCTGCGCGGCGCAGGCGATTCACCGCTTCTTTACCGAGAAAGGGTTTATTTACGTCAACACGCCCATTATCACCGCGAGCGACTGCGAGGGCGCGGGCGAGATGTTCCGCGTAACCACCCTTGATTTGGACAATCCGCCGAGAAAAGAGGACGGCAGCATCGATTTTTCCAAGGATTTCTTCGGCACGGCCACCAACCTGACGGTTTCCGGACAACTGCAGGGCGAATGTTTCGCGACCGCTTTTTCGAATATTTATACCTTCGGTCCGACCTTCCGCGCCGAGGTTTCCAACACGCCCAGACACGCGGCTGAATTCTGGATGATCGAGCCGGAAATCGCGTTCGCGGACCTTGAGGACTATATGGACCTTGCGGAGGAAATGACCAAGTATGTCATAAAGTACGTCCTCGAGACCTGCCCGGCGGAAATCGAGTTCTTCAACAAGTTCATCGACAACACGCTTTTAGAAAGACTGAACGCGCTGGTGGGCAGCGATTTCGGCAGAATAACCTATACGGAAGCGATCAAACTGCTCAAGGAAAGCGGGCAGAAGTTTGAGTATCCGGTCGAGTGGGGCTGCGATCTGCAGACCGAGCACGAGCGCTATATCACCGAAAAACTTTTCAACAAACCGGTATTCGTCACCGATTACCCGAAGGAGATCAAATCCTTCTATATGCGCTTAAACGACGACCAAAAGACGGTCGCGGCCGCGGATATGCTGGTTCCGGGCGTCGGCGAGCTGATCGGCGGCTCTCAGCGCGAGGAAAGGCTCGAAATTCTCGAACAGAGAATGGACGAACTCGGCTTGAAGAAAGAGGACTACTGGTGGTACCTCGAGCTGCGCAAATACGGCAGCGTCAAACACGCCGGCTACGGTCTCGGCTTTGAAAGACTGATCATGTATATCACCGGAATGCCGAACATCCGCGACGTAGAAGCGTTCCCGAGAACCACCGGCAACGCGCAATTCTAAAACTTAAAAAAATCTATCTATATACGGAGACACCTATGAAGACACTCAGTCAGATTATTTCGGAATACAACGCGTTTAAATCCAAAGGCTTGAAACTGGATATGTCCAGAGGAAAACCGGCGCCGGACCAGCTTGATTTATCCGAGCGTCTATTGACCGCGGTCGCGGCGAACGGCGACTGCTTTTCGGCGGACGGAACCGACTGCCGCAATTACGGCTTGCTGGACGGCCTGCCGGAGGTCAAAAAGCTGTTCGCGGATATGCTCGGCGTAAATCCTTCGAATATCATTGTAGGCGGAAACTCGAGCCTGAACCTGATGTTCGACGTCCTCTCCCGCGCGATGACGCACGGCGTCGCCGACGGCTGCCAGCCCTGGAGCAAGTATGAAAAAATCTCCTTCCTCTGCCCGGTGCCCGGATACGACCGGCATTTCGCGATTACGGAGTTCTTCGGCATCCATATGATAAACATTCCGATGGACGCAAACGGCCCGGACATGGATTTAATCGAGAAGCTGGTCAGCGAGGACGAGACCATCAAGGGCTGCTGGTGCGTGCCCAAGTATTCCAATCCGACCGGCATTACCTATTCCGACGAGGTGGTCGAGCGCTTCGCGAAACTCAAGCCGAAGGCGAAGGACTTCCGGGTTTTCTGGGACAACGCCTATGTGGTGCACGATTTGACCGACAAGCCGGACACGCTCAAGGAGATATTTGCCGAGGCGAAGAAGTACGGAAACGAAGACATGTTCTACGAGTTCGCCTCCACTTCGAAAATCACCTACGCGGGCGCCGGCGTCGCCTGCATCGCCGCGTCCGAGAGCAACATCAAACGGATTCTCGGCTGGCTGAAATTCCAGACCATTGGTTTCGACAAGATGAACCAGCTCAGACACGCGAAAGTGTTTAAATCCATAGACGACCTGAAAGCGCAGATGCGCGCGCACGCCGACCTGATCCGCCCCAAGTTCGAGGTGGTTTACAAAGTGTTCGGCGAGCTGCTCTCCGAGTACAAGGACGTAAGCTGGACTAAGCCGAACGGCGGCTACTTCATCAGCCTGCAGCTGCCGAAAAACACCGCCAAGCGCGTCGTGCAGCTTGCCAAAGAGGCAGGACTGGTCGTCACGCCGGCAGGCGCGCCCTTCCCGTACGGCATAGACCCGGACGATTCGGTCATCCGCATCGCGCCGACCTATCCTTCCGTCGAAGAGCTGGAAACCGCGGCAAGGCTTTTATGCTGCTGCGTCGCGTACGCAATTTGCGAACAATCTCAAAATTAGCCGCAAGTCAAAATCGCAAAACCAAAAATTTGATAGTTTGATTAAAATTGTAAGAACCGTTATTGATTTTATTAACTCTTTGTGCTATTATTAAATACAATCGATAACAGCGATCGATTTATTTGCGCTGTTTTTGTTGAAAAAGCATAATTTTCGTACGGTACGCAATACAATAGAACAAAAAGACTACTGTTGCGGGCGTACGCGAGTTCAAAGCATGAAGAGGTATGTTCTATTATGAAAAGGTTTTTGCTGCTGCTTCTTTCGTTGATTGTGTTTTCGGCGTGTTTTCTCGCTGCCTGCGACTGCGAGAAAGCTAAGGAAACTTCCGCCGCCGTCTCGGGCGGGGAGGACGCTTTCCCGTATTCGGGCTATTTTGACGGAAAAACCATTCAAATATTCACCGTCAGCACCGCCCGGCACCCGTACGGCGAGCTTCAGTTCGCGCCCAACAGCGAACTGGCCGGAAACTACATCAACGACGCCGTGGCAAAACGGAACAATAAAATCGAAGAGCTCTACGGCTTAAAAATCAAAGTTTCTTCCGCGAACAATCCGGTTCAGGAAGCAAGAAACATGATAATGTCCGATTTGTGCGAATACGACATAATCGTTGATTCGGTTGACAACATGGTAACCAGCGTGACCGACAACCTGTTCTGGTCGCTCGACGACCTGCTTGACCTGGACAACAAGTGGTGGGACAAAAGTTCGATCGACAGCCTGACCTTGAACGACAAGCATTACTTTGTCGCGGGCGACGCGCTGATTACCGACGACGACAACATCTACCTGACGCTTTTTAACAAGAAGATGTACGCCGAGAATTCAAGCCTGCAGGGCACCTACGGCGACATTTACCAGCTCGTCCGGGACGGCAAGTTTACATACGATGTCTTCTATCAGATGTGCAAGGTTGTTTCGCATCCGGACGATAACGGCGAATGGGGATTTTACGCGACATACGGAAACCTTTCGCACGCCTACGGCGCAACCATTATGGTCAACGGCGCCGGCATCGCGCTGGCAAGCAAGAACGAGGACGGAACGGTAACGCTGAACCCCGGAACCGAGCGGGCGATTACCGTGTTCGACAAGGTATATCAGATCATGTCGGATAAGAGCGTCACCCAGCGCGCCGAGCTGATTATCGGTCAGGGAACCAAGACCAGCAAGTACGGTTTCGCCGAGCTGGAAGCAATGTTCGAATCGGGCAGGGGACTCTTCTACAACACAACCTCCTCCTCGATCACCTTGCTGAAACAGTCCAAGACCAACCGGGATTTCGACTTCGGCGTGCTTCCGATACCGAAATATGACGAAAATCAGGAAAACTACTACTGCGCGGTAAACCGGTACCAGTCCGCGGTAATCGGCATTCCGATTACCAACGATGAAAACCTCGAGGCCACGGCGTTTCTGCTGGAAGCGCTGGGTTATTACAGCAAGGAAGTCACGGAGGCTTACTACAAAATAACCCTTCAGCTTCAGGCGGTAACCGAGGATAACGACGCCGATATGCTGGACATCATTTACAGCAGCCGATTCTACGATATCGGCGCGATATACGGCTGGGGCAATCCTACTGGACTGAATTTGGTCGGTCTTTACAGTTACGTCATTGCAAACGACAGCGAGAACACCGTCGTGTCCACGTGGGATTCCATAAAAGATTCGGTTGAAGAATCGATGCAGAGGACCATAGAGGCATATCGGAACAATCTTACATGACGATGGTTCAGAGAGGTTTTGCAATGAAGAACAAACGGTTTATCAGTATTCTAATTACGTTGGTGTGTATATTGCCTATGTTGAACATGACAGCGAGCGCCGAAGATGTGAATCTGGCGCTGAACAAAAGCTATAAAATCGAATATGACAGCCCGATTGAGAACGCCTACCCCAAGATGGTGCACAACGACCCGTCCGGCGCGCTGACGGACGGCAAAAAAGCGCAGCCCAGAGCGAACGATTCCGCGTGGCTGATTCTGTACCGCGGAACCAAAATCACCGTTACGATTGATTTGGGCGAGGTTAACTCCGTCAAGCGCCTGACCTTAGGGCAGCTTCAGCTGAAAGGCGCGGGCATTTGGTGTTCGAGATATGTGTATGTGTCGGTTTCCGAGGACGGAAACAGCTACGGCACCGTCGGAAGGCTGACCGACGAGAAGTCCATCACTTCGGACGCCACTTCAAGGGTCAACCATGAGATAACCTTTGATAAGTACTATAAGGCAAGATATGTAAAAGTCGTTTTCTCCTGCGACGTTTTCGTGTACGCGGACGAGATTGAGGTGTTCGGCTCTAAAGACGCGAACATCGGCGTCAGCGCGGAGCCGGACGCGGAGCCGGATTATCCCAACGCGTTTGCGACGGACGTCGACGGCGTAAGGCACATCGTACTGATATACTGCGGCAAGTATTATAACGGCGGAGAGTCCAGCATCGGACAGCTTACGGAGAATCAGCTGCTTCCGTACTTCGCGTATGTCGATGCGAACAAAAAGCCGCTGGACACCATGTTCGACAGTATGCTGTTCCTGCCGCTGAATCCGGTCGCATCCGGAAGCAAGGGCACCGAGGACCACTCTTTCGGAAAAATGACGGGCTGGGAAGCTTATCTTGAAAAGACGATCGGAAAAGGGACGACCAACGTCAACATCGCCGCTTTGAACAGCCTCGTCGGCAAATACAAAGAGCAGCTCGGGCTCGGCGCCGATTATCAATATCCGGTTTATATTTCCGTACCTTACATTCATTTATCCGATTCTGTCGTGTTCGGAAGCATTGACGGCGAGATGATCGTACCCTCTTCGCTGGAGAACCGGGTAAAAATCGTAAAATGGTTTATCGACCTGATCCTGTCGTCCTTCGAGGCCGCGGGATTCGAGCACGTGAAGCTGAACGGCTTCTACTGGCACGAGGAGATTGTCCAGTACAGCAAATCGGACACGGAAGACGACCTGATGAAAGCCTTTAACGCGTACGTACACGAAAAGGGCTATTCCTCCATTTGGATTCCGTACTACTGCGCGCCGGGATACGAAACCTGGAAGGAGCTGGGTTTTGACGCGGCGGTTGTGCAGACCGGCTATCCCTTTGTAGAGTACGACAGCAACGAAATCGGCATCAAAAAGGCAGGCACGGTCGACGACGTGCTCGCGCAGGCGAAAAAGTACGGCATGGGCTTGGAAATCGAGCTGAGCGGTCTGCTCAGAAACGCGAACGCGGAAGCGTTAGCGCGGTTTAACAAGCTGCTGACGTCCGCGTTCGAAAGCAAATTGATGGAAAACGGGCTTTGCATGTATTATCAGGCCGGCGGACCGGGCATCCTCTACGACTGCGCGAATTCGTCCAAAAAAGAGGTTAGAAACGTTTACGACCTTATCTATAAGTTTATCCATAAGAAGTTCACCTCTTACGCGCCGACGGTCGAACCGGACCAGTTTATCATTATAAAGAAAGGCAGCCGCACCAGCGCGAACCTGCTTATTTCGGACGAGGATACCGAAAGAAGCCAGCTGCAGCCGATAAACGTCACGCAGACCCAGCATGTGAAAATGACGCTTCGGAACGGCGGCATTCTGATTCTGAACGCCGACGGCGACTTTACGGGCGAGGACAGCCTTTCGTTCCAGATAAGCGACGGCTTTAACACGTCGGATGTCGCGACGGTTAAGGTATATGTCGTTAATGACTGCGCGTCGGTCAGCGCCATCAACGGAGAATTAAAGAACAACGCGATCAACATCTACAACGAAGCCGGCAAAACCACCGGAACCGATGAAAACGCCTATGAGGTTGTCGTCGGCGCGGACGGCGTCATCAAAGCTGTCGGCGGACACAACAATACGGTTCCAGAAGGCGGATACGTAATATCCGGCAAAGGAGACGCTAAAAGTTATTTAATTGATTACGCGAAAGCAGGCAGATCGGTTTTATTCGACCGGGTTACGAAAACCGTTTATATAAACGGCGAAAAAATCGAGCGGAATGAAACCGCCTCTTCTGCGGGCAGCGGCCTTTTGAAAGGGGTTATAATTGGTGCTTTGGTGCTTATTCTTATAAGCACGGGAGCATACATTATAATTAACAAAAAAAACAAAAAAACCAAAAAGGAGAGTCTTGATCAATGAAAAAGTTTTTAGCATTTTTGTTGATGTTTGTTATGGTATTCACCTTTACCGCTTGCGGCGGGGAGGATACCGAGACATCAAGCAGCAGCGGCTCACAGGCGACAAGCTCTGCTGCCAGCCAGACAAGCAGTAAAGCAACTTCTGAGACCAAGTCCGAAGCATCTTCGAATGCTTCTCAGGCACAGTCGCAGGCAGATTCATCAGCCGATACGTCGTCTGGCACGTCTTCCAGTCCTGTTGAAATGCCGAAGTTTACGAACAAGTTTGTTTCCTTCGGCGCAGACGTCAACGTTCAGATCAGAGCTACCGACTCCACCTCCATCCGTCTCACAAAGATTAACGAGCCGGTTGTTGCAGGCGATGTCGCGCTGTTCACAAAGAGCTTCGGCGCTTCGCTGAAGACCGGAACGGAGACCTACAAGGATTTCGCGGTTCTCGTTTGCACGTACGACCACTCGATATTCGGCTACAAGAAGACCAGCCTTGTAGATGACGAATCGGATAAGTCTGCCACCGCTATTCCGGCCGACGGATTTGTCATCGCGATTTCCAAGCTTCAGAAGTCAGAGATAGCCAAACTCAAGAACATCAAAGACAGCGACAAGTTCTTCCCGCACGGCGTCCGCATCGCTGATTTGACCGTCACCCTGAAGAAAGCGACGAAGGCTCCGACGATCGACGGTAAAATCAACGCGAACGAGTACGGCACCGCTCTGTGGAAAATCGACGAGAAAAACAAATTCTGGGATTACTCGCAGTTTGTAAAGGATAACTACTACGTAAAAGGCGAAGTTTACGCTACATACGACGACAACAACTTCTATCTCGGCGTTATCGTTGACTCGCCCGAGCATTACAATCCCGTCACGGAATCTACGAAGTCCGGCATGTATCAGTACTACTGCATCCAGGTCAACCTCTACGCTGTTGACCCGCTCAGCGATTACATGTCCGAGCACTTTGACCATGTTATCGATCAGACCGCGTTTAACGAAGGCATGATCAGACAGTATGGCTTTGGCTTGAGCGACGATGGCGAGACCCTCTGGGTTGTTTGGATGGGTGTTGACAAGAACTTTACAGGTCAGGCTAAAATTACGCGTGACGATGGCGCGCAGAAGACCTACTACGAAGTCGCTATTCCGTGGAGCGAACTGGGCAAGTCGGATAATCCGTTCTCCATTAAGGGCGTCGATAAAGTCGGCTTCTCGGTTTCCATTAACTGCACGAACAAAGACGACGTCGCTGAAGGCAGATGGAAGAACCTGAAGCTGCGCGACGGCGGCGGCATCATCGGCCGTAACGACTGGTCGAAGGGCGTTACCGTAGTTTTAGGCAAATAAAATAAAAATATAATTCACGATCAGGCAAATGCCGGCGGTTTATTCCATAATAAGCCGCCGGCAGAAGGAGTTTTTTATGAAAATCGGTGTCAGTTTATACAGCTTTCACAACTATGCAAAACCGGACAGTCTCGGCGTGAAGGGATGCATAGACAAGGTTAAGGAATTAGGCGGCGAAGGAATCGACATCACCGACGGCGTCGGCGGCATGACCTTCGAAACGCATGCGCAATACCTTGCTTTCGCAAAGGATATTGGAGAATACAGCAGGCAGGTCGGAATCCAGCCGGTTTGCTTCTGCGTCGGCGCTGATTTTATCAACCGTCCGCTCGAACAGGAGATTGAGCGGGTAAAGCGTCTGTCCGAAGTAGCGGCCGCTTACGGCTGCCAGATGATGCGGCACGACGCGACCAGCGGTTATCCGAGCACGGTGAAATACAACAGAAGCTTTGACTGCGTACTTCCGACGCTGGCTAAAGCGTACAGAGCGGTAACCGAGTACGCCGAAATGCTCGGCATAAAAACCTGCGTTGAGAACCACGGTTTCTTCGTTCAGGACCCCGACCGCGTAGAGAAGCTGATCAACGCAGTCGGTCATCCCAATTTCGGCGCGTTGGTCGATATCGGAAACTTCTCCTGCGCGGACGTTGACAACGCTTACGCAGTCGGCATAACGGCTCCGTACGCTTTTCACGCGCACGCAAAGGACTTCCATATCAAAGACGGAAGCCTTGATTATCCGGGTGAAGGCTTTTTCCAGACAAGAGCGGGCAATTACCTGCGCGGCGCGATTATCGGACACGGCGACGTTCCGGTTCGCAAATGCATCAATGCCCTGAAGAGAGCTGGATACGACGGATACCTGATGATTGAGTTTGAAGGTATGGAGGATCCGATCAGAGGCATTTCGGTCGGCATCAGCAACCTTAGACGTTTTATTCAGTAAGTGTGAAAACGGGCGGAGTGTGAATAGGCATACTCCGCCCGATTTATACTAAGCGAAAAGCGGAATGTTCGAATTCAATCTGCAATTATAGAACCGGAGAATGTTATATGGCCGAACCAGTAAAAGCGGAAAAGAGAAAGCTGAAAAAGGCGTTTTTTATTGTTTTATCTGTATTTGCGGCGCTCTGCGCGCTGCTGCTCGTCGCTTACGCGGTTTTGCAATACTTAAAAGACGACGAAGATAACGGCGCTCTTCCTTCCGAGTATTTCTTTACTCCGGATTACAGCGAGGACATCTCGAAAGACATCGTTTACCAGTCCAAATTAAGATATGTTTATTATCTTGAATATGGAACCGGAGAGATGGTAACCGAAGCGAATGTGGACAGCATGCCGGACAGCGCCCAATTCTTTTATCGGTATTTTGATTGCGTCATATCCGGCAACTACGAGGAGTATAAATCCTTTTTTACGCAGGATTATTTAAAGCACAACACGATTCCCGATAAGTTTACAAAACAGAAAATATATGATATTGAAGTCAACCTGGTGAACAGAGAGAATATAGAAAAGGACGGCGGCAATATCATTGTTGACACATTTATCGTAAAATATAAAATAATGGATAACAACGGAACGTTCAGAAACGATGTCGGCAGCAATACGACGGTTCCGCTGGTTTTCCAGCTGTATAAGCAAAACAACAGCGTGCTTATCAACAGTATCGGCAAAGTGGTATACAAATGATCGGCGACAGAAAAGAGTGTTGATTATGAAAATAGAAATCAATTTGAATGCAAATATAGATATTTGCGAGCTGATTGAGAAGGTAAAGCGGTTTTCTCTGTCCGTCGCGCGGGAAATAGAAGAAGATGTCGCAAGCATCCGCGAACGCGACCCGGCCGCAAGGAGCAACGCCGAAGTGCTGCTTTTGTATCCGGGGCTTCACGCTGTCATCGCGCACCGGATCGCGCATTTTTTGTATAAAAGGGGAAACTACTTTATCGCCAGGGCGGTCAGCCAGATGGCCCGGAATATTACGGGCATTGAAATTCACCCTGCCGCAAAAATCGGCAAAAGGCTGTTTATCGACCACGGAAGCGCGGTTGTGATCGGCGAGACCGCGGAAGTGGGCGACGACTGCACGATTTATCAGGGGGTTACGCTTGGCGGAACCGGTAAACATACGGGAAAGAGACATCCGACCATCGGCAACAATGTTATGATCGGCGCCGGAGCGAAGGTTTTGGGTCCGATTAAGGTGGGGGACAATTCCAAAATCGCAGCCGGAGCGGTTGTTCTAAAAGACATACCCGCAAACTCCACCGCTGTCGGAATACCGGCGAAGGTCGTTCGGATGAAGAATATGCGCTGCGAGAGCCTCGACCAGGTCAATATTCCCGACCCGGTGGCGCAGGAACTGAATATGCTCAAGAAACGTATAGCGGAGTTGGAAGAAAAAGTAAAATGAGTCTTAAGAAAAAAGTAAACGCCGCCATTACAACCGTGGCGGCACTTCTTATATTATCAATCGGTATTTATATATACAGCGAGAACATCCATAATACTGCGGACGAAAGCGCTGTTTCCCAGATTCAGGTCATTAAAGGCGAATCGTCGGTCGGCGCCGATATCTCGGGCGCGCTGTCCACCGGCGGAAACGCAGGGCAGAGCGAAGAACAGGGCGGCGCATCAAGCGCCGTCTCCAGCGAGGAACCCGTATCTCAAAACCCGCTCAGCCTGAACGCGGCCTACGCGATAATCGCGGATGCCGACGGAAAGATTGTCTTTTCGAAGAACCCGACAGTTCGCTGTTATCCCGCGTCTTTGACAAAACTGCTGACCGTAGCCGTCGCGGCGGATTATGTCGATGAGGATTTTAAATTCAGAGTAGGGGATGAAATCGACCTGGTCGCGAAGGACGCCTCAAAAGCATACGTCGCGAAGGGCGATGTGCTTACGTTTAAACAGCTTACGGACGCGGTCCTGCTTCCGTCGGGAAACGACGCCGCATATGTGATGGCGGTCGGCGTCGCGCGGGAGTACGAAAAAAATCCGGACATGCCCGTCGCGGAAGCGGTGAACCTTTTTGCAAACCTTATGAATCAGAAAGCCGCGCAGCTCGGCTGCACCGGTTCGAACTTCGTCGTTCCGGACGGCTATCATGACCCGAATCACTACACGACCGCCGAGGATATGCTGAAAATCACGATGTACGCGTACAAGGTGGACATTGTCCGGAACGCGGTCGGCAAGGTGAAAGAAACCTATATTATTTCGGGCAGAACCATGACGTTTGTAAACTCCAACAAGCTGATTCAGACAGACAGCTCGTACTATTATGAAAACGCTGTCGGGCTGAAAACCGGATTTACGGACGAGGCGGGCTACTGCCTTGCCGCGGTCGCCAGGAAAAACGGCAAAGAGATTTTTGTGATCATCATGGGCGCGCCCAACGACGGCATGCGCTACGCAGATGCAATCGCGGCGTTCAATTATAGTTTTAAATAGCAAAAAAGAAGAGCCTGAAAACTTCAGGCTCTTTTCTTTTTAATGGTTGTTATTAGTTGTTCTTATTTTTTCTGACGAAGTAGTAAACTATTCCGGCAATAACAGCCGCCGCGATAATGACGATGACGACGATAATCCATGTGTCCATGCCTTCGTCGGTTGCCGCCGCGGGCGTCGAAGCGGCGCTTGACGTTACGACAGACGTCGCGGGCGAAGTGGTGGTTTCGCTGGACACAGCCGGAGAAGAGGTTTCGCTGACAACTTCAGAGCTTGCCGGATTCGATTCAGTCGGCTGGGTGGTGCTGGTCACGTCGCTGGCGCTGGAAGCCGCGCTGGAAGTGGGCTTGCCGTCGTCCTTGTACTCGGACGCCATGCCGGCGGAAAGCTCGGTAAAGCCGAACCATTCGTTAACATATTTCGTTACCGGATAATCGCCGTATGTCATGGAAACCATTACGGCTCTTGCTTTGATGGTTTTGCCAAGCGGAATTTTCTCGTCGATAATGCCGGCGGTTCCGCTGACAGCTTTTTCGGTCATCGTGTGCGTCTTGATTTCGGAGAAGCTTTTGCCGTCAATAGAGTAGGATACCGTAATTTTACCGTCCTTCGGGGTGTCGATGATTGCCTGATAATAGTGATAGAAGGTCACGTTGACCGTGTCAATGCTTTTCTCTTCGCCAAGATCAATAATCAGTTCGCAAACGGGATAATAGTTCGGTGTATCCGCTTTGGTGTTCTGAATCAGAACGATGCCGTCCAGATTGTAGTCTTTTACTCCGTCGGCGCTCCAAAGCTTGTCGCCGTCATAAAGATCCTTGATGTCGTCTGTCGATCTGACGACAACTTCTCCGTTGTCGGATTTAAGCGTTACGCTTTTTACCACCGGTGTTTCTGCTGACGTAACCATGGGCGTCGCCATGATCATGAGAACAAACATAATCATCAGCAGCGTTACAATTCTCTTGTTCATTTTTCCGTCCTTTCTCCCTGTTTTGTTATGCAGAGCAGGGTCCTGCACAGCAGTTTTCCTTTATCATAACATCGGAAAAACATGATGTCAATATTTTTTATTTGTTCTTTTAGTATTGACAAAACAGTTTTGTTGTGATATTATACTCCTTGTTGCAAATGCGTCATTAGCTCAGTTGGATAGAGTATCTGGCTACGAACCAGAAGGTCGGGGGTTCGAATCCCTCATGACGCGCCAGCAGGGAACTGCGGCAACTCTGCTCCTCACGATGTGAGGGGCTGTTTTGTTTTATACGGGCTGTTTAACAAAATATGAGCTTGCATCAGCAGTATTATTTGCTATTTTTAACTTTTTCATTACTTATTCATATTTCCAGAAGAAAGAAATCAGTTTTTTCCTTTTTTTTAAAAAACGCTTGACATTGACGTTGCGTAATCGTTTATAATACGAATACGGTTCAAGAGAACGGAGGCGGCAGGATGGAATACACGGTCAAAAAACTCGCGAAAATGGCGGGAATCAGCGCGCGGACGCTGCGGTACTATGACCAGATCGGGCTTTTAAAGCCGGTCCGCAAAAGCAACCGCTACCGCGTGTACGGAAAAGACGAAGTGGATAGCTGCAGCAGATTCTGTTTTACCGCGAGCTCGGCATGGCGCTGCAGGATATTCAAAAACTGATAAACGCGCCCGATTTCGACCGTCAAAAAGCGCTTGAGTTCCATTTGTCGTCATTGCTGGAAAGAAGAAAGCGGATAGACGTTCTGATTGAAAACGTAAAGAAAACCATTCGTTCCGTGAAAGGAGAGATTGCGATGGACGACAACGAAAAATTCGAAGGGTTAAAACAGCAGTTTGTCGCGGAGAACGAGCAGAAGTTCGGCAAGGAAGCCAGAGAAAAATACGGCGACAAAGCCGTTGACGAAGCAAACGCCAGGCTGATGAGTATGAGCGCCGAGCAGTATAAGGCGTTTATTCAGCTTTCCAACGACGTAAACGAAGCGCTCCGGGAAGCGGTCAAGACAGGCGACCCGACAAGCGAGAAGGCGCGACGCGCCTGCGAGCTGCACAAAAAATGGCTCTGCTTTTTCTGGGGCGAGGAAAAATACAGCCCGGAAGCGCATAAAAATCTTGGCAATATGTACGTCGCCGACGAACGCTTTAAAGCGTACTACGACAACATCGCGCCCGGCTGCGCGCAATTTCTAAGCGACGCGCTGGAAGTTTTTTGCAGCGCCCAATAAAAAAATTCTGCCCGATGGGGGCAGAATTTTTTTATTGTATTATCTTTTTTTAATTTCCGGACGTCAGGATGCGGCGGAACGTATCGTCGCTCATCGGCGATGTGATGGTGCGTCTCGGCAGCTCAAAGAGGTCGTCGCCGACGACAACGTTCCGTTCGACCGTCGTGAACGCGGCTTCAAATCCGGCGTCCTGAACCGCTTTCTTTACGGTGGCGTTATAATCTCCGTACGGATAAGCGAAGAACCGCGTGCGGTAGTCGTTCTGGCTGAGCATTAAGTCTTGTAAAACGAAATTGTATGTTTGCGTCGTCAAGTGCTTGTGATTGTTGTAGGTATGGCAATGTACGGTAAATACGTCTTTATTCTGCTCTAAGTCGGCCGGCGTGAAACGCTGCAGCGCGTCGGTTATGTAATTCGGCTCATGGCTGCCGTGCACAAAGGGTTCCATGATGGCGAAAATCGTCGCTTTGTAGCCGAACTGGCGCAGAATGGGCGCGGCGTAATAGGTGTTGGAAAGGTAGCCGTCGTCAAAGGAGATGACCACGCTCTTTTCCGGAAGCGTGCGCTGGCCTTTTATATATTCCACAAGATCTTCTATGGTTACGACCGTATAGCCGAGGTCTTTAATAATCTGCATATGACGGGTAAACTCAGAGGTTTCGATGGTGATATTGTTGTTTTTAAAGACATAGCTGTTTCTTTTATCCTCGTCGGGCAGAATGTGATGATACAGCAAAACCGGCACGCTTTTCGCGTTTTTCTTTAATCCGATTTCAAAATCGGCGATAATGTGCCTTTTTATGCACAGATAGTCTAACGAATCGATCGAGCCGTCCTGATCCACGTCGGCGGCCGACTGTTGTATCTCGCTGAGCGACACAACGCCCAGATAAGCCCTTTTTAAAAGCAGATAATCAATCGCGTCGATGTCCGCGTCGCCGTTCAGGTCTCCGAGAACCGACGCCTGCAGCGTGCCGCTGGCGCAAATAATGCTGTAGCCGGTTCCGATCACTGCTTGATCGCCGACCGAATTGTTTTCGTGGGAAACGCTTCTAACGTCGGCAAGCAGCGTCTTTAGTTCGGATACCTTCGTTTTCGGCGGGATTCCCTTCATGATGCCGCTGTCGTAATAGATGCCTTCGGCGGAAGCGGCAAACATCGTGGGGAGCAGGAAAATCAGACACAAAAGCAGGGAAAGCAGTTTTTTCATGTGGTTACCGTCCTTTAAATAATTTTCATTCTATGATCAGTTCGCCAAAGTATGCCGGCTGGTGGAAATCGGGTTTTTCAAGTTCGATGGGCGACCACATGCCGTAATGCGGTATCTCCGTCTTGTCGCCGCATTTATAAAAGTTGCCGCGGAAAACGTAGCCTTTGCGGAAATCGCACTTTCCGAACAGCGTCTCGATCATTTCGAGGGAAAAGAAGGTCTCGACCGTCCAGAAATCGTCGTGCTTCTCAGCCTTTACGACGGGCAGCGGAACTTTTTCGTGTATGTTCGTCTTGTTTTTCCGTTCGACGCGCACCGACGCGAGGAAAGCGCCGTTTGCGTTCATCTCGAAGTTCATATACAGCGGACTTTGGTTGTTAAAGCTGACGAAAAACTCAAGGCAGCTGTCCTCGTAAACCGGCTCGCCGTATGCGGTGTAAACCGCTTTCGGGTTCTTTTCGTACGCCGTCATTTTCAAAGCGAAACCTTTGCCCTCGACGAAAACGAGCTGTCCGAACGCTTTCGGAGCGTATCCTTCCGTCCATTTGTAGCAGGCGATTTCAGCCTTTGGTATGTCATTAAAATCAACGCTGTTCCTTATAAGTACTGGGTAGCGGTTCATTTTAAAATTTCCTTTCATTTCCAATTGCAAAAAAAATTATTCATCAATTATATAATACCATTATTCCGGGTGACTGTCAACAAAATCTATTGTTTTGTGAGCAAATTTGTTGTATAATTGTGTCAAAGCGAGGTGTGAAGCTTGGAAGAGATACCGACCATCATCAATTCGTTTTTGGCGTACAAAGAGACCATCCAGAACTGCTCTCCGCTGACGGTAAAGGAGTACTACACCGACCTGCGCACCTTTTTCCGCTATATCATCGCCAAGCGGAGCGGGAAAGATTTAAGTAATCTGGAAAGCGTCGATATTTCAGGCGTGGACGAGGAGCTTGCCGGATCGGTCACGACGGACGAGATATACGCTTTTTTGCTGTATCTGGCGCAGGATAAACGGAACAAAGCGCCGGCGCGCGCGCGAAAACTGTCCGCGATAAAGGCGTTTTACAAGTATCACACGCTCAAGTCTAAAAAACTGGCCGACAACCCCGCGAAGGACATCGACAGCCCGGCTGTAAAGCGCGCGCTTCCGAAATACCTTTCGCTGGACGAGAGCATTAAGTTATTGGAAAGCGTAGACAAAAACAGCGAAACCTATGAGCGCGATTACTGCATCATCACGCTTTTCCTCAACTGCGGCATGCGTCTTTCCGAGCTGGTCGGCATCAACCTGTCCGACATCAGCGAAGACATGACAAAGCTGGTGGTTACCGGAAAAGGCAGCAAAATGCGCACCATTTACCTCAATAAAGCGTGCAGAGACGCGCTGGAAGCCTACCTGAAGGTGCGCGCGAAGAAAGCCATGGCGAACGGAAGGACCATCATCGACAAAAACGCTTTGTTTTTAAGCGGCAGAAACAGGCGGATTTCCAACAAAACCGTGCAGTGGCTGATTAAAAAACAGCTTGAATTGAGCGGTTTGGCGGGGAAGGGGTATTCGGTACATAAACTGCGTCACACCGCCGCGACGCTGATGTATAACAGCGGCAACGTGGATGTCCGGGTGCTAAAAGACATTCTCGGGCACGAGCAGCTCAACACCACGCAGATTTACACCCATGTTTCGGATAAAAAGCTGGAGGAAGCGATGGAAGCGAATCCTCTGGCAAAAATAAAGAAATAGAAGGATTGTTAAAATGCTGGAAAAAACCTATCGAATCGCAAGTTACGACGTCACCCCGGACGGTCTTGTACGGGTTAGCGCATTGCAGAAGTATATGCAGCAGCTCGGCAGAGAGGACTGCAACGGCTACGGCGCGACCTATGAGAACATGCGCAAAGACAATATGGTTTTTGTTTTAACAAAACTCGGGCTGGAGATTTACACCGATATACATACCGAGGACGTCATTACCATGCGGACCTACAACAACCGAATCGAGGGCGCGCAGTTCAACCGCGAGTATGAGATTTACAAAGACGGCAAACTCGCCGCGGCCGCCACGACATACTGGGTGCTGCTGGACTTTCAAAAGCGAACCGTCGTCCGCCCGAAACTGTTCAAGTATCCGCTGGTGTCATATAATATAAAGGATAAAGGGATCGACATTCCCAAAAGAATCTTTCCGGACACCGAAAACCTTTATCAGGCGTGCGTACGAAAGGTCGTTTTCTCGGATTTGGACGAGAACAACCACCTCAACAACTGCGTTTACTCGGACATCGCGCTGGATTACGCGCCGTTTGACCTGAATCAATATACCATCCGGAAGGTGCTGATCAACTTTCTGCATGAGGCGAGATATCAAGACGAGCTGAATATTTCGGTCGTTCAGGGCGAAAACTCTTATTGCGTCAACGCGTTTAACGCAACGAAAAATCTGAACTGTTTTGAAGCGGAGTTAATTTTTACAAAAAAATAACTATTGAAAAAGTAAACATGCTGATGTATAATGTTTTCTTACAGTGAGGTGAGGTTTGATTCATGGCGGAGAAGAATAAAAAGATAATCGCGCAGAATAAAAAAGCGTACCACGACTATTTCGTCGAGGAAACCTTTGAAGCCGGAATCGAACTTTGCGGAACTGAGGTAAAGTCGCTGCGAAACGGGCAGGTCAACCTGAAAGACGCCTACTGCCAGATAAAAAACGGACAGCTGATTGCGCACGGCATACATATCAGCCCGTATGAAAAGGGAAATATCTTCAACCGCAATCCCACCAGAGACCGCAGGCTCTTAATGCACAAAAAAGAGATTTTGAAACTGTTCGGTCTTGTTTCCCAGAAAGGGTACGCGCTGATTCCGCTGTCGCTGTATTTTTCCGGCAAATGGGTCAAGATGGAGCTGGGACTCTGCAAAGGCAAAAAGCTGTATGACAAGCGCGAGGTCGAGGCCAAAAAGGCAATGGCGCGCGAAGCGGAACGGTACATGGCCGAACGCGGCGACCGATAAACTGCATACCACCGTGAAATTTGATTGTGAGGAGCAGAATCAGTGCCATCAATGATGATACATCTGCTTGCGGCGCATAAGCTACAGGCAGAACCGGACGCTCTGTTCTGCATTGGAACAGTGGCGCCGGACGCCGTGAAAACAAGGGAAGACAAAGACAAAACGCACTTCCGCATTCTGCCCGACCGCGAAGAGGCGCTTGCCAACCTCGCCCGGAACACGTCGGAGGGCGATTGGTTCGGCGAAGGGGTGCTTCTGCACCTGTACCTCGACTGGTTATGGGACGAACAGGGGTATCACGTATTTGCCAAACATCATAGAGAAGACGGATGGTTCCTGACCTATCGAAACGAGATTGCCAAGGCGGGTTCGTATATCTTTCATCATTACAGCTGGAGCAAAAAGGCTTTCTTAAAAATGCTGTCCTGCCCGGTTGAACAGTACGGTCAGACGCCGGGCGCGTCCAAAACAGAGGTTTCGGACATGATAAAGCGGAACTACCTCTGGCACAACGGCAACGATATCGGGCCTTCCGAGTTTTTCTCGCCTGCGTTCGTCGAGGACTTCACCAGCAAAGCGGCGGATCAGTACAAAGTTTGGCGTAAAAAAATAAAAGACAATAAACTGTATAAGAATATGGGGGCGTAAAGGTTTCGACGGGGATTTTGACCCGATATAAGCGAGCAGAAGAGCGTGACTTCTTTAAAAAACGCAGTTTAAAAAATAAACGCTAACGATAATTTAGCTTACGCTGCCTAAATAAAGGCGGCCGTCGGGCTGAGAGGGACTACGGGCTCAGCTTCGGCGTGACCTAAGTAGTGAACGTGCGCGGGCGTAAGCTTTGCCGCCTGCCATGAACTTATGAAGCTACCAAGCATATCAGCCTGCTCTTCGGCGGATACGCGCGGGAATGTAAATGAAGAGCTACGCTCGTAGAAAGTATCGGCGAGGAATTTTCGGACACGGGTTCGACTCCCGTCGCCTCCACCAT
>JAKPGJ010000042.1 GCA_029550965.1 Bacillota bacterium
TTTTCCGGCGTGTACATATTTTCATAAATCGGCGTTACTCTTAACACGAGCACCGTCGCGAGCAGGATCAGAAGCCCGCCTTTTATGTAAAACTGCTTGATTTTATCAAAAGCAAAGGCAAGGAAAAATACAATCAGCCCGGAAAGCACCGTCAAATAGCGAACGTAGTACAGCGGACGAATCAGCGAAACCGCCATATAAAAGGCGATGATAACCCCCAGCGTTTTAAGTGTGAGCAATGCCGGCTCACATTTCTCTTTGTTCTTTTTATAATACAGGTAAAAGAACAAAGCGCAAACCGCCCAGAAGAAAACCGCTATCCCGTCGTAAATCTTCGAAGTAATATCGGTCAGTCCGAGTGCATCCTCCGGTACGTCCCCGACCATAAAGAACGAGAGCGACTTATAAATAAAATCGGGGTAGATGATTTGTATCCAGAAAGACGGCACGACGCTTTTCGATTGCCATATCAGGCATATAAAGCCGGGTATGTAGGCATACAGCTGAATCTTCGCCAGCTTCTTCCATTCTTCGATTTGATTTTTTTCTCTGAAGTACAAGAGGAACAGAAAGTTTACCGCGCCCGCAGCGGCAAGCGCGTAGTAGTGCGTATATGCGCCGAGTATCGAAAAAGTAAGGAACAAAACTCTGCTTTTTTTATCGGTCATGCCGGACTTATAGTATCGGTACGCATAAACCGCCATCAGCAGAACAAGCACCGGCGCAAAAGAATACATTCTTATCTCGTTGGCGTATTTAAACGAGGAAGCGAACAGCACAAACAGCGTCGTATACCAGAAGCCGACCTTTTCGCCAAAGTCTTTTCGGATTATGGTAAATCCGAGTCCAGCGAGAACAGATTGGAAAATTACCGAAAACATCCGTAATGCGTGAATACTGTTCCCGAAAACAAGCGAATACAGTTTTAAAACGACATAATAGAACGGCGGATGAACGTCTCCGATGTTATAAAAAACTACATTCCATAACTTCTGCTGCACCAGTCCGACCGTATACGCCTCGTCAAACCATATTTGATTGTGAAACGATCCGTGCACCCAAAAAGCGGTCCCGGCAGCCCAGATTAGTATGTGCAGTAACGCAAATAGTCTTTTTTTCATAAGCACCCTGATAAACTTTTATTTACTGGAACTATTATATAACTTATTTGCTTTTTGTCAAATTTTCGCCGAACAGCAAAACACCTGCCGCAGAAGGATTTGGCAGGTGTTTTGATAAAAATAATGTATATTATTTTCTCTGCTGGGCGGCGTACTCAGCCTCAAACTTCGTCCCGTCAAAACCCGGGTCGCTGGTTCTGAGCCTGGATATGAGCGCTTCCTTGCCGCCGTTTTCTTTGCTCTTCTTGCCGGCGAGCATAATCTTGATGCTGTCGCACAGCTTATGCGTCGAAACAAGGCCGTTCGGCTTGCCCTCGAGGTAGTTGACGACGTGTTTGAGCATCGCCTCATAAACTTTGTTGGTGTCGATTTTGTAGGCAAAGCTGGTCTTTGTGGTCATGACCAGCGCGGTGCTCGGCTGCCAGCCCTTCAGGCAGATATGGTAGCAGGCGGTCGCGCCGCTGTCGAAGCGGACGTAATAGCTGTCACAGGGGGTCTCGCCGACGACGCCGGCGCCGATGTAGCGGACCGAAACGGGCGAAGCGTCCCGAAGGAATCCCATGATGCTCTCAATCGCGTGTATCGCGTAGTTGAACTCGTCCACGCCGACCATGGTCGAAACGTGAACAATCTCGCCCCGCTGCTCGTCCGGCACCGCGAAAAAGCTGTCGTGCTCGTAGGTATAGCGGAGCGCGCTGCTGCCTAAAATCACCGCGCCCTTTTCGGCCAATCTTTCAATGGTTTTTACATCCTTCATATTGCCGACGAGCGGCTTGTCGATGAAAACCGGTACGCCCGCCTTGATAAACGGCATCGCAAGCTCGATGTGTCTGTCCCAGTTGCAGCTCTGGATGAAGGCGATATCGACGTTCTTCGCCATTTCGGAAAGCGAGTAGTAGCGCTTTTCAAGGCCGAATCTTTTGATAAAAGCGTCGACTTCCTCGTCTGTACGAAAACCGTCGTTGTAAACCGCCGTATAGCGCGCTCTGTTTTCTCTTAAAAGAATCTCCGCAAACGCGGGCGCGTGCGAGGTGTCAATATTTACAGTTCCAATTCTGAACATACCCAAAAACTTCCTTTGTTTTTAATGTTGCTGTAATATTAACACCTTTTTCCCAATAATTCAATATACATTGAGAAAAATTTGTATTCCTTACCTCTTCATTCTTACTTCTTACCTCTTCACTCTTACCTCTTACCTCTTCACTCTTACTTCTTACCTCTTCGTTCTTACTTCTTACCTCTTCGTTCTTACTTCTTACCTCTTACCTTCAATAAAACCGCATCGCGCACACCGACATGTCGTCCGCGCACTCCGACCTGTTCCGCGCTTCCTCCAGCACGCGCGCGGCAAGCGCGTGCGCGCTCCTGCAGCCGCCCTGCTTCATTATCTCGCACAAATCGAACCCTCGCGCGCCGGTCTGAACCACGCCGTCGGAAACCATGACCAAAAAGTCGCCTTTTTTCAGCGTAATCGTAATCTTTTCCGCTATCACCTCCCGCATAATGCCGGCGGGCGGGGTTTTTGCCTCGATTCTGTGGCATTCGCCATCCCGCAGCAGGAAGGTCGGCGCGGCGCCGACTTTGAAAATGGTCGCCTGCGCGGTAATTCTGTCCACTTCAAGCAGGTCTATTGTGGCAAAAACCTCCTCCTTCTTTTTCGTCAGCATTTTGTTCACCATCTGTAGCGCGTCCTTCTTGTCGGCGCCGATGGTCAGCAGTTTTTCCAGCATAATCGCGGACAGGCGCGAGGTCAATGCCGCGTCCCTGCCGCTTCCCATGCCGTCGGAGATCAGGCAGTAGAAATACTTCTCGTCGCTCTCAAAAAAGCTGACCGTGTCGCCGCAGACGGTTTCGCCGTTTTTGGCAAGCAGGTTCTTGGCGTACTCCACGTTGATTTTGGGAAGCGTGGTAAACCGCATGATCACATAATTGTCGTTGATGAGAAACTCGGGATGCGATATCCGGACCCGCGCGGCTTCCGAGAGCAGCGCCGACAGCTTGTTCGAGGAAACGCTCATCTTGTCCGGTTTGACGCCAAACACCTCAATGGTTTTCTGCCGGATGCCGGTCACGCTCACCCGGTCGCAGGCGACCCCGTTGGCAAGTAAAACCTTCTTAATCGACGACGCGAGCGGCTTGTCCTCGTAGCTGTTGTCCTCCTGCTTGCGCGCCGCTTCGTTGAGCAGAACCGAGAACGAGTTGTACTCCTCCGCCAGCGCCTTCAGCCCGTTCTCGCATTCCTCTTCCTTCAGAAGCGCCAGCCGGTTGACCGCGCGGGCGATTCTGTCCAGGTGCGCGCAGCCCTGCCGGAAATGCAGCGGCAGCTTGTCGTACTCGACGATTCCCTTGACCCGGATGTCCGTAGTCAGGCGGTTGCACAGCTCGTTGACGTCCAGCGAGCAGCCCTTGCAGCGCTCGCAGAACATGGAAGTCGTCATTTTGATTTTTTTATAGATTTGGGTAATGCTGTCGGCGGTCGCGGTGTCGCTGACCGTATAAAACAGGTTGGAAAGCGAGGAGAACGCGGCCGCGTATTTTTTCAGCTTGATGTCTCTGCCCGGCGGCGAAGGCGACGGGCTTTCAACCACCGGCAGTTTTTTCCGAATCGGAATAAACCCGACAACCGCGGCCAAAAGCATAACCGCCGCCGCCCATTCCGGTTCAAAGTCGGACAAATACGCGTATCCGGACATGGAGAGCATAAACGACAATATAAATGCAAATACCGCGCTGCTCTGCTCAAGCAGTCCGAAGGTGATGCCCAATATGCCCAGCGCCGCGATGGCGGGGACGCTGCAGGCGAGTCCGCAGACAAAGCCGCACACGCCGCCGAACAGAAAACCCCTTGTCTTTGCCGCCGCCAGCGTGAACAGAGCGCCGGCGGCAAGCGAAAGCGGGACAGACGCGATTTCAAACATGCCGAAAAAGCTCGCGCCCGCGAACGCGAAGGCGACCATCGAGCAGTCTTTGAGCGCTCTCGGAATATGGACCGAACGCGGCTCGAAATACAGCGCGAACAGTCCCGAAAACACCGGTATGGAAACCGCGGTGGCGACGACGAGCACAACGTCCGCGAACAATTCGATGCCGCCCAGCCCGGCTTTTGCCGCCAACACCGCCGCACTGCAGCAGGCGAGGACGAGTTTTAAATAGAGCGGACAGGGCGTTTCTTTATCCGCGGAGCGAAGGATGAAAAACAAGATCAGCAGTATCAGCACGGGCAGGAACAGATTGACCCCCGTTATGACGAACGAAATAAGACAGCCGAGCATAAAGGGCAGTCTGTATTTGGACGACGACGCGATGACCAGCGACAGACCGAACGGGTACACGCCCGCGGTAATCGGGCTGACGCCGAACGCGCAGGCGAGCGCAAACGCGGCCGCGAATACTGCCGCTTCTTTCTTTGTCACCTTTATCTTCTTTTTCACTTTGCTTACCAAAGCGGTATCCATACATAAACATCCTTTCAGCTTCTCTTTCTGTGCGGGAGAACAGTATAATACCAACCGAAAGGATGTCCTTGTCGAAGTCAATGACTACTTTTTTGTATTTTTTCTTGCAACGCGACCGCTTTTTGGCAGAATGAATAACATAATTGTGACTTGTAGGTATTATGGTAAGTTCGCGCGATCGATTTATAAAAAAATATCCTCATGGTGATAACCATAAGGATATATGTTTAATTTACCCATCGATATTTTGCTTTTACATCTTCAATTTTTGCTTTTATATTTTTAATATAATTGTTCGTGATTATTACCAGTAAGAGCAGTTCATATGTTTTATCATACCAATCCTCAAGCTGCTTTTCATCTAATCCTATTAAATATTCCTGTTGCTTAGGTCCATCTAAATTATTATGCCTAATGTGAAAACAATTAATAAGAAAACTAGCATCAGATTCTAATTGCTTAAAACCATTATTTCCTAATATTTTATCCTTCAAAATAGGTTCTATTAAATTAGCAATTGCAAGTAATATACTGCGCTTTTTTTCAATATCTCCTTTGATTTGGAAATGATTATACTCAATTATATTTAATGCAGCTGTCTCATTATCAACCATTTCAGCTGCTAAAAATGCTTGTGTATTGATTTCTGCAATAATCCACTGATTATTGTTTATTTTACGCAACTCATGTCCAGTCTTTGAAAGAATAAGTTCTATGTTTCTTTTTATAATTTTTACTTGGTTATAAGCACTGTCAACTTTTTTAATAATACTTTCACCTTGATTAAATATGTTGATTAAGAGTTCGCAAAATAAAAGCAAGTCGTTCAAACTATAATTGCAATCAGTAATTTCTATTTTAAGATACTTTCTAATGTCTTTAACATCTAGAAATGTGTCACTTAAAGGAATATATCTAAAAACATATTTATTAATAAACACCTCTAAACTATTGTAGTTAATAGGTTGTTCTATAGAAAACAAGGTATGTAAACGATAAAACTCTTCATGAGTATCTAATTGTCTAGTTGATATAATATCAAAAATACTTCGCCTTTCCATATATACCTCCTTACTTGATTGTTTTGCAACTAAAACTTACTTCTCCAGCGCCGCTTTGAGTACCGGGAATATGCCCTCCGCCATGGCTCTGAAGCCTAAATCGGTCGGGTGCAGTCCGTCGACGGTGTAGTCGTTGGGGTTGTCCGGGTCGAAGAACAGACTGCCGTCCACGAAGTAAACATTGTCGTCGCCGGCGGCTTTCGCTTTTTCGTAGTTGTTCATAATCAGCTTGCGGCACTGCACGGCGTTCGGGTCTTTCGGATTGTACGAACAGCGGGAAACGAAAATAATCGGAATATCCGGATGCGCGTTCCGTACGATTTCATAGAAAGGATAATGCGTCGGCCCCAGTTTTTCCGGCGTGTCCGCGTTGTAGTCGTAGTCGAAGACGAACGCCGACATTTCTATCAAGGCGATGTATTCCGCGATCGCGGTTTCGCCGAACGCCGAGCCGGAGAAGCCGAGGTTGACGACGCCCGCGTCCAAAGCGCGGCTCAAAATGTTGAAGTAGGCGGTTCCCGGTCTGGATGCGCACCCGCCCTGCGTGATGGACGAGCCGTAGAACACGATCGGCTTGTCATAGGCGCGGGGGAGCGGCTGCGCTATCGTCGCGTCGCTCGGCAATCCGATCGACATTTCCTTGACGCCGGCGTACAAGGGCAGATTTATCAGCACCTCTTTGGTGCCGGCTTCCAGCACGACATCTCCGCTGTATTTCGGCTCCTGCGTAGGCAGGATGGTGGTCACATACTTCCTTGCCGTTCCCGTGCCGACGTAAACGTCCATGCCGGAGATGCCGCTGGGCGCGAAATGCTTCATTCCCGCGTAGGAATAGTGGAGCGTGACGTCGATTTTCAAATTCGTCGCGTTGGTGCGGAAGCGCACTTGACCGCCCGCGGTGTTCCAGGCAAGATTTTTATTCATATCGGTATATTTGCTTTGGTCGGCGATCTTGAGCCGGTAAAGCTGGTTGCCGTTCTCTTCCAGGTAGGGGAAACCGGAAATGTCGATCTCCGGCGCGAAAATGCTGATATATGTATAGCCGTTCTCGGATTTGACGATGTAATTGGAATCTATCTCCGACGCCTTCTTAAACTCGCCGGAATTGATGTCCAGCGGCGACGGGGCGGGTTTTCCGAAAACGCCGGTCTGTTCTTGTTCTTCGGAAACGGTAGAAGAAGTATTGTCCTGCGGTTCGGGCCGGGTCGCACAGGACGACGCCAGTAGCGCGAAAACTAAAATCACTGCAAACAAAATCCTTTTCATAAAAACCTCCAAACATATCATTAAAATTCATTATATAACTTATTAAATATTTGTCAAGCAAAACGGAAAAAGGCAAAAAAATATCCTCCGTTTTAAGAAACGGAGGAAGCTATTACTGCAGCCATAAAGCGAATCCGACGAGCGCGAAGAGGAACCCGATATTATAAAGCGTGAAAAGCAGCATATATCTGCCCGCTTTGCCGGTTTTGCTCTTTACATACTCCTGATAGGTTATCAGGCTCGCGAGCGAAGCGACCAGCGTGCCGGCGCCGCCGACGTTGACGCCGATTAACAGTTCTCTGTAATTGTCTGAAAATTGCGAGAAGAGAATCGCGGTCGGCACGTTCGAGATGACCTGACAGGACAAAACGGTTGAAATCAGCGTGCTCTTTTCCAGCAGCGCGCCAAAGAAGTTTCTGACCCCTTCGATGCGCGCCATGTTCCCCGAAAAGATAAAGAAGCACACAAAGGTGAGCATCAGCGGGTAATCCACTTCGCGCAGCGCCTTTTTATCCAAAAAGAGAAGCGCCGCCGTAATGATTATGAACCCGACATAATACGAAACCGCGTTGAAAACCGCCGCAATCGCGAGCGCGAACAGTATGAGATAAACCGCCGTGCGCGCCGCCGGGAGTTTTTCGCTTTCCTCGGGGATGGTCAGCGGTTCCGGTTTTATAAACAGACAGCATAGCGTGATGAGCGCGACCGAGAGCAGAAAGTAGGGCAGCATGATGCGCATAAACTCGCCGGTCGGAATCGAATATTTCGAGTAAAGGTACAGATTCTGCGGATTGCCGAGCGGGGTGAGCATGCCGCCCAGATTGGCGGCGAAATTCTGCATGATGAAGGTAAACGCCGTGTATTTTTGCTTGCCGGTTTCGGTCAGCACGAAATAGCTGAGCGGCAGAAACGCGATGAGCGCCATGTCGTTCGCGAACAGCATGGAGCCGACCAGCGTGATGTACACCAGCCCGATGACCGCCAGCCTCGTGTTGCGGAACAACGCGGCGATTTTCCGCGAAAGCACCTTAAAAAAACGGATGTTGCGCAGCGCGCTCACGACCGCGAGCACGCAGAACAGACAGTTAAGCGTTTTAAAATCAAAATATTCGATATATTCCTTGTCCGGCGGAACCAGCGCGGCCGAAACCGCGGCGGCAAGAAAGGAAATGACAAAAACAATGTTCTTCCGTAAAAAACCGTATATCCGAAAAGGCGTTCCCGCCCTCTCTTTTTTCAGACCAAATGCCGCCTGCATGCAAAATCCTCTTTTATTATTTTAAATACACAGAATGCAATTATACGCCTGCGCGCGGCAAAAAGCAATAGGGATTTTTTGCGGTGTTTTCGGCAAAAAGAACAAAAAAACAGCCGCTCTGCTTTTTTCGCAGAGCGGCGCTTTTTGAATCAGTTACGCTTTGAATTTTTCGAGCTGTTTGAACAGTTCGGGGTCGTCACCGTGCGCAACCAGCTTGATCGGCTCAAGCAGGTTCAGGCTGAAAATGCCCATCAGGCTTTTCGCGTCGACGACATAGCGTCCGGAGACGAGGTCGATATTAAAAGGATACTTCTCGACAATGCTGGTGAAATCCTTTATGTCCTGAATCGTCGCTAACTTAATCATCATTTCTTTCATGCTGCGTTCATTCCTTTCTTAATGCGGAACGCTTCTTTAGCTTTGAGAAGGTTCCCAAATTGCGTATATGAATATTACGGTATCTCCGTCTTTAATCGTAAAATCTTTCCATTTGCCTCTTACGTCTTCGTCGTTAACCTTAGCGACCCACTCATAGTAAATGCTTTTTCCTTCTTTGTCTTCTTCTTTATTCTCTTTGCCGCTAATGGACTTTATCACGCTGTTGCCGTCTTCGTCCTGCTCGTATTCGATGGCTACCTTCTGAGAATTGTCAAGCGCGGTTATTACGGACTCAACGCTCGGATTTTTTCCCTGAACCTCAATGCTCTCTTCAAACAATGTCTCGTCGTAACTGCCGTCGTATCCCTGGTCAATAACGATTTTGACATTTACGTTCGTTTTTTTAGCAGCGCATGAAGTAAACACGGTTGCGGCCGCAAACGCTGCCAAAATAATACAAAGTAATCTTTTCATACATGAACCTCCCTGGTAACTAAGATACCGCAATCTCATTCGAATAATGCATAAGCCTATTATATCGTTCGTTTTTTGAAAAGTCAAGGAAAAATTGGGGGTTTATTGGTGATATCTGAAAAGAACGCTTTTTATAATAATAAAATTTTATTTCGTATTGCACAGTTCACGGAAATAATGTATAATACATTAAATATTATCAAATCAATAGGAAAGGAATCAATAATCCCACATGAAAAAGAACAGAATCCTCTGTCTCTTGCTGTCTGCGGTTCTGCTTTCGGCCGCGCTGACCTCGTGTAAAGGCGAGCAGTCCGGCGACGTTTCGGAAGACATTTCTGAAGACAGCTCCGAAACAGTATCTGTTGACCCGACCGACTACGCGCTGATCAAAGCGAAAATCGACTCCCTTTACACCGGCGAAGTCAACAGAAACCTTGCGAAAAACCTGATTACCAAGGGCAAGAATTATACCTGCTCGATAGCGGCACATCAGACCTACCCGGACAAGGCCTTCTATCTGACGGACGGTATTTTTGCCTCCAGCCATTATAGAGGAGAAAGCGAGAAGCCGTATTACGCCGGATTTAACGGGATTGCGAAACTTGAGGTGGTTGTAGACCTCGGCTCCGAATACACCAACATCGCCGAGCTCGGCGTAAGCATGTGCATCAATAAGTCGTACGGTATTTCGATCGCCAAAACCGTAGAGTTTTATGTTTCGTCCGACGACGGCGAATACACGCTGGTCGGGACAGTCCTGGCGCCGAAAACCGTGCCTGACGAGGGGCTGTACGACTTTACCCTCAGCCTGCAGGGCACCATTAAAGCTTCCAAAATAAAAGCAGTAATCAAGAATCCTTTGTCGTCATGGATATTCCTTGACGAAGTATACGCGTACAGCTATGAAGGAGAAAAAGGAGACACGGATATGATAGACGAAACGAACAGCTACTACGGCGGCGCGGTGAAGATTCCGGAAATCACCGAACCCACCTACTGGAGCGAAAGCGAACCGGATTATAACCAGAAAATCAATCTGCTTTCCAAACTTACCTATCAAATAAGGTCGGACGACACGATTGACGGCACTTACGCGACCACGCATTACAACAGCACCTTAGACAACCGCGCGCTTACCGACGGCGCACTTTCCGCCAGCGCGACATACAGCGCGTCGCAGTGGTTCCGTTTCACGAGAGGTTTGGGCAGAAGCATCTATTTTGACCTCAAAAACACCAGCGCGGTTTCCGGCTATTCCTTTGGGTTCTTAAAAGAGGATTCGACCGGCGTAAGGCTGCCCGATTACGTCGCCGTTTATGCGTCCGAAAACGGAAACGACTGGATGGAAATAGCGCGAATCTCCAATATCGCTTCGAATAAAGCAAGCGATATTGTCCGCGTAACCGGCAACTTCAAAGAAACCTACCGCGCAAGATTTATCAAGATATACATCCCGGTCGCTACGCACGTCTACGTGGATGAGCTGGAGATTCTCGGCACAAAGAAGGTCGGCAACGCCAAAGCGCTCACGCCCAACACTTCGGAAGACAAACAGTATCCGAACAAATACGCTTCCCCCGAGGAGTTCGGCAACATTCACGACGTGCTGCTCTCCTATGTTTCGCCGGATATCAACCGAATCACCAAAGAGCATTATCTGCCCTATGTCGCCTATATCGAGGACGGTCAGATCAAAGACACGTTGTTTGACGCTTATCTCTACCTGCCCTATGTCAAATACCTCTATGACGGCGGAAAAAAGAAGCCGCTTACCAAAGCCGAATGGCAGAAGTATATCGACTATCAGTTCGAAGCGGGCATCAATTTAGACGCGCTGGACGCCGCGGTTGCCGAAACCAAAGCCGCGCTGGGTCTTAGCGACTACAAAGCAGGCGTTTTCTTCTCCATTCTGTATCCCGTTTCTTCGCAGACCGCTTTCGGCGAAGTAAACGGCAGAAACCTTGACTTCTCGAAGCTCGAGGACAGAAAAGCCGGCGTCAAATGGCTGATCGACGAGCAGGTCAGAAAGTTCAAGGAGAAAGGCTACCAGAACCTCGAGCTGAAAGGCTTCTACTGGTTCACCGAGGAAATCGATTTCGGCGACCAGGGACTGCTCGACCTGCTCCGCTACACCACCGACTACGTCCGCCAGCTGAAGTACTTCACGTTCTGGATACCCTACTGGCAGGCGAGCGGCTACAACAGATGGCAGGAGATCGGATTTGACCTCGCCTGCTACCAGCCCAACTACGCGTTCAATTACACGATTCCCGAAAAAAGGCTGTATGACGCCGCGAAAGCAGCCAAGATGCTCGGCATGTGCATCGAGCTGGAAATAGAGGGCATTTCCCATACCGCGGTAGACAGGCTCAAGACCTATTACAGGGTCGGCGCCGAAACCGGCTATATGACCGAAGCGATCCATATGTATTACCAGAGCGGTATGCCCGGCTCTATCTACAACGCGTATAAGTCAACCGACCCGTACGTTCACTCGCTTTACAAAGACACCTACCTCTTTATCAAAGGCAAGTTTAAAGCGGAGGTAACGGCGCCGCAGAGCCAGTCCCTTGAATGCAAAGCGTCGGAATCCGTGAGCGGCACGGTCGCGGTTAACACGGACAGCGTCATCAAATCCTATACGATTACAACGGCGCCGAAATACGGTTCGGTTCAGCTGAACGCCGACGGTACGTTCGAATACATCCCCGTCAAGGGCATCACCTGCGAAGATTATTTCGAGGTTGCCGTAGATTACGGCTACGCAGTCAGCGAGTCCGCAAAAATTTCGATCAGCGTCAGGTAGCAGATTTCAGAAGTGGAAAGGATGATCTTGAAGGTGATTGAGAAGATTAAGAACGAACAAACCGAGAAATTATGCAAAGCATTCGTCTCCATCAAAACCGTCGAGGAATGCTACCGCTTTCTGGACGATTTATGCACGCTTTCCGAAATCACCGAAATGAGCAAGCGGCTGACCGCAGCCGAAATGCTCAGAGAGGGCACGACCTACAATGAAATCGCTGAAAAAACAGGTCTTTCCACTGCGACGATCACGCGCGTAAACCGTTCGCTGCGCTATGGAAGCGACGGGTACAATATGGTGCTCGACCGGATTCAGAGATGAGCGCGTTCGACGTAACCGCTCGCCTGTACGACCAGATAAACGGGGACCAGTACGCGCCCTACGCGGCTTTTCTCAAGCAGTGTTTCCGCTGCGCGCGGATACCGGTCAGAGAAGTGCTTGATTTGGGCTGCGGAACCGGCGGCATCACCGTTTTGCTTGCGGAAAGCGGTTTCGACATGGTCGCGGTCGATATTTCGCCCGAGATGCTTTCCGTAGCGAAGGACCGAAAAGGGAGCGAAAACATCCTGTATGTATGCCAGGATATGCGCGCGCTGGACCTTTACGGAACCGTACAGGCGGCATATTCCTCGTTCGACTGTCTGAATTACTTAAAAAAGACCGCCGAACTGGACAAGGTTTTCTCTTTGCTGCGCAATTACATCGAGACCGGCGGCGTGCTTGTCTTTGACGTAAACACGCTTTACCGATATCAGACCGTCTTTGCGGACAACAGCTATGTGTACGAATTCGGCGACGATATGCTCGTCTGGCAGAACCATTATTCTCCGGCGAACCGGACGTGCGGCTTTTACCTGACCTATTTTCAAAAGTCCGACGACGAAACGTACGCGCGCTACGACGAGGCGCAGAAGCAACGATACTTTCCGCAGAAAACCATTCTTTCTCTTTTGAAAAAGAACCGTTTTTCCGTGGAAGGCGTGTTCGGTTCGACGGATTTTGCGCCGCTTTTGGAAACAAGCGAAAAAGCGTATTATGTTGCGGTCGCAATATAAATAGAAGAGCAGCCCTTCGGGGCTGCTCTGTTTGTTTTCCGTTTATTTACCGTATTCCGTGAAAGCCGAAAGAAGCGCGTCCTTTTTATCCGTCGTGTCGCTTGTGAAGGTGATAATAAAGGAAACGACTCTGCCGTCCTGAATTCTTATGTAGTATTCCTGCGTCATGGATATAGAAGCATAGGTCGCGGTAGCCGACAGCGTAGCGTATTCCTGACCCGCGATGGTCGCGCTGCCTTTTCCGGTGGTCACTTCGTATTGTATGGTTTTGATGCCGGCGAGCTGCTGTTTCAAAGTCTCGATAACTTCTCCGCCGTCATTCTTGACTGCAGTTTCTCCGTCATCAAAATCACGTTCGGATTTCGGTCTCCATAATACGCGTACATTTCAATCACCGAGTTGTCAACCGCGGCGTCAACATTCAAAGATTCCGACTTCAGAAGCTGCGTGCTCTGGTTGATTGTGCTTTTCATCTCTTCTTCTGTCGCCAGTTTGACTCCTTCCGGGGCCGTGAATTTCAGATTGAGAAACTCGCTCTCATAGGTCGTGCTTGTCAATATGCCTTTTTGATACGCTTTTTCCTGACAGGATGCCATGCTCAAAATTAGGAAAACAAGCAAGAAGAACGCCACTGTCTTTTTCATGCAAAAACTCCTTTTTTTTACTTATAATACCCTCTTGTGTAAGGGAAGGGCGCGGGGGCTTTCGCAAAGCACAGCGAAATCAGGTTGTCAAACTCCTTTTCGTCTTGTATTTCGTCGGTGAACAGAAGCGTGTAAAGTCCGACGCCGCATTTTTTCAGCTCGCCGATTTTATCGGCAAGGTAAATCGGCACCGAGTTGTAAATGATGATGCGGTGCTTATACTCTCGTTTGATCGGGAACTCCGCTTTCGTGCGGTCAACCAGAACCCCGCCGCAGTTTTCGCCGCAGGCTTCGCCAAGGTTCTGAATTATGCAGTTTTCGGTCTGCATCAAAGGAAGCCGCCCGTAAACGATATATTCCTCCGCGCAGCCGGCAATCGAAAGGTTCTTCGGATTGGCTTCGGGCGATAGGAGGATAGAGGAAAAGGACAGCCGCTCCAATAACGCCATGGTTCTTGAATTGGTAACGTTCAGGGAATAATCGCCGTGCGTATAAAAGTCCTTGCACAAATCAAGGTGCGCGATGTTGGAAACAGTGGCTTGTCTGACGCCCGCATTTTTCGCGTAGTCGAGCAGACGCTTTACGTCCGGCGCGTCGCTGTCGAAGATGGTTCTCGGCAGGATGACGCTGATTTTGTCGGCGTATTCCGTTATGTCGCCGAGCCGCCGAATGTCCCACAGCGGAAGGTCGATGCGGGCGGCAGAATCGTAATACTTTTTTATCATCCTGCTGTCCGGACAGCGGCTCTCGAAGCGGAAAACAAATCCTTTCTGCTTTGACGGCGGTATGATTCTGTCCGGGTTTTTCTCCGGCAGGATTAGCGGCAGGGCCTCCGGCTGTTTATAAGGCGCGTTTCTGCGCGGCAGCGGAAGTTTTTCGATATTGACGCTTTTGGAAAGCTGTTTGTCGCTCTCCCTGCGGATGCCGAACATAGAAGGTCCGGTTTTTCCGGTAAAGTAGCCGTCGGTAAAGCCGCTCCGTGAAAAGACGTTGCGCAAAGCCTGCAACTCCGCTTCGGTCGCTTTGCGGTTCTCGTCGATCAGCCTGCGGTAGATTCTCGTGACCTCGTACACATAGTCCGGGCTTTTCATTCTGCCCTCGATTTTCAAAGCGGCAACGCCCATCGCCGCAAGCTCCGGAATATGCTCGGCAAGGCAGAGGTCTTTGAGCGACAGCGGGTACTCGTTTTTTCCGCTGTAGCGCATCCTGCAGGGCTGCGCGCATTCGCCGCGGTTGCCGCTTCTTTTCCCGATCATCGAGGACATCAGGCAGCCGCCGCTCATGCTTACGCACAATGCGCCGTGGACAAAGACCTCGCACTCTATCCCGCTGTCGCAGAGCGCTTTTATATCCTTCGCCGTCGCTTCCCGCGCCATCACAACGCGGGAAAAGCCGAGGTTTTTAAGCAGTTCAACCGCGCCGGCAGAGTGCTGCTGCATTTGGGTGCTCGCGTGCAGCACAATGTCCGGAAACGCCTGCTTTAAAAAAACCGCGAGCCCGAGGTCCTGCACGATGTACGCGCCGGGACGAACGTTCTCCTCCAAAAATGTCACATATTCCTTTATTTCCTGAAACTCTCTGTCAAACGCAAGCGTGTTGAGCGTGATTAAAAGCCTTACGTTTTTTTCTCTGCACAGCCGTCCGGCGGCGATTAATTCTTTGCGGTCAAAATTCTTTGCGTTGATGCGGGCGTTGAAGTTCCTGCCCCCGAGATAAACCTCGTCCGCCCCGGCGGCGACGGCGGCGCGCAGCGCTTCGGGACTGCCCGCCGGCGAGAGAAGAAACGGCATTGATATCCATCCTTTTTGGTTTACAATTTATATGGACCTGATTTATGTCTTTAAAAACATAGTATAATATTTTTAGAATAAAGTCAACCGATTCAATATACGCCTGATTGGGAAATTTGCATATATTTTTTGCATTTTTATACACGGTTTTGTGTATTATGATATACAAGTTTGTGAATGAGTTCTAATAATGTAAACTATTTGTTAACATATCAAAAGCCTGTTGATTTATGTCGCTTTTAATGCTATTCTTGGATTAGAAATGCTTGTACTGTTTCCGGTTAGAAGCATTTTTTACTTTTTTTTATTTTAAAATGGAGGGTATTTATGCTCGAAAAGTTTTTCAAACTAAAAGAAAATGGCACAAAAGTAACTACAGAAGTAGTGGCCGGTTTGACAACTTTCTTTGCTATGGCTTACATCATGTTTGTAAACCCAGCTATTTTGTCTCAAACAGGTATGCCGAGCGGAGCAGTTTTCCTTGCCACAATAATCGCTTCTGTAATCGGAACGCTTGTAATGGGTCTTTTTGCAAATGTTCCGTATGCACAGGCTCCCGGCATGGGATTAAACGCATTCTTTACTTTTACGGTCTGCTTTGGACTTGGTTTTTCATGGCAGGAAGCGCTTGCAATGGTTTTCATCTGCGGTGTAGTCAACGTACTCATCACCGTAACCAAAGTAAGAAAAGCGATTATTAAGTCTATCCCTGTCAGTGTTCAGCACGCTATCGGCGGCGGTATCGGTATCTTTATTGCTTATATCGGAATTAAGAACGCCGGTCTGATTAATTTTACTTCCGACCCCAACACATATGTTTTATTAGATAGCGGAACGGTAATAGCAGACAGCAGCGCGGTTCCGGCTCTTGTTGATTTCAACACGCCGGCACTCTGGCTTGCACTTTTCGGATTGGCTCTGACGCTTGTACTCGTTGTCTGCAAAGCAAAAGGTTCCATTTTGCTTGGTATTTTTATTACAACCGTTGTCGGCGTTATCATGCAGCTCTGCGGTTTAGAGGTCGGCGTCAAACTTGACTCGATCAATAATATTTCTTTCTCCGCCCCGTTTAAAGAGCTCGGCACCACCTTCGGCGCAGCCTTCAAAGGCATGGGAACGCTCTTTAGCGATTTATCAAAACTTCCGCTTGTTCTTTCAACGATTTTCGCATTCAGCCTTTCTGATACCTTTGACACCATCGGAACCTTTATCGGTACCGGAAGAAGAACTGGAATCTTCAGCGAAGAAGATCAGAAAGCGCTCGAATCCAGCAGCGGATTTAAATCTAAAATGGACAAGGCTCTGTTTGCAGACTCCATAGCAACCTCCATTGGCGCAATCTTTGGTACTTCCAACACAACCACTTATGTCGAAAGCGCAGCAGGAATCGGCGTAGGCGGACGTACGGGTCTTACCAGCGTAGTTACCGCATTGCTTTTCATTGTCAGCATCATCTTCGCTCCGTTCCTGGGCCTCATCCCCGCCGCAGCAACCGCTCCCGCGCTGGTAGTTGTCGGTATTATGATGCTCAGCTCCTTCAAAGAAGTTGAATGGTCCGATATTGAAGAAGCAATCCCCGCATTCTTTGCCGGCATCTTCATGGCTATCTGCTACAGCATTTCTTACGGCATCGCATTCGGTTTCATCACCTACTGCCTCGTAAAATGCTTCAGACGTCAGGCAAAGGATATTCATCCGATTCTTTGGGTATCCACCGCATTATTCATACTCAACTTTGTAATTCTTGCGTTAATCTAATTTGCAATAAACTTCCGGCGTGCCGCGGATACTGCGGCACGCTTTTTTTATTATAGAAATAATTTCTTGCCGACTGGTTGAAAATAGTGGTGAATTGTTGTATAATGTAGTTTGTTATAATCTAAACAGAAAACCATAAAAAGGAAGTAACCAATTTTGAACCTGATGCATAAATCCGCCTATTATTACGAGCTTCCCGAACGGCTCATCGCGCAAACGCCTCTTGAGAAGCGGGACTGCTCAAGGCTCTTTGTTGTTCACAAAGACAGCGGAGAATTCGAGCATAAACGGTTCTTTGAGATAGAAAGCTATCTGAACAAAGGCGACTGCCTTGTCATCAACGACACGCGCGTGATCCCGGCGCGGATTTTCGGCAAAAGCGAACGCCACGCCGGCGAAGTCGAGACGGTGCTGCTAAAGCGCTCCGACGTTCCGGGCGTTGAAGAATGGGAGTGCCTTACGAGACCGGGCAAAAAAACAAAAGTCGGCGAGAAAATCTTTTATCCGCACGGGCTGACCGGAACGGTAGTCGATGTTCTGGACGGCGGCGTGCGGAAAATACGCTTTGAATGCGAAGGCATTTTTCTCGAAGTGCTCGAAAAAATCGGAACGATGCCCCTACCGCCCTACATCACCAAAAAGCTGGACGACCAGGAGCGTTATCAAACCGTATATGCGAAAATCAAAGGCTCTGCCGCGGCACCGACAGCAGGGCTTCATTTCACACCGGAGCTGTTAAAAAAGCTCGAGGACAAAGGCGTCGTCATCGCGCGGGTGCTTTTGCACGTCGGGCTCGGAACCTTCCGCCCGGTCAAGGAAGAAGAAATCACCCGGCATAAAATGCATTCGGAGTATATCAAAGTCACGCCCGAAGCGGCGGAAGTCATCAATAAAGCAAAACAAAACGGCGGCAGAATATTCGCGGTCGGGACAACCTGCACCAGAGTGCTCGAGACCGTCGCGGACGAGAACGGCGTCATGCGCCCGTTCGAAGGCGAGACGGATATCTTCATCTATCCCGGCTACCGCTTCAAAGCCGTGGACGCGCTGATTACCAACTTCCATCTGCCGGAGAGCACGCTGATTATGCTGGTCGCGGCGTTCGCCGGCTACGATTTGACCATGGCGGCTTACAACGAAGCCGTCCGGCAGGAGTACCGGTTCTTTTCTTTCGGCGACGCGATGCTGCTGCTGTAGGGCGAATCGCAAAATTCTAAAAAGGAGTATGGCTTTTTGGATAAAATCCCCGTTATCGCGATTGTCGGCGTTACCGCATCCGGAAAAAGCGAGCTTGCGTTAAGGCTTTGCGAGCATATCGGCGGCGAGATTATCAGCGGCGACTCCATGCAGATATACCGCGGCATGGATATCGGCACAGCCAAGCCGACGCCGGAAGAACAAGCGCGCGTCCCGCACCACTTAATCGATATCGCGGACATTACCGAGGCGTTCTCGGTCGCGCTGTTTGTAGAGAAAGCGGCGCGGGCGGCAAAAGAAATCGCCGCCAGAGGCAAAATGCCGGTTGTGGTCGGCGGAACGGGGCTGTATATCCAGATGCTGCTGAACGGAAGAATGCTTCCGGAGATGGATTCGAACGAGGAACTGCGCAGACAGCTGTACGAAAAAGCGGAAAACGAGGGCAACCAGGCGCTGCACGACTATTTAAACAGCATCGACCCGGAAAGCGCGGCCGCCATTCACCCCAACAACGTAAAAAGAGTGGTCAGAGCGATTGAGATTTATCTGACGACCGGGTTGACCAAAACGCAGCAGAACGAGCTGAGCAGGCAGGGGGTAAGCCCCTTTGATTATAAACTGTTGTACCTTTATAGTCCGGACAGGCAGTTTTTGTACGACCGGATCAACGCCCGCGTGGACAAGATGATGGCCGCCGGGCTGGAGGAAGAGGTCAGAAGGCTGTACGCGCGGGGGCTCGCGGATACGCCCACGGCTTCCCAGGCAATCGGATACAAAGAGTTTTTCCCCTACTTTGAAGGTAAAATCGACCTTGACACCGTCGTTTCCGACATCAAACAGCATACGAGAAATTACGCCAAGCGGCAGATTACCTTCTTCAACCGGATGGAGAACAAAACGGTAATAGACATTTCTGCCGGCAGCGAGGAAGTGTTTCAGAAGGCAATAGAGGTTTGCCGATAAAACAGGAGGTGTTCAGGCTGAAAAGTCAATTTGCAAAGCAGTTCTTGATGACTTTGCTCTCACTGTTTATTATCGCATATATAGTATTGCAGCTTGCCTTGAACGTCGGCGATCTTGTCGAAATCGAAACGGTTACGTACGCTTCCGCGACCGAAAAACTTGAGCTGACCGCCTATCTTTTCCGGGATGAAACGCCCATCGCCGCTTTGTCGTGGGGCGTAAACAGCTACTTCTTCGACGACGGCGAAAGGGTGGCCAAAGGCGAACAGCTCGCGGTTACATACACCAACGAAAACGACGCGATGATTCAGAATAAAATAAAAAACATCAATAAAAAAATCAACATTCTAAAAAAGAGCGCAGTCAACTACGGTTCGTCTACGACGGACATTGAAAAGCTGGACAAAATCATATCCGACGTCACGCTCGAAATGCTAAAAGCCATCCGAAAAAACGATTTACCGGGAGCGCTCCGCTACAAGGAAGAGCTGACGATACAGAACAACCGGTACGCGGCGCTGAACTCTTCTCAGAACAACTACAACTCGCAGATATTGACGCTTGAAAACGAGAAAAAAGCGCTCGAGCGCATGCTGCAAAGCGAGGGCGCGGCCTATACGGCTTCCGTGCCCGGATATTTCTACTCCACGCTGGACGGGTATGAAAACATTTTCACCATGGAAAAGCTGGAAAATCTCACGTTGAGCGCTTTTGAGCAGTTAAAAAACGCCGTGCCCGACGATAATCTGATCAGAAACTCGATCGGAAAACTGGTGCTCAGTCCGAACTGGTACATCGCCTGCGAGATGGACAAGCGCACGGCGAGCAATTACGTAAAAGGAAAAAGCTACAATTTCGATTTTCCCATGTCGTCCGATATGATTATCAGCATGAAGCTGGACCGGGTCATCACCCAGAGCGACCAGGATAAGGCGGTTTTGATCTTCTGCAGCAACATCATGCCCGACGGGTTTAACTATTTACGGATGCAGACGGTCAGGCTCATGCTGAAAACCTATGAAGGCTTAAGGATTCCCACTTCCGCGCTGCGCAAAATCAACGGCGAGACCGGCGTTTACGCTTTGAACGGAAACAAGATCGTGTTTAAGAAAACAGAGGTGCTTTTTGAGGAAAACGGCTATTATATCTGTACGCTGCCCGTTGACCCCGCTTACCCCAATCGAAAGAACATCGCGTACGTTTCCAAAACGCAGCTTTCTCTGTACGACACCGTCATTTCTTCCGGCAGAGACATTTATGAAGGGAAAGTGCTTCAGTAATGTATGACAAGCGGCAAATCAAGGAGAATATAGAAAGAATCATTAAGGAAATAAACGGAAGAGCGGCGCTGCTCGCGGCGACCAAGACGGTTCCGCCGGAGATTATCAATTTCGCCGCCGACTGCGGGATAACGCTGATCGGCGAAAACCGCGTTCAGGAACTTTTGGAAAAATACGACAAAATCGACCGCGACAGGCTTGATATACACTTTATCGGGCATCTTCAGCGCAACAAGGTGAAGTACATCATCGACAAGGTGAGCCTGATTCATTCCGTCGACAGCCTGGCGCTGGCGCAGACCATAGACCAATACGCCTACCGCGCCGGAAAGCGCATGGATGTCCTTGTGGAAGTCAACATCGGAAACGAACCGTCCAAGTACGGCATACAATTTGAAGAGATAGACGAATTGATCGAAAAAATCAGCGCGCTGGAGAATATTCGGGTGCGCGGACTGATGGCAATACCGCCGGTATGTGAAAATTCACAAGAAAACATTGTTTTTTTCAAGAAATTAAGCAAAAAATTTATTGACATATTCGGCAAAAAAGTAGATAATAGTAACATAGGCATATTGTCTATTGGCATGAGCAACGATTATCTGCAGGCAATAGAGTGCGGTTCTACGCTCGTCAGAATCGGGTCTGCAATTTTCGGACCGAGAGATTATTCAAAGGTTTGATTTTCACAGGGACGTTTCGTTTATAGAAAACAACTTTTTAAAAATATTTGGAGGTTTAAAATGGGATTGTTCAACCGCTTTTCGGATCTTTTTAAGACCGAAGAAGATTATGACGAAGGATATGATACCTCTTACGAGGATGAAGCTGTCGAGGAACAGGACGCGCCGCAGCAGCAAACCGTAACCCCCCGTCAGACACAGCAGTCTGCGCAATCGAGGGCTACGAGCGGAATAAACTCCTCTATGGCGCTGGAGATGAAGGTTATCAAGCCCGAAAGATTCGAAGCCGTCACGCAGATTGGCGATCACCTTCTGGCGCGCCGTACCGTCGTGCTGAACCTTGAGGATACCAACAAAGAAACTGTCAGAAGAATTATAGATTTCTGCTCCGGAGTAGCGTTTGCCATTGAGGGCCAGATTAAGCGTGTCGCGAACTCCACATATATCATTACGCCGAAAAACGTCGACGTTTCGGGCGACCAGCCGGAGCGCGACGAACCCAAATCTCAACGGGAGCTCTTTTAGCGTTTTCCAAATCGCAGGTGATTGTCTTGACCGAGTTCATTCTAATTTTATCATCGACTGTGGCGGTGTTCATCACCGCCTTAAGCTATATGATTTTAGCGCGGGTACTGCTGCAGTTTTTCGGAACCGACGAATCAAAAATGTATCAGTTCTGCTATGCCGTAACCGAGCCAGTCGTTTCGCCGGTCAGAGACGCGTTGTCCCATTTTGAATATTTGGAAGATATCCCTGTGGATTTCTCCTATCTCGCGACATTCATGCTTTTGACATTCGTAAGATTGATTTTACCTCCTGTCACGAATTTTCTGTAAACCGAACATAAATTAACTCGTAACTGCCCGAAAGGCTGAAAGGACGGATAAGGAAATGCTTGCGCCACACGAACTGAAAAACAAATCTTTTACAAAAAGCTTCAAGGGATATAATCCCGCGGAAGTCGACGAGTATATCGAGTTTTTAATAGAGAAATATACCGAGGCGTATAAAGAGAACAACGAGCTCGAGAGAAAGCTGCGCGTCGTTGTCAACAACCTCGATGAAATAAAGGAAGAGGAAGAGTCCATCCGGAACACCCTGATTTCGGCGCAAAAAATGGGCGAGAAGATTATCCGCGAAGCGAACGAGCGCGCGGAGATTATCACGAGTGCCATCAAGGACAGATGCGACGCCATCATAGCCGAGTTTAAGGAGCAGCTTAAGAAAGAGAAGGAGGAAATGTGGACCATCCGGACCCGCATTCTCGACTTCAAGAAGAATGTTTTCGATCTTTACCGCAAACATATCGAAGAGCTGACCAATCTGTCTGTCAACGAAATCGAGGACATCGTTCTTCCCGACGAGGACGCGATCGTTTCCGGCATCTTTACGGACGTCAAGAGCACGATTGAAGCCGAGCTGAAGAAGAACGAGGAAGACGAGCCGAAAATGGCCGAGGATCCCGCCGTTACGGGCGAAATCGAAGCCGTCGAAACGGAGGAAAAGACAGACGAGGCCGAGGACATGGACGAGGAAGACGTTACCGACGCGATTGTCGAGGAAAAGAAGGACGACAACGACGCGGTCGAGGACGAGTACCTCAACTTTATTAAAGACGAAAATAAGTAATTCTTATATACAATACTAAATTCGCTACCGAAAGGAATGGGAACTGGACTGCCGAACGCAGTTCTTTGTTGATACAGTATGCAAGCAGATTACAGAGATACATTGAACCTGCCTACTACGGATTTTCCGATGCGGGCGAACCTCCCGACAAAAGAGCCGGAAATCAAAGCAAAGTGGGATAAAGAAGACCTTTATCACGGCATCATGAAGGCCAACGAGGGCAAGCCCTTGTTCGTCATGCACGACGGACCGCCTTATGCGAACGGCGATATGCATATCGGTCACGCGTTGAACAAGTGCCTAAAGGACTTCATCATCAAAAGCCGCAATATGAGCGGGTACAAAGCACCCTATATTCACGGCTGGGATACCCACGGGCTTCCGATTGAGAACCAGATGATTAAAAAGTACGGCTTAAACAAAGCGGGAGCGAATACAATTGAATTCCGCGAAAAATGCGAGCAGTTCGCGCGCGAGAACGTCGAGCGCCAGAAGAGCCAGCAGCAAAGACTGGGCGTCATCGGCGACTGGGAGAATTCCTATCTGACGCTTATGCCAGGTTTTGAGGCGAAACAGATTCGGATTTTCGGCGAAATGGCGCAAAAAGGTTACATTTACAAAGGGCTGAAGCCGGTTTACTGGTGTCCGCACGACGAAACCGCGCTTGCCGAAGCCGAAGTCGAATATATGGAGGACGCGTGCGACAGTATTTACGTTAAATTCAGAGTGACCGACGACAAAGGGCTTTTTGTGCCCTATACCGGCACGCTCGATCACGTATATTACGTCATCTGGACGACGACCACCTGGACGCTGCCCGGAAACGTCGCGATCTGTTTGAACGCCGAGTTTTCTTACACGCTGTATAAAATCGGCTCGGAATATATCGTTATCGCGACCGAACTTGCCGACAGCGTCAAAAAAGCGGCCAACCTTAGCGAGATGACCCCCGTCGCTTCGTTTAAGGGAGCCGAGCTCGAGCGCATGAAAACCGCGCATCCTTTCCTGAACAGAGAGAGCCTTGTCATAGTCGGCGACCATGTCACGCTGGAAAGCGGTACGGGCTGCGTTCACACCGCGCCCGGACACGGCGTCGAGGACTTCGAGGTATGCCGGAAGTATCCCGAACTGCCCACGATCGTTCCGGTTGACGAAAAAGGCAGGCTCAACGAGCTGGCCGGACCCTTCGCAGGTCAAAAAACCGCGGAGTCGAACAAGACCATTCTGGAAAGACTGCAAGCCGACGGCAGCCTGCTCGCGGTCGAGCATATCATTCACCAGTACCCGCATTGCTGGCGCTGTAAGACGCCGATCATCTTCCGCGCGACAGAGCAGTGGTTCTGTTCGGTGGATGGATTTAAGAAGCAGACGCTAAAAGCGATTAAGAACGTACGATGGATCCCCGCGTGGGGCGAAGTGCGCATCGAGAACATGGTAAAGGACCGTTCCGACTGGTGCATTTCGCGTCAGCGCAAATGGGGCGTTCCGATTCCGATTTTCTACTGCGAGGACTGCAAGGAAGCCATCATCAACCCGACAACCATCGACCGCGTCGCAACGCTTTTTGAAAAAGAAGGTTCCGGCGCGTGGTATAAGTACACGCCCGAAGAAATCTTAGGCGACGCGGCCGTCTGCCCGAAGTGCGGTTCGCACCGCCTGCGCGCCGAGCAGGACATTATGGACGTATGGTTCGATTCCGGTTCGTCGTACGCGTTTGTGCTGGACGAGTATCCGGACCACCGTTTCCCCGCGGATGTATATCTCGAAGGAAACGACCAGTACAGAGGCTGGTTCCAGTCGTCCCTGCTGACAAGCGTGGCCACACGGGGCGTCGCGCCCTATAAGACGGTCATCACGCACGGCATGATCGTCGACGGCGAGGGCAGAAAGATGTCCAAATCGTTGGGCAACGGCATCGACCCGCAAGACGTTATCAAAACCTACGGCGCCGATGTGCTCCGACTATGGGTTTCCTCGGTCGAATATACTTCCGACGTGCGCATCTCCCAGGATATTCTCAAGCAGCTCGCGGAGATATACCGCAAGATACGCAACACGATCCGCATTCTGCTCGCCAACCTCGGCAAGCCGGAGGACGACTTCGACCCGAACAAGGATATGGTGCCGCTGGATCAGCTGGAAGAGCTCGATAAATGGGCGGTATCTCGGCTCAACCGTCTGGTAGGCAGAATCAGAAACGCTTACGACAACTATCAGTTCCACCTGATATACCACGATATCCACAATTACTGCGCGATAGATTTGTCAAAACTTTATATTGATATCACCAAAGACAGGCTTTACTGCGAACGCAAGAACGACCCCAAACGCAGAAGCGCGCAGACCGCAATGTACCTGATTGCTTCATCGTTAATCAGGCTGATCGCTCCGATACTTTCGTTTACCGCTGAGGAGAGCTGGTCATATCTCAGCCACCGTACCGGCGACAACACCGGCAGCGTGTTCTACAACGAAATGCCTGCGTATGACGAGAAGCTGTGCTTTGAGGAAGCGGAAAAGAAGTACGAAGCTTTGTTCGAGCACCGCGACGATGTTATGAAAGCGCTTGAAATCGCAAGAGCCGACAAGATTATCGGCAAATCGCTCGAAGCAAAAGTCATCATTTACGGAGACAAAGAAAATCCGACGATGAAGCTTTTGGAGGAGAACAAATCCGTTCTTGAAACCATCTTCATCGTCAGCGAGGTTGTTCTCAGCTACGACAAGCCGGAAGGAAACGTATTCAGCGAAACGGAAAGCGGTATTTCTGTTGCCGTCAGCCCGGCCGAAGGTGAAAAATGCATCCGCTGCTGGATGTATAAGCACGACACCGTCGTCGACGAGCACGGTCAGCATTTGTGCCGCAGATGCAAAGAAGCTGTATGTTAGCATTTTCGATTACCGCAGCTGTCGTACTGTTGGACCAGATCACAAAATACCTTGTTGTGCAGTATATACCGAAGAACGCGGAGATTGCGTTTATCCCCTATTTCATGAACCTGACGCATATCGAAAACAAGGGCGCGTCCTTCGGTATGCTCGCCGACAACCGCTGGGTATTTATGTCTCTTTCAACACTCGCGATAGCAGGCATCATATATTTTCTGATAAAATTCAAAAAGCGTCATATTCTTTTGACCGTCAGTCTGTCGTTCATTCTCGGCGGCGGCATCGGGAATATGATCGACCGGATTTTTAAAGCTGCTGTTGTTGATTTCTTTGAATTTACTTTTGTTGAGTTTGCCGTATTCAACGTCGCCGATATGTTTATCACCTTCGGCGCGGTTCTTTTGGGAATCTACGTCGTATTCTTCGAAAGAAAAATTGAAGCGGCGAAGAAGGATAAGTGCAATGACCATTCAAACTGCGCTTAACGACAAAGACAAAAGGATTGACTTATATCTTTCCGAACAGCTTTCGATCAGCCGTTCCTTGGCGCAGGAGCTTATCTCCTCCGGATGCGTTAAGGTGAACGGCTGTATTACTGCAAAGAACTACCGCATCCGCGGCGGCGAAACCATTGAGGCGGAGCTGCCCGAGCCGGAGGAAATCGAGGCTGTCCCGCAGGATATCCCGATTGAGATCGTCTATGAGGACAACCATCTGCTGGTCGTAAACAAACCGCAGGGCATGGTGGTGCATCCCGCGGCCGGAAACCCGGACGGAACGCTGGTAAACGCTTTGCTGCATCATTGCAAGGGAAGGCTTTCGTCCATCAACGGAAAGATACGGCCCGGCATCGTGCACAGGCTCGACAAGGACACGGCAGGGCTTTTGATTGTCGCGAAGGACGACCAGGCGCACGCCGGACTTGCCGCGCAGATAGCGGCGCATACTTTTTCAAGAAAATACGAAGCTGTCGTCTTGGGAAACCTCAAGGACGACTTCGGCACCGTCGACAAGCCCATCGGACGCTCCAAAACCGACCGCAAGAAAATGGCTGTAACCTACGAGAACGCCAAAGAAGCCGTCACGCATTACAGGGTGATAAGCCGATACAACGGGTTTACCCATGTCGAGCTTACGCTGGAGACCGGCAGAACCCACCAGATTCGGGTGCATATGGCTTCCATCGGGCATCCGGTAGCGGGAGACAGCGTTTACGGCGACAAGAAAAACGTTCTGAAGCTGAACGGACAATGCCTGTTTGCGTTCCATATCGGATTTGTGCATCCGATAACGGGCGAAAAAATGGTTTTTGAAGTAGAAAGACCCGAATTCTTTAACAACGTCCTGGAAAAATTAAATAAAGCTTACAGTTAAAATACCCATCCGACCGGTGACGGATAACCCTAAACATCTACGCTGTATCGCCGGAGAAAAGGACCGCTTTTATGAACAGAGAAAAGCTACTTTGCCTTGATGAGGCAGCCGCAAAAATCCGTTGCCTTGCAATGGAGGCTGTTTACAACGCCGAGTCGGGACATCCCGGAGGCTCACTATCAATCGCTGAAATAATTGCTTATCTCTATTTTGAGAAAATGAACATCGACCCGAACGATCCCTGCAAGCCGGACAGGGACAGACTGGTATTGTCAAAAGGGCACACCTGTCCCGCGCTTTATTCCGCGCTGGCGCTCAAGGGCTTTTTCCCGGTAGAAGAAATCAAAACCTTCCGCCATTTGGGAAGCCGCCTTCAGGGGCATCCGGATATGAACAAGCTGCCCGGAATCGACATGACGACCGGTTCGCTCGGACAGGGTATTTCTGCGGCGTGCGGAATGGCGATCAAAGCGAAACGCTGCGGCGACAAGTATAAGGTTTTCGCAATCATCGGCGACGGCGAATCCCAGGAAGGTCAGGTTTGGGAGGCCGCGATGTTTGCCGGTCATTATAAACTGAACAACCTCATCGCGTTTTTGGATTTCAACCACCTGCAGATTGACGGCGATGTCAGAGAGGTTATGAACCCCACGCCGCTGGACAAAAAGTTCGAAGCCTTCGGCTGGTATGTGCAGGTCATCGACGGACATAATTTTGAGGAGATCGAAAACGCGGTCAACAACGCGTACGCTTCCGACAAACCGAACGTGATTATATGCAACACGATCAAAGGCAAGGGCGTCTCCTTTATGGAGAACAACGCGGAGTGGCACGGAAAAGCGCCGAAAAAAGAACAGTACGAGTTGGCCATGGCGGAGCTGGAAGCCGCTTATGAGAGAGCAAAGGAGAACCGTAAAAATGGTTAAGATCATTTATGACAAAAACGCGAAAACGGTAGCGACCCGCGTTGCATACGGCAATGCCCTTGCCGACCTCGGCGACAAATACAACTTCTTCGTTTTGGACGCTGACCTTTCCGGTTCCACGCAGACCGCCATCTTCGGCAAGAAATTCCCCGACCGCTTTATCAACTGCGGCATTGCCGAATCCAATATGATTTCGGTCGCGGCGGGCATCGCCGCCTCGGGGGTTCCGGCGTTCGCGTCCTCTTTCGCGATGTTCGCCTGCGGCAGAGCTTATGAGCAGATCCGAAACTCGGTCGCATACCCGGAACTGAACGTCAAAATCTGCGCATCCCACGCCGGCGTTACGGTCGGCGAGGACGGCGCGACCCACCAGTTTAACGAGGACATCGCCATCATGCGCTCCATGCCGCAGATGACGGTTGTGAACCCTGCGGACGCGACCGAGGCTTACGCGGCCGTCGAAGCGATTCTGAACCATTACGGCCCCGTGTATATGCGTCTCGGCAGGTTCGCGGTTCCGGTGGTTTTTGAGAAAGAATCCTACAAGTTCGAGCTTGGAAAGGGCGTTGTGCTCGCGGACGGCAGCGACGTGGTCATTTTCGCGACCGGCATCATGAACGCGGCGGCGCTGGACGCAAGAGAAATGCTCAAGGCCGAAGGCATAGACGCAGCAGTCGTCAATATCCATACCATCAAACCGATTGACAAAGAAATCATTATCAAATACGCGGAAAAGACCAGACGCATCGTCACCGCCGAGGAGCATTCCGTCATCGGCGGGCTGGGCAGCGCCGTCGCGGACGTAACCAGCGAATACTGCCCGACCAGAATGGCAAGAGTGGGCATCGAGGACGTTTTCGGCACCAGCGGAAAAGCCGCCGAACTGCTCGACTACTACAACCTCAACGCCAAAGGAATCGTCAATAAAGTAAAATCATTGTTTTAGCGTTTATACGAGCGGCTCCATCGCCGCTCGTATTCCAAATATCCCCGGCAAACGCTTTTGCTTTTGCGAGGTATCGGTATGACGGACATGTTTCAAGACCCGATTTTTACAAAAGGGAAAATCATTAACACCGAGAATGAGAAAAAGTTCCACCAAGAACTCCTGGAACGCATCGGAATGGACATCAAGCGTTCTTTTTGCGATATCTATATCTCCAAGCAGAATAAAGAGTTAGGCTATGATGGAGAGCATATCTGTATTCGTCTTGATCTTTTAGGGAAAGACAACGAGAAGTGGAATTTACATAGGACTTTATCATTAGATGAACCGATAGCTGAAATTATTTGGGACCTTTTTGATCAATACCTTTTGCCGCAATACTTAAACGATAACCTAAAAGCAAAGTTCAATGTTTTGCCAAAGCGTAAAGAAATTTATCTGAAAAGCTTAGATTTATGGATGCCGCGTTTGACCATTGATAAGACGATTTTAAAAGTGAATCGCGTCATTCGTTTGCTGTTCCCTGCGCAGAAAAAAGCGGTTTATAACTGGCATGAAAAAGATAAAATGCAAACCCATTTCTTTATCTATCAAGAAAAAAGCGGCTTGGAAAAGGATATTGCCAAGGGAAACACCGAAAAGATGCGCAAAATCGCGTATAAGATTTTAAAGACGAAAGACTACTTCAACTACTTTACCCCCGAAAACTACCAGCCCGTTTTTACCTGCGCGCAAGACCTGTCCAGTGACGAAGTGTTGGGAATCACAAGAGAAAACCTATCGGAAATACCATGGGTCGGCTATCGGGGATATTGACCGACAGGAGGTTATTATGGCAAATATCCGGGAAATTATCGAATACTTCGACGCCGTCCTGCCCAAAACGCTGTCAGAGCCCTGGGACAACGACGGCGTGATGATCCTGCCGGACGGCGACCTGCAGGTGGAAAGCGTGCTGATCGCGCTCGACGCGACCAGCGCTGCGATTGAAAAAGCAAAAAGCATCTCCGCGCAGCTGATTATCACGCACCACCCGCTGATTTTCAAAGCGTTGCCGGCGCTGGACGTCAACGACCCGAACGGCAAAAGGGTCATATCGTGCATAAAGAACAACATCGCCGTGCTTTCTTATCATACGCGCCTGGACGAAGCCGAGGGCGGCGTGTGCGACTGTTTGGCGAAGAAAGCAGGGCTTGTCAACATTCAAAAAATGGCGCCCTGCGGCAGGATCGGCGAGCTTTATAATGAAACCGGCTTTGATTCTTTCGCTGAACAAGTAAAGATAGCGCTGAACATTGATACCCTATACGGCGTGAAATGCGCCGACAGCGTGAAAAAGGTAGCCGTCGTCAGCGGAAGCGGCAAGGATTTTATCCGCGACGCCAAAAACGCGGGCGCGGACACCTTCCTGACCGGAGAGGTCAGCCATTCCGGTCTGATCGAGGCAAAAGAAATCGGATTGAATCTGATTTGCGCGACCCATCACGCAACCGAAAACACGGTGCTTCCGGCGTTAAAAGAGCTGCTGCTGAAGCGGTTCCCCGAACTGGAAGTGACCGTAATGCCCTTTACGGCAGAGGACGAGTATGGCATTTGACGGATTTTTCTGTATCGCGGTAGCCAATGAAATAAACTCCTGGACCGGCGCAAGAGTGGATAAGCTGAATTTCAGCTCCCCCACCTCCTTGTGCCTTTCTCTGTATTTGTTCGGCAAGCGGGCAAACCTGCTCATATCCGCATCCGCGTCCAGACCGATGATCGCTTTGACCGAAGACGAGCCGTTCCATCCCGAGCAGCCGACCGGACTCTGTATGCTTTTCCGCAAGCACCTGCTAAACGCCCGCCTTGCGTCGGTCGAGTGCGTCAAGAACGAGCGCATCATCCGCTTTTCGTTCGACAGCGCCGACGACATGGGATATATCAGCAAGCGGTATATTTATGCCGAAATGATGGGGAAATACTCCAACATCATCCTCTGCAACGAGGACAACCGCATTCTTGGCGCGTCGTCGGTCGCGGACATCACCGCGTCCGTCCGTCAGGTCATGGCGGGCATGCCCTACGAGCTTCCGCCCAAGCAGAACAAAATTGACCTGGGCGAAGCGGTCGCTTCCAGGGAAGCCTTCTTTAAGCTGCTCGAGCAAAACAGCGAAAAGCGCGCCGACAATTTTTTGGTTTCCGCCTTTTTCTCCTTTTCGCCGCTAATCGCGCGGGAAGTGGTTTTCAAGGTTTGCGGCAGGACCGACGCCGACGTTTACGAGCTGGACAAAGAACGCTTTTTTAGCGAGGTTAAAAACCTGAACGAACTGGTCGAAAACAAGCAGTTTGTCCCGACCCTGATTAAAAGCGCAGCCGGCGAAGGCATCGAGTTTTCGTTTATGCCGATTGCGCAGTACGGGAACAGCGCCGTCTGCGAAGCAAAAAGCTCGTTCTCCGAGCTTTTAAACCTCTTTTTTGGCAAAAAAGAAGAAAGCGCCGGCATCAAACAGTATGCGTCCGATATTTTAAAAATCGTCAACGGCGCGCTCTCCCGCCTGCAGAAGAAGATTGAACTGCAAAAAGCGGAGCTGAAAGAATGCGCCCGGCGCGAGCAGATTAAAAAAGAGGGCGATCTGATTACCGCCAACCTTTACAGGCTGAAACAGGGCGACGAGAGGGTAAAGCTCTACGATTACGAGGAGGAAAAGGAAGTTGAAGTCATCCTCGACCCGAAAATAACGCCCGCGAAAAACGCCCAAAACCGGTATAAAAAATACGCAAAACTCAAGCGCGCGGAAGCGGTATTGAAAGCGCAGATTCAAAAGGCGCTAAACGAGATTTACTACCTCGAGAGCGTTTTGGATTTCGTAACCCGCGCGCAGAGCGTGCAGGAGTTGAGCGAAATCCGCAAAGAGCTGATCGAAACCGGTTATATCGCGAGCCAATCCGCCGCCAAAAAACAGCGGAACGCCCCGCAGAAGCCGCTGACCTATACCACTTCGGGCGGATATCTGGTCCGGGCGGGCAGGAACAACAGGGAAAACGACAGCATTACCGCGTCCGCGGACAAATGGGATATCTGGTTCCACATCAAAGGCTTCCACGGCTCGCACGTCATTCTATACACAAACGGAACCGAGCCCTCCGCGCAGGACTATACAGAAGCGGCGCAGATTGCCGCCTACCACTCCGAAAAGCGCGGAAGCGAAAACGTCGCGGTGGATTACACGCAGGTGCGCTATTTAAAGAAGCCGAACGGCTCTCCTCCGGGCTTTATTACCTATGAGAAATACTGGACCGCTTATGTCAACGCGAAACTGCCCGAACTCCCGCCGTCCAAATAAATCGCACAAAGCGGATATTTTGAATATTATTTTATAAAAAATTACTTTAATTTTTAGAAATTTAATTGTAGAATATAACCATGACGATACTTGTTTTACACGTCGGCGACGGCAAAGAAGATTACCTGCTCGAAGCGGAAAAAGAATATATCAAAAGACTTAAGCCCTTTTGCGTTTATAAAAGCGTTTTGATTAAAGAGGAAAAACTGCCCGACAACGAGGAGAACGAAGTTCTCATCGCAAAAGCGCTGGAAAAAGAGGCGGAGCGAATTCGGCAGAAGCTCCCCAAACGCTGCTACAAGGTCGCTTTATGCGTGGAAGGGAAACAGCTGTCGAGCGAGAAGTTTGCCGACTTTATCAAGGAAAAACAAAGCGAATATTCAGAAATCGCGTTTATTATCGGCAGCAGCCACGGGCTGGACGGCCGTCTCAAAGCCGAATGCGACTTTCGGCTGTCCCTTTCGGAGATGACATTCCCGCACAGGCTGACGCGTCCGATATTGGCGGAGCAGGTTTACAGAGCGTTCTCCATTATAGCAGGCAAAAAATATCATAAATAATACGGAGGGGCTGCCTTTTATGAAGACAAAGCGTTTCGTTCCGTTAATTTCTCTTCTGTTGTTTGCCGCGGGGCTTATGAACCTGACGTCCTGTTCTCTGGAAGTGCAGGCGAGCGATTTGATGAAAGATATTCCCGCAAACGACGTAAAAGGAAAGCAGTCCGACGACCGGTTCATCGCAAATTCGGCTTCGTTTTCAATTGAGCTGTTTAAAAAATCGGTCGAAAAAGGCAAAAACACGCTGATTTCACCGGTTTCCGTTCTGCTCGCGCTCGCGATGACCGCCAACGGTGCCGACAACGGAACGCTTAATCAGATGCAGACGGTTCTGGGCAAGGATATTCCCATCGACGAGCTGAACGAGTACCTGTATTATTACGTCAAAAAACTGCCGAACGGCGATAAAGCAAAGCTGAACATCGCGAATTCGATTTGGTTCCGCAACGATTTAACGGTAGAAAAGGATTTTCTGCAGAAAAACGCGGACTACTACAAGGCCGCGGCCTTTAAATCCGCTTTTGACGACCGGACGGTAAACGAAATCAACGACTGGGTCAAGAAAAACACCGACGGCTTGATTGACAAGATACTTGAGCAAATCCCCGGGGATGCCGTTATGTACCTTATCAACACGCTGTTGTTCGACGCCGAGTGGGAAACTATGTACTCGGACGATAAAGTCAGCAAGGGCGATTTCACCGCTTACGACGGAAGCAAACAGAAAGCGATGTTTATGAATTCCGACGAACACGCCTATCTCGACGACGGAAACGCGGTCGGTTTTATCAAACCGTACGCTTACGGCTACAGCTTTGTCGCGCTGCTCCCGAACGAGGACGTTTCGATAGACGATTATATCGCTTCCATGACCGGCGAGGGCTTTATGAATCTGATAAAGAACAAAGAGTTCTGCGCCGTGAACGCCTATCTGCCCAAGTTTTCGGTTGAGTACGAGATCAATATGAACGAAACGCTAAAGGCGATGGGCATGCCGGACGCTTTTGCGCCCGACAAGGCGGACTTTACGAAAATCAGCAAGTCCGGCGGACTGTATATCGGCGAAGTTCGGCACAAGACCTACATTGAAATCAACGAACGCGGAACCAGAGCCGGCGCGGCAACGATCGTTGACCTCCGTTTGACCGCCGCGCCTGAAAAACCGAAGGTCGTGCGGCTTGACCGTCCGTTTATATACGCAATCATAGACGACGCGACAAACCTCCCCCTGTTTATCGGCACGGTAACGAGTATGAATTAACATTATATAGTTTATTTAGCGGCGGAATTCCGCCGCTTTCTTTTTTTGCAGTATTGAATTTTCATGCATTGTATGATACCATAAATTGGGGAGTTGTTTATGAATCTGAAAAAACCCGTAATCCTTATACTTCTTTTACTGCTTGTTCTCCCGCTTTACGGGTGCGGGCAGAACCGCGCGAAAACGGATCGTTTTTACGCAATGGGTTCGCTGGTATCGCAGACCGTTTACGGCGCCGACGACGCTCTTTTACAGTCCGTAGAATCGGACATACTCAGAGCCGAGAATATTCTTTCCCATAAAATCGAAAGTTCGCAGATTTCCCTGTTGAACAAAGAAAAAACCGCAATTTTTGATGACGATATCTACGATATGTTGAAAAAAGCCGCCGCTTTTTGCGCCGATACCGGCGGCGCGTTCGATATTTCGCTGTATTCGCTGACCGCTTTATGGGGTTTTGATAGCGACCATCCAACGGTGCCCAAAGCAGAAAGAATCCGGGAAGCGCTAAACCGTACCGGATATCAAAACATCGTCTTCGGCGAGCACAACACCGTTTCCCTGAAAAACAACACCTCCCTCGACCTCGGCGCTTTAGGCAAAGGATATGCCTGCGACATCGCGGTAAAATTTTATCGGGAAGCCGGCGTCAGCGGAATTGTCAACGTCGGCGGAAGCATCGGTGTCAACAGCAAAAAACCAAACGGCGAACCCTTTGTCGTCGGCATACGCGACCCCTTTTCGACAGACCCATCGGACGTGTTTGCTTCCATAGCGCTCGCCGCAGGCTTTGTCTCCACGTCGGGTAGCTATGAAAAGCGCTTTGAAACAGACGGCATTCTATATCATCATATCCTGGACGCGAAAACCGGGTATCCGGTCGAAACCGACCTGATTTCGGTAACCATCGTCTGCGACAGCGGGTTGTACAGCGATATGCTCTCCACCGCCTGCTTTATTCTCGGCATCGAAAACAGTAAACCTTTGCTGGAAAAATACAACGCC
>JAKPGJ010000002.1 GCA_029550965.1 Bacillota bacterium
ATCGCTTGTCGCGGACAGGAAATGCTGGTGTGGCTCAATGGCAGAGCAGCTGATTTGTAATCAGCAGGTTGGGGGTTCGACTCCCTTCACCAGCTCCAAATATTGTTACTCCGTAACTATATTGTTACTCCGTAACTATATTGTTACTACGTAACTATATTGTTACTACGTAACAATTGGGAAAATTCCTTTCGGAATTTTCAGTAATTAGTTTCGGCGACAAGAGAGTTCAATTAAACGTATTGAATTCTCTTAGCACGACAATTACTACATATTGAATATATAATTTGGGGGAATTCCCGAGCGGCCAAAGGGGGCAGACTGTAAATCTGTTGTCACTGACTTCGGTGGTTCGAATCCACCTTCCCCCACCAAAAAGAAAGCTCACGCATAAGCGTGGGCTTTTCGTTTGGTGCTACGCGGGGAAGGTAGGGTTCGAACGAGCGGACGAAGTCCGCGAAGCTCGTGGCTCGCTTAGCGAGACATTAGAATCCACCTTCCCCCACTTAAGGGATGCTCTTTTTCGTGCATAAACTTTGTGGGTGTATTCGAACTTCGAATAGCTGCGTCAGCTGCGTCGCCTTCCCCCACCAGATAACACCTAAGAAACAATTATTTCTTAGGTGTTTTTATGTTTGTTGGAAGTTCTGATGACAGGGAAAGAGGTTTGATGACAAAGTATTGGGCTATGTTGACAAGTTTATTATAAATGAAAGTTTGCGTTGAATTTGGGGTGAAAAAATATGATTGTCAGTTATAATAAAGGTCCTTTTTTAGTGCTCCCGAAATTCTTGCGACATTTTGGATAATATGATATAATATTACAACAATTTTTCTGAATATTTGACGTTTTATGCTGAACTTTACAGAAAAAAAGGAGATATTTCAATGGCAAGGCAAAAAAATACCACAACATCGGCATCAATAGAGCAGGTGCTTTGGAGCGCTGCGGACAAGCTCCGCAAAAACATGGATGCTGCGGAATACAAGCATGTTGTGCTTGGATTGATTTTTTTAAAATACATATCAGACAGTTTTTATGAATTATATTATAAACTTAAAGAAGGCAAGGACAAATACGAAGGTTCGGATCCAAACGACCCTATTGAATATCATGCGGAAAATGTATTTTATGTACCGCCGCAGGCTCGCTGGGATTACCTCCAAAGCAGAGCTAAAATGCCGACTATCGGAAAAGATATAGACGAAGCTATGGAGGCCGTAGAAAAGGATAACCCCTCCCTCAAAGGCGTGTTACCCAAAGAATACGCAAAAGAAAAGCTGGATAAGCAGTCTCTTGGCGGTCTGATTGATTTGATTGGTACGATTGCGCTTGGTGACGGCGTTTCTAAATCAAGTGATATACTGGGGCAGGTATATGAGTATTTTCTTGGACAGTTTGCCCTTGCAGAAGGTAAAAAGGGCGGACAGTTCTATACGCCGCGTTCCGTAGTACAGTTGCTTGTTGAAATGCTCGAACCTTACGAAGGTAGGGTTTTTGACCCTTGCTGCGGCAGTGGCGGTATGTTCGTTCAAAGCGAGAAGTTCGTTGAAGCGCACAGAGACCATTATAATGGAAAAGCCAGGGATATCGACAGGCTTTTTGAGCGTGTCGTTTCCATCTATGGTCAGGAAAGCAATCAGACAACATGGCGGCTTTACAAAATGAACCTTCCCGTTATGAAGAGCTAAAAATGCTGTCCGAGACCCTTTATAAACCGGAAACGAACAGCGGTCATTTTGAGAGCAGGCATTATACGGCGGAAAAGAACATCGCCGACGTCCAGGCGATCAAGCTGGATCAAAGCGGCGACGGCATTACCGTCACGCTAAAATGCGGATTCGGCGCGCAAACGATTGCGTGCGGAAACGGTTTTTACAAAAAGAACCGCTTATCGCTTCTAAATCTGACGCCGTTGAACGCGGATACCCGTGTGTTTGAACAGCCAAACCCGGTCAACTTCTTTGCGGCTTATGAAGAAAGCGGGGACGAGGTGCGCGTAATCCTGCGTCACGCGGATTTGCCGCATACGCAAACCTGGCGCTTTCCGAAGGGCGACGGCGACTGGACCGTCTCGCTGCACGTCGGCACCCTGAACCCGCAAATACAAAAAACGCCTGTAAAGGTTGTAAAATAGTAAACAAACAGCAATATCAAAGCGGTCATCGAGACCGCGAGGCGACGGACGGGCAAAAAGCGTGCCAAAGGGTTACGGCGCAGAACGATTGCCAAAAAGAACAAGACGACGCAGACCGGCGCTTGTGAAAAATGGATATAGAAAACCCACGCTTCGGCGTGGGCTTTTTTATAGAGATTCCGCATGGAACGCGGCATTGCTATTTGGCTGCGGCGACGATCTTCCTTCTAAAAAGCAGGTAGTCCATCGAATCAACGTCGCCGTCGTCGTATAAATCGGCCGGCTTTTTCTGTTGCTCGGCAAAAACAAGGTTGCCAAGAAGATACCTTTTGTGAATCAGCGCGTCAACCGAGTCGATCACGACGTCCCGGTTCAGGTCGTTTTTGAGCGGGGCGGCGTAATCCTTAAAGGCTATGTTGCAGTCCACATCCGCGTTAATGCCGGGGATTCGGACGCCCGAGGCGGTCCACTGCCACATGGTCATGTTCTGGAAAGAGGGCGCGGGGTCGATTCTGCGGGGCGAGAAGTAAACCGCCAGCCAAATATCAAGGTCGCTCAGCGACTTTAAATCCAGGTACATATTTAAAAAGTAACGGTTTGAATAAAGAACGGGTATATATCCGGCGGCTCTTATTTTGTCCGCGACAATGCGTACGAACCTTGTATTCTGCGTTTTCAGCGCCGTCTTCTGGTAGCGGGCTTCCTCAATGTCAATCGCGACGGGAAAAGTGATTTTCTCCCGGTGCGGTTCGAGAACGGACAGGAGATAGTCCGCTTCCGCCGCCGCCTGGTCAGCGGTCGTGCAGGTCGGGTAATGATAGACGCCGCACTTGATTCCGGCCGCGAACGCGTTGGTAATGTTCTGCTCAAATTTAGGGTCTACAAACGGCTTGAAGCTGCCGACCGATTCCTTAATGCTGCACCCCTGAGAGCATTTAATCATGGCAAAATACACGCCCGCGCCATAAACCTGCTTCCAGTCGATGTCGCCCTGGTAAAGCGCTACGTCAATTCCGTTCAGTCTGATTGACATTCTTTTCACTTCCCGTCTGTTCGTTTGTAAGCTGTTTAATGACCGGATGCGCGCCTGTCGCGGCCAGATCCGACGCGATTCCGATTGCGAAAGCGTTGAGAGAGTCGGTCGCCGGATATTTCGGCATTACCAGCATTCCGATAACGCCGAGTATGCCGCCGGCGATTCCGAAAGGACAGGCAGCCGCTTCTTGTTTAGCGGCGTCCGTTTTGCCGCTTCGGCGATTAAAAGCAAATCACGGTGATTGCCGGAACGGAGGTAAAACTGAAATCCATGCCGCAGCCTTCCGTTGCTCTATTATATAGGGGGCGGCGCTGTTTTTTTTTGTCGAATATACTGAATCGGCAGTTTAAAGGCGGTAAAATCTTAACGCTCACATTAGCTTTTTTATCGTAAAATTATCGTTTAGCAGCGCCCAGTTTTGAGGGAAGGGGTAGCAGAGCGCCCAATAGCTGAGCCCGCGGAGGTTGTACTCCTTGACAAGGTCAAATTTCGCCTGCGCGCTGCGCGCATCCTCGAACCAGACCTCGTGTATGCGTCCCTGCTCGTCGATGTAGTTATAAAACGGCGACTGCGCGGCTTCGTCGTACAGGATGGTCGCGCCGTACCTGGCCGCCCGCATTCTTGCTTCGGCGACGCTGAAGGTTTCGGCGACCTGCCCCGGCCGGAAGGGCAATAGCCAGTCCCGCGCGTAAATCAGGAAGCCCAAAAGTATCTTTTCTTGCGGAATGACCGTCACAGCGTAATCCAGCACGCGCCGTATTTGGTTGACGGGCGAGATTGCCTGCGCGGGTCCTTCGCGGTATCCCCATTCGTAGGTCATCAGTACCACAAAGTCCATAACCTTGCCGTGCACCGGGTAGTCGTGCGCGGTGTACAGCAGCCCTTCCTGTTCCGCGCCGTACTTCGGCGCGAGCGCCGAGGAAATAGCAAAACCCTGCGCGTGCATCCGCTCCGCCGCTTTTTGCGCGAACTGATTAAATAGCGCGCGGTCCTCGGGGAAAACGTTCTCAAAATCAATTTTGAGCGCGCGGTAGTTCTTCTCCTGCATGACGGCGACGATGTTGTCAAGCAGTCTGCTTACCGCATTTTGGTTTGAAAGCACCGCGTGCGCCAGCTCGCTTCCGGGACTGCCCGGCGAAAAGTTCGCAATGGTCATCATCGGCGCCGCGTTTTCCGCGTAAGCGGCGGAAACAATCGGGCTGTCGTCGATGGGCTGAAGGCTTCCGTCCTGCCGAATCATATAGGCAAACGGCGCGACATAAGTCAGGCTTTCCCCTTCGGCGGCGACGCACAGCGCGCCGGCTCTGCCCAAATGATAAACGTAGGCGTTGACTTCTATTTCTGTTTTTTCACGCCTGAGCGGGATTGTCAGCGCGCTGCGCGGGCGGATTTGGCCGGGGCTTGTCAAACCGTTGGCCCGCATCAAATCCTCCGGGCTTACGCCGAACGCGCGCGCGATGCCGTCAAGCGTATCGCCGTTTTTTACGAGGTATTGCTGCGCCGGGATGCGCAGTTCCTGCCCGGCGAAGAGCCGCTGCCCGGCAAGACCGTTCTGCCGGATGAGCAGCGGTACGGTCGTACCGAACCTGTCCGCTATATTTTGCGGCGTATCTCCCGGACGGACGGCGTACAAAAAGTCCTCTGTCGGGATCACAAGCGCTTCTCCGTCAACCAGTCTGAAGGGAGCGGGGAGCATGTTCGCCGCGGCGATGGATTTATCATCGACCGAATAAAGCCGGGACAAAAGTTCGAGCGTCTGCCCGGCTTTTACTTTATGGATCATCATACAATTACCTCCGTTTTCATTCAAATGTATGTGTTTGAAGCGAATCAATATGACAATCAGCGCGTAAAAAGGAGGATTAGTCTCCGAAAAAGCGATTCCATATCCGTTTGATTTATGGAATTCGAGAAAAACCTCTGATATAATAAAGTTGGAAAAAAACGGAGGTGCAACAATGAAAACAGTAGGGGAAAAGATAGCAGAACTGCGCAAAGCAAAAGGAATGACGCAGGAAGAGCTTGCAACAACCATTGGAGTTTCCACACAATCGGTCTCAAAATGGGAGAACAACACAAATATGCCGGACATTATGCTGCTGCCTGTTATCGCGGAAATTTTCGGAGTTACCATTGACGCGCTGTTTTGCAGAGATAATGAGCAGGGTAGAGTGGGTTTTCTGAATTTGTTTGACCGCATGAAAGATGATTTTATATATACACTGCAAAAGGAGTTTTTCGACAATTATGACAGAGAACGCGGCGAGACTCTTGAAAACAGGATTCGGAATTGCATAGATTTCTTAAAAGAACATCCGTATGCGCAGACCGGCGTATACACCGGGAAAAACGGCGCGATTTACTATTCCGAGCCGACGGGCGGCGTTCTGCTTCGGAAGAACGAAAAAGGCTGGGCATCGCTTTTAGAGGACGAAAGCGTGGTCAACGCGCTTCAGGCTTTCGCAGACAATGACTTCAGGAAAATTCTCCGCTATATTTCTGAAAACCTAACGTTTACATTGCCGATGATTATGATGCTGGGCTTGTCGGACGAAGCGAAAGCCAAAAAAAATACTGAATACGCTTTCAGAGAAAGGGCTGCTGACAACAGAGAAAGTCAACACCGGAGAATCTGAAATAATCATTTACCGTCCTGTTGAAATTAAAGAAAGACTGCTTCCGCTTTATATCGCGCTTACTTATCTTAAACGCTATGAAGAATTCAAACCGTGCTTTTATTCATGGTGCGGATGATAAAATAAAATAAGAAAACAAAACAAGGCTGTTCGCACAGCCTTGTTTCGTTTATGAGGGTTTATGGAATGAAGGAGACACCTTCTTTAAAAACCGAGTTCAAAAAGCCATTTTCGGTCTATGGGCTTTTCGGGCAACGCGATTTGATTTTGATTGCTTTGCAGGTTCAGGGACCGTATGGGCGAATGGAGCGCTTCGTTTTTGCGGGTCGGGACGAAGTCGTCGCCGCGGCGTTTTTGAATTGCGCAGATTAAGCATATATAGAGTATCAGTGTCATAAACCAAATCATTTTCTCAACCTCCAAACAAATGTTTTTTTGTTGGCTTCATTATATTGCTTTATATGTACAATAAACCGGACTTAATAAAACTTCCCGTAATTTTTTAAATTTTTTATCGACAGAAAGCGACAAATTTAAACACAAATTATTTCGTTTTCGCCGCTTTGACTATTATAAGTCATATGTTTTCCAAAAATTGTCGAAATAATTATTTTTTTATTCATTTACAAAAGTAAAATTATCTGATATTATAAAAAATAAGGAGGAGTTTAGGTGAGAACACTGATCGGCGAGTTGTCAAAGAATTATAGAAGCTTTAAGTTGCGGTATCTGCTGTATGAGGAATGCGATAATTTCAGCGACCAGATATTCTTTAGTCTTTTAATTGAGAAGCGCAACGAGCACGAAAACGATTACAAAGCGATCCGCAACTTTACAAACAGCCGGAAGGTTGCCGAGAAAGTGTTGAAAAAGCTGTACGCGGGAAACGTCACGCCCGTCGGGCTGCCGTATATCATCGAAGATTTCATAATTAGCCAATATTTGGTGAATATATAAAACTACATAAAACAAAACCCCTGCTGCGGTTTTTACACCGTTTACAGAGGTTTTATTATTATGCCATGCGCTGCTTATTGACAGCGCTTTTTTATTGTGATAAGATTTCGGGTATTGAGATAGAAAAAGAGAGAAATAATGGGAAAAATCGCCGGCCGCAAACAAATTATCTTCGCCACATCGCTGTTCATGGCTGTGTATTTTATCAGCTATCTGACCAGATTAAACTACAACGCCGTGCTTGCCGAAATGACCGCGAACGGCGGCTTTACCAAAGCGGAAGCCTCGCTTCCGTTGACCGGACTGTTTGTCGCCTATGGATTCGGTCAGCTTGTCAGCGGGTATTTGGGAGACCGAATTCAGCCGAAGCTGATTATACTCGCCGGGCTTTTGATTACGACGGCGATGAATCTGTTTATGCCGTTCTGCGCCGAAGCGGGCGTTATGACCGCCGTCTGGAGCGTAAACGGTGTAGCGCAGGCGATGATTTGGCCGCCGCTGGTGAAGATTATGACCACAACTTTTACGCCGGACGATTATAAAAAAGCATGCGTAAGGGTAAGCTGGAGCAGTTCGCTGGGAACCATCGCCGTCTATTTGCTCGCGCCTGTCTGCATCCTGCTTTCCGGGTGGAAGCTGGTCTTTATCGTCTGCGGACTGTTGAGCGCGGGGATGGCGGTCGTGTGGCATTCCGGATACAGCTGCCTTGAAAGGCAGACGGGCGTTTTATATCAAAAAGAAAAAGCCGCGGTCACGGCGGCGGAAAACGCACGGTTTACGCCGGCGGTCATTGCTTGCATGATTACCGTCATGCTTGCCGTCGTCATGCAGGGGCTACTGCGGGACGGGCTTACGTCCTGGATGCCGGTATATGTTTCCGACGCGTTCGGCGTCAGCAGCTCGATCTCCATTCTCACCGGCGTCGTTCTGCCGGCGTTCAGCATCGTCAGCTTTCAGGCGACGTCGTTCTTAAACCGAAAAGTTATCAAAAACGAGATGACCTGCGCGGCGGCAGTTTTCGCGCTGGGGACCGCAGGCGCCGCGGTTTTATATGTTGCCGCGTACAAACAGCCGGTGCTTGCGGTGGCGATGTTCGCGCTGGTGACCGGCTGCATGCACGGCGTGAATTTGATTTTAATCGGTTTGCTGCCGCCCCGCTTTGAGAAGTACGGAAAAGTATCGTTCATATCGGGCTTGTTCAATTCCTGCACGTACATCGGCAGCGCCGCGTCCATTTACGGCGTCGCGATGGCAACCGAAAAATACGGATGGCTCTATTCGATGGGAATATGGCTTGCCGCGGCCGCAGTCGGAACGCTTCTGTGCGTTCTATGCGTCAGAAGCTGGCGCAAATCCATAAAAATAGATTAATCGGCGTAACCGTATCTGAAAAACTCCTCCTCGCTTCCGTTGAAAACGTTCATATCAATATATTTTTCTACGCCGTTGTAACCCTTTAGCTTTTCCTTGTCCGAATACTGCCAGAAGGTCCATTCGCGGCCGTCCGGAAGGTTTGGCTTAAAATAAACATCCCGAATCCAAATGTCGTATTCCAAAAACGAGCCGCTGATATAGCGCTTGTACGAGGACATGGTCGCGTATATTATCGGTTTCAAACCGTAATGGTTCTCCAGCTTTTCGAGCATTTCCATCAGGTTCTTCTGCACGTGCGCTTTGTCGGGCGGATTGGATTTATAATCGGCATAAAACTCAATATCCACGACCGGCGGGAGCATGTTTTCCGTTTTGGCCACATGCGCGATAAAATTGTCCGCCTGCCGGAAACCGCTGCTTTCAAAGCTGAAAAAGTGATACGAGCCGACCCGCAAATGCGTCTTTTGGGCGTTTTCGATGTTGTACTGGTAATTCGGATCGACGTGCGTGCTTCCCTCCGTCGCTTTGATAAAGGCGAAAGCGATGTTTTGCTTTGCGAGCACGTCCCAATCCACGACGCCCTGATAGCTGGAGAGGTCGACGCCCCGAACGGGATATTCCGCTTCCGACGGCGTGTTGATGCGTATTACGCCGTTGTAAAATAAGATTCCCGCGGTCAGCATTATGATAAGGAAGGCGCAGAGCGAAAGGGAGATTTTTTTATATTTGTTTTTATATGCATAATAACTCCTTACAGAAAATGTTTACTTTAGTATATCACAACCGGAACACTCAAGCAATATTTGGAAATGACATAAATTTTAGAAAAATGTATTGACAAATGCCTTTTTATCTGATAATATAGTTGAGCACAAAGAAGAAGAACAAAGTTCTCACCCGTACTGCGCGGCAGATACGCGGTTAATACATGTTCTGAATACACAGCCGCATGATGATAATGTGGGTGTATTGTAGTACCATGCGAGACTTTTTTCTTTGAATAGTCGTGCATGGATTTTTTATATATTTCTGGGGGTGTCTTCCTATCAACAAAAAAACGCTTATCAATGAGGAAATTAGAGCCAGCGAGGTGCGTGTAGTTGATGCAGAGGGTAAACAGCTCGGCATTATGAAACTCGAGCAGGCGCTGAATCTTGCTTACGCGGAACAGCTTGACCTTGTAGAAATTGCGCCGGACGCGAAACCGCCGGTCTGCAAAATCATGGACTACGGCAAGTACCGTTTTGAGAAAGAAAAGCGCGAAAAAGAGATGCGAAAGAAGCAGCAGACTGTCGAGTTGAAAGAGCTGCAGCTGAATCTCCGGATCGACACACACGATTTTAACACCAAGCTCAATCATGCGATGCGTTTTCTAACACAGGGAAATAAGGTAAAAGTAGTAGTAAAATTCAAGGGCAGGGAATTGGCACATCCAGAGAACGGAACCGAGCTGCTTAAGCGGTTCTCGGGAGGCTGCGGAGATTTGTGCGTTGTCGAAAAGCAGCCGGTTCTTGACGGCAGAAATATGATTATGATACTTGCACCCAAGAAAACGAATGCGGCTGCAAACACACCGGTAAAAAACGAAGCAAATCCGGTTAAAGAAAAATCGCAAACATAACTATTGAAAGGAATAGATAAGAATGGGAAAGATTAAGACTCATAAGGCTTCAGCAAAACGCTTCAGCTTTACAGCCGGCGGAAAAATCAAGATGTATCATCCCGGACATCGTCACAATCTGGGCATGAAACCCACTAAGCGCAAGAGAAAGCTTAAGAAAGCCGTATATGTTAGCTCCGCTCGCATGCGTGACTTGAAGCGACTCATCCCTTACGACTAAATCAGGATTTTGGAGGTAATATAAGATGGCAAGAGTTAAAGGTGCGCTTTCAACCAGAAAGAGAAGAAAAAAGATATTAAAGCTTGCGAAAGGCTATTGGGGCGCTAAGAGCAAGCACTTTAAGATGGCAAAGCAGGCTGTTCTCAAGAGCGGCAATTATGCATTTGCCGGAAGGAAACAGAAGAAGAGAGATTTCCGTTCCCTCTGGATTACCCGTATCTCCGCTCAGGCGAAGGCTTGCGGTATCAATTATTCCCAGTTCATGCACGGATTGAAGTTAAGCGGCATTACACTCAATCGCAAAATGCTCAGCGAGCTTGCTGTAAACGATAAGGAAGCGTTTGCGAAGCTGGTAGAAACTGCAAAGGCGGCTCTTTAAAAATATATTAAATTCTGTTGACAAAATTCGCTGTTCTTGGTACAATAATATTAACGTTTGTTACTTGTACCGCTTAGAAATGTTATACCGCAATGCTCCGTGTTTCCCCGGAAGCAATCGGAGGGAGGGATATATAAATGGCTGAGATAAAAGTAAAAGAGAATGAGAGTATCGACAGTGCTCTCCGCAGATTCAAGAGATTGTACCTCAGAAGCGGAGTGCAGGCAGAGCTGCGCAAGAGAGAGCATTACGAGAAGCCCAGCGTTCGTCGCAAGAAGAAATCTGAAGCTGCAAGAAAGCGCAAATACAAATAAGAAAATAAAAGCTCTGTCAAGCGCAGAGCTTTTTTATTTTTGCTTAAAGTATATTGGTTGCTGTTGAAGTTGGCCCAGCAAAACAGGAAGTGTGTTTTTTCTATATTCGTTTACAGAACAAATAGTAATCATATGAAATTTCTATAAGGCCGGCGCTTTTCGCGGTTATTTGCGAGCTGATGTTCGCGCTGCTTGTAGAATATATAACTTCTTTGACTTGCGCAACTTCTTTGCTTCCGCTAAGCAGATATTCTGCTAAAGAAACAACATTCGATACGGCGTATCCTTTCTGCCTGTAGCCTTCAAGCGAGGCGATTGAAATTTCGACTACTTCACTGCAGAATGGAGATAAGTATGTGGTTGCAGAGCAGAAGACGATTTTATGATCAATCAGTGTGCCATAGTTTATATCTCCGGGTTCAGTGAAAAGCGTAAAGTCATATTTATTATCTTTAATAAAATATGATCGAGTTTTCCTGCTTTTTCGATAGATTCAATTTGGTACTTTTATCTGCGCTGTAATGCAGGGCGCAGTTGTGATTCGTGTTTAAAACAAGCCCTAATTCGGCAGCTTCATCTTTTTGGTTTTCGATAAGCGTATCATATATTATGTCGCATGGCAAACCGCTTCGTAATAATGCGATGTTTTGAATGATCTTATCTTTAAATTCAGGAAGGGACTTGATGAATAAACTGTTATCGTCTATAAAGCGCTCACATTCAAATACAACAGCGAATCCGTTGGAACCATAATCTAAGTGTTCTTTGCGCATTTCAACAAAGTATGCATTGAGATCGGAAAAATACGCAATGGGCAATTGATTTTCGCTGTAATATCTAAAATAGTCAAGTTCTTGTCTTTTTTTCAATTCAAACATAAATAAACTTCCATATATAAATGCAGTATGCATCTTAATATTAAAAGCATTATAACGCAAAAGAATATTGAAGTCAACGAAAAGCAACAAAAACTGCTTCGATCCTTTGATTCGAAGCAGTTTTTGCATATCATATGGTTTTCGTCTTTTAATTCAGGTAGCCCTTCCTGTAAAGAAGCTCGGCGGTCAGTACGGCGCCGCCTGCCGCGCCGCGCAGCGTGTTGTGCGAAAGGCAGATAAACTTGTAGTCAAATACGGGGTCCTCTCTAAGTCTGCCGACCGTGACGCCCATGCCGCCGTATAGGTCGCGGTCCAGCGCGGTCTGCGGGCGGTTCGGCTCGTCGATATAGGTGACAAACTGCTCGGGCGCGTGCGGAAGGCCAAGAAGCTGCGGTTCGCCTTTAAACTTCGCCCATGCCTTGAGAATTGCCTCTTTCTCCGGCTTTCTCTCAAAGCTGACCGAAACGGCCGCAAGGTGCCCGTCGCTTACCGGAACGCGGACGCACTGCGCGGTAATCATCGGAGAAGCTGCCGGAACAATCTTTCCGTTCTGAACGCTGCCCCAAATCTTCAGCGGCTCCTTCTCGCTCTTTTCCTCTTCGCCGCCGATGTAAGGAATGATGTTGTCGATAATTTCCGGGAAGGTCTCGAAGGTCTTGCCGGCGCCGGAAATCGCCTGGAAGGTTGTGACCGAAACCGCCTTGATGCCATAGGAAAGGAGCGGCGTCAGCGCGGGAACATAGCTCTGAATCGAGCAGTTCGGTTTCGCGGCGATAAAGCCTTTTTTGGTGCCCAGCCTTTTCCGCTGCGCTTCGATCACCTCAAAATGCGCGCCGTTTATTTCGGGAATAACCATCGGAACGTCGTCGGTCCAGCGGTTGGCGGAATTGTTGGAAACGACCGGGAGTTCCGCCTTCGCATAGGCTTCCTCCAGCTTTTTGGTTTCCTCTTTCGGAAGGTCAACGGCGCAGAAAACAAAGTCCGCGACCTTCTTTACCTCGTCGATGTCGGCGGCGTTGAGCACTACCATGTCGGCGACGGCGGCGGGAATGGCTTCTTTCATCTTCCATCTGCCTTCCACCGCGTCTTTGTATTTCTTGCCCGCCGACGAAGCGCTCGCGGCAAGCGCGGTGATTTCAAAGTAGGGGTGATCCTGCAGCAGCATGATAAAACGCTGGCCGACCATGCCGGTCGCGCCGACGATGCCTGCTCTTAATCTATTTGCCATGTCAATTACTCCTCCCAATATATCAGAATAAATGTATGGGCGATTCAAACCGCATTTGCGCGGCTGATCGCCCGTGTTTATTTAGATGAGATCTTTGTAGATTCCCGGTTCGCTGCCATCGATGATAACAGCGCCGCAGGTGTTCTTATAAAAATCCTTCGGTCCGGCGGAACCGATGATGGCGTAGGCGTAGCCCTCGTCCCGCAAAGCCTCCATACAGCGCAGGCAGAGCGCTTTTCCGATGCCCTTGCCCCTGTACGTCTCGTCGACGCCGGTAGGGCCGAAATACGCCTTATAGGTGCAATCGTAGCCGGCAAATCCGACAATCTTCTTTTCGTTTACATCATACGCGATGAAACAGGAAACCGGATGTCTGGTGAATGCCGTTGCGATTTCGTTCGCCCAGCCGGCGCTGAAATGCTCGGCGATCCAGCCGCATACCTTGTCTTTGTTCGGCGTCATCGGGCGAATGATGCGTATCCCGTTCTCCTCCAGATTTCTATAAAGCTGACTGTTGTCCTTTAATTCGTATAACTTTACGAGCATGTCTGGCATATGGCGTTTCTCCTGTTCGTTTGGCTGTGTGCTTCGTTATGCGGAAGCGTTCCCGGAGGAAGCGTCGCTGCTGGTATCCGAAGAATCTTTCTCCGGCATGCCGTTGATGGTCGCCTTTGTGTACTTTCTTAAAGGAGTCCAGTCTTTGATATCGTTGCCTGTAAGATCGATCGTAATTTCAATGTCCTCTTTGAACGCGGTGTCCATGCCCGTTACATCGGTGATCTTGTTGTTTCTGAGAGAGAGCGATGTAAGGGAATCCAGGCCTTTAACGGGCAGCATGTCGGTAATTTTGTTGTTGTCAAGCGCAAGCTCCTTGAGCTTGGTCAGCTTGCTGACAGCCGATATATTTTCAATGTTGTTGTTCGAAAGCGTAAGCGTTGTCAGCTCGGTGCATTTCTCGAGCGCGCTGATGTCGCGGATGTTGTTGTAGCTTAAATCGAGCGTTTTGAGCTGCGTGCAGTTCGCCAAAGCGGAAATATCCTCAATTTTATTATATGTCAGGGTAAGCGTTTTAAGCGATGTGCAGCCCTCAAGTCCGCTGATGTCCTTGAGCGCGCCGTATCGTACGGACGTTCCGGAGCCGGACGTGGAACCGGAAGTATCCGATTCGGAAGGCTCGGAAGAAACATCGTCATCCGTACCCGCGCCGGTCTGCGAGGTGCTGACTGTGAGCGTCTTGAGCGACGTCAGGTTCTTGAGCGCGTTCAGATTCTCGAACTTATTGTCAGAGAGGTAAAGTTTCTCAAGTTTTACGCAGTTCGCGATTCCGTCAAGATTCTCGATCTGGTTGGAAACCGCCGAAAGCGTCTTGAGGTTTTCCAGTTTCGACAGCGCCGACAAATCTTTGAGAAGGTTATTGTTTACAGAAACGGTTTCGAGATTGGTGAGGTTCGAAAGCGGGGAGAGATCGCTGATGCCGTTGCTGTCCAGATAAACGTTCTTGAGCGTCGTGATGCTCGAGAGCGGGGAGAGATCGCTGATGTTCAGGTTATACATGGTCAGCGTCTCAAGTTTGGCTGCTTTCTCAATGCCGCTTAAGCTTTTGATTTCGGTAGCCGAGAAATCGAACTCCTTCAGATTCGGCAGTTCTTCGATGCCTTTGAAGTCCGTGATGCCCGAGTAGTTCAGCGCGAGCACTTCGAGATTCTTTAAGTCGGAAAGCTGCGTCAGACTTTTAAGGTCGGTCAGTTTCATCTGCTTTATAACGGTGTCAAAATTCACCGCGGTTATGCTCGAATAGAACTGCGAATAAAGGGCTGTATTGTAAGCGCTTGCCTGCATTTGCGCGACGGATGCGGAGTCAAATGCGGAAAGCACTCTTAAATTCCGGAACAGGGTGATATCGACCGGCTTTTTGATGGCGAATGAAAACGTAATGTAATCCTTCGGGATATCGTCGGTATCGTCCGCCTCGGAGGTTGTGTCGTCCGTATCGTCCGATTCCTCTGCCTGTTTTGCGGCCTGCGCAAGCTGATACTCCGTGAACTCCTTCTTGCCGAGGATGACGACAGGGGTTGCGTACGAAGCGGTAAAGCTATCGTTTACGCCGATGTTGCAGAAATAATAAAAGCTTTGATATTCGTCCAGCATGTCCTGCGTTATCTGGTTCGGCTTTATATTCAGCGCATCCGCGATCGCCCTGGCGAAATCCTGGTCTTTAAAAAGGTCGTTGCTGTTCGTGATGGAATAAACGACGGTGTAAACGCCTGCGGCGATGATCGCGGCGCAGAGAACCAACGTGGTAATCAGTTTACGCTTCAGCTGTTTTCTATTGTAAACGCTCATTAAATTGTCCTCCGAAATTTTGATTTTACAAACAAGGATTTTATCACATTACGGGATTTTTTGCAATACTTTTTTAAACGCTTTTACGAAGACGGACTGTCGGCTTTATAAGTGATCAGCTTCTGGAAGCACAGCTTGTTGGCCGTATAAACTTCCATCGTGCGATTGTATTTTATCGTATCGTTTTCCGGAGAGCGCCGGATGCAGAGAATCGTGTTTGCCGGGAGCGAATTAAAGCCGGGGGCTTTATACAGGTCGAGGTCTTTCAAATAGACGCCGTATTCGTTATAGGTTTTTTCGGGCATCGCGGTGCTGTCCAGCACGTCGGACAGCTTCGCAAGCACGCCGATTTCCATCGCTTCTTTAAAGTAATACTCGTTCATCAGGAAAATCACGCTGTCTCCGGAGCGGATTTCCACCTCAAAGCGGGCGATCGCGGCGGCGTTGAAATCCGCGTTAAACACTTCTCCGCTTTCCTCTTCGGCCAGCGCGGTGAGGTCAATGTAATCGCATACCTTTTTGCCGTCGTTGTTGTAGTCGTCGATTAAGCTCTCGACGGTTTTTGTCAGGTCGTTTACGCCTTTTACCGAAATGGAACCTTTACCGATATACATAATGTGAACGTCCGCATCCGGCTTTAAAATCAGCTGAAAAAAGGCGATAACGAGGAAAATTACCACCAGACCGCCGAGAATAATCAGCCATTTATAATAATACCAAATATGCTCGAACCATTCTTTTACCGAGAGTTTCTCTTTTGCTTCCATCCGGTAGTAACCTCCTTTTTTAAAAACCATAACATAACTTTGCTTTATTGCGGGGACACGTTGAAAAAATAATCATATTTTAATAAGCTGTACGCTGACCGTTCGCAAGACCATTGATTTATTCAAGTTTTGGCACAGCATTAAGGGCTATTGTATGTTACACTTCATAATATCAATCATAAAGTGCTCCAATCTCTCTTCTTCCTCGGTTTTTCCTTTTCTCTTTTTCTTTTTTATGTACTGAATAATGAATAGCGGAATTAAAATATAAAAAAACAAGACGAACAGCGAAGCAAAAAGTAGGTACTCTTCAATTCTCTTATTGTCGTATTGGGGTGTGCGTCTTTTCTACTTATGACCGTATTGAGGTATGCGTCTTTATACACAATAGTCCCGGAGATTTTCAGCTTGCCGCATTCTTCAGAGAATTGACCATCATACCAATAACCGCCGCTATGTCCGCCGCGTAAAACGCCAAGCGAAAAACCTCCGGGTAAATCTTTCAGCAAATACTCTGTATTTTTTACTGATGATTTAGCTGCGGTTAAGAAATCATCAGGAGATAAATCCGAATAAAAGGTGTAAACTTTTTTCATATGTTTTTCTCCTTATCAGCGGCAGATAAAGAATATGAAAATCCATAAAAATTAAAAGGAATAACCGAAAACAACCGCTTATATAAAGTACGGGAACTTACGAAAATCGCAGTGACGAGCTGTTGCCAATCGTAAGCTCCCGTTTCGCATTCATCAGTCAAGCGGCTTCATCGTCGGGAACAGCAGTACGTCGCGGATGGAGGGGGCGTCGGTCAGCAGCATCACCAGTCTGTCGATGCCGATGCCGAGTCCGCCCGTCGGAGGCATACCGTATTCCAGCGCCGTCAAGAAGTCCTCGTCGATATCGTTGGCTTCCTCGTCGCCCTTCGCTTTCTTGAGCGCCTGCTCCTCGAAACGCTTGCGCTGGTCCAGCGGGTCGTTTAGCTCCGAGAACGCGTTCGCGTGCTCCCTGCCGAGGATAAACAGCTCGAAACGCTCGGTATATTCGGGGTTGTCCGGCATTCTCTTCGCGAGCGGGCTGATCTCGACCGGATGATTCATAATGAAGGTCGGCTGAATGAGGTTCTCCTCAACGTATTTTTCAAAGAAGAGGTTGAGAATGTCGCCTTTCTTGTGGTCCGCGTTGAACTCGATATGGTGCTCCTTCGCGATTTTTTTCGCGGTTTCGTCGTCGTGAATCGCGTAGAAGTCGACGCCGCACGTGTCCTTTACCGCCTGCGCCATCGAAAGCCTTGCGAAAGGCTTTTCAAGGTCTATTTCAATGTCGCCGTACTGAATAACCGTTTTGCCGAGCACTTTTTTCGCTACGGTGCGGATCAGGTCTTCGGTCAGGTCCATCATGCCGTTATAATCGGTGTAAGCCTGATACAGCTCAAGCAGCGTAAACTCGGGGTTGTGGCGGGTATCCATGCCTTCGTTTCTGAAAACTCGGCCGATTTCGTAAACGCGCTCAAATCCGCCGACAATCAGCCGCTTGAGGTGCAGTTCCAACGAAATTCTTAAGTAAAGCTCGATGTTGAGAGAGTTGTGATGCGTAATAAACGGCCTTGCGTTGGCGCCGCCCGCCATATTCTGCAGAATGGGGGTTTCCACCTCAAGGAAGGATTTGCCGTTCAGGTAGTTCCTGATTTCAGAAATAATCTGCGAACGTTTTACAAAGGTATCCTTGACCTGCGGATTGACGATCAAATCCACATACCGCTGGCGGTAGCGGAGGTCCGGATCCTTAAGCCCGTGCCATTTTTCGGGCAGAGGAAGCAGCGACTTGGAGAGCAGAACCAGACGCTTCGCGTGAATCGAAATCTCGCCTCTGCGGGTTCTGAAAACAAATCCTTTAAGCCCGATGATGTCTCCGATATCCCATTTGCGGTATTCTTCAAATGCTTCTTCGCCGATGTCGTCGATGCGGATGTAAACCTGAATCCTGCCGCTGCCGTCGGCGACGTCGATGAAGTTGGCCTTGCCCATGTCCCTGCGGCTCATGATTCTTCCGGCAATGGAAACGTCCTTGTTCTCGTAGGCCTCGAAGTTTTCCTTAATGTCGGCGACATGGTCCGTAACGTCGTATTTTACGATATGAAACGGGTTTTTGCCCGCTTTCTGCAAATCAGCCAGCTTCTGGCGCCGGATGCGCAGAATGTCGTTTAGATTTTCACCGGTTTCGTTCGTGTTTTGTACTTCTTCACTCATTATGGGTGTCATCCTTTATTTTACTTACTTATTTCTTTCTATTACTTCGAAATGCCGACAATCGTGTATTTTTTAACTCCCACAGGGGTTTCCACGCTGATGCTGTCGCCGATTTTCTGACCAAGAAGCGCTTTGCCGAGCGGGCTTTCGTCAGAAATCGCGAAATCCAGCGGGTCCGCCTCCGTAGTGCTGACGATTCTGTACTCGACTTCCTCGCCGGTATCGATGCAGTGAACCAAAACCTTGTTTCCGATGCTGACTTTGTCGGTACCGAGGTCTTTGTCGTCCAGTACAATCGCGTTTTTGAGCATCTCTTCAAGCTGCGCGATTTTTCCTTCTATTTCCGCCTGCTCGTTTTTCGCTTCGTCATACTCGCTGTTTTCGGACAGGTCGCCGAACGCGCGCGCTTTCTGAATCGCCTGAGCAACTTCCTTGCGTTTTACGGTTTTTAAGTGCTCAAGCTCAGCTTCAAGCTTTTTCAATCCCTCGTGGGATATAAAGATCTGTTTGGACATATAAAAATCTCCTTCTATTTATAAATGGATATTGATTTCATCCGCGCAAAATGAGTATTTTAAATCACTTGTGAAAAAATCACAAGTGAATTATTTTAATATTTCTATCGCTTTTTGCAGCTGATTGTCTTCTTCTTTGGTCAGTTTATAGAACTTTTTGGAGAGTTCCTCCGGCATTTCGATGACAACGTCGGGGGAAATTCCAACTCCATTATAATTCTCTCCGAAGGGAGGATTGTAGTAATAGGTCGAAAGCCTCAGTCCGCTTCCGTCGGGCAGGGTGGTGATGGTCTGCATCGTGCCCTTTCCAAACGTCGTGGTGCCCACGATGGTCGCCAGTTTATAGTCCCGGAGCGCGGCTGTGAACAGTTCCGCCGCGGAAGCGGTGTTTTCGTTTACCAGCACGACCATGGGCGCTTCCAGACACGCCGCGTCCGAGCGCTTCGTTGTCGTATTGCCCTTTCTGTCAACTATATTAATAATCGGACCTTCGGGCAGAAGTTTGTCTAAAACCGCCATAATCGCGTTTAAATCTCCGCCCGGATTGTTGCGGACGTCGAACAGGTATTTTTCGCATCCGTCGTTCTTGGCTTTCTCAAGCGCCTCCGCAAACGCTTCGGCGGTTTTGCCGTCGAATTCGGTAATAGTAATATATGCTATATTATAATCAAGCGCTTCATAAATTACGCTTTCATACGGGAATTTTTCGCGAACAATCGTAAATTCTAAAATTTCCGAGCCGCGCTTTACTTTCAGGGTGACGGCCTCGCCCTCGTTTCCTCTGATAACCTGAATCGCTTCGTCAAAATTGTTGTTGATTTCCAAATCTCCGGCTTGGATGATAATGTCGCCTTTTAAAAGGCCCGCTTTCTGCGCCGGAGAACCGTTCATGACCCGGGCGACATAAATGCCGCCGGTATCGTCGTCCAAAACCGCGTTGATTCCGATGCCGATCATATTGCCTTCGTTGGCGGAAAGGTATTCTTCCATTTCCTCTTTGGTCAGATAGGCCGAATACGGGTCGTCCAGACTGGCAATATACGCGCCGAGATAAGCGTCGTCCATATTGGATTCCTCGGTGCCCTTGATATAGCTGGTCTCTACGCGCCTGAATACATCGCTCAGCTTATCGTAGAAGGATGCTTTTTCTTTCAGAACGTTCAGCTCTTGCTGATGGCTGCTGTTCATCGCGATCGACGTAATCAGATAAGTAGCGATGCAGCTCATGATTGTCACTAAGATACAAACACCAATCGGGATACGCTTTCTCATACGCTTTTTTATCCTTTTTAAATTTTATCCTCTGCCTTTGTCAACCATTGCTTTCGGAATGTAGTTCGGATAGGGATTTATGTACGCGCCGTTTTTCAATACGCTGTAATGCAGGTGGTTGCCGGTCGATTTGCCGGTCGAACCGACATAAGCGATCACCTGTCCCTGTTTGACGGTCTGTCCGACGCTGACCGCGAGTTTGCTTGCGTGCGCGTAAAGGGTGGATATGCCATCGCTGTGGAGAATGACGACGACGTTGCCGAAACTGCTGCTGTACTCGCTCCGGATAACGTAGCCGCCGTTCGCCGCAAGAATGGGCGTGCCGTATGCGCAAGCGATGTCGATTCCCTGATGGTGCTCGACCTTTTTGGGGTTAAAAGGGTCCTGTCTGCTGCCGAACAAACTGGAAATCCGGTAGCTGGTGCCTGCCGGCAGCGGCCACGCGTAGCCCGCGCTGGAAGCCGCCTGCAGCTCCGCAAGCTCTTTTTTCAAAGCGGTCAGCTTTGCGTTTGCCTGCGCGATCGCGCTGCTCTTGGAAGCGTAAGTGCCCCGCATGCTATCGAGCGTAACGCCGAGCGACCGCGCCTTGTCTTCGAACTCGGCCTTTTTCCGGGTTGCGTCGGCCTTTTTTGATTCGAGGTTGGAGACGTACTGCTCCAGCTCGGCCTTGGCTGCTTTTTGTTTTTCCTGCGCGGCTTCAAGCTCGCTTTTTGCTTTCCGAATCGATGTCTTTATTGATTCGGTATAATTGAGGAAATAATTGATGTTGTCCAGTCTTGTAAGAAAGTCGGCAAAGTCCTCGGATTCAAACAAAATCTGGAAAATGCTCGGATTGCCCATCTCGAAAGAGTAGCGGATAATGGAATCGTACGTGCGGTTGTAATATTCAAGGTCCTGGTTTTTTATTTCAATATCTGCTTCAAGTTCGGCGATTTTTATACTGTATGTTTCAATCGTCGCTTCGGTTAGCGCGATTTCCGCTTCCAGGCTGTCGATTTCTTTGATGTATGTATTCAGCATATCCTGTGTGACGGCGGATTGACTGCTGATTTTGCTGATTTCCTGCGAAATGGCTTTCTGTTCGTTCTGGAGGGCTTCGATGAGCTTTTGACACTCCCGAATGTCGTTTTCAACCTCCGCGATGGTGCGCGCCTCCGCGTTTTCCGTCGGAACGGGGAACAGGTTGGATGCGGAAATCAAAACCAAGCATAAAAGTACCAGTAAAAATCTCTTCGCTTTTCGCATTTTTGAAACATTCAGACCTTTCTAATGGGGGTATATTCCTTTATTTTTTATTAATCTTGGAAACCGGTATGTAATCGGGCACGGGGTTTACGAACGTGCTGCCCCGCAAAACGCTGTAATGCAGGTGCGGACCGGTTGACTTGCCGGTTGAACCGACATAGCCGATAATCTGTCCCTGCGTGACGGTGTCTCCTTTGTTGACAATCCGTTTGCTGCAGTGCGCGTAAAGCGTGGTCATGCCGTCGCTGTGCAGGATAAAAATGACCTCGCCGTAACTGTTGGCGCCGGAGTTCTCGCTTCGGATGACATAGCCGCCGTTCGCCGCAAGAATGGGCGTCCCCTGCGCGCACGCGATGTCGATGCCCAGATGCATCGCTTTTTTCTTGGTAAACGGGTCGATTCTTTCGCCGTATAAATCGCTGATCCTGTACGACGCGTTTTCGGGCAGCGGCCATATATAGTTTTTGGCCGAGACGGCTCTCAAGGACTGCAGCTCCTGCTCAAGTTTGGCGAGTTTCGCTTTCGCCTGCTGGATGGCCGTGCTGGTCGAAGCGTATTTGCCCTCGAAATCCTTCAAAGAAGCGCCCAACATTTTTGCTTTCGCTTCGAACTCCGCTTTTTTCTGCGAAAGCGCTACTTTCTTTGCTTCGAGTTCCTTTAAATACTCGTCCTGCTCGTCCTTGGCCGTTTTCAGTTTTGCCTGCGAAGTCTCAAGCTCGGTTTTCGCTTTCCGAATCTCTTTTTTTACGGTTTCCGTATAGTTCAGAAAATACGTGATGTTGTCGAGCCTTGTGAGAAAATCGGAAAAGCTCTCGGCCTCGAACAGGATTTGCAGTAAACTGACATCCCCTTGTTTGAAAGAATACACGACAATGGAATCATAGAGCCGGTTATAGTATTCGAGGGTTTCGCTTTTGAGAATGATTTCGGACTCAAGTTCCGCAATCTTCAGGCTGTACGTTTCGATGGTCGCGTTGGTCAGCTCAATCTCCGCGTTGATGCTGTCGATTTCCTTTATGTAGGTGTTCAGCGTGTCGTTTGTTACCTTCGACGCGCTGCCGAGCTTGCTGATCTCGCCCGAAATCTGCTTTTGCTCATTCTGGAGCTGTTCGATGAGCTTTTTGCATTCCTGAATATCATTCTCGACCTGCGCTATGGTTCTTGCCTGTGCTGTTTCCTTCGGCGCGGTGTATAATGAAGAGGAAAAAAGGATTGCCAGAAATAAAAACAGCGTTAAAAATCTTTTCATCCGGGACATTGATACTTCCGCTCCTTTTTAAAATGGGAACAGGGGATCTTATGCCTTCAGGTATTTCTTTATCGAAAGACTGCTTGCCACGATGCCGGCGAACAGTCCGAGACCGACGAACGCAATGGCCAACAGTTTGATATAATCGCCGAACGGCGCGAAGGTGATGAGCGACGATGTTTCAGCGCCGACAAGTGCTTTATCGGTTAAGATGTCCATAATTAGATAAGTATAAATATAATACTCCGCTAAAACGGACAGACCGGCTGAGAACAATCCGATGATAATTCCTTCGATAATAAAAGGGGTTCGTATAAAGGATTTTGTCGCGCCGACATACCGCATAAAGGTGATTTCGTGGCGGCGGGAATGCATGCCGAGTTTTATGGTGATATAAATAATGAATATAGAAACCAAAAGAAGGATGAGCATCATCCAGATTGCGATAATCGTCAGCGTGTTGTTGACGCTGGTAACTTTGCTGTACAGCGTGAGATTCTCTTTAATATCCTTGCTTTCGATGTTTTCGATCTGGTCAAGACGGTTCTTTAAGGCGTAAATATCCTCCATCTTGAAGTTCGGGTCAGAAAAGCTGGTGAACCTGATTTCAAAGCTGTTCGGCAGGGGGTTGTTCTCGTCGGTGTACTGTTCGAGGAACTCCGCGTCCGCGCCGGCTCTTTCCTTATATCTTCTCAGGTTGTCCGCTTTCGAAAACCGCTGATAGCTCTTGATGGTGTTCAGTTCCTGCTGAAGCGCCTTGATGTCTGCTTCGATTTTATCAATCTGCTCGTCCGTAAGATCGTCGGAAAGGTAAATGGTTATGATATTGATATCGTCTATGGATTTCAGGTTTCTGTCGATGTTGTCGATAATCATGTAAAAGGTTCCCACAATAATCATGCAGGAAATCAGGACCAGGGAGGAAGTGATCGACATGATTCCGTTCCGAAAAATACCGACAATGCCCTGTCTTAAATGATATAGAAAAGTGCTAAGCATCTTCATCCGTAAAATAACCTCCTATTTTGTCGGAGGTTATAACCCCGTCGCTTATTGTAATAACTCTCTTTTTATAGCGCTCCACAATGGAACGGTCGTGCGTGATGACGATGACGGTCTTTCCGAGCCGGTTGATTTTCATCAATAATTCCATAATTTCGTGGCTCAATTCGGGGTCTATGTTTCCGGTAGGCTCGTCCGCGATAATGGTTTGCGGATTGTTGACAAGCGCCCGCGCAAGGGCGACGCGCTGCTGCTCGCCGCCGGAAAGCTGGCGGGGGAAGCAGCGGTATTTGTCGCTCAGGCCCACCACATTGAGAAAGAACGGCACGCGCTTGCGGATCAGCGAGGGGCTTCCGCCTACGACGCGCATCGCGAACGCAACGTTCTCATATACGGTCTTATTCTCAAACAGTCGGAAATCCTGGAAAACAAACCCCATGGTCCTGCGCAGATAGGGAATCTTGCGCTCCTTTATTTTTTCCAGATTATAGCCGTTGACATGCAGTTTTCCGGAAGTAACCTTCTCCTCTCTGAGAAGAAGTTTCGTCAAAGTAGTTTTGCCGGCTCCGGAATGGCCGACAATAAACACAAATTCTCCGTCTTCGATTCTCAGGTTGATATTTTTCAGTGCAACGGTGTTGTTTTCATACACCATAGACACGTTTTTAAACTCTATCATTATGCATTATCCCTTAATATAACGTTGACTTGCTGATCAGATATTTTTTAACCATTAAAGCGACCTTAAACGTAATTGCGTTGTCAAATTCCCTGAGGTCAAGCCCGGTGAGCTTCTTGATTTTCTCAAGACGGTAAACCAGCGTGTTGCGGTGAACGAACAGCTTTCTTGCCGTTTCGGAAACGTTCAGATTGTTGTCGAAGAAGGCTTGAATCGTCATTAACGTTTCCCGGTCGAGGCTTTCAAGCGAACCGCGCTTGAACACTTCCTGCAAAAACATCTCGCAAAGCGTCGTGGGAAGCTGGTAAATCAGTCTGCCGATGCCGAGGTTTTCGTAATTGATAATGCTCTTCTCGGTATCGAACACCCTGCCGACCTCAAGCGCCACCTGAGCGTCCTTGTACGACCGGGCAAGGTCTTTAATGCTGGAAACAACCGAGCCGATTCCGACAACGACCTTCATGTAGAACTCCGAGGATACCGTGTCCACGATATTCTTCGCAAAAATCTCGATGTTTTTGCTGTCGGTCATGTTCTTCAGCTCTTTGACCAGAACGATGTCCGACTCGCCGACGCTGATGACATAGTCACGTCCTTTGTCCGGGAACATATTCTGTATAACGTCGAACGGTATAACGTCGCCCTTGTTCTGGAAGCGGATCAGGAATACGACCCTGTTTACCTCGTTGTCAAAATGAAGCTCTTTGGACTTAATGTAAATATCGCCGGGAAGTATGTTGTCAAGGATGATGTTCTTGATAAAATTGGTTTTGTCGTATTTTTCGTCATAAAGGGTTTTGATGTTCGAAAAAGAAATGGAAAGCAGCGCGGCAATGCTTTTTGCCGTTTCGTCCTGGCCTTCCACAAAAACGACGAACTCGATGCGCGCGTGCGATCCGATGGGGCGGTAGGTATAGCCGTCCCAGGTCAGCGTGTCGAAGTTATAGGAGAGTTCCTCCAGTATTTCTCTGTGAGTTTCACCTATTCTTGTCAGCTGGCTGCACGCAACGATGACGCCTTTTTCGTCGATAATGCCGATGTTGCGGTCAACCGCTTCTTTCATCTGATAAATCAGACCCTGGAATAGTTTATTACTCATATTTAACAAACCTTTCTTATGACGATTAAGCCCTTTTTTCCAGCTTTACCGAATATTTTACATTATTTTTGTTGAAAATGCAATAGCACCGGTGTCAATTTAACAAAAATACCATCTTTTATGCAAATAAAATCAACAAAACGCCAAATTACTTTTCAAGCATGACGCTGATTGCGGAAAGCACAAAACCGCTCGCCGTTTCGGTGCGCAGAATGCGTTTGCCCAGCCCCACGAGCGGTATGTTGACCATTATAGCTTCGTCGATTTCTCCGGAAGAAAGTCCGCCCTCCGGACCAATCAGAAAGGAAATATTTGCCGGCGATTTCCCGGCAAGAAAGTCGCGGATGTGCAGCGTATTGGTTCCCTCGTAACAAATAAAGCCGGCGTCGCTGTTCTGGATGGATTTTAGAGCCTGCGCGTAGCTGACCTGCGGCGCGACCTTCGGAATAATACCTCTGCCGCACTGCGAAGCCGCCGAAGCGGCGATTTTGTTGTACCGCTCCAGTTTTTTCAAAAAAGATTTCTCGTCCGGCCGGGAAACGCAGCGCTCGCACAGCACCGGCACGATGGTTGTGACGCCGAGTTCGACCGCTTTCTGGACGATCGTGTCAAACTTGTCCCCTTTGGGAATAGCCTGAAACAGTGTGACATCAAACGGAAACTCGCTGTTTGTCATTCTTCCTTCGCTCAGCGATACCGTAAGTCCGACGGCCGACACGTTTTGGATAACGCCGTCATATTCCGTCCGGAACATATCGCATACGAGGATTTGGTCGCCGACGCCCAGCCGCAAAACCTTTTGCAGATGGAAGGCGTCACTGCCTGTAATGAGCACGGTGTTGTTTTGAATGCTTCCTTCGGGTACGAATATTCTCGGGATAGAAGACATAAAAACATCCTTGCTAAAAAATAAAGTGCATAAAAAAACGAATATCTATGAATATTATAATACATCATCGTATTATAAATTATAATCTGAAAAAAGTCAACTAAAGACCTGTTTTGCGGCGTATTTTGACGCAAAAAAGCAGATTTGGCAGCATTTTCGGATAAACAGTCGAGAGAAAAGAAATTTATGGTTAGAAATAACGCTTGACTTTTCATTGTATATACGGTATTATAATGCCGTAAAGAACGTTCGGGAGGTATTTTTGTTATGGCAGCAAAGAACGAGAACCACGAGTACGATGTATATACGCTAACAGACGAGGACGGAAACGAAAGCCAGTTTGAACTGTTGGGAAACCTCGAATTAGACGGAAATAAATACGTTGCATTGATTCCGTTTGAAGGCGAAGACGACGAATATGTTATCCTGAAAATCAGCACGGACGAGAGCGGTAACGAAATACTTCTCACTATCGACGATGATGATGAGTTTGACAGGGTCGCCGACGCGTTTGAGGACAGTTTCATGGGCGAGTACGACCTTGACGAAGAACTGGATGCGGAAGATTTCGACGAGTTCGACGAAGAAGAGGAAGAGGACCTCGAGGACGAGGATGAATAGATTCTGATTTACGCGTCAAAATATTAACAAAGAACCGAAAAAGGCAGCACGGTTTGGGTTTTGATGCATAAGATTAGAATGTAAGCAGAATTTTTTAATAGAATATGCCTGCGGGGTGCGTGTGGGATGTAATACGTCCGTGACGTTAAATCATCTCCCCCTATGAAAAAACCCACAATGATGAAAGGGAGTTCATATTCTCCAGTGGTGTGCAGGCCTCCCGCATAAGAGCTGCTTCGTCACCTCTTATGCGGACGTTGGAAGTACTGAAGCTGGGGAGAGGACACCCACCTGCAGAGAGCAGGGTTTCATTCTCATAGGGACACGGCTTTGCGGGCTGAGCAAACCAAAAATCAGGCGCATTACCTTTAAAAAAGGTATGCGCTTTATTTTTTTATCGATTGGAGATACTTCTTTATAAGAAAAAGTGAAACTATTTGCATTCCGCATGACACATATATAGTAGAAGGCGGTGAAAAAAATGGTCGACCAGCAGATAACCACCTTTTTTAACAAGGTTTACGACGACACTTACGAAAGAATACTGACCTATGTGACCGCGAAATGCGGAAATACCGAGGATATCTCCGACATTATGCAGGAGATATACTTAGAGGTTTATTCCGTTTTCCTGAAAAAAGGTACGGATTACGTCAAAAACACGGACGCTTTTGTGTACAGCGTCGCGAAATCAAAGGTTTACAAGCATTATACGTTCGCCGAAAGGCTAAAGCGCCTGATACCGATGTTTTCAAAAAACGAGGACGACGAAGAGGTCAATATCGTGGATTTCAACATCGCGGACATGCGATTAGAGGAGGACATCGCGAACAAATGGCTGTTCGAGCGGATTGCTTCCTACATAGCCGCGAAGCCGGATGTTGTCAGGAGGATTTTCTACCTTTTTTATTACTGCGACCTTTCGATCGCGCAGATTGCAAAAAAGCTGTCCATGAGTGAATCGGGCGTAAAAAATAAACTGTACCGTACTGTCAGGGAATTGCGGGAACTATACGGAAAGGGGAGTGCGGACCATGACTGAAAAGGAGTTGTTCCGAAAGGTTATCGAAGAAAATATGATCAATAAAGAAGAAATCCGCGTGCGCGTTCTGCAGAGCGCGAACCGGGCGGATGTTATCAAAAGAAAGGAGTATTATATGCGCAAAAGAATTATCGTTACGGCGGCGGCGTTGTTGGTCGTTTGCATCACCAGCTTTTCGGCCTATATGGCGGTTGACGCGTATGAATACAATAAAGCGGAGCGTTTTCTGAGCGAAATCGGCATCAACGCAGGCGAGCTTCCCCGCGGCGAAGCCATAGAGGTTTATAAGGATATCAAATCGGAGCGTTTCAGTCTGCCGGTGACCGTAAGCATTCTGATGGAAAAAGCGGAGGAAATCGGCATAAAGAATCTGCCCAACGACGGCAAAGCGATTTATGACGCGCTGCTGGCGTACAACCGGCTGACGTACACCGCAAAGATTACCTCGGACCAGATCAGGGCGATCAAAGCCGGGATGACGTATAAGGAAATCATCGACCAGCTGGGCGTGACCAAAGACATCGGCAGCGGTATGCATATTTTGCAGTATGCGGTGGACGGGGATAAGATATTCTACCTTTCCTTCGCGAACGAAAACGATATCTGCGAAAAATCGGGCGAAGAACTGCTGCTGACGCTGGTGGACGACAATCAGGACAATACGGACGACAACACCTTCAACGCGACGCTGGTCATCAGGCACAACAACAGCATACGGGTTTCCTGCCCGAACTACAAGCATTTCGACGAAATCGACCTGAGTATTACCGAAAACACGGTCATCGAGTTTGCCGACGGCAGAAAAGCGACGATTGACGACATTCAAGGCAAGCTGAGAATCACGATTACCGGCGAAATCCGGGAAAGCTATCCGCCGCAGGGAACCGCAGCGAAGATTGTTATTTTAAACGCGGATTAGAATATACAAAAACGAGCGTGTCCGAAAAGGACACGCTCATTCATTTTTTTGTTTATTCTGCTTTGGTTTCTTCAGCCGTACCTTCTTCATTATTTTCAACGGCTTTGCTTTCTGCGCTGTTTTCTTCGGTTTTACTTTCTTCAGCAGTTTCTTCGGCTTCCGCTTTGGTTTCTTCGATGACGTTGTTTTTCCTGTCTTCTTCAGAAATCTCGGCGTCCGCCTCTAAAAGCGCCTTGATGGAAAGGCTGACCCTGTTCTTTTCAAGGTCGATGGCGGTAATCTTCGCGGTTACCTTGTCGCCGATTTTCAGAACCGAAGCGGGATTGCCGACCGGCTTCAGCGCGATCTGCGTGTTGTGAATAAGGCCGTCGACGCCGAGGATTATCTCCGCGAAAGCGCCGAAGGGCATTAGGCTGACGACGGTAGCCTCGACAACGTCGCCGACGTGGTAGTTGTTCTCAAAGATTCTCCAGGGGTTGTTCTCCTCGGTCTTGTATCCGAGCGAAATGCGCTTCTTCTCGACATTGACGCTCTTGATGTACACGTCGATTTTGTCGCCGATTTTAAACATCTCCGCGGGCGGCTTGAGTCTGCCCCAGGAAAGCTCGGTGATGTGGACCATGCCGTCCACCGGGCCGATGTTGACGAACGCGCCGTAGTTGGTCAGCGAACGGACGGTGCCGGTGAACTTCTGACCGACCTGCACGTTTACGAAGAAGTCCTCGACTTCCTTCTTATGGATTGCGCGGGCAGCGTTTCGGATAGAACCGACCGCGCGCTTGCGCTTGCTGTCCACCTCGACAATCTTTAAGGAAACCTTCTGTCCTCTCAGCTGGTCGAGCGCGCTGTCCTTGGGAAGTCCGGTCTGAGAAGCGGGAACGAAAATTTTTATAGACTGAACGCCGACGATGACGCCGCCCTTGACGGTTTCTCTGACCGTGCCGGTAAGAATGGTTCCGTCTTCGTACGCTTTCTGAACGGTCTGCCAGTTTTTCTCGGCGTCGAGCTTCTTCTTTGAGAGAAGAACGGTTCCGTCGAGGTCGTTGATTTTCATCACGACAACGTCGATCGGGTCGCCGACATGGTATTCCTTTTCAAGATCGACGCCGCTTTCGGCGGTAATCTCGTCATACGGCAGTATGCCTGTATGCTTCGTACCTAAGTCAACATGTATTTCCGCAGGACTGACCGCAGAAACGACACCGGTTACCCTTTCCCCTATATTTAAAGTTTTAAAGGACTGATCGAGCATCTCAGCAAAACTGAGTTCGTTGTTGGTAAGATCTGTCATTGTTTGTAAAACCTCCTGTATTATGCTGCTCGGAGTGGATGCTCCTGCAGTTATCGCTATTTTTCGAGCAGCTTGGAAAAGGTCCGGTGGGTATTCTGCCAGTTCCTTCGCGTTTTCGATATGGATTGCGCTCGGACAATTCTCGGCTGCAATTTTGCAAAGTTTCGCAGTGTTGGAGCTGGAAGCGCCGCCGACGACCACGACGAGGTCGCATTCCTTTGCGAGCGAGAGCACCTCTTGCTGCCGTTCGTCCGTAACACTGCATATTGTATCAAAAATGCGGGCGTTTGTATATAGATTTTTTATGAATTTTTGGCATTTTTCCCATTCGTGGATGTTGTAGGTGGTCTGCGCTACAACAAGAATATCGCTGTCTTTTAGACCTTTTATCTCCGAGCTGTTTTTGAGTTCTTCGCAGTCAGAGAATATAAAGACCTTTCCTTTCGCAAAGCTCTTTATTCCCTGAACTTCGGGATGATTCGCGTCGCCGAGTATAATGACGGCGGTGCTTTCGCCGCCGCGCTCGGCGATGCGGTGTATTTTTTTAACGTATGGACAGGTTGCGTCGATATGTTCGATCCCCTTGCGGGCAAGCTGTTCGTACACCTGTTTCGGCACGCCGTGCGTGCGGATGAACACGGTCGCGTTCTCCGGCAGGCTGTCTATTTCCGCCGGGGTTATAATCTTGACGCCGCGTTTTTTTAAAGAGTCGGTAAAGCTCTTGTTGTGTATGATTTCGCCGATGCAGTAAATCTCCCGGCTTTCGGGCTTGTCCAGTTCGGCTTCCAGCATCGACACCGCGCGCTGAACTCCGAAGCAGAAGCCGCTGTTTTTAGCGAGCCTGATTTCGGCCATAGATATCCCTTAATTTCTTGTAAATTCGTTGCAGACGGGCGCAAAGCAATACTCGGCGATCTGCTTTTTGGTCGGGTTTTCGCAGAAATGCAGGTATTCGGACGCCGGAATCGGCTTGCCTACCACCAGTTTTGTTTTGCGGAAGATGCCGGGCATCAGCCGTTTGGTGACGATGGAAACCGGAAGCACCGGCACCTGCGTGGACGCCGCGATCAGTCCCAGCCCGCCTTCCGCCTGTTCGGGCTCGGGCAGGATTCTGCGCTTTCGGGTACCCTGCGGGAAAATACCGACGCAGTCGCCGTTTTTAACGGCCGCGATAATCGCGCGCACGGCGGAAACGTCGCCTTTTCCTCTTTGTATGGTAATCACGTTGGCTTTGCTGAAAAGCCAGTTCATAAACTTAAATCTTGCCAAAGTGGACCTGGCCACGAAACGGACCGGTTTTTTCAAAGTACAGGCAATCAGCGCGGGGTCTATGAAAGAAGAGTGGTTCGCGCAGACGATATACGTCTCGTCCGGCTCGTTCTCCAGGCCGGTTACCTCGATTCTATACAACGCTTTTACGATGGGGGTGATCAGTTTTCTGACGGTGTCGTAGAACATTATCCAATCTTTTCCTTGATTATTTTTTTCAGCATCTCAAGGTTTTCCTCGATGCTGTGGTTCGAGTTGTCGTAGATAATGGCGTCTTTCGCCGGAACGGCGGGCGCGATGTCGCGTTCGCGGTCGTTTTTGTCGCGCCAGATCATATCGGCGAGCACGTCCTCGTACTTGACGTTTTGACCTTTCGCAATCAGTTCATTATAGCGGCGGCGCGCTCTGGTTTCGTTGTCGGCGGTCATGAAAATCTTGACCTGCGCGTCGGGCAGAATGACGGTTCCGATATCTCTGCCGTCCATTATGACGTTGTTTTCCTTTGCGATGTTTCTTTGCAGGTCCAAAAGGAAAGCGCGCACCTCCGGTATCTTGGAAACATCGGAAGCGTATTTGGAAATGACGGGCGTGCGGATCTCGTCGCCGATTTGTCTGCCGTTTAGAAAAATAACGCCGGCGCCGTCGATCAGGCGCATGGTGATATGGATTTCAGGCAGAAGCGCGATGATTCCTTCCTTGTCCTCGGAGCTTAACCCTTTCTCGTAAACATAAAGCCCGATGGTGCGGTAAAGCGCTCCGGTATCGATATAAACGTAACCCAGCTCTTTCGCGAGCAGCTTGGCCATCGTGCTTTTCCCGGACCCCGAGGGACCGTCCAATGCGATTTTTATAGTCATATTTGACATAAAATGTTACTCCTGAACCTGAATTTTCATACAAATTATATTATATAACATTTTGTAAAATTATGCAATAGCTTTTCACGGAAAAATAATGAAGCGGATAAAAGCCATTATAAAAATCCCCGCGTCACGCGGGGATAGATTTTATGGCGAATTTGAAAACCGATAAAACAAACGCTAAAACTTTATGTAGTATTTTCTGTACAGTTTGCTTCTTGCTTTTACATAATCGTTATGATTCAATAGAACGCCGCCGAACAACTTATAGTAGGCGTCGATTTTTTCCTCCCATGCGTTATACATAAAGTTGATAAAATCGACTTTTTTCTCAAAATCAAAATCGCGTTCAATATCCAAGGTTTTGATTTGAAAGTCTGACTTTTTATTTAAGTTTTCCGTAATAAACGAGAAAATCAGGATGTTCGCGGGCAAAAAAGAATCTATCACAGAGGTTAGGCCTGCGTTATATTCGTCTGCCGCGCTGTTTTGCGCGATTCCGTAATGAAAGGCGTTTTGATACAGCGCGTTGTTTTTATAGGCGGCTAACAATGCGTAAGCGTCGCTGGCGTCAATTTTTAAATTCACATAAAAATCCCATGCGCCCAAAAAATATCACCTTTACTCTCGTTATATTGAAAAACATTTGCTTATGAGCATTATACTACAAAATTAAATGATTGTAAAGATGTATTTTATAGGCGCGGAAATAAATTATAAATTGAATTAAAAAATGGGCGGAAAAAATCCTGCCCGTATTTTTCCGCGGCGCGTTTGCGAGACGCTTGTTGCCGAAAGCAAAATGAAACGGGCAGGAGAAATCCTGCCCGGTTTTTTGACGATAAATTGACGACATATAGATAGGTTTTTATGGGTTTTATTGAGTTTGAGAAATTATTAGCATAAATGGACATGAAACAAAAATCTCCTCGAAAATGCCCTTTCTCAAGCATTTTGAGGAGAAGTGGTTGGAGCTGGTGACGGGGATTGAACCCGTGACCTGCTGATTACGAATCAGCTGCTCTGCCGCTGAGCCACACCAGCAAATCCGATAAGGTTGTCTGCCGCGGTTGCGAAATCACCGACAGCTTTTGCATTATAACAGATTGATTATCGGTTGTCAATATTTTTAATTGCATTCAGCAGCGCTTCTTTTGTATTTTTTACGTTTCCCTGTATCACCATATCGAGCAGCTTGTTTAAAACTAAGCCGGTTTCTCTGCCGGTATAGCCGAGATTGACGATATCCGAACCGTTTACGGCAAGCTGGGCGAGCGAATAACATTCGCCGCTTTCATAAACCGCTTTAACGCGCGCGTACGCGCCTTTTTCGTCATAGAAAAGCTCGCGGAACAGCGAAATCTCAAGCGCGCCGGAACCGTACCGCGAAAGGAAGTATTTTATCTCGGTATCCTTCGTCGGAACCGGTGCGCTCTCCAACAGGGCGGATACTTTTTTAACGGTATGGTTGTCGGCCTTCAACCTGCGCAACGCTGTTTTTGCGTCCGCGGCCGTAGAAAAAAGCGCGGCAAGGCGGAAATGAGCGTCCGGCAGAACCGACAAATCCTTTTCGGGCAGGAAAACTTCGGGCATAATCAGCTGAAAAACAGGGAAGAACTCGCGCAGAACCCCGTCAAAACTTTTCCCGCCGAGCATGCGCATCAGTTCGCTGTACACGCGCTCGGCGGCTATTTTTTTCAATCGCTCGGCGTGTGCGAAGAGGGCGGCTTTGGTGTTCGGCTCGATTTCAAAGCCCAAAACGGAAGCGAAGCGCATGGCGCGCAGAACGCGCAAAGCGTCCTCGGAGAATCGCTTCGCCGGGTCGCCGACGGCCCTTAACACTTTGTTTTTCAGGTCGGCGACGCCGCCGAACAGATCGACAAGCCCTCTGCTTTTGGAGTACGCGATCGCGTTGACGGTAAAATCCCGCCTTTTTAAATCCTCCTCGATCGAATCGATAAAATACACCGCGTCCGGGCGGCGGCTGTCCGAGTACGGGCCTTCGGTGCGGAAGGTGGTGATCTCGTAGGGAACATGATCGACTACCAGCGTGACCGTCCCGTGCTTCAGCCCGGTTTCTATGACGTTTTGGCCCTTGAACACTTCTTTTACCTGCGCGGGCAAAGCGTTCGTGGCGATATCGGTGTCGTGAACCTCCATGCCGAGCAAAAGGTCCCGCAGAGACCCTCCGACCACATACGCGTCAAACCCCGCTTCTTCGAGCGAGTTCAAAACGTATTCGGTTGTTTTGTCAAAGGAAAGATTCATAACGGACACCTGTTTAAAAAGGCCGGAAGCGGGGAAAAGCCGGCCGCTTCGCCGCCTGTGATTCGGTTAAAATTATTTTATCATAAAAAATTAATTATGCAACATGGTTATTTTCGCCTTCGGTTTCATAGAAATGGTATAAGGGGAAAAATGAAAACAGGAAAGGTGAATGATTTTGAAGTTCAAGGTTTTGTATTTTTTAATTCTTTGCATTCTTCTTGCAGGCTGTACGAAAGCCAGAGAGGGAACCGAATCCGACGTCAGCGAAGCGCCGGACTACAGCGACGCTTCCTCACAGCCGACAGCGGGCGAAGGAGAATATATCCGCGGAATCTGGGTTTCTCAGTTCGACATGAGCCCGGTTTACTGCGAGAACGGCAGGCAGAGAAACAAAGAAAGCTACACCGCGCTGGTCAGGACCATGCTTTCCAATATTAAAAAGGACAAGTTCAACACCGTGTTTCTGCAGCTGCGCCCGAACGGGGACAGCATGTACACCTCGCTGATTTACCCGGTTTCCAAGTATGTCAGCGGCGCCTACGGCAGAGGAATCAGCTACGACGCCGTCGGGATCTTCATCAAGGAAGCGCACGCGCTCGGCATCGCGGTACACGGCTGGATTAACCCTTTGCGGCTGATGACGCCGGCGGAAATCGAAGCGATCAGCGACAGTTTTCCGATTAAGCAGTGGTACAAAGAAAAGAGCGGGAAAGTCGTTCAGGTAGGGGACAGGCTGTACCTGAACCCGGCTTACGAGGAGGCGCGCAACCTGATTATCGACGGCGTAAAGGAAATCATGACGCGCTACGAAATAGACGGCATCCACATGGACGATTACTTTTACCCGACGACCGAAACCTTTTTTGACGAAACGGAGTTCAAAGCGAGCGGCATGAAAGACCTCGGCGAGTTCCGGCGGAACAATATCAATCTGTTAGTAAAGGGGCTGTACGAGGCGGTAAAATCGAAAAATCAAAACGCTTTGTACGGAATCGCGCCCGCGGGCAACATCTATTCGCTCAAAGACACCTATTACGCCGACGTTTACCGCTGGTGCTCGGAGGGCGGATACATCGACTACATCATGCCGCAGCTGTATTTCGGTTTCTTAAACAAATACTGCCCGTTCGATAAGATTCTGCAGGAGTGGGTAAACGCGGTCACGAACCCTGAAGTCAGGCTGATTGTCGGGCTTACCGCCGCCAAAGCCGTGCAGGCGTCCTCGGGCGCGATCGACACGTTCGCCGGCACCGAAGAAGGAAAATACGAGTGGATCAACCATAAAGACATTCTCTACCGCAGCATGGCGCTTGTCAAAAACGAAAAAAAGTGCTCCGGCTACTGCTTTTTCTCCTACCAGTATTTTTATAATGTGCTCACCGGCGACCCGAATCCCGGTTTTGCGCAGGAACGTCAGAATTTGGAAGGAATATTGTGATTGACAACGGTGTTATTCGTTGGTACAATCATAACAGATATTTCCTGATATGCCAAAACTTACCTTATTAAAATGACAATCTTTGAAAAAAACAGAAAGGTATTATAATAAGAAGTAAAATGGTAGAGAGAAGATTTAAGTGGCTTGCGGTGTTTTTTGTGCTTTTGCTCGCGGTGATCGCATCCTCCTGCGTAAAGAGCCGAACCGTTCCCGATTCTTCCGAATTTATTTATAGCGGTCCGCAAACACAAAGCGGCTTATTATCGGAATCCGCGTCTGAAACGGCTTCTTCGGGTAAAGAAAGCAGCGAAAGCAGGGAGAACAGTATGGGCAGCGAAATTAGCAAACATCCTGAAACAAGCAAACCGGCAGAGCCGGGTAAGCCTTCCGAAAGCAGCGCGCAACCGAATACGAGCGCGCCTTCGGAGTCAAGCAAACCGTCTGAAAGCAGCCGGCCGTCTGAAAGCAGTCAGCCGTCTGAAAACAGCAAACCGCCGGAGAGCGAACCGGAACCCCAGCCCGCTTTGCCGGAGTATCTGAAAGGCATATGGGTTTCGCAGTATGATATGAGCTCGGTTTATTTGAACGGCAGCGCGCAGAGAAGCAAAAGCTCCTATACCGCGATGGTTGAAAAAATCGTCGCCAATATCAAACAGGACGGGTTCAACACCATATTCCTGCAGATGCGTCCGTTCGGCGACAGCTTTTACAATTCCGAGTACTATCCGCTCTCCCGTTTTGTGGCGGGAAGCTACGGCGGAAGCATCGGCTACGATCCGATAGAGATTTTTATTGAAAAAGCGCGGGCGCAGGGGTTGACGGTTCACGCGTGGATTAACCCGATGCGTTTGATGCTGACCGGCGAGATGGCGGCCGTTCCCGACCGTTATTTGATCAAGCAGTGGTATAAGGCGGGCGGCGACAGGGTGGTCGAGGTGGACGGCAGGCTGTACCTGAACCCGGCATATCCCGAAGCGCGCCAGCTGATCGCGGACGGCGCCGCCGAGATACTGAAAAAATATAATGTGGCCGGCATACATATCGACGACTACTTCTATCCGACAAAAGACGCTTCTTTTGACAAAATCTCTTTTGCAAAGAGCGGGTATGCTTCGCTTCAGGCGTTCAGAGAAAACAACATCAACCAGATGGTCAGCTTGTTGTACCAGACGGTGCACAAGACCAAAAAGGACGCGGTTTTCGGCGTTTCTCCGGCGGGCAACCTTGACAGTCTGCGCTCGACCTACTTTATTGACGTACAGAAGTGGTGCTCGGAAGACGGGTATATTGATTACATCATCCCGCAGCTGTATTACGGCTTTCTGCACGGCGTCTGCCCGTTCGATAAAATGGTGGACAAATGGGAAGCGATTATTACCAACCCGAAGGTGAAATACTACGTCGGCTTGAGCGGCGGAAACGCTTATAACGCTTACAGCGGCGGCATCAGCGTCTGGGCGGTGACCGAAGCCGGAAAGTACGAGTGGATTAACCATAAGGACGTCTTAAAACGCTCGTTTGAGTATATTTTCAACAAAGACAGCGTCGACGGCTATTGCTTTTTCTGCTATCAGTACCTATACAGCCCGACGACCGGCAGTCCGACGCCCGCGCTTGCAGCGGAGTACGCAAACTTTATTGATTTGATACGCTAAAAAAAACGAGGAAGCCCGAAAATGCGGGCTCCTCTTTTTATATATAATATGAAAGATTTTACAACAGCAGCGGCTGAAGCTGCTTTCCCTGCACGGCGAGTTCGAGCGTATCCTGGATCAGGTCAAAGTCGCAGATTAACGAGGTGGGTTTATCGTAGGCGTTATCCTGACCGAACGGCGTGAAATAGATATACTTCTTTTCAAGCGTCATCGCGATGTTGAACAGGTTGGCGCTTAATCCGTCGTTGGTCGCGAGCGCGATAATCACGGGCCTGCGGTTTCTTAACTGCGCTTTTACGCACATGGTGACCGTGCTGTCGGTGATGCCGTTTGCGATTTTGGCCAGGGTGTTTCCCGTACAGGGCGCAACGATGACTGCGTCGAAGTTGCCTCTGGTAATCACTTCCTCGGCTTCTTTAATGGTCGTGATGGGTTCTTTTTTGCAAATCCTTTTCACGTTTGTATACAGCTCCATGGCGGTGCCGAACCGCGTGTCGGTGGTCGCGGTAATTTCCGAGAAAACCGGCGTAATATCGTGTTTTTCCGCCATATGTTCGAGTACATCCAGCGCCTTCCCGTGCGTGCAGAACGACCCACAGAAGGCGTATGCCAGCTTCATTCCTATAAAACTCCTTCCTGCTTGAGTATGTTGCAGACAGTCTTGTAAATGATTTTGCCCGCAGTTATCGGAGCTACTTTCCCGGGCAGTGAAAGCGCCCAGTTTACGTTTAAACCGAGTCTTTTTGCCGCCTCAAAATCAACTCCGCCGGGTCTTGAGGCGAGATCAATAATGAGGGTATGTTTATCGATGTGCTTGAGCATTGGTTCGTTCAGAATCAATGCCGGTACAGTATTGAAGATGACGTCGGCGTTGGAAACAGCATTGCTTAAACAGCGGAAGGAAACGGCATTATAGGAATATGACTCGCAAAGCGCAAGATCACTCTCCTTCCTTGCCACGACTGTAACATGGCTGCCCAGCCCCTTCAACCTTTCCGCAAGCGCTTTTCCACAGCGGCCGAAGCCGAGAATTACCGCCCTTGCGCCATGCAATGTGATCGGCAGTTCATCAAGAGCAATCGCGATCGCGCCTTCAGCGGTCGGAATAGCGTTTAGAATCTGAAGTTCCTCTCGCGCGTAGTAGTCGAACGTGTTCGGCCGGTCCGAAGCATACATGCCGGCGCAGACAATCTGATCTGCGGTGATAGAACGCATCAGGTCGTCCAGCAGGACTTTACCGTTATGGAACGGCGTGTTCAGATGCGCGTTGTCTGTCGTACACGGAAGTGGAAGAATGATTGCGGTTGAGCCGTACGCGGCATCTGCTGCAGTCATGCATTTCGTAACGGGCGGAAATTCACCGGTATAAAGATCAAAGCCGAAAACCGCCGTTTCAATGTCGTTTTCGGCAAACAGTTTGGCAACGACAAGCTGCCTTAAATCTCCTCCAATCACTGCAATTTTGACACTGTTTGACACAAAATCCCCTTTTCTCCGGCAACAAAAACAACCGGTAAATATTTTCTCTGTATTTTCAGTATATTAGGGAAACTGACATTATGTAACCCAAAAAGACAATACGGACAAAAAAATATACGGGCGCACGCCGCGCGCCCGTAAAAATTGCGTTTTCCGCTTATTTTTTAATCATAATCATTTTCGTGCCGCTTTTGACCTGCTCATACTCGTCAAAAGCGTTGGGGTTGGCGTTTTTGATTACGCTCGGATTCGCATAATACCGCTTTGCGATGCTCCAGAGGTTGTCGCTTGCGTTCGGGAAGTAGTAGATCACCGCGTAGGAATCTTTCTCTTTGGGCAGTGGTTCCTGACTGATCACCGAGGTGACAATGGTCTGCAGCTCCTCGCTGTAGGTTTTGATTTTGGCGTTGAGGATGATTCGAATCGCGATGCTTCCGTCCGACATCATGGTCAGCGAGTAGTCGAACGGATAGAGTTCGGCGTCCACCGACGTGACGTTTTCGGAAAGCTCGATCGGAATAAACTCCATAAACTCGCCGGTGGAATCATAGCTCTCCAGCGAATCCGCGGTGTGGCCGAGCATGGTTACCGTGTAGTTTCCGCTTAAGTTGACGCCGCCGTTCGCGATTTCCGCCTTTAAGTCGTTGATGATGATGTCAATGTCAAACGGCGTATTGACAAACGGTTTTTCCGGCGTGATGACCGTGTCGATCGAGAAGGTGCGGTCGGTTTCGTTGTTCTGCGCGGGCAGCGCAATCGTCGCGCTCTCGGTCTTGTTGACGCAGTCCGACGAGAACAGGTCGGTCGCAACGGTTTCGGTAACCTTTTCGGTCATTTCGGCTTTGGCTCTGGCGGTAAAGGTGGCTTTGATAATCCTGTTTTCGCCGTAAGCGTCCAGTTCGCTGGTGACCCTCGCGTTGGTTACCGACAGCGAAACCGCGATTCTGCCGGCGTCGTCGACCGCAAGGTTGCTCAACGTCATGCTTACCGGCACAACTTTGGTCGTGGCGACCAGCTGGTTGTCGCCGCCTTCTTCTTCGTACAAAAGTTTTACCGTAGCGTTGGTTTTCACGATGGCGTCGCTGCCCGAAACGGTAACCTGCGGCGGCTGGAGCTGAACGCTGCCGAACACAATGTCGCCGATGGATTTTTCGCTCTGAAGCAAAGGCAGTTCCTCTTCAAAGGCGAACTCCTCGACGCAGGGCGGCAGCTTCTTCTCGTAGGAAATATCCACGGTGCGATAGAAGGTGTTGTCCCCGCTTCTTGTGTCGACCGTCTTAACGGCGGTATTCGCGAACACGTCCAAATCAAGCTGGAGCCTTGACTTGATGATGAATTTCCGCGGGCTTAGCATCTTGCAGGAGATATGCGTGCAGCGCGCTTTTGCCTGCGCGACCGGGTCCGTGCAGCCCTGCATCGGCACTTCAAAGCTGTGGCTGAAATCCTTGACAAACTCCGCGCTCTTTATTTTGCTTTTATAATCGGTTTCGTACAGGATTCTGCAGACAGCTTTTCCTGATACGACGCACCTGTCTCCGCTGAACTCGCTGTTTTCGATCACGGGCGAGCAGTCAACTCGAATAAGCCTTGCGATATCCGGGCAGTAATCCGGAAGAGATTCTTCCAGCTCCAAATCCTTGTCGATGGTCGTATGAATAAGTCTCTTTGGAACGTGAATTTCTCTGACTGACGTTTTTATGGCAATCGCATCCTTTCGCTTTTTTGTTCCATTTATATGTGACGATTTTCAATATTATGAATAAACTATAGTGAAAGGCTGCGGCGATATTTATATTTTTTATTTGTTTTTGCGCGTTTGACTGTCGGAGAAAGGAATCCTTATGATGAGATGCATGGGAAAAACAATCGGATTGGCTGCTCTCACCTTCGGCGGAGGGGTTTTATTGTGCGCCCTGCTGCCGTCGGGGATACTCGTGTGCATAGAAGCGGCGGTTATTATTGCGGCAGGCATTCTTCTTTTTAAGAACTAAAGCTGAAGTACATCTGTCCGGCGTCAGATGGTTCGCTTGCATGGAACATATTCGATTGCATATCCATAAAAAAACTCGCCGGAGAAGAGGGACATATCATGAAAATCTATGTCATCAGACCGCCGAGGTTTCTTAGGCCGATACTGGCGGCCTTATTCTGCAGAAAGCGCAGCCGTTGAACATGAATATGGCTGCGGAGCAATCGGCGCAGCAAAGGTTTTTTGCTGCGCTTTGTTGCTGTCGTAAAAAAATCATAAAAACAAAGAATATTTTTAGGAAATTTGCATGTTGACAAACGGCGCGTAATGCTTTATCATATTGCCATGCAGAGTAAAGGTCTGTGCGTTAAGTGTTGTCCGGACGGGGAGTTGCCGGCAAACGAAAAACCAAAAAAGGTTTGCGGTACAGATCTTGCATCCCGCTGCAGCAATATGTACGTAAGCGTCAATTGACGCCTTTCTTGCTATTTTGCTGTAAGTGGCGAAATAAGAAGAGAGGTGTGTTTTTTTATTTATGAAGAAATTCAGCACAAGAAGCATCGTTTTTTTAGGCCTTATGGCGGCGGTCAGCATTGTTTTGACACGATTGCTTTCGGTCACCGTTGACCCGGCGACGTTGCGCTTAAGCCTCGGCAACGTGCCGATTGTTCTTGTGTCGCTGTGGTTTGGCCCTATTGAAGGCGCCGCCGTCGGATTTATTGCCGATTTGATCGGCGCGTCTGTTTTTTCGCCGTACGGCTGGAATCCGCTGCTGGCGCCGTACGCGGTGATTATGGGGCTGCTGCCCGCGTTAATCCGCAAAGCATTTTTAAAAAACATATCCGGTTTTCTGCAAATTTTATTCGTTACACTGTTGACAAACTGCGCCGGAACCATTGCATACGGATCGTTTGCGCTCGCAAAAATGAGCAACTTATCCTATTTTTACGTTTTGTCGATAAGACTCCCTGTTTATGTCGTGGTGGCTGCGGTAGAGGCGGTTTGCATTTACTATATCGGCAAAAGCGGAATCGACAAATTCGTATTCGCCAATCAAAACAAGCAGTGACCCGGTTTTTGGGAGCGTAATAAAATGACTTACGAAGAAGCGTTACAATATATTCACAGCGTATCCTGGAGAGGAAGCAGACTGGGTTTGGGCAGGACCCGGGAGCTTCTTGCAAAGATCGGCAATCCCGAGAAAAAACTAAAGTTTATTCACATCGCGGGAACAAACGGCAAAGGCTCGGTTTCCGCGATGCTTGCTTCTGTTTTCAAAGAAGCCGGCTATAAAACCGGGCTTTATACTTCGCCCTATATTTTGGCGTTTAACGAGCGCATGCAGATAGACGGTCAGCCGATCAGCGGCGAAGAGCTTGCCGAGCTGACCGGTTATGTTGCGCGGTTCGCGGATACCATGTCCGACCCGCCCACGGAGTTCGAGCTGATTACTGTAATCGCGTTTGAGTTTTTTCGGCGGAACGGCTGCGATATTGTGGTGCTGGAAACGGGAATGGGCGGCGAACTGGACTCTACGAATGTGATCGATACGCCGGAACTTGCGGTGATTACCACCATTGATTACGACCACGTCCGCGAGCTCGGACCGACGATGAAGCATATCGCGTCCGCGAAAGCCGGCATTATCAAGCAAAACGGAAAAGTGCTTTTCTACGGCGAGAACCCGGAAGCGGAAGAAGTCATCCGCGAAAAATGCGCGAAGATGAACGCTTCCCTTGTCGTTCCCGATTTTTCCGAAATAAAGAATAAAGAAATATCCCTCGAAAAACTGCGTTTTGACTTCGGCACGTACAAGGGCGTCTCCATCCCATTGGTCGGAATCTATCAGTTTAAGAACGCGGCTATGGTCCTGTCCGCGATTGACATTTTAAAAAACAGCGGCTGGCGCATTTCTGATGACGCGGTCTATGCGGGTATGGCGAACGTGAAATGGCGCGGAAGGTTTGAGGTGCTGATGCGTTCCCCCTTGTTTATATCCGACGGCGGACACAATCCGCAGGGGGTCCGCAGCGCGATCGAGAGCTTTCAGGCGCAGCTTCCGGGCAGAAAAGCGGTTTTCCTGCTCGGCATCATGGCGGACAAGGATATCGACAATATGACCAGCCAAATCGCGCCCTTTGCTTCGGAGTTTATCGCGGTCGCGCCGGACAATCCCCGCGCTTTGCCGGCGGAAAAGCTGAAGGAACACCTTTTGCGTTTTGGCAAACCCGTGACCGTTTGCGAGTCGGTTTATTCCGGCGTAAAAACCGCGCTGGCGCATGCCGGAAGAGAAGGAATCGCGTTCGCCTTAGGCTCGCTTTATCTGTACCGCGAGGTCTATTTTGCAGTAAAATCAATAAAAACGCGCAAGGAAAATAATGGATAAAGAAAATGTAAAAAAATGAGAAAAAGGTGTTGACAAACGGACAAAGGTGTGCTATTATAGCAAAGCTGTCCCGCGGGAGCGGGGAGCGCGAGGACATTGAAAATTGAACAACAACGACGAGTATAAATTCATGGGAAATGGATTTGTACAAAGAGAACTCGTTAATTCTTTAGAGCGAAGTAATAGAGCTAAAGCGA
>JAKPGJ010000020.1 GCA_029550965.1 Bacillota bacterium
GCGGATAATTTCTCTCGCTATGTTCTTTGTAATCGCAAGGATATATGTTTTTCCGTTTTTATCTGCCCTAAAACCTGCCGCCGCTTTTGGGATTCGAAGAAAGGTTTCCTGCAGGCAATCCTCCGACAATTGAAAATCCCGCAAAATACTGTATGCGAAACTGAATACATCTTTTTTCATCAGATGATACAGTTCTTCAAGAGCCGACATTTTGTCTTTTGACGCGATAATTAGTTCATTAATGCGGTCCATCATGTACCTCTTTTCGGCATACATTAAATATATTTCTATAATAGTATTGATTTTAAAATAGCAAAAAGACGAAATCTTGTAAATATTCCCAAAAGAAAAATGCGGTTGGTAATGTATAACCGCTTTCATTAATTTACGTTAAATTTTAATCTGCTATTATATTGTGTTAATGCAAAATAAAACAAAAGTTGATTAGCTGTGGAACGCTTGAGTATATTTATAACATACTAATACAAAATTCACGTTTCGTTCAGAATGTAAAGATAGAACTTAAGTTGATATATATGTATTATTACAGATGCAAATAACGATATTAAATATATATCGACGATAATTATCAATAATTAAGCGAACGCACCGGAAATAAAAGTAAAAAAAATACGAACGACAACAAGAGCTGTTTGAATTTATGAAGGAAAATAAAGGAAGTAGATTTAAAAAACCAATACCATCAGGATTGGTACGCGCAATAGCAATCGCAGTGTCTGTTGCGGTTTTGACGTTTACTGTTATTTTTATAACAGATAGGATAGAAGAACAGCGGATAGCTGATGAATTGAGTAGACAGGCAGAAATCAGTAAAGCTGTGGAAGAGGCTAATAACAAAGTACCTGAGATTGCTCCGAAAAAGGATGAAAACGCGGAGAATACCGTCAGCGGGCCTTTTCCAGGAAACACAAGCGGCGAGGGCGGTTCGGTTACCTTGGAATACACAGACCAGGTAGTAATCAGTAAGGCGACCGGAATTGTGAACATGCACTTTAAAAATCCCATAACATCCAATCAGGACATGGTAATCCAAATTGCCATTCAAGGTAAAAACGGTGAATATATCATAATGCAGTCCGATAGAATCTGTCCGGGGTATATTCTTAGAACAACAAAAGCGGAGGAAAAGATATTGAATGTAACGCCCATAGGCAAGTATGACGGATTTTATTATATATACTATTACAACATGAATACTGGAAACAGGGCAGTCATAAATACGCAGATACCTATAGAAATAACTGTAACGAACTAAAGATACAACCGACAGCTTTGTAAACAATAAGATTTTGACAAGGGCGAAATCTTATTAGTATAAAAACAACAGGGAGAGTTAAAATGAAAAGAGTTCTAACATTTGTTTTGGTAATGGTTATGAGCTTGGCTATAAGCCTTTCGGCGAGTGCTGCTACTGTAAACACAGAAAATGGTACCGATAGCGCTGCTGTAAAAGCAACATATGTACCATCTCCTGATGTATACAGCGTGGAAATAACATGGGGTGCTTTAACTTACACATACACACAGACATGGCACACCGATACAAGAACGAACACCTATGCATGGGCCTCTACACAAGCAGGTGTAGCAGACAAGATTACTTTGGCTAACAGCTCAAATGTAGCAGTAGAAGCAGTGCTTACATGGAATGAAGACGTATCCATAAAAGGTGTAGAGGGCGCATTCTTAAATGATAAGCTGACCATGGACGCACCGGAAGAGGGAGCAGAGGCAACTACAGCAGACACAACCCTTACTTTGAGCGGAACACCCACCACAACAAATCTGAACAACACAACCGTTGGTACTGTTACAATCAAGATCGCAAAAGCAAATCCGTAATTTAAAAAAAGTAGATGTGCAGTGAGATAAATTCTCCGCCTTTGGCTGTACATATTCTTTTTTGGGATTGAATATTCTTAAAATGCTTATAAAGCAAGAAGGGTAAGGCAACTCACCCTTCTTTTTTTATGGCATATAATCTAAAGAGGAGTTATGAGAAGGGGGGCATACGTTTATGCATGTGATATTTGTTCTCTCCTCAGTAACTTACGCCCTAAAATCACAGGAGCTGTTGAAAAAGGAAAATATACACGCTTCCCTGACACGTTCGCCCGCTGTGAAAGCAGTCAAGGGCTGCGGATATGGAATCATGTTAGATGCGGAAAAAGAAACCGATGCAAGATACATTTTGCATGATGCCGGAATCAATATATTAGGGACTTTATATGATTAAGCGCAAATAAGCGAAAAGGGGTGCTTCGATGATTTATTTCGATAACGCCGCTACGGGTTTTCCCAAAAGCGAGCGGGTTTTTGAAGCGATGAAAGAAGCATATTTCGGGAGCGGCAACGCCGGCAGAAGCGGGCATGAACTTGCCAGCGCGGGTTCCCGGATACTGTACAACTGCCGCAAAGCGGCGGGCGTTTTGTTCGGGTGCGAGCCGGAGCACGTCGTGCTGACAAAAAACGCGACCGAAGCCCTGAATCTTGCCGTCAAAGGCGCAATCAAAAAGTCCCCCAAAAGCGAGGTGCTCATCTCCTCGCTGGAACATAATTCGGTACTCCGTCCCGTGCATGCGTTCTGCATGGAAAACGGGATGTACTATAAACAATTTGAGGTTCATTTATACAACGACGATATCACCGTCGAGAATTTTAAAAAAGCGGTCACGCGGAAAACGGCAGCCGCCGTCATCACCCATGCGTCCAACGTGTGCGGCCGGATTCTGCCGGTGAAACGGATTGCCGAAATCGCCAAAGAGCGCGGAATTCTGCTCATCCTTGACGCTTCGCAGACGGCGGGGCATTTTCCGGTCACGTTTGAAAACACCGGCGCCGACATTATCTGCGTGCCCGGCCATAAGGGATTCTACGGCCCGATGGGAACCGGCATGCTGCTTGCAAACCCGAACAGCAGGCTTCATTTTAGAACCGTCATGGAGGGCGGAACCGGAATCAGCTCGTTTGAGAAGGAAATGCCGGATTTGCTGCCCGAACGCCTTGAGTACGGCACGCTCAACAACTGCGGTTTCGCCGGTCTTGCCGCCGCCATGGAAAACTTCGAATACCCGGCGGACGAAACGCGCGTGTTCGCTTACCTAATAAAAAAAATGCGCGCGCGGGATGACGTTGTGCTTCACGGCGCGCCCGACGGCAACATCGAAGATTTCGTGCCGGTGCTTTTGTTTAACAAAAAGAATGTGTCCTGCGAGGAAGTCGCGGCGCGGCTAAACGAAAAGGGGATTGCCGTGCGGTCGGGATTTCATTGTTCGCCGCTTGCGCATACCGCGCTGGGCACGCAAAAAAAGGGCGGTGTCCGCATCAGCCTCGGCCGAGCGAACACCGTTGAAGAAATCGATTATTTCTTAAGCGTATTATGAGTTCTGACCTGCCACATAACCGGTTGAAAATGCGATCTGCAGGTTAAACCCGCCTGTGTAAGCGTCCACATCGATAATTTCTCCTGCAAAGAACAGGCCTCTGATTAATTTTGATTCCATCGTCGACGGGTTAATCTCCTTTACATTGATACCGCCTTTTGTCACAATCGCTTCGCTTACCGGGCGGGTACCCGTCACAGTCAGCGGAATAGCCTTGAGCAGGGCGAGAAAGCGTTTTCTCTCCTCTCGGGTTATTTCGTTGACTTTTTTTCTGCCGTCAATGCCGGAAAGCAGAACCAGCGGTTCGATTATTTTGTGCGGCAAGAGCTTGGACAGGCTGTTGATAAAATCCTTGTTTTTAAACTCGTCGAAATCCCGCAAAAGCCGTTTGTCAAGCTGTTCCTCGTCCAAACCCGGCTTCATATCGATCAACATTTTGTAGGGAAAATCGTTTTTTAAATGCGCCGAAGCCGAGAGAACCACCGGCCCGGACACGCCGAAGTGGGTAAAGAGCATTTCGCCCACTTCCGAGTAAATCTCTTTGCCGGATCTGTCCGCGAAGGTAATCTTTACGTTTTTAAGCGACAGCCCCATGCACTCCGAGCAGAAACTCTCCCTGACCAGCAGCGGGACCAGCGAAGGCTTGATTTCGGTAACCGTATGCCCCAGTTCCGCGGCCATTTTGTACCCGTCGCCGGTCGAACCGGTCAGCGGGTAGGAAGCGCCGCCCGTCGCGAGGACAACCGATTCGCAGTCGATGGTAAAGACGTCCTTTCCGTTTTCATAAAGCACGCTTTTGACCGCGTTGTTTTCGGCAATAATCTTCTTCGCCGTACCCTGCAGGATGCGCACGCCGGCGCTTCTGCAGCTTCTTTCAAGGCAGTCGGTAATATCCTTCGCCCTGTCGCTCGCGGGAAAGACGCGCCTGCCCTGCTCGGTTTTCACGGGAACGCCGCGGCTCTCAAAGAAACGCATCGTGTCCGCGGGCGAGAAAACCGTCAGCGCTTTGTATAAAAAGCGGGGATTGACCGTCACGTTCTGCAGAAACTCGTCCAGACCGCAGTTGTTCGTGATATTGCCTCTGCCCTTGCCGGTAATGTTGAGCTTTTTGCCGCAGTATTTGTTTTTCTCAAGAAGTATAACGTTTCTGCCGTTCTCGGCGGCGGTCAAAGCCGCCATCATGCCCGCCGCTCCGCCGCCGATGACGCAGACTTCGCACTTATTTTTCGGTGTCATAAACGCGGTATTCCTCCCAGATCTCCTCAAGCCTTGCGAAACTCTGAGAGGTTTCGGCACGTCTGCGCTGACCGACCGCCGCGATTAACGCGTTGATCATGGCGAGCGGCGCGACCAGAGAATCGACAAAAGAATCGGTATAGTTGCTCGCGTAAAGTACTTTATCCGCGATATAAGCGAGCGGGGACTGTTTGCTGTCCGTAATCGCGATGACCGAAGCGCCCTGCTTTTTTACAAAATGCATGGCGTCCACGGTGCGCTTGGAGTACCGCGGGAAGGAAATGCCGATGACGACGTCCCCCTGCTTTACGCGGAGGAGCTCCTCGAAGATTTCGCTTCCGCTTGCGTTATGCACCAGCTTTACGTTGTCCAAAATCAGCGCGAGGTAGAAGTTTAAAAACGATGCAAGCGAGGTGGAGGAACGGGTGCCGACGATATAGATTCTGCCGGCGGAAAGAATCAAGTCCACGATGCTGTTAAAATTCGCTTCGTCCGTCTGCGCGAGGGTTTTCTTCAGGTTCTCGATATCCGCCATAAAGCTTGCGGCCAGGACGTTGTTGCCGATCCGCTCTTCCGCGAACTCGATGCGCTGAACGGTGGTGAGTTTATTCTTGATCAGGCTCTTTAAAGCCGCCTGCAGCTTGGGATAGCCGTCAAAGCCGAGTTCGATCGCATACCGGACCACGGTGGATTCGCTCACGCCGACCGCTTCGCTCAGACGCTGCGCTGTCATGTATGCGGCGGAGACATAGTTTTTCAATAAATACTGACCGATTTTTCGGTGGCCTTTCGAGCCGTTTTCGATGCTGTTCTCGATCAGGGCGAGAACATTCTTTCCTTCGCTTTGCATATGTCCTCCAAAAATAACACTTCTTATCCGATATATTTTACCACATTCCGCCAGTACATTCAATAAGTTCGCCAAGAATAAAAATTTTATGAAAACAAAAGCACATCCGTACGGATGTGCGTATTATATATCTCTATTGAAGCGCGGCTGTCTCTTGTCGGCGCGCTATGTATTCAGGTTCCAGTCAATATCGATTCCCAACAGCTTGTTGCACAAAGAAAACGGACGGCTGCCGAAGAAACCGTTGTATGCCGAGAGGGGGCTTGGGTGCGCCGCGGGCAGAATGTGATGCCGCGGATTGGTAATCAACGAGGCCTTCGATTTTGCGTAAGCGCCCCACAGCAAAAAGCAGATCGGCTCCTCGCGCTCGTTCAGCGCCTGAATCGCTCTGTCGGTGAAAATCTCCCAGCCCTTGCCGGCGTGGCTGCCGGGCTGTCCTTCTCTGACCGTTAAAACGCAGTTGAGCAGCAGAACGCCGTTTTTTGCCCATTTGGTAAGGTTTCCGCTCTTGGGCGGCGGATAGCCGAGGTCGGCCTGCAGCTCTTTGAATATGTTGATAAGAGAGGGCGGCGGCTCGACTCCGTCCTTGACGGAAAAGCAGAGCCCGTGCGCCTGCCCCGGACCGTGATAGGGGTCTTGTCCTAAAATGACCGCTTTTACATCCTTGTAGTCGGTATAACGGAACGCGTTGAAAATATCATACATATCCGGGTAAATGTGGTATTTACCGCAGGTGTATTCGTATTTTAGAAACTGTCTTAACTGCTTGTAATAATCTTTTTCAAATTCGGGGCCGAGAATGTCGTCCCAGCTGTTGCCGAACGTAACCGACATTACTTCGTACCGAAAAGCCTGTCTCCTGCGTCGCCTAATCCCGGAATAATGTATTTTTCATCGTTAAGTCTTTCATCGACAGCAGCCACATAGATATTGACGTCCGGGTGATTCTGCTGGATTTTCGCAATTCCTTCGGGTGCCGCAACAAGGTTCATAATTTTGATATCCGTGCAGCCTCTTGCTTTCAGGCAGTCGATCGCAGCCGAAGCGCTTCCGCCCGTCGCGAGCATCGGATCGAGCAGCAGAACGGTTCTTTCTGCGATATCCGGCGGCATTTTGAAATAGTATTCCACCGGGAGATGCGTATCCGGATCGCGGTATAATCCGATATGGCCGACCTTTGCGACAGGCACAATCTGTAAGAATCCTTCTACCATCCCTAATCCTGCGCGCAGAATCGGAACAATCGCCATCTTCTTGCCGGAAACCTTCTTGCAGACGGTCTTGCAGAGCGGCGTCTCGATCTCCACTTCCTCGACAGGAAGGTCTCTTGTAATCTCGTATGCCATGAGCATCGAGATTTCCGAGAGCAGGTTTCTGAAATCCTTCGCACCTGTTTCCTTACTGCGCATTAATGTCAGCTTGTGTGTTATCATTGGATGATCAAAAATAACTACCTTGCCCACTTGAATACCCCACTTTTAAACTTTTTGATTTTGAATCCGTATGGTACGTTTGGGATTGCGGCAAATCAGGTATAGACCAATTTGTTGCAAAACCAATGTCATAAAACTTATTCTTCGGAGTATTTTATCACAGATAACGGCATAATGCAATTGTTTTTCGCAAAATAATGCCGGAATCGCGCTGTTAATTTTTACGCTTATATTTATTGACAAAATAAAAGCAAGCATATAAAATGAAAATACATTTTTAAATTAAAGGAGTTTTATATGGCGATCCATTACAGCAAAGAATGCGCGCAGTTTCAAATAGACGCAAAGAGCTTTTCCTATGTGATGCAGGTAAAGGACGGCTTCCTGCTTCACCTGTACTGGGGCGAAAAACTCGACCTGCGCGACCACGCGTATATGTTCTGGGAGCAGGGCAGAGCCGCCTTTTCGCCGAGAATGGAGAACTGCCGGGGCTTTATTCTCGACGACGTTCCGCTTGAATATCCCTGCTGGGGCAGAGGTGATATGCGCACGCCCGCCCTTGAAATCATCAACCCGGACGGCTCGAACATTATCGACCTGCGGTACGAGAGCCACGAGATTATCGACGGCAAACCCGGTCTGAAAGGGCTGCCCGCCGTTTACGCGGAAGAGAGCGACAAGGTTCAGACTTTAATAATTACCCTGCTCGACAAAATCAGTAATGTCGCCGTCAAACTATATTATACGGTATTTGAGGATAAAGATATACTGACCCGTCACGCGGAAATCGTGAACAGGTCTGCCGACAGCGTCTATATCAACCGCGCGATGAGCGCGTCGGTGGATTTCGACAGCATGCATTTTGACGTTATTTCAAACTACGGCACGCATGCAAGAGAGCGCCATATCCAGCGCAGCCCGCTGAAGTACGGCAGATTCACGCTCTCCAGCCGGCGCGGCGCTTCTTCGCATGTGCACAATCCCTTTTTGATTCTGACTTCGCCGACCGCGGATGAAACAAGCGGCGACGCGTACGGTTTCGTGCTGGTTTACTCGGGTTCGTTCGCCGCGGAGGTTTCCGGAACGCAGTTCCATACGGCGCGGGCCGTCATTGGGTTGAACCCCGAGGAATTCGGCTGGAAGCTGGACGCGGGCGAGAGCTTTACCACGCCCGAAGCGGTCATGACCTACTCGCCGAACGGACTTGAGCAAATGTCCGCAAACTTCCATAACATTTTCCGCACGCGGCTGTGCAGGGGCAAATACAGAGACGTTCGCCGCCCGGTTCTTTTAAACAGCTGGGAGGCATGCTACTTTAACTTTAACGAGGACCGCTTAAAGAAAATCGCGGACTGCTGCGCCGACCTCGGCATCGAACTGCTGGTTATCGACGACGGCTGGTTCGGAAAGCGGGACACCGACAACTGCTCGCTGGGCGACTGGGTGGTCGACCGCCGCAAGCTGCCCAACGGCATCGAGGGCATTTACAACCACCTGCAGAAACTCGGCATAAAGCTGGGCATCTGGTTCGAGCCGGAGATGGTTTCGCCGGACAGCGACCTTTACCGCGCGCATCCCGACTGGTGCATCCACGTTCCGGGCCGTCCAAGAAGCGAGGGAAGGCACCAGCTGATCCTCAACCTGTCGAAGCCCGAGGTCTGCGACTATATCTACGATTCGCTTGCGAAAATCCTTAAAACCGGCATGATTGCCTATGTAAAATGGGATTACAACCGCAATATGACCGAAATAGCCAACGAGCAGCTGCCGCCCGACAGGCAGAGAGAAGTGACCCACCGCTATTATCTCGGCTTATACGGCCTGCTGGAAAGGCTGGTCACCGACTTCCCGGATATTCTGTTCGAATCCTGCTCCGGCGGCGGCGGCAGGTACGACGCGGGTCTACTTTACTATATGCCGCAGGTATGGACGAGCGACAACTCGGACGCGATCGAGCGGCTGCGCATTCAGTACGGAACCTCGCTGGTTTATCCGCTCTCGACCATGAGCGCGCACGTTTCCGCTTCGCCCAACCACCAGACCGGACATGTCACGCCGTTCAATACCCGCTTTACGGTCGCTTTGACCGGCTCTTTCGGATACGAGCTTGACCCGACCGCGCTTTCCGACGAGGATAAGGAGAACGTCCGGCGCACCGCGGCGATTTACAAGGAGTACGGAGACCGGATCGTGAATGGCACCTACCACCGCCTGCGCGACCCGCACATGGAGGACTGCGCCGCGTGGTGCATCGTTTCGGAAGATAAAAGCACCTGCATCGCCGGCTATGTGCTCACGCACGTCCGGAATTACGGGCCGAACGAGCGCATTCGGTTAAGAGGGCTCAAAAAAGACGCAGTCTACAGAGAGAAATTCAGCGGCAAGGAGTACAGCGGCGCCCAGCTTTGCGGCTACGGCATACCGGCTCCGCTCTCGCTGGAATATCACAGCCTGCTTTGGATTTTTGAAGAAGTAAAATAGCAAAAACCGCCTGAATGCAGCGCATCCAGGCGGTTCTTTATATCATTTTTACGGCAGTTCTTTGGTCGCGATTTCTCTGAGAATCATAGATAAAAAGTCGTCAAAGGACATCTCGCCCATGTCGCCCTTCTTGCGGCTTCTGACGCCGAGCGTGCCGTTCTCTTTCTCCTTGTCGCCGACGACCAGCATGTACGGCAGTTTCTCAAGCTGCGCTTCGCGGATTTTAAAGCCCAGCTTTTCGTTGCGCACGTCGATTCCGGCGCGGATGCCGGCGTCTTTTAAGCGCTTCTGAACGCTCTCAGCGTATTCCTTCTGCCCGTCGGTAATGGTGATCACCCTTACCTGTTCCGGCGCGAGCCAGGTCGGCATTGCGCCCGCGTATTTCTCAATCAGCAAAGCGAGCGTCCGTTCGTAGCAGCCGATGGAGGTGCGGTGGATAACGTACGGATGTTTTCTCGTACCGTCTTTGTCGACATAGACCATGCCGAATCTTTCCGCAAGCTGGAAGTCGATCTGAATGGTAATCAGCGTGTCCTCTTTGCCGTGCACGTTCTTAATCTGAATATCCAGCTTCGGTCCGTAGAACGCCGCTTCGCCGTCGGCTTCGTAGAAGTTGATGTTTAGGTCGGTCAGGATGCGGCGCATCGTGCTCTGAACGGCTTCCCACTGGGCGGAATCGCCGATGTATTTTTCCCGGTTGTTCTCGTCCCACTTCGAGAAGCGGTAGGAAACGTCCTTGTCAAGCCCGAGCGTTTTGAGCATAAACTGCGCCAAATCCAGCGCGTCGGCAAACTCGCCCTCTAATTGTTCGGGCGTGCAGGCGATATGGCCTTCGGAAATGGTGAACTGACGCAGGCGGATAAGTCCGTGCATTTCTCCGCTTGCTTCGTTGCGGAACAGGGTGGAGGTTTCGTTGTAGCGCAGCGGCAAATCCTTATAAGAACGCAGTTCGGTTAGGTATGCCTGGAACTGGAACGGGCAGGTCATCGGCCTGAGCGCGAAAACGTCTTCTGCCGGATTATCTTCGTCCGATTTGTCGCCGATGACGAACATATTCTCGCGGTAGTGGTCCCAGTGTCCGCTGATTTTATATAGGTCGCGCTTTGCGAAGTACGGGGTTTTGGTCTGCAGATAGCCTCTGCGTTCCTCCTCGTCCTCTACGAAGCGCTGAAGGGTGCGCAGCACAAGGGTTCCTTTCGGCAGGATAATCGGAAGTCCCTGACCGATGATGTCCACGGTCGTGAAATAGCCGAGCTGTCTGCCGATTTTGTTGTGGTCGCGCTTTTTCGCTTCCTCGACGTCGGCAAGGTATTTTTCCAGCTCTTCCTGCGTTTTGAAGGCGGTTCCGTAAATGCGCTGGAGCATTTTGTTTTTCGAGTCGCCTCTCCAGTAAGCGCCGGTCGCGGAAAGCAGTTTGAACGCTTTGACCTTTTTGGTGTACGAAACGTGCGGGCCGGCGCAGAGGTCGACGAACTCGCCCTGTTTATAGAAGGAAATCTCCTCGCCCTCCGGAATTTCGTTGATCAGCTCTATCTTGTAGGGCTCGTCCTTCATAAGCGCAAGCGCTTCCTCTCTCGAAAGCACAAAACGCTCGATCTTCAGGTTCTCGCTTACAATCTTCTTCATTTCCTTTTCAAGCTGTTTGAGAACCTCGGGCGTAAAGCTAATTTCGCAGTCGAAATCATAATAGAATCCGTTCTCAATCGCCGGACCGATCGCCAGCTTCGCGGAAGGGTAGAGGCGTTTGACAGCCTGCGCGAGGATATGGGAAGCGGTATGACGCAAAGCCTGCAGCTCGTTGTATTCTTGGTTTTCCATATATAAAACTCCAATCTGCGGTTAAATTTATTTTAAACTATACACCCAAAAAGCGGATGTGTCAACTAATTTCCTTTGGTAAGCAAAACGCGCGCTCTCGAAACGGCGCCGTATATCGGCTCGCAGTCCAAAACCGAAACCAACGCCTGCGGCACGAGCTTGGGTTTTAGAATCTGCAGCGTAATCGGGTCTTTGCCGATGCTTCCGGCGAGCGCGACGTTGTAGCTGCCGTCAAAATACCGCGAAGCGGTATTGATCAGCTCGGCAAGGTAGCCGGTATGCTGGTCCAGAATCTGCTTAGCGTATTTGTCGGACTGTTTATAGGCTTCGTACACCAGCAGGGCGTACGCGGCGATGTTGCTGCGGCCGCTGGAAATCAGCGTGCTTAAGTTTTCGATCAGATCAAAGCCCGCTTTTTCCTGGACCATTTCCGAAAGGACGCTCTTTTCGTCTCTGCCGTCGATGCTTCGAAGCGCGTGCGAAATGGCGGCTCTGCCGATTTCGTAGCCGCCGCCGTACAGGTCGAACAGCCCGTACCCGCCGATGCGGTATAGGACGTCGTTCTTCTTGACAAAACAGGAGGTGCCGGTTCCGCAGATCACGCCGACGCCGTCGCTTTCGGGGAAGGCGGCGTACAATATGTTCACGCCGTCATGGGCGACGCCGACCATGGCGTTCGGAAACGCTTTTTGCACGGCGGCGCGGATGATTTCCTTGTAGCCGTTCGCGGTGACGCCCGCCATGCCGGCGAAAATCGCGGCGACCTCGCCTTTGTCCACCCCGGACTGCTCGCAGAGCGACGTAAACCCGTCCACGACCAGGTTTACCGTGTTCTCGATGCCGATGTCGTTCGGATTGGAGCGGCCTTTTTTTATTTCGTATATTTTATTGCCTTCAAGATCCGTAATAAGGAAGGCGGTTTTTGTACCGCCCCCGTCTGCACCCATTAAATATCTCATTTTTTATGTTCCTTCAAAAGGTCGCGGATTTCGGTAAGCGTTTCAAGCATTTTGTCTTCTTTCGAAAGAGCGGCGGCCGCCTCGGCTTCCTTCTTTTCTTCTTCCTCTTTTTTCTTCAAAGCCTCGAGCTTCTTCCGAAAGCTCAAGGTGACTTTGACGACAATAAACAGGCAGAACGAAATGATGAGGAAATCGATGATGTTGTTGATAAACTGACCGTACATGATCGCGACCTCCGGCGAATCGCCGGCAGCTTCCTTGACGACCCATTTCAGGTCCGAAATATCGGAGCTGCCGAACAATGCGCCAAACGCCGGCATAAAAATGTCGGACACCAGCGAGGATACGATCGCCTTAAAAGCCGTGCCGATGACAACGCCGACCGCAAGGTCAAGAATATTGCCCTGCGAGATAAAAGCCTTAAACTCCTGAAAAAAGCCTTTCGCTTTTTCCACGCTTTTCGATTGCAGAACGTCTTTCGGCAGATTCATGGCTATTTCTTCAGCGCGTCGTTGAGCTTCTTAACCAGCTCGTCGCAGTCGGCGCCATGCACCTGGCAGGCTTCCTCGATGGTTTCGCTTCTGGAAGCAGGGCAGCCGAGACAGTGCATGCCGATTTCGAAGAAGTGCTTCGCAAGGTCAATATCCATATCGAGAACGTCGCCTATCAATGAATCTTTCGTGATTTTTTCCATGATAATCTTCCTTTCCCGGCGTTAGATTTTTTACGCCCGTCAAGCCGGATGACGGGGTTTTTTATATTTTAATCCGTATCGGAATCAAAATTGGAATCCGTATCGAAATCGTCCGAAGGTTTCATGCTGCGCTTTTCCTTTTTTTCTTTTTTCGCAATCGCGATGCGCAGTTTTACAAGATGCAGCAATATAAAGTATCCCCCGGCGACGGCGGCGGTTATACCGAATTTCGCGGGCGCGATCATCTCGTAGCCGAACATGCTTCTTGCCGGTTCCAGCACGAACAGCGCCGCCATGACGGCCGCGGAAATCAAAAACGCGCTGAACAGCAGCAAACTGCCGACCGCTTTTTTCTGAAAGATGCTGGTGCGGGAAATATTGGTCAACGCGTACAGCGTCAACAGGATCGTGAATCCCGCGAGCACGCAGGAAAAACTGTCGGTCAGCCCGAATATGACCGGAAGGCAGATCGAAGCGCCGAGCGAATAAACCAGCGCGGGATAAAAATCGAGGATGGTCGGCTTGTTTTTATAGTTGGGCAGTTCGTCCAATAGGAGCTTTCTATTTGTGGGCAGAAAGGCAAGGCTGACGGCGAACAGTAAATTGAAAAGGACTCCGCCGAACAGCACTTCCTGCACGCGGAAAGGCAATGTCAGCCCGCAGAACAGCGAAAAGAGCGTGGACAAGAATATTGTGGCTGCGCCCACCGTCAGATATTCGACCACCGAATGGATTCGGACAAAGATCAGCCTTGCGTTCTGCAGGCAGTCCGCCAGCGCGCTGAACCCTTTGGAGAGCAGCAGCACGTCCGCGCTCTGCTTGAGCATGTCGGGCGAACCGTCCGGCACGAAGGAAACGTCCGCTTCATGCAGCAGCGCGAGTTCTTCCATGCGTTCCGCGGTGGCGCCGACGATGCGTTTGTCCGCTTTGCGGTATTTTAAAACCTGCAGCCATTCGCTGTCGGAGAAATTCAAAAACAACCGATAGTCCGGGCAGTTCACGATAAACAGCCCTTTGTCCATCGCGCTTGCGGCTTCGGCGGTGATAACCTGCTTTTCGCTGGTCAGAATGCCGGTGTTCTTTGCCATGTTGAAAGCGGAATAATAACTGTCCGTAGAGGCCACGACCGGCTCGATGCCGGCCTGGTCCAGTTTATAGACGGCGGAAACGTTGTCCACGTCCACCGAACTGTATAGGGTGATAAACCCTTTGAACATCAGATTGCGTTCCGCCGTGATGTCTCGCAGGTTGTCCGCCGCGGTTTCGCCCGCCGCGATCGCGATGACAAAACCGGATTCGTGCGTGTGTTCTTCCAGCGCCGCAAGAATGCGCTTTCGGGTAACCGGGCTCAGCTTGTAAGCCTTTCCGTTCAGCTCATATCCGACGCAGCGGGAAAGAATAAACTCCGGCGCGCCTTTCAAAATAACGGTTTTGACGCCGTTGTACAGGACCAAAACCCGCGTCACTTCGCCGGTCAGCGAATACTCGGTCTCGATCTTTAAAAATCTGTCCATATCCTTCGCGACGCCGTAGCCTTTGTAGGAAAGGTAGTCGGCGACCGCCATGTCGTATATTTTTCCGACATATTCGACGCTGTCGCGGCGTCTTTTTCTGCCCAGCTTGTAAAACTTCATATCCGAACAGGCAAGGGAGAGGTATAGCAACTCCCGCGCGCTGTCGGACAGTCTGTGGTCCGCGCTGAGGTATGTATTGTTCGTAAAAGTTCCCTGCAAGGTCATCTTCTTGGGCGGGAACGCGATATTTTTTCCGCACATGATTGTGTTCAGCCTGCACAGCGCCGGAATGCTGTCCAGGTTCTTCACAACCGCGCCGTATTTCATCATTTTTTTCGAGCCGTAGCCCAGCGCCGCGGCAGCCAGCGACGCCATGCTGTCGCACAGCGAAACCGCGCCGACCGACAGCGATATCATAAAGATTTGCGTCAAATCCCTGCCGAAAACCACGCCGAAAAACAAGAGAATAAAACAGCACGCAACCGAAACCAGCGACACATATTTTCCGGCGTTCTGCACATATTTCAGCAGAACCGGCAGGTCGGCCTTTTTGCCGGCGATTCTGCGGAGCAGGGTGTCCTTTCCGGTATAGCAGACAATCGCGCTTCCGCTGCCGCCGGTGACGACGGACCCGGCGTATACCATGTTCGGATACACGAGCTGGTCGTCCTCAAATGCGTAGTACCGCGCGTTTTTCAGCACGCTGCCGCGGTTTCCGCTGACCGGCGTTTCTATCACCGTCAGCATGTTGTCCTCAATCAGCCGTGCGTCGCAGGGAACCACCATGCCTTCGCTTAAGCGGATGATGTCGCCCGGGACCAGCTTTCTTGAGTCCAGAATATCGGTGACGCCCTCTCTGGTCACGCTTGCTTTGATGGAGGAATATTTCCGCGGGACGTTCAACGCTTTGGAAGCGCGCGACTCCAGCATCGCGTTGATCAGCATAATCAGCAGGAACGCGCCGGCGACCGCAAGATACGTGTACTGCCTGTCAAAAATAAACATCAACAGCGAGCACAGAATAAACAGCGGGACAATCAAGCCTTTGAGCTGATTCTTAATGCTCTGGAAGAAAGTCAGGTTTATCTCGTTTTGAATGTTGTTGACGCCGTATTTCGCGGTTCTCTGCTTGATCTGCTTTCGGTTAAGTCCGGCCGATATATCGGTTTCGAGATAATCGGCGACTTCGACCGGCTGCATGCCGGCAGGGAAAAATTTATCACCGCTGCGGGTTCCGGCTTCTGTGATTATATTTCGGAAGCTGTAACCTGTATTTCTGTTCTTCGTATTCTGCGGCAAAGCAACGTCATTTCATTAACCTTCATATTCGCCGTTCAGGCGGACGGGTTAATGCCATCCTTTCTTTTCGTATTCTTTCACGCTGCACCTAACGCCGTTAGTTGCAGACAATCGAAATGCTGTCTCCCTCTGCCGTGACAAAAACATGCTTGATCGGTGAAGCGTAGCTTTCGATAATCTTGGCTGCGATCGGGTCCTCGACGTCGGTCTGTATCAGGCGGCGGAGATTGCGCGCGCCGTATTTTTCGGAGTAACCTTTATTGACAAGGTACGCGATCGCCTTGTCGTCGTATTCGAGCGTAATGCCTTTTTCGGCGAGAACCTCCTGCAGGTCGCCAAGCATAATCTTGCATATATCCGAGAAATTCTCTTTGGTAAGACGGTTGAAAACAACAATCTCGTCAACGCGGTTGAGGAACTCGGGGCGCAGGAAGTCCTCCAGCGCTTTCTTTACCCGGTCGTAATCGCTGCTCTTGACCGTAGCGGTAAAGCCGGCGGCCGCGGAAACGTCCTTGCTGCCCGCGTTGGTGGTCATAATGATGACCGTGTTCTCAAAGTTGACTTCCTTGCCGTGCGAATCGGTGATTCGTCCGTCGTCAAGGATTTGGAGAAGGATATTGAGCACGTCGGGGTGCGCCTTCTCGATTTCGTCAAATAAAACGACGGAATACGGCTTGCGGCGGATCTTCTCGGTCAGCTGTCCGGCGTCGTCGTAGCCGATGTATCCCGGAGGCGAACCGATAATCCTGGATACCGAGTACTTCTCCATAAACTCGCTCATGTCAAGCCGAATGAGCGAATCGGGCGTATCGAACAGAATGCGCGCGAGCACTTTAACCAGCTCCGTCTTTCCGACGCCCGTGGTGCCGGCGAAGATAAAGGATATCGGTTTCTTCTTGTAGGAAATGCCGGCTCTGCTGCGCTTGATCGCCTTCGCGACCTTGCTGACGGCTTCGTCCTGACCGACAATGCGCTTTTTGATTTCGCTTTCAAGCCGCTCTATCTTCTGGAAGGAGTTTTCGGTAATATTGGTCGCGGGGATGCCGGTCCAAACCTCGATGACCTTGGCAAGGTGATACTCGGTCAGCTCCAGCGTGTCCCGCTGTTTGGACAACGCGTCGAACTGCTGGTTCTTCTGCAAAAGTCTTGTCTTGATATCGGCAAGGCGGGGGTAGTCGCTCTCTTCCATTGTTTCCTTGTTTTCGATGGCGGCCTTTTCCGCCTCGAGCTGTTTGATCTCGTCTGCAAGGCGGTTGATTTGGTCCACGATCGGCGAGTTGATCGCCATGTAGGAGCACGCTTCGTCCAAAAGGTCGATCGCCTTGTCGGGGAGGAAACGGTCCGTGATATAGCGCTCGGACAGCGTGACGATTCTTCTTAAAATATGGTCGGGCACCTTGATGCCGTGGTACTTTTCGTAATAACCCTTGATGCCGGCGAGAATTTTGACGGTGTCGTCAATCGACGGCTCGTTGATCATGACGGGCTGGAAGCGTCTTTCCAGCGCGGCGTCGTGTTCGATGTGCTTGCGGTACTCAACCAGCGTGGTCGCGCCGATGAGCTGAATCTCGCCTCTGCTGAGCGCGGGTTTGAGGATATTCGCGGCGTTCATGCCGCCCTCCGCGTTGCCCGCGCCGACGATCGAGTGAACCTCGTCGATGACGAGGATGACGTTTCCGCTTCTGCGGGCGTCCTCAATCAGCCCTTTCATGCGGTTCTCGAACTGTCCTCTGAACTGTGTGCCGGCGACGATGGCGGTCATATCGACCAGCATGACTTCCTTATTAAGCAGCTTGTAGGGAACGTTTCCGCTCGCGATTCTCTGCGCGAGCGCCTCCGCCACCGCGGTTTTACCGACGCCGGGCTCGCCGATCAGACACGGATTGTTCTTCTGACGGCGGGTAAGAATCTGTATAACTCTTTCCAACTCGGTTTCTCTGCCGACAATGGTGTCGATCTTGCCCTCTCTCGCCTTGGCGGTAAGGTCGATGCAGAACTGGTCAAGGAATTTGCGCTTCGGCTTTTTGTCTTCTTTCGGAGAACCGTCCTGCTGGCGGGGTTCTCTGTAAGGAACCGGCTGTTCCGGGTTGGAAAGCATGGCGTTTAAGTCAATCGCCGGAGCTCTTCCTTCTTCGTTTTCATCCAGATCGTAGTTTTCATCGAGCTGCGGCATAAGATCGGTAATCTCATCGCTCATAGCTTCGAATTCATCCTCGCTGATACCCATTCTGTTTATAATGTCATCAACCGGCTTAATGCCGAGTTCTTTTGCGCACTTCAGGCAATAGCCCTCGCTGACGGTTTTGCCGTTTTCGTTTTTGGTTACATATATAACTGCTATGCGCGTCTTGCAGCGGGCGCATTTCTTGATAATCATAGTACTGTCCTTTCAAAGTATAGAGTTGGAATAAGAATATATATTTCAGAAAGCGCAAATGGCTGCGCTTTCAATCGTTTCCTGGTTATTCGTCTTTCTTTCTAAGCCGGATGCCGTAGCGGCCCCGGAATACTTTGAAATAATACAGGAGCAGCGCGGCAACCAGCACAATGGCAAGTATGACGCCCAGCACGATGTTTAGCGTCGTATTGCTGTCGTTGAGTATGAACACGGCGGTGATGCAGAAGAAGATAACGGTCGCCGCTTTCCCGTACCAGTTTGAAACGGCGATGTCATGCTTTCTGCGGATGATGAACAAAGAGCCGATCAGCATCGCGGTGTCCTTGATAAGTAAGAGCGCGGCGATCCAGACAAAGAATATGTTTTTGATCGTAAGGCATATAATGACAGCCGCCTGCATAAGCTTATCGGCAAGCGGATCCAGCACTTTTCCCGCCTGCGATATCCAGCCGTTTTTTCTTGCCAGATAACCGTCAAGAATGTCTGTCGCGCTTGCCAATGCAAATATAAACAACGCCCATGATCTTTCCTGAAGTCCTAAAAAGACATAAATAAATCCGGGAACGAGCGCAAGTCTGATGATTGATAAAATATTCGGAATATGCTTTTTCATCCTATTCGTCATTTATAGCCTTAACGCAATAAATATCCTTTCTGTTGGTATTTTGGAATACCGTTTTTTTGTAAGTCCTGCCGGTCCTCTTAACGGAGGAACTGGAAGATGTTGAAGTCGTAGAACAGTTTAAACAGGAGCGTTTTTTCGGGGTTGATAGACGTAAGCATATCGATTCCGAGCGCGTTTCCGTTCGGGATCAAAAGTTTTACGAGGATCACAAACAGATAGATTCTGACAATCGCAAGCACGACGCCCATCACGACGCCGAGCAGCTTGTTGGCGGTTTTTAAAATCGGGAGTTTGCTTACCTTGTCTAGAACATACGACGTGATTTTCAAAAGGATAATCGAGCCGAAGAAGATCAGCGCGATCGAAACGACCGTAACAATCGCGTCCACGACCGGGTCGGAGATATATTTGATCAGGTTTTCCTTCAGGCGTTCCTGCACGTCGTTTTCCGCTTTCCATTCGTTGAACTTGGCGCGCAGGTCGTCCTGGCTCAAACCGATTTTTTCCAGCATCGTGGCAAACTCGCTGGTATCTGCATCTTTTTCGGCCAGCTCCTCGACGTTTTTAACGCCGCGCGCGTCGATGATCGCGTTTATCTCGTTTTCCACTCTGGCTCTGACGTTATCCGCCAGGCTGGACTGCATCAGCGCGTTTTTTACAGGCGACAGAAGCAGGACCGTGAGCACGATGGAGATTAAAAACGAAGAAGCCGAAAGCACCGTCTTAATAAAACCGCGCTTGTATGCGAAGTAAACGGTCAGGGCGGCGATGATGACGATGATAATATCCAGAACTGCGTTCATACTGTTACTATCCTCCTGATGGGTTGGTAGCTATTCGCCGGCGGACGGAATACCGTCGTTCTCCTCGGAAGCGCCGGGGTTGAAGAATACGGCCCTGCTGTCTGACAACAATACTACCTGCTGGTCGTTGAATAGAATCTGTTTAAAATCGGTGTCCACCGGGTCCGTCCGTTCGGGTTCTTTTCCGGTCAGGTCGACCGTAACAATCGCGCCGTGCATCAGCACATACAGTCTGTCGCCGTTTGCCTTTTTGTCAAGAAGCGAACCGGCAAAACTCTTTGACAGCGCCAAACTGCCGTTATCTTTGAACACTTCAATATCCGTGCCGGATGCCAAACCGGAGGTATCATACGATATTATAGCATAATTTCTGTTGAATTCATAGCCCGAAAGCGATTTTTCCTCAAAAAATCTTTCCTTGATCAGTCCGTTGTCGGCCGTGAAAAAGCGTATCGCTTCGCTGGTCAGGACGCAGTAGGCGTTATCCTTCATAAACTGGACGCCCAGCGGCATTTCGTCGATAAATTCGGTCTGAAAAACAGGCTGTTCGCTGTCGAACGAAAACCGCATCAGCAGGGTTATCAGCGAGCCGTTTTTGGAATAATGCAGAAGCGTGACCGCTTCTTTTCCGTCCGCTGAAATAGAAACAAAATCTATATATTTATCCCCCGATAAGTATTTATATATAACTCTGAAATATTCGTCGTACACGAAAAGCGCGCTTCGGTAGCTCTTTTCTGAAGAAATGACCGCGAAATGCCCGCTTTCGCTTGCCGCCAGCCCCAAAACCGGATATTTGTAGGTCATTTTGTCAACGAACTGGTTGCAGCTGAAAATCTGCACCTCGTATCCGCCGAGGTCGCAGGCGATGATGTTTTTGGTGTTGCTGACCATGATGGGGGTGTTGTATTTGCAGGAGTGGGTATAAACCTTGCTTCCGTTAAAGCCGTATATCGAGAATCCGCTCGTGTTGATGACGGCGAGGTCGCCGCGCAGAACGTCGCCTTTGCTGGTATTATCCTTGTCGATATAAACGGTCGCGTTGGAAACCGCGCCGGCGTTCGAGTCGAAACTGATAAATTTCAGCATGTACCGGAAGTTTTCGATGGTGAGCTCTTCCTTGTAATACGAAAAGGAAAACAAGGTAAATCCGGCGAGGAACATGATGAGAATAAACTTAATCACCATCGTGCGGCGGGCGAGCCGAAGATAATATTCTTCGACGGTCGGAACGGTTTTTTGTGTTTTTCTTTTTTTACTCGCAAAGATTGAAAAAGCGCTCATGAAAAACACTCCTTTCCCCGACGAAAACTGCCGTTTCCGGCGCGCTTTATTAATAAAACACTTTGTTCAGATATAGCCCGTGCGCCGGCAGGGTGGGTCCCGCCTTTGAACGGTCCTTGGCTTCGATAATCGCCGAAATCGGTTCCTGAATTCGTCCGCTCAGGCGCTGCAGAACCGTGCCGCACATAATGCGCACCATATTGTATAAAAACCCGTTTGCGGCGACGATGAATCGGACAAAATCGCCGTCGCGCTCGCATTTGAAGTACCAGACTTCGCGGACGGCGTCCTCAATGCCGCTGTTCGCCGCCATAAAGGAGGTAAAATCGTGCCTGCCCACAAAGTCCTGCGCAAGCGCTTCGGCTTTCTCGCAGTCGATGCGCTTTGGATACTGCAGGGCGGTATCGATGTAAAAAGGATTGCGCACGCGGCTGTTCCAAATCAGGTAAACATACTCCTTGCCTTTCGCGGAGTAGCGCGCGTGGAAGCCGTCGGCCACAACGCGCGCCGCCTTGACGGCGATATCGTACGGCAGATGCGCGTTGAGGGCAAGCGGAAGTTTTTCGGCGTCAAACGCCGGCGCGTTTTTGATATGGCAGACAAATTCGTTCGCGTGGACGCCCGAATCGGTGCGGCTGCAGCCGGTGACGCCGTACCGCGCGCCGAAAACCATTTCGACCGCGTCCTGAACGACGGACTGAACGCTGCGCGCGTTGTTTTGCACCTGCCAGCCGCAGTATGCGGTTCCTTTAAAGCATAGCGTAAGAGCGTAGTTCGCCATATTTTTTCCTGTAAACTTAAATAATGGTGATTGGGTTTAAAAAGAAAATCGACACGCACAGCGCGGTCATCACCGCTAAAAAGACGTAATCCGCCGGGCGCGACTTCATCTGCTTCATTTTGGTTCTGCCCTCGCCGCCGCGGTAACAGCGGCACTCCATCGCCTCGGCGAGTTCGTCCGCGCGTCTGAACGCCGATACGAACAGCGGGACAATGATGGGCAGCAGCGCTTTTACCCGCCGAAGCAGGTTTCCGCTTTCAAAGTCGGCGCCTCTCGCTTTCTGCGCCGAGATGATTTTGTCGGTTTCCTCAATCAGCGTCGGAATAAAGCGCAAAGCGATGGTCATCATCAGCGCGAACTCATGCACCGGCACTTTAATCTTTTTAAGCGGCGAGAACAGGCTCTCGATCGCGTCGGTCAGCGCAAGCGGCGACGTCGTGTAAGTCAAAAGCACGCTGGTTCCCGCAATCAGGGAAATCAGGCGTATCATCATCAGCGCGGCGTTGATAAGCCCTTCTTTGTATATCTTGATAAAGCGCCACTCAAACAGCAGCGTGCTTCCTTTGAAAAAGAAGATGTTGATGACGGCTGTCAGAATCAGAATGAACAAAAGCGGCTTTAACGCGCGCAGGATGATTTTCAGCTGTATGCCGGACATGAAAATCAGGACAATCGTAATCAGGGTGACGGCGGCGATCGAAACAAGGGTTTTCGCGGCAAGCACCATTACGATGTAAACGACAAGTATGATTAACTTGATGCGCGGATCGGTTTTATGAAGAAGTGAGTTTCCCGGAAAGAATTGACCGAGCGTGATATCCTTAAGCATTTTTTATAAACCATTTTCCGTTTTGATTTTAAATAGCTTTTCAATTTCTTTGTGCGCGTACTTCACCGTATAAACGTCGGTGGTTTCTACGATGCCGCGCTTTTTTAGCTCTATGAAAAGCTTTGTGATTTGCGGCAGGTCGAGCGACGCGTTGAAAAGCCGCTCCGCCTGCATGAAAATCTCGTTTACCGTTCCGTACATGTATATGCTGCCGCTTTTTAATACAAGTATTCGGTCGCAGTATTTGGCGATATCCTCCATGCTGTGCGAAATCAGGAGCATCAACGAGCCCCTCTGCTTTTGATATTCGATCAGACCGCCGAGTATTTCCTCCCTGCCGAGCGGGTCAAGCCCTGCCGCCGGCTCGTCGAGCACCAGCACCTGCGGGTCCATCGCGATGACGCCGGCGATGGCGGCGCGGCGCTTTTGTCCGCCGGACAGCTCGAAAGGGGACTTTTGGAGTATATCGTCGCTCAAACCGCAAAAAGAAGCGGCGCTCCGGACGCGTTTGTCGATTTCTTCGTCGCCAAGCCCCATGTTTTTCGGGCCGAAAGCGATGTCTTTGTAAACGGTTTCCTCAAAAAGCTGATATTCGGGATACTGAAACGCGATCCCGACCTTAAAACGTATGTTCTTTATTTCCTTAGGGTTTTCCCATATATCTTTTCCCTCAAGCAGGATTTTTCCGCTTGTGGGTTTTAAAAGCCCGTTGGAAAGCATGGCAAGCGTGCTCTTGCCGCTGCCGGTATGGCCGATGATGCCGATGATTTCGCCGGACGGGAAATCCACGCTGATATTGTCAAGCGCCACTTTGCGGAAAGGCGTGCCCTCTCCGTAAACCACAGACACGTTCCTAAAACTGAGCGCGTTCATAGCCTTCGAACCCCCTGTACCTTCTGTTCAATTGCTTCCGCAGCCTCCATGGTGTGCAGAATGCCTTTCGGGAAGGCGTAGCCGTCCCTGTCGAGCAGGTAAAGAAGCTCGGTTACCTGCGGAACCGAGAGCGATACGCTTTTTAGTTTTTCTACCTCCGAGAATATCTTCTTCGGCGTGCCGTCAAGGAATACTTCCCCTTTGTTGAGCACGATCACGCGGTCGGCTTCGACCGCTTCGTTCATGTAGTGGGTGATGGTGACGACGGTGATGTTTTTTTGCCGGTTCAGTTTTTTCATCGCGGCGGTTATTTCTTTTCTGCCGTTCGGGTCCAGCATCGCCGTCGCTTCGTCAAAAATGATGCATTTGGGGTTCATCGCGAGCACGCCCGCGATCGCGACGCGCTGCTTCTGTCCGCCGGAGAGTTTATAGGTCGAATGAAGCGCGTATTCCTCCATGCCGACGGTTTTTAGGCAGTTGTCGACGATTTTCCGGATTTCGGCGGGATCGACGCCGAGATTCTCGGGCGCGAACGCTACGTCCTCCTCGACCACGCTGGCAACGATCTGGTTGTCGGGGTTTTGGAAAACCATTCCGCAGGTTTCGCGGATTTTATAGATATTCTCCTCGTTGCGCGTGTCCAGTCCGTCAATCTTGACCGTTCCCGAAGTCGGCTGCAGAATGCCGCACAAAAGCTTGGCAAGCGTGCTTTTGCCGCTTCCGTTGTGTCCGAGAATGGCAGTGTAGCTGCCTTTTTCTATTCTAAGGGAAATGTTTTTGATGACTTCCGGTTCGTGTTCCCTGTATTTGAAATAGAGGTTTTTCGCTTCGATAAATGACATGTTGCTTCCATTTCTAAGTTTTATTTGTTTGATTGGAAAAATTAATCCGGCGTCCACCGGGAAGAAGCGCCGCAGGGGAGCGGGAAGCCGCTTTCCTGTACGGGAATGCCGAGCTCGTCGCTCTCGACCCTGCCGCCAAAACGGCGGACGAGACGATTGTGAAGGATATATCCGTTCGTGGATGCCGAAAGCCCTGTCGTATAGGAATTTAACAGCACAAAGAGCGGGTTGTCGGAAAGCAGGTTCGCAATAATGCCGATGAGCGTATCCAGCTTTTCTTCCAGCACCCAGCGCTCGCCGTTCGGTCCTCTGCCGTAGGAGGGCGGGTCGAGTATGACCGCGTCGTAACGGTTTCCGCGCCGGATTTCGCGCTCCACGAACTTAATGCAGTCGTCGACGATATAACGGATTTTGTTGTCCGGAATATTCGACAGCTTGGCGTTCTGCTTCGCCTTGGCGACCATGCCTTTGGAGGCGTCCACATGGCAGACAAAAGCGCCCGCTTTCGCCGCCGCGACCGAAGCGCCGCCGGTGTATGCAAAAAGGTTTAACAGCTTGATTTCTCTGCCGCTGTTTTGAATCAGCGGCATAAACCAGTCCCAGTTCGCTGCCTGCTCGGGGAAAAGTCCGGTGTGCTTGAAGCCCATCGGAGATACCGCGAAGGTCAGGCCGCCGTAGGAGACGGTCCACTCGTCGGGAACGTCCTTTTTTATCCAGTTTCCGCCGCCCGTGCTCGAGCGTTGATAGACGGCGTCGGCTTTTTTCCAGAGCGGATGGTTTCTGCCGCTCTGCCAGATAATCTGCGGGTCGGGACGGATTAGGATTTTGCCGTTCCAGTTTTCCAGCCGTTCGCCGCTGTCGGCGTCAATCAGCGTATATTCCTTCCATTTATCTGCAATATACATTGTATCTCCAATATATCGTTAAATTGTTAAATTTTATATACTAAATATCCAACAATCTTTGCTGCATGCCGTCTATTTCCGCCGGCGGCTTCAGCCCAAGATGCCGGTACGCGCCCGCGGTCGCGCAGCGTCCGCGCGGCGTGCGGTTGATAAATCCGAGCTGCAGCAGATAGGGTTCGTAAACGTCCTCGAGCGTGATGGACTCCTCGCCGATGGTCGCCGCGAGCGTTTCCAGCCCGACCGGGCCGCCCGCGAACTTGTCGATGATGGCGGCAAGCATTCGGCGGTCGATGGTGTCCAGCCCCAGCTCGTCGACTTCCATGCTCTTTAGCGCAAGGTCGGCGATTCTTCTGTCGATAATGCCGTCGCCCTTGACCAAAGCGAAGTCGCGCACGCGCTTTAAAAACCGGTTCGCGATTCGCGGCGTGCCTCTGGAGCGTTTCGCGATTTCGTAGGCGCCCTCCGGAACAATCGGCGTTTCTAAAATGCCGGCGCTTCGGGTGACGATTTTCGTAAGCTCTTCGGGCGTATATAACTCCAAACGGAACATCACGCCGAACCGGTCTCTCAACGGCGAAGAAAGCTGACCCGCCCTCGTCGTCGCGCCGATGAGCGTAAAGGGTTTGAGCGGGATTCGGATCGAGCGCGCCGAAGGGCCTTTGCCCATCATTAAGTCAAGCGAGAAATCCTCCATCGCCGGATACAGCACTTCCTCGACCGCTCTGGGCAGCCGGTGAATCTCGTCGATAAACAGAATATCGTTGCGCTCGAGCGTGGTCAGAAGCGCGGCGAGGTCGCCCGCCTTCTCGATCGCGGGTCCGCTGGTGATTTTCAAATTGACGCCGAGTTCCGCGGCAATAATGCAGGAAAGCGTGGTCTTTCCAAGCCCGGGCGGACCGTGCAAAAGCACATGGTCGAGCGCGTCTCCGCGCTGTTTGGCCGCCTGTATGAAAACATTCAGATTTTCCTTTATTTTTTCCTGTCCGACATATTCCGCCAGGGATTTCGGACGGAGCGAAATCTCGGTTTCGCTGTCCTCGGAGGTGTATTCACTTGCCGTTATTCTGCTTTCAAAGTCAAATTCGTAGTCTTTGTCGATGTTCTTTGCGTTAATCGGCATTGCGAACCCTCCATAGAATCGTTGTCTTTACGCATTTTTGCGATTATTTGCTTCCTAATATTTTCAGCGTCTGTCTTATGACTTCCTCAAGCGGCTGTTTGGTGTCCACTTTTTCAAGCGCCTGTGAAATCTGCGCTCTGGTAAAGCCGTAAACCGACAATGTGTCGATGACGGCGGAAACCGGCGTCGCGTCGGAAGCGCCGGTCTTCAGTTCCGCGCCGCCCAGTTCCTTTGCGATTTTGTCTTTGAGTTCGATAATGACCTTCTGCGCGGTTTTAAGTCCGACGCCGGGGGACTGCGCGATGGTCCGCGCGTCGTTGTTCGCGAGGGCGCGCGCAAAGCTTTCCGGCGTGAGCGTGCTTAAAATGGACATCGCCGCCTTCGGTCCGACGCCGGAGACGGAAAGCAGGCTCTTGAAGATATTCAGCTCGCCGTTGTCGAAAAAGCCGTACAGCTCAAGCGCGTCTTCCTTGACGTTCAGGTGCGTGTACAGCGTGGCTTCTTTATGCACAAGATTGGAAAGCCGCGCGCAGGTGTTCGTCGAAATAAACAGCTTATAGCCAACGCCGCCCGATTCGAGCACCGCGTATTCGTTTGTCAGAATAGTCAGCGTCCCTTTAATATATGCGTACATATTTCTGTTTCCTGCGTTTTGATTTTTTTTCTTTAAAATATGAATTATCGAAAAACTCCGCTCATCGCGTGACTGGCATGGCAGATCGCAACAGCGAGCGCGTCGGCGGTGTCGTCGGGCTTGGGGTCTTTGTCGAGCTTGAGCAGGAGTTTGGTCATATAGATAATCTGCTGCTTCTCCGCTCGGCCGTAGCCCACAACCGAACTTTTAATCTGCAGCGGGGTGTACTCGTAAATGTCGATATTCTGCTTTTTCGCCGCCAAAAGAATGACGCCGCGCCCCTGGCAGACGTCAACGGCGGTTTTCGCGTTTTTGTTGAAGAACAGCTCCTCGATTGCCATGCAGTCGGGTTTGTGCCGGGTAATGATCGCGGTCAGTTTGTCGTAAATCAGCGCAAGGCGTTCTTCCAGAAGCAGCTGCGGATGGGTTGTAATAGCGCCGTATTCCAGCGCCTGGTATTTTCCGTGGTCGGCGGAAATCACGCCGAATCCGACCGTCGCAATGCCCGGATCAACGCCCAAAATCACCATTTAAAAATCAACCTTTTTTCCAAAATTTTTACCGCGTTTTGATACAGTATCGGTATTATATAACACAGTATTTTATCATACAATACTTATATAGTCAATATAATAAGCAGGGAAGAAGGTTTAAAAAAATAAAAAAATTCCGACAAGGGTATTGTAAAATTGATAAAAATACAGTAATATATAACCTGATATCTTATCATTCCAGCAGCGGCCGCTGTTTATTCCGCAGCAGGCCGCATAAGTAAAAGGAGAAGTTATTATGCTTGATGAAGTAAAACGTATCATAGCGAAACAGTTGAGAATCGACGAGAGCAAGATTACGAAAGAATCGAACATAATTGAGGATCTCGGCGCGGATTCGCTTGATATTGTTGAAATGCTGATGGCGATTGAGGATCGTCTGGGCATCATGGTATCCGATGACGATGCAGCTGATTTCAAAACAGTCGGGGACGTTGCCGCATACCTTGAAAAAGCCGTCGGATGCGCCAATTGAATACTGCGCTTTTTGACCTTGACGGGACATTGCTTGATACGCTCGGCGACCTTGCCGACAGCGTCAACTATGTTTTATCAAGGTTTTGCTTTGAAAAGAGAACAGATGAGGAAGTAAAAGCTTTTATCGGTAACGGGATACCCACGCTGCTGCGCCGCGCGCTTCCGCCCGGCAGCAGCAGGGAGGTCTGCGACAAGGCGATAGAATATTTTAAAGCGTATTATCGCACCCATATGAAAAACCGCACCCGTCCCTACGAAGGCGTCGTCGAAACGCTTCGGGCGCTCAAAAAAGCTGGCTTTAAAATCGGCGTGGTCTCCAACAAAAGCGACGATGCCGTCAAGGAGCTTTGCGCGCATTTCTTTGGCGGTCTTGTTGATTCGGCGCTCGGCTCAACTGCGGAGGATACGCGAAAGCCCTCGCCGAAGATGGTATACGACGCGCTTGCCGTTTTAAAAAGCGACAAAGAGAGCGCGGTTTTAATCGGCGACAGCGACACCGACATTCAGACGGCGAAAAACGCGGGTATCGGCATTATCTGCGTCGGCTGGGGATACCGCAGCCCGGAATTTTTACGCGAACACGGCGCTGAAAAAATCGCCGCCACTCCTTTGGAACTGCTCGCGCTATTGACAAAACACCTCCATAGTGTATAATGGGGTAAAGGGTTTGCGTTTGCTGTATTTTTAGCGATAAAACGGCGAAAAACAGCATCGTTTCGCCGCGAAAGGTAGATATATGGACGAACTAAAACGCCTTGAGAACCAACGAAAAGTCGTTTTGACGTTTGCTATTATAAACATTGTTTTTTTGTTGCTGGGTGTGATTGTGTTTTCTCTGCATACGGCGTTGTCCGTGATATTTTTCGCCGCGGCGATTATCTTCTTTTTTGCAGGCACTATGCCTAAGTACAACGCATATACGATCCGTTTTAAGCGCGAGCTTGTCGAGACTGTTCTGAAAAGAACCTTTGACAACCTCTGTTTTGAACCGAAGAAGGGCATTTCGCGCGGCGTGATCGCCGGTACCGGCATGATGCGGATGGGCAACCGGTTTTACAGCAACGATTATATCAGCGGCAGATACAAAAATACCGCTTTTGAGCAGTCGGACGTCTGCATACAGAATGTAACCTCCGACGGCAAGAATACGCATACCACTACGTACTTCAAAGGCCGCTGGATGATATTTGATTTTAACAAGAATTTTGCCGCCGACCTATTGGTAAGAGAGAGCGGATTTTATTACACCAAGCGAAAGGGCGGGTTGTTCGTCTCGGAAGAAGAGCGGATGAAGCGGTTAAAGCTGGAGGACGAACAGTTCAACCGGGAGTTTGACGTGTTCGCGCAGAACGAGCA
>JAKPGJ010000004.1 GCA_029550965.1 Bacillota bacterium
CACGAGGCGTATTATATACTGACGCCGCATATTATGGAAGCGATTCGGGAGTTGAACGCGAAAGTAAGCGGAAAACTGATTCTCTGTTTTGTAAACTCCAAGCTGCATGTCGGCGTTCACAACAAAAAAGACGCTTTTGAAGCGCCGATATTTACAAGAATAGACGAGTCCGTGTTTTTGAATATTGAGAAAGACATTAAGGTGATCACGAGCTTTATTGACGAGCTGAATCTCGACAGGAACATCTACAAGCGGTAGTACGCTTTATAATTCTACTTGAGAAAGGTAGCGAACAATGGAAGTATTGTTGATTGTACTCGGCGGACTGATCCTGGTTGTTTTGATTTGGTATATCGCAACGAGAAACAGCATAGTTCGAGCGGAAGTCAAAATCAGCGAGGCGGAGTCCGGCATTGACGTCGCGCTCACAAAACGCTATGACGTGCTGACAAAAATGCTGGAAGTTACCAAAGGGTACGCAAAGCACGAGGCGGAAACGCTGGAGAAGGTCGTCAATCTGCGCAAAGACATGACCATGCGGGAGCGCAGCGCGGAAAACGCGAAGATGGACGAGATGTTCCGGCAGCTGAATATTCTGGCCGAGAATTACCCCGATTTAAAAGCGAGCGAAAACTTCAAGCAGCTGCAGTATGCGATTATGGATGTCGAGGAGCATTTGCAGGCGGCCCGCAGGCTGTATAACGGCAATGTAACGATATACAATAATCTTTTGGTTACTTTCCCCTCCAGTATCGTGGCGAGCAACATGGGAAAAGTAAAGAAAGAATACTTCGAGGCGGAGGCAGCAAAAAGAGCTGATGTCAAAATGGATTTTTCGTAAGTTTTCTTTTCGAAAACTTACTCCGCCGCATATTATTATTCTTGGTTTTTTGTCCGTCATTTTCGTCGGAGCGCTTTTGCTGGCGCTTCCGATCTCTTTGGCGGAAAAGCATTTTGACAATCTGTTTACGGCGCTGTTCACAGCGACCAGCGCGACCTGCGTGACCGGTCTTACGCTGGTGGATATTGAGCGGTATTATTCGGATTTCGGACAAGCTGTCATCCTTTTGCTTATTCAGACCGGCGGGCTCGGGTTTATGTCGCTGGCGATGCTGTTTAGCCTGCTGCTCAAGCGCAGGGTTTCGCCGAAGGAAAGGCTGATTTTCGTTCAGTCCATGAACCTTTTCTCGGGCGAAAAGATGTTTCCGTTTATCAAGAGCATGCTTACGTTTACCTTCATTTTTGAAGGCGTGGGCGCGCTGCTTTTGTCGGTGCGGTTTATTCCGATGTTCGGCGTCGGTGAGGGGATTGCGAAAAGCGTTTTTCATTCGGTCAGCGCATTCTGCAACGCGGGCTTCGATATTTTGGGCAAATCAAATCCGCGCCCTTTTATGAGCTTTGAGGCGTATGCTGACGACTTGTATGTGAATGCGGTAATAGGGCTGCTGATAGTCTGCGGCGGGCTTGGGTTTATCGTCTGGTACGATATTTACCGCGCGATAAAGGACCGCAAAAGGTTGTTTTTGTATTCCAAAATGGTGCTCGCGATCTCCGGAATTCTGATTGTGTCGGGCGCCGCTCTGTTCCTCGTTTCCGAGTGGGACAACCCCGCCACGATTGGAAACGCTTCTGTCGGCGGAAAGATTTTGCGCGCGGTTTTCCTGTCGATTAACTGCAGGACCGCCGGCTTTACGACCTTTAGCGTCGAAGCGCTGACCGACGTTTCCAAAGTGACCGCGATGCTGTTGATGTTTGTCGGCGGGTCCTCCGGCTCGACGGCGGGCGGCATCAAGACGGTTACCGTCGGCGTTATTTTGGTCGCCGTATTCCAGATTATTCGAGGAAACAGGGAAATCAACATTCACAAAAGAAGAATCGAAAACGGCGTGGTTTCGCGCGCGTTCGCGCTGCTGACCGTATCCGCGCTGACGCTTCTTGTATGCAGCTTTTTGTTGAACTTTACGGAAAAAGCAAGCGGGAATCGGCTTCTCGACCTTGCATTTGAGGCATTCTCTGCTTTCGGCACGGTAGGATTAACCGCATCGGTAACTCCTGAGCTTTCGCATTTGGGTATGATCATTATCATGGCGCTTATGTTTTTCGGCAGGGTCGGGATAATGACAATCATGTTTACGGTCATGGTGAGCCTGAAGGCGGAAAAACAGCCTTTTTCGTACCCGAAAGCGAATTTCTTAATCGGATAAAACAAGGCTTTGACAAAAACGGGATGAATTGCATATTATAGAAGGTAATTTATAAATGAAGAGCTTTTTAATAATCGGCTTGGGCAATTTCGGCAAGACGATGGCGCTCACCCTTGCGGAGAACGGCCATCAGGTGCAGGTCATCGACGTCGATGTGGAAAAAATCGATGAAATCGGCGACAAAGTTGTTTCCGCGATCTGCGGCGACGCGACGAACGAGAGCGTTTTGCATTCCGCGGGCGTGAACAACTTTGACTGCTGCGTCGTCTGCCTGAAAAGCAGCATGCAGGACAGCATTCTGACCACCCTTTTGCTCAAGGAAATGGGCGCGAACAGAATCGTCGCCCGCGCCGTCAGCGAGCATCATAAAAAAATTCTTCTGAAATTGGGCGCCGACCTGGTCGTATTCCCTGAGAAGGACATGGGGCAGCGGCTGGCGCTGACGCTGGCGCAGAACGACGTGCTCGAGTATTTCAATCTTTCCGACAAGTTTTCCATCGTGGAGATTAAGGTTCCGAAGAAATGGGTGGGCCATTCCATCAAGGAGCTGGAAATCCGAAAGAAATACGGCGTAAACGTCATCGCGACCTCCGATGCAAGCCAGAATTTTGAGATTTTTACAGACCCGGAAAGGATTTTCAGGGAAGACGAGAAGATTGTCATAGTCGGAAACAACGACGATATCGAAAAACTGACGAAATAAAATACTATAAAATTTGAGGTGTCATTCAATGAAAGCGATTAAAAACGGAAAAATCGTTCTCAAGGACCGTATTCTTACAGGCAAGGCGCTGGTTTTTGAGGAGAAAATTCTCGACATTGTCGATAACGAGAACATACCCGCGGGCGCGGAGGTTATTGACGCGAACGGTGCTTATGTAGCGCCCGGACTGATCGATATTCACATTCACGGCTATCTCGGCGAAGACGCTTCGGACTGCAAACCGGAAGGCATTCGTATTATGGCGGAAGGCCTTGTCAAGAAGGGCGTCACCGGCTTCCTTCCCACGACGGTTACCATTCCGAGAGAAGACCTTGAGAAAGTCGCTTCGATTATCCGCTCCATGATGGAGGAAAGCAAGACCTGGATGGGTTCGACCATTCTCGGCATGAACGCCGAAGGTCCGTACGTAAACCCGAAGAAGAAGGGCGCGCAGAACGAAGCGTATATCCAGAAGCCCGACGGAGATTTTATTATCAAGAACTCCGACGTTATCAAGATAAACACCCTTGCGCCCGAGATGGACAAGGATTTTGCGGAAATCAAGAAAATTGTCACCAACAGCGGCACCATCATTTCGATGGGTCATACCGACGCGACCTACGAGCAGGCCAGCGCGGCAATCACCGCCGGCATCAAGGTGATTACGCACCTTTTCAACGCGATGACCCCGTTAAATCACCGCGCGCCCGGCGTCGTCGGCGCTGCGTTGGACCATGACGTTTATACGGAGCTTATCTGCGACACCTTCCATATTCATCCGGCTTTGTTCTCGATTGTATATAAGCTCAAGAAGGACAAACTGATCCTGATCACAGACTGCTTGAGATCCGGCGGTCTCGCGGACGGCGAATACACGCTGGGCGGACAGAAGGTATTCCTCAAAGGCATCGAGTGCAGACTGGAGGACGGCACCATCGCGGGCAGCGTTCTGACCCTAAACAAGGCTGTTTACAACGTGCTCGAGCACACAGACATGACGGTTTACGAGGCGGTAAACTGCGCTTCGCTCCATCCGGCGACGCTGCTCGGCATTCAGGACAGAAAAGGCTCTATTGAGCTGGGCAAGGACGCGGACATCATTATCGCGGACGAGAAGTTCGACATCATCAAGACCATTATTGGCGGAACCGTAAGATACGAAGCATAAACCAATAGCCGTGGAAAGGAAAAACTGATTATGAAGCTGAAAGTACCTGCTGTATTAGACCCCAATTTTGAACCGCTTTCACTGGTATGCCGCGAAATGCGCGAAAAAACAAAGGACAACGGCCAGGATATTATCATCGGCTGTCAGCGCAACAAGGGCTATACCACCGTTTACAAGACAAGAATTTTCAAAGACGGAACCGGTCACGACGAGGAGAACTTCCGCTTTGTCGAGCGTATTGTAAAATCGCTTCTCTGGGTGGTCGGCGGCTATAAGATTATCATCGCGGGCAGCCCGGTTATGGGTCAAAGAATCAAGGAAGCGTATCAGGACAAAGGGCTCAGAGATTTCGACATGCACTTTATGGAAAGGGTTTACGAGAGACCCTTCGAGGTTGAAATCAGAAGCCTTGACAATCCGCCGGTACCGTACGAGTCGGCTACGCCGATTGGCCGCAACCTTGACGGCTGCCGCATCGGTTTTGACGCAGGCGGAAGCGACAGAAAGGTCAGCGCCGTAATCGACGGCGTTCCGGTATATTCCGAAGAGGTCGTATGGCATCCGAAGCTGAACAGCGACCCCAAATATCATTATCAGGGAATCCTCGAGGCGTTCAAGTCGGCGGCGGCGCATATGCCGCGAGTTGACGCGATCGGCGTTTCCAGCGCGGGCGTGTATATCGACAACCGCATCATGGTCGCTTCGCTGTTCATCAAGGTTTCCGACGAGGACTTTGATAAGTATGTGAAGAATATGTACCTTGATGTCGCGAAGGAAATCGGCGAGGACATTCCGATCGAAGTCGCAAACGACGGCGACGTTACCGCGTTGGCCGGCGCGATGGAGCTCAACGACACGAACGTGCTCGGCGTTGCGATGGGCACCTCGGAAGCGGGCGGATATGTTGACGGACAGGGCAACATCACCGGCTGGCTCAACGAGCTTGCGTTCGTTCCGGTTGACAACAACCCGAACGCGATGGTGGACGAGTGGTCCGGCGACTACGGCTGCGGCGTAAAATACTTCTCGCAGGACAGCGTTATCAAGCTCTGCCCGGCGGCAGGTATCGAGCTGGATGAATCGTTGACCCCGGCCGAGAAGCTGAAGGTCGTTCAGAAGCTGATGGCGGAGGGCGACGAAAGAGCGGCCAAGATTTACGAAACCATCGGCGTTTACTTCGGCTACGGCATTGCGTACTATTCCGAGTTCTATGACATTAAGCATGTCCTCATCATGGGCAGAGTAACCTCGGGAGAGGGCGGCGTGATTATTCTGAAAAAGGCGCAGGAGGTTCTCGACACCGAGTTCCCCGAGCTTGCTAAGAAGATTAAACTCCATATCCCCGATGAGAAATCGCGCAGAGTTGGTCAGTCGGTCGCCGCTGCAAGCCTGCCGAAATTAAAGAAATAAATAAAGCGTATCTGTTATTTGCGGCAAACGGTTCGTTTGCCGCAGTTTTTTTATTATCCTGTAATCCGAAGGAAAATTCGTATGGTTCCATTTGAAAGCGTGAAATTTAACGGCGTCTTTCGTGGATTCAAAGAATACTTGACAATGCGGACAGGCGGCTCGGCGACGCTTTTCGATTAAAAAATGTCGAAGGCGTCGAAATCGCGCTGCTTTCGGGCGGGCCGGCAATGATAATAAGCGGTATTCATACAGAATATATCCCGTGCATCGGAATATTTTTTTGTATAAATGGTATAAAAAGGTATTTGTTAATTTTTGAAAAACAGGTGACAAAAACAGATAGATATGTTATAATTTATAAGAATATTTATAATTTGTGTTAATTTGCTTTGTTGAAAGGAAATAGAACTTGTATTCCCATAAAAATAAAAAAAGCGCCGGAAACGGCTATAAAAATCAAAAAACCGAAGCCGAACTGGAAAACGCCGAAAGCCGGGAAGCGAAAGAAAACCTCTTTATCGGCAGAAACGCGGTCCTTGAGCTGTTAAAAACCGATAAACAGGTGGACAAGCTGTATGTGCAGAAGGGCGAGCGCGAGGGCTCGATTACGCTGATTGTCGCAAAAGCAGTGGAGAAGAGAATCCCCGTCGTCGAGGTGGACAAGCGCAGGCTGGATATGATGTCCGGCGGCGGAGCGCATCAGGGCGTCGCCGCGGAGGTCGCGGAAACCGATTACGCGAGCGTCGAGGATATATTGGCCCTTGCCAAAGAACGCAGGGAAAAACCGTTTATTATCATTTGCGATTCGATCAACGACCCGCACAATCTCGGCGCGATTATCCGAACCGCGGAATGCGCGGGCGCGCACGGCGTCATTATACCAAAGCGGCGTTCGGTATCGGTGAACAGCACGGTCGCGAAGGCGTCGGCGGGCGCCGTGTTCCATACGCTCGTCGCGCGGGTGCCGAACCTGAACACGGCCATCCAGCAGCTCAAAGAAAACAATGTCTGGATTTGGGCGGTTGAAACGGGCGGAACCCCTTATTACGAGCACAATTACGACTGCGGCCTGGCTTTCGTGCTGGGCGGCGAAGACACCGGCGTTTCAAGACTGGTCAGGGAAAACTGCGATTTTTGCGCGTCAATACCATTGTACGGAAAAATAAACTCGCTTAATGTTTCAAACGCTGCGGCGGTCGTGCTTTTTGAAGCCGCAAGACAAAGAGCAAAACCGAAATCGTAGCGCGATGCTTCATCCGTACGAACCATCGTACGGATTTCCATATGCCCATTCGAAACTTCTTATTTCGAATAACCCCTTCTGGGGCAACCCTTATGAAAGGATGGTTATAAAATGCCTGAAGATGCCAATACCAGATATCTGAAGGAGCTTCTTAGACAGGCCGAAAAAGCGAACGAACAGGCGCGTTTGATTCAGCGCACTGCCCTGAAGGAAACAAAGCAGCCCGAACCGGACGAAGAGAAAAAGGACGCCGGGGTTGCGACTTTAGATACAATAACGGATCATCCTGCGTCAGCTGAAAGTAACGAGCAAAAAAAGAGCGAACGCATCAGCAGGGAAGCCGAAGAAATCATCAGCGCGTATTCCCAGAGAAAGAAGGAAAAACCGTTTTCCAACACGCAGAGCCTGCGGGAATCGCTTGAAAAGCAGATGCAGGAGAACAAAGAGCTTCTCGGCTACTTTGAAGGAAGCAGAGCAAAAAGCAAAAGCAAAAAGGTAGACGAGCTTTATACGCTGATAAACGAAGCGAAATTCCAGACGCAAAACGATCTGCAGAAAAAACCGTTCGCGATGGACGAGTCCCGTCTGTCGGACCCCGACGCCGACACGGTGCCGCACAAACAGGAATATACGCAGGAAAAAATGTTCTATTTCGGCGACACGCTTTCTTTGGAGGAAGAAGAAACGCCGGCCGCTTCCGCCAGCTTCGACAGCGATTATGAGAAACTGACCGACAAAATTACCAGCGGCGAACTTGATTTTTCGGAGGAAGAAGACGAAAATCAGCTGACGATTCTGTCGGACGAAACCGACGGTTTTGTCAGAAAGCCGGAAGATAAGCTGGATGAAACCGAACTCCACCTGCGGCTCGCCTTCGACATGATGGACGAGAACTGTCAGGATATCAACGATTTTCTGCAAAAAGAAAAGGAAAAAGCCAAAGAGAGGGAAAAAGACGTTGCCGCGCGGGAGGACTACGAATACACTTCGCACGAGCAGGACGCCGAAATCGCTTCCATGCTCAGGAAGGCGATTCATAGAAGCCGGGTTAAGCTGATTTCCGTATCCGTCCTCGCGTTCCTTTTGTTCTTTATCGAGCTTGCCACGCCGAACAGCAGCCTGCACCTGCCCTTCCTAAGACCGGGCGAAAAAGGTTTTCTGTACATACTGATCGATTTACAGCTGCTGTTCTTTATCGCATGGATCATGCTCTCGAATATCGTCCATGGTTTTGAAGGCATTATACGCCGCAAGCTGAACACGGACAGCTTCCTTGTTTTGTCGCTTGTCTTCACGACCATATATTCGATTACCATGCTTTTCACGAATTCCACTTCGGAAAGCCTGAAGCTGTACAGCTTTCCGTGCGCTGCCGCCATGGTCTGCGCGATGGCGGTCAACTACTTGAACAGCAAGAAGGATTACCACTGCTTTAAAGTGCTCGCGGTGAAAAAGCCGAAATATGTCGCGCAGGAGCTTTCCGGCAACACGCAGGAAGCCGACGAGTTTTACAAATACCTGCTTGAGAATTCGGATTTATATACCGTAAAGCGCGCGAAGTTCGTCAGCGGGTTTATCCGCCGCACCAAAAAGCGCGCCAAAGGCGAGGATTTGTTTAATTTCCTGGTCCCCGCGGTCGTCATCGCCGGCATGATTCTGTTCGGCGTCATGTACTATTTCACAAAAAACTTCCTGACGGCATTTACGGATTTTGTGCTTTTGGTGCTGGCAGCCGTGCCGCTGGCGGGATTCTTTATGATTCCCATGCCGCTAATCGCCGCCAACAAGAAGGGCGAACGGTACAACACCGCGTTCATCGGCAACGCCGTATCCGAGGAGTATGCCGACGCGTCGGTTCTTTCGTTCGCGGATACGGAGGTTTATCCTTCGCATCTGGTAAAGATTACGAGCCTGAAAACCTTCGGCGATTTTAGAATTGATAAGATAATTACCGATTTGTCCAGAGTGTTCAGTTATATCGGCGGACCGCTGGACAAGGTGTTCAAAAACGCGCTGGTCGAGGAGGTCACCCCGCCCAGAAGCATTCGTTTGATTGAATCCGCCGCCGACGGCATCTGCGTTTCGGTGGACGCGACGCACATTTTCCTCGGCAAAAAGAGTTATATGCGCCGCTACCGCTTTGAGACGCCCGTCGATCCCGACGACGATATGTATGAGAAGAATATCGGCTCGATCATGTACGTCGTCATGGACGACGAGCTGGCCGCGAAGGTTTACATCAAGTACACGCTCAACCCGCTGTTCGATTCGCTGCTGAAAGACATGTACAAAGCGGGGCTGTGTTTGGGCATCAAGACCCTCGACCCGAACATCAACAACGAACTGCTCGAAGCCGGCATCGGGTTTAAGAAGTGCCCGATCGCGATTCTCAAGTCGTACACCCCCGAAGAGCTGAACAGCGAATGCGAGAGCGTCGACAGCGGCATTGTGTCGAACGCTTCGCTGCACACGTTTTTGAAAATGTTCGTGCTCTGCGACAAGACCAGGCATATTACCAAGAGCAACGCGATTATCACCATCGCGAGCGTGTTTTTGTCCTTCTTCGCGTCGGCCTTCCTTGCCATTACCGGCGACTTTACGGCGATCAACTCGTTTTATTTGGTTTTGCTGCAGTGCATATGGCTGCTCCCCGTTTGGTTGACCTCGCTTTTCCTGTAAAGTTTGTGGATTATAAACAAAAAACAGCGGAATAATTCTCTGTCGGACTGAAATTCATCCAAAATTTCCTATTGATTAATTTTGAACATTATCCTATAATATTTCTATGTCAAAAATTAACGGAGGATTTGTAAATGGCAAAATTCAATTCGAGTAACATCAGAAATATCTGCCTTGTTGGACATGGCGGCGACGGTAAAACCTCTTTGGCCGAGGCAATGCTGTTTTTAGCGAAAGCGACGGACAGACTCGGCAAGACCAGCGAAGGAAACACTGTATGCGATTTCGATCCGGAAGAGAAAAAGAGAGGAATTTCGGTTTCTTCTTCCCTGGCTCATATCGAATGGAACGGCACGAAAATTAACATACTCGATACCCCCGGATATTTTGATTTTGTAGGAGAAGTCAAGGAGGCTCTGCGCGTAGCGGAAACGGCAATTTTGGTTGTCGATGCAAAGAGCGGACTCAAGGTAGGCACGGAGCTTGCCTGGGATTACGCGCACGGCATTGCCAGAGCTTTCTTTGTAAATAAAACCGACGATGAAAACGCCAACTTCCAAAACGTACTGGAAGGTTTAAGAGAAAAATTCGGTTCTTCCGTTTGCCCGGTTTTTGTTCCTTTTAACGAGGGATCGGCGGATATCGGCTATTATAACCTCCTCAACGACAAAGCGTATAAGTTCGACAAGAGCGGTAAACCGGTCGAAACCGAGCTTCCCGCGCAGTATAAAGACAAGATGGACAGCTATATGAAAGAGCTGGACGAGTCGCTCGCGGAAACCAGCGAGGAACTGATGGAAAAATTCTTTGCCGAAGAGCCATTTACGCACGAGGAAAAGAGCGAGGCGCTGAAAAAAGGTCTGCTCGACGGTTCTATTTCGCCCGTCTTTGCAGGTTCGGCCACAAACTTAAGCGGCATATCCACCCTACTGGACAGCATCGTGGCCTCTTTCAGTTCTCCGCTTGACAGAAAAGAGCAGGCAGTCGTAGACGCAGAAGGCAAGACGTCGAAGATTACCGCTACCGAGGACGGTCCGGTCAGACTGTTCGTGTTCAAGACGCTCGCGGACCAGTTCGGAAAGAAATCCTACTTTAAGGTCATGAACGGCTGCCTGAAAAAGGATATGGTGCTGACCAACCTTACCACCGGCCAACAGGAGAAGTTCGCCCGTCTGGCGACGGCAATTGGTTCCAAGGAAATCGCGGTGGACGAATTCGCTTACGGCGACATCGGCGTCACCGTCAAACTGGTGAACACGAACATCAACGACACGCTGGCAAGCGACGCGTCCGCGCAGGTGAAGTACGCGCCGATTTCGTTCCCGACGCCGTATTACGGCATGGCGATCGTGCCGAAGGCGAAGGGCGATGAGGACAAGATTTCTTCCGGCATCTCCAGACTGCTCGAAGAAGACTATACGTTAAAATTCGTCAACAACGCCGAGACCAGACAGATGGTCATTTACGGAATCGGCGACACCCAGCTGGACGTCGTCAGCTCGAAGCTGAAGACCCGCTTCGGCACGTCGGTAGAGCTTACGCTGCCGAAAGTGCCTTACAGAGAAACCATTAAGAAGAGAGTACAGGTCGAGGGCAAACACAAGAAGCAGTCCGGCGGTCACGGTCAGTACGGTCACGTCAAGATCGAGTTCTCGCACGGCGAATCCGAAGGCCTGGAGTTCACAGAGAGCGTCGTCGGCGGCGCGGTTCCGAAGAACTTCTTCCCGGCAGTCGAGAAGGGGCTTTTGGAGTCCATGCAGAAAGGTATACTTGCCGGCTATCCGGTTATCAATATCAGAGCCAACCTGTTCGACGGTTCTTACCACGAGGTCGACTCGTCCGAAATGTCGTTTAAGATCGCGGCAAACCTTGCTTTCAAGGAAGGCATGAAGCAGGGCGGCGCCGTATTGCTTGAGCCAATCGGCGAGCTGAAGGTAACCATTCCTGATTCCTTAATGGGCGATATCATAGGCGATTTAAACAAGCGCAGAGGCAGAATTATGGGAACCGAGCAGGCTGACCGCAAGGGCTACACCGTCGTGCTGGCAGAAGTTCCGCAGGCTGAAATGCTTTCCTATGCTATCCAGCTGAGAGCAATGACGCAGGGCAGAGGTTCCTACACATACGAGTTTGTAAGGTACGAAGAAGCTCCCGCAGACGTTGCGCAGAAGGTTATTGCAGAAGCCAAGAAGGAACAGGCGGAGGAATAAATCGTTAAAAGTTTATCACATTGTTCATTTTAAAGATAAATATTTGTTTTATAATCAGTTTATCCGGCGTATTGGCCGGATAAACTGATTGTTCCAATCCCATTACCGTAAAGAGAGGTAAATCGAAATGCAGAAAAACAAGAAAACTTCGAAAGCCGCACTCTGCTTACTGTTGGCTTCTGTATCGGCGCTGGCCATGGTACTGACTTCGTGCGTTCCGTGGGACATCGATGCGGGCATAGATAACAGCATTATCGAAATCAGCAAGGAGACAAAAAGCGTTGCCGAGAGCGTTGAGGTGTCCATCCCCACCGATCCGGGAGAGACGGAAGCGCCTTCGATTAAAGACGTGAAAAACATCGCGCCCGATGTGGTTGTAATCGGCGGAACCTGCGAGGAAGGCGCAGTCGTTACCATCAAGGGCGGCAAGAAAACCGTTACCGTAAACTCGAAAAACGGTTATTTTATCGCAGAAGTAACGCTCGCGAACGATACGAGAACGGTTCTGGAAGCCATAGCAGAAGTTGAAGGCAAAATGGAAAGCAAACCGCGTACGTTTACCGCAACCTTCAATGCGTCCGTTGAGAGAAGAACAGGCGGTTATAACGTATCGGTCGGCAAGGACTCGCAGCTCTATTTCGATTATAACCTCGAAGATTATACAGGAGAAAACCTTTTAACACAGTCCGAACTCAGAAACATACGCAACTTTGTAAACGACAAGGTAAACAACCTTGAGGCAAGAGCGCAGGGACAGAATTCCGATCTTATCTATGTGCTTGTGCCCGATTTTACGACGATTTATCCGGACTGCCTGCCGGATGAGGCGACGAACGAAACTTCTTTGACAAGGTATAAGCAGGTTTCGGACGCGCTCAAACAGACAAGCGCGATCGTAATCGACATGTATGATATCTTTATGGAGAATAAAGATAAACCGCTTTACCGCACGACCGACAGCCGGCTGACGGAGTACGGCTCGTACCTCGTATATCAGGAGATATGCAGTAAGCTTGCGATCAACTTCCCGGCTGCGGCGCCGAGGTCGCTGGACGAGTTTGATGTCAAGGAAATTGAAAATGTAATCGCCGGCAATCTGTTTAAGCGGCTCGGACTTTCGAGAGAGTATTATACCGAAACGATTCCGGACCTTGTCCCGAAATTCGACCTGAAGATCGGTTACGACAAGGAAAGCAGCTTTAACACGGTTAACATCAGCGATATCAGAAAGTATGCCGCTGAAAAGGATTACACGCCGTATGAATTATCCGCAAGCGAAGCCGCGAGCGATAATAAGCCGGTTACCATCAACGACAGATTCATCATCCGCACAGGCCGCGAAGAACTGCCCAGCGCGCTGATTTACAGAGACGACATGACGTTCTCCATGATCGACATTCTGGCAGAGCGCTTCAACAACGCGCTGTTTGCGAAGAGCGGCGACTATACCATCAACCTTACCGACGCAAGCAGACATTATTCCGAGGGCAAGGCCCTGGTAGATTACATCATCGTTATTCTGTCCGAGGGCAATATTCAGAAAGTAGCCGGTTAATCGGAATAACACATATCGAAACCGCTTATAAAGGACGGCGAAAAGCCGTCCTTTCTGTTTATAAACAAATAATTATATAGAATTAGCCGAATTTATGTATAACTATTGATTTTTTGCCTGATATATGTATAATTTATAGATAATTATATTATTTTGCAACTTCAATTTAGAAAGCAGGTATCGAACATGCCGCAGCAGGCCGTTATTTGGACAACCATAGCCGTATATATAGTCGTTATGGCGGTTATCGGGTTTTTAAACAGCAAAAAATCAAAAAACATCAACGACTTTACTGTCGGCGACAGAAGCGCGAGCGCGTGGATGTCCGCGTTCTCGTACGGAACCGCGTATTTCTCGGCGGTCATGTTTATCGGGTACGCCGGCGCGACGGGCTGGGACTTTGGATTGTGGGGAATTGCCGCAGGCATCGGAAACGCCCTTTTTGGCGCGCTGCTCGCCTGGATCGTGCTGGCGAAGCGTACCAGAGAATATACGCACGCAAACGAGATCAAATCCATGCCGCAGCTTTTCGGAAAGCGGTATGACAGCCCCGCGATGCGGCTGTTCGCGGCGATTATCATATTTGTTTTTCTGCTTCCCTATTCCGCTTCGGTTTATAAGGGGCTGACCAGCGTCTGCTCGGTTCTGTTAAAGGTGGACGAAACAGTCTGCATGATCGTCATCGCGCTCGCGGCGGTGCTGGTCGTCGTAGCGGGCGGATATATGGCGACGCTCAAGGCGGATTTCTTTCAGGGGCTTTTCATGCTCGGCGGCGTAATCGCGCTTGCGATATGCATTATGCGCGCGGAGCAGGTCGGCGGTTTTGCGGAAGGATTGTCTCGCATTGCCGAGAAAACCGAATCGCTGAACCTGACCGCCAACGGCCATATCCGGCTGTGGGCAACGGTTCTGATGACCTCCTTTGGAACCTGGGGCCTGCCGCAGATGATTCATAAATACTACGGCATCAAGGACGACCATGAGGTAAAGCGCGGCACGGTGATTTCCACCATCTTCGCGCTCGTGGTCGCCGGCGGCGGATACTTCATCGGCTCGCTCTCAAGATTGTTTTATGACGATTTAAGTCAGGTTCCCGGCGTGGCGCAGGGACAGAAGGCGACGGACTATCTGGTGCCGAATATGCTCGCCGACGCGGGACTTTCGAATATTCTGATCGGGCTCGTGCTTGTTTTGCTCATCGCGGCTTCGGTTTCGACGTTGGGCGCCATTACCATAACGGCTTCCTCAACCCTGACCATGGATTTGGTACAGCCGAATATTAAAAAGAAGAACTACGACATCGCTCGGCTGACCAAAGTTGTGTGTTTTGTCTTTATTATCCTTTCGTATGTCATCGCGAACTCGCAGACCCCGATTTTGGACATGATGAGTTATTCCTGGGGCATCATCTCGGGCAGCTTCCTTGCGCCCTATATGCTCTCGCTGTATTTAAAGCGCATCAGCAAAACCGCGGCTTGGGCGGGAATGATCGGCGGATTCGTAACGGCTTTGCCGCCGCTGCTGGCGAAACTGTTCTTCCCGTCGGTAGAACTTGGCAGCTTCGGACCGCTCGCCGGTTTGGGCCCGCAGTTCGCCTGCCTGGCGATGATTGTATCGCTGATCCTGTGTCTGGTGCTGACCGCCGCTTTTCCCGCGCGTCAGAAGGCGGAAGCGGCCGAAGGAGCGGCGTAAAGAATAGATTTGGAAAGAGAATTCAAGGTGATTATCATTGGAAAAAGTTTTATTGTTGGGTAACGAAGCGGTTGCCCGGGGATTGTACGAAGCCGGCGTTACCGTAGTCTCCGCTTACCCAGGCACGCCGAGCACGGAAATAACCGAATCGGCGTGCAAGTATGACGAGATATATACCGAATGGGCGCCGAACGAGAAGGTCGCTTTTGAGGTTGCGTTCGGCGCTTCGATGGCAGGCGCGCGGGCGTTCTGCGCGATGAAGCATGTCGGCTTGAATGTCGCCGCCGACCCGCTTTACACCGCGTCCTACATCGGCGTCAACGGCGGAATGGTCTGCGCCGTCGCGGACGATCCGGGAATGCATTCCTCCCAGAACGAGCAGGATTCGCGCCGCCACGCGATCGCGTCCAAGGTTCCGATGCTGGAAGTGAGCGATTCGGCGGAATGTCTTGATTTTACAAAGAAAGCGTTTGATTTGAGCGAAGAATTCGACACGCCGGTACTGCTCAGGCTGACGACGCGCATTTCGCATTCGCGCTCGCCGGTCGCGCTCTCCGAGCGTTTGAATTTCGAGAAAAAACCGTACAGAAAAGATGTTATGAAGAACGTTATGATGCCCGCGATGGCGCGGGGCGCGCATGTAAAGGTTGAGGAACGCTTAAAGAAGCTGACCGAATGGGCGGACACAACCGCGTTTGATTTGGGCATCAACAAAAAAATCATGTTCGACCGTAAAATCGGCGTCATCGCCGCCGGCAGCTGCTATGTTTACGCACGGGAGGCGCTGGGCGAAAACGCAAGCTACTTAAAGCTCGGAATAGTAAATCCCTTGCCGGTCAAAGCGATTCAGGCGTTCGCGTCCGAGGTCGAAACGCTGTATGTAATCGAGGAACTGGACGACATTATCGAAACCCACTGCATCAAGCTGGGCCTGAAGGTAATCGGCAAAGAGAAGTTCAGCTTTTTGGGTGAGTTCAACCAGGGAATCGTCCGGAAAGCGGTGTTGGGCGAAGAAAAAGAGAGCGTGTCGCTGGATATTCCGATTCCGCCGCGTCCGCCGGTGCTTTGCGCGGGCTGTCCGCACAGAGGGCTGTTCTATGCGCTGAAGAAGTTTAAGCTGTACGTCAGCGGCGACATCGGCTGCTACACGCTGGGCGCACAGGCGCCGCTTTCGATGATGGATTCCTGCGTCTGCATGGGCGCTTCGGTCAGCGGACTGCACGGATTCAACGTCGCTTCGGGCAAAGAACAGGCGAAAAAGTCGGTCGCGGTCATCGGCGATTCGACGTTTATTCACTCCGGCATCACCGGGCTGATCGATATCGCGTATAATAAAGGCATTTCAACGGTCATCGTGCTGGACAACTCCATTACCGGCATGACGGGGCATCAGAACAACCCCGCGAACGGACTGACCATCAAAGGCGACCCGACGGTCGCGGTCGATCTGGAAGCGCTGGCGCGCGCGGTCGGAATCCGCCGGGTTCGGGTGGTCGATCCGTTTGATATCGAAGGCGTCAGAAAGGTTGTCGCAGAAGAACTGGAAGCCGAGGAAGCGTCGCTGATCATCTCGCGCCGGCCCTGCGCTCTGCTCAAGAACGTCAAGCACGAGCCGGCGATGTATGTCGACAGAGACGTCTGCACCGGCTGCAAAGCGTGCCTGCAGGTCGGATGCCCGGCGATTATGCAGATAAAATCCGACGCCGGCAAGTCCAAAGCGTATATCGATCCCAACCAGTGCGTCGGCTGCGGCGTATGCGCGGCAAGCTGCAGGTTCGGCGCGATCCGGAAAGGGGGCAACTGATATGTCGGATACAAAAAACATACTCATCGTCGGCGTCGGCGGTCAGGGAACCCTTCTGGCGTCCAAACTGCTCGGAAAGTGCTTCCTTGAGCAGGGATACGACGTAAAGGTGAGCGAGGTTCACGGCATGAGCCAGCGCGGCGGTTCGGTTGTCACCTATGTTCGGTACGGCAAAGAGGTTTTTTCGCCGGTCATCGACAAAGGAGAAGCGGACATCATCATTTCCTTCGAGCAGCTCGAGGCCGCGCGGTGGCTTCCTTATCTGAAAAAAGGCGGGCTGTTGATTACGAACACCCAGAAACTGAACCCGATGCCGGTTATCATGGGCACGGCGGAATATCCCGAGCGCGTCATTGATAAAATTAAAGAAAAGGGCGTTAGAGTTATCGCTGTCGACGCGCTGGATTTGGCGCTGCAGGCGGGCAGCGTAAAGGCTACGAACGTGGTTTTGCTCGGCGTCGCCGCAAAGGAACTTGGTCTGGGCGAAAAAATCTGGCTGGATATTATCGAGAAAACCGTTCCCCCGAAAACAGTCGAGCTGAACAAAGAAGCATTTGTCAAAGGGTACAACGCAATATCATAAACGACAAAATAAGGAGTTGCACATATGTCAGTATTAAAGCCTGAAATAGAGATGGCCTCCCGGAGCTACATAAAAGCGGTACAGTCCGCAAGACTGATAAAAATGGTCGAGAACGCGTACAACAATGTGCCTTTTTATAAAAAGAAGCTGGACGAGGCCGGCGTAAAACCGTCGGACATCAAATCGATCGACGACATCGCCAAGCTGCCGTTTACCGTTAAGGACGACCTGCGCGACAATTACCCGTTCGGAATGTTCGCGGTACCGCAGGGGGAACTGGTAAGAATCCACGCTTCTTCCGGCACAACCGGCAAACCGACGGTTGTCGGATACACGAAGAACGATATTGAAATCTGGGCGGAGTGCACAGCGCGCGCGATTGTGGCGGCCGGCGGAACCAAGGACGACATCATCCATGTTTCGTACGGATACGGCCTGTTTACCGGCGGTCTGGGTCTGCATTACGGCGCGGAATACATCGGCGCGACCGCGCTTCCGGTTTCTTCCGGCAACACAAAGCGGCAGGTTCAGCTGCTTATAGATTTCGGCTCGGACATTCTTTGCTGCACGCCTTCGTACGCGATGTTTATCGGCGAAACCATCCGCGATATGGGCATCGACCCGAAATCCTTAAAGGTGCGCGCCGGCATTTTCGGCGCCGAGCCCTGGACAGACAACATGCGCAGAGAAATCGAAAAGCTGCTTGACATCAAGGCGTATGACATATACGGACTTTCCGAAATAGCCGGTCCCGGCGTCGCTTATGACTGCGTCATGCAGGACGGCATGCATATCAGCGAGGATTATTTCTATCCCGAGGTAATCGACCCCGACACGCTCGAGCCGCTGCCGGAGGGCGAGTACGGCGAGCTGGTATTCACCTGCATCGGAAAAGAGGCGCTGCCGCTCATCCGCTACCGCACGCGGGATATCTGCGCTTTGATTTACGAACCCTGCAAGTGCGGCAGAACCACCATCCGCATGACCAAGCCGAAGGGCAGAAGCGACGATATGCTGATTATCCGCGGCATCAACGTGTTCCCGTCGCAGGTAGAGCATGTTCTGCTCGAGCTGGGCATGAACCCGAACTACCACATCGTTGTGGACAGACAAAGCAACCTCGACGTGATGGAGGTTCAGGTCGAGATGAACGCCGACATGTTCTCCGATACGGTCGCAGGTCTGGAAAGCACCAAGAAGCGGATTGAGAGCGCGCTCCAGAGCACGCTGAGCATTCACGCAGACGTGAAGCTGATGGAGCCGGGCAGCCTGCCGCGTTCGGAGGGCAAAGCGAAGCGAGTCACCGATTTGCGCAAGTTTTAATTCGGTATGAATCCGCCTGAAGGATTTTATAAACCAATTGAGGAAAGGTAGGATAATAGTTATGTTTATCAAGCAGTTGTCTGTTTTTGTGGAAAACAAATCCGGCCGTTTGGCGGAGATCGCCGCCATTCTTGCAAAAGCGAATATTGATATCCGCGCTCTTTCCATCGCAGATACTACCGACTTCGGCATCCTTCGGCTGGTTGTCGACAAGCCCGCCGAGGCTGAAAAAACCTTAAAAGATGCGGGACATACCGTAGCGCTGACCGATGTTCTTGCCGTCGGAATCCCCGACAGACCGGGCGGATTCGCGTCCGCCATGAAGGTGCTCGCGCAGGAAAACATCAGCATTGAATATATGTACGCCTTTGTTTCAAGGGTGGTTGACCGCGCGTACATGATTATGCGCGTCAAGGACAACAAACAGGCGTGCGAGGTTTTGGAGAAGAACGGTTTTGAGATTTTAAAGGAAGAGAATGTCTATAAAATGTAAAGAAAGCGCGGAAGAATCCGCGCTTTTTTTATATAACAATACGAACAAAGGGGTGTTTTGAAATGAAACATATCAGTTTTGCCGCTGTTTTCAAGAACAGGAGGGTGACGATAGTTTAACCCTCCGGACAACATGGAGGTTATTTTGAACAGAGATTTTATCGCAAAACACTGGTACGCTTCGGTATACGAACAGTTTGAAAACCAAACGCACGATGTGGAGTTTCTTTTGAAGGTTTTAAGAGAGCAGACAGACGGCAAACCACAGAATATTCTGGAAGTCGCCTGCGGCGGGGGCAGAATCTGCGTTCCGCTTGCGCAGGCGGGGCATACGGTGACCGGCTTCGACGCGGACGAGCAGATGCTTCTGCGCTGCTACCGCAGAATGCGGGGGCTAAAAAATATCCGCTGTTATCAGGCCGACGCGGTCAGCGAGGACTGGGGAAGCGGGTTTGACGTGGTGGTGCTTGCGGGCAATATCCTCATCAACATTCAGACCGAGACAGCGTATCAGGACGCGCAAAGGCTGTTTATCGCAAAAGCGGCGAAAGCGCTGCGGACCGGCGGACATTTGTATTTGGATTTTGATTTGCATTACGATCCGAGCGCGGTTTTTCACGATGCCGGCGAGGGCAGCTTCTTTGAAGGAACCGACGAGCTCGGCACCTACGGCAAAATCGTCTTTTATGGCAGCGTGTATAATCCGGTGACCCAAATCTGCGCCGGCGTCAATCACTGGGAACTGACCGCAAACAACGGGGAAAAGCTGATCATACCCAATCGCTGGTACAAGCATATCCCGACCCAGCAGCAGGTTTACGACTGGCTTGCCGAAGCGGGGTTTTCCATCGAGCGCACGTATTTAAACTTTACAGATAAACCGCTTCCCGTGCCGATACCAAAAGAAACATACCGCGCGACCATCTGGGCGCGCAAAGACTAAAAAAAGGAACCGCGGCGAATGGGCCGCGGTTCTTTATTTGCCTGCCTTTTTCCAGTTTTCTTTTTTTCGGTTGTAAATAAGCAGGGTGACGGCGTTGTAAATGGAAAGGACGCAGAACGCGAACATCAGGTATATCGTCACGCTGTTGCCGATAAAGCGCATGGTCGGGTTGTACAGATCAAGAATCTGAAAGACAATGAACATTCCGGCAAGAATGATGTTCAGATTATATAGAATGTTCTTAAAGGTTCTCATCAATCCGGCTCCTTAATCAAAATACAGTCGCTGACGGGTCTGCCGCCTTTGTAAGGCTGGTTCGCGTACGTATCGTTAAAGGTCATCACGGACGACTGCCCGCCGTCAAGATTGTAAGCGACCTTGCAGCCCAGCTCCTGCATCAGGCTGGACAGCTCCGCCATGGTCATGCCGACCGAGTAATCCGAATCGCGTCCGTCCACCAGCACGAAGCAGTAATGCCCCGGCTCGTAATACCCGATGACAGAGCGCGGATTCTTCGGCGTGACGCGGCTTGTGGGGAAGTCTGTCAGGCTTTCGCCGTTCTCGTCGAGCAGGGAGGGACCGAACGACCATGCCTGATACGCGCCGTCCTGTATCGCTTTTTCAAGATCAAACTCGTCCGCCGTAAAGGTCTTCATGGTTCCGTCGTAATAAAGAACGCATACGTCGGAGTCGTTCGGCGTCGAGCGGTAAACGATGCCGTTCCGGATCACGACGCCGCTTTTGCTGTTGCCGTAATAGTCGCCGTTGATCGCAAGAATCGCGTTGAAGCGTTTGTCCATGCTCAGCATGTCTTCGGCATAGCCGACGCCGTATTTGTCCTTCGCAAAACCGCACTGCAGGCAGTCGATTTTTGCGATGTAAATATCCGCCACATAATAGGTTATCAAATGCCTGCCGTCGCTTTTTGTATATTGTTCAACCGTAATCGAAATATTCGGGCTTGTATAGGTGTTTTCGGTGGAGACGACGGTGCTTGTAAATTTATCCGCAAACTTTTTCGCCCAGTCTTCGCTCGACTCCTGCGCCGGCTCCGATTCGGACGGATCCGCGTCGGCAGAGGTCGCGCCTTCTATGACGGAGTGTTTGTGCGGGTTGGAAATGACAATGTTTTCGCTGTTCAGCTCGCGCGGAATTCGGTAATACGCGAAGTAGAAACCGGTACAGCAGATGGCGATGACGAGCGCATCTATGATAAAGTAGCTCCATAAAGGGAGCATTTTTTTCGGCATTCAGCCTCACCTTTTTTTACTTTTTGGTTTTAAAAATCACTAATCTTTGAACCGTATAGCTGAGGATAAAGAACAGCACTTCCGTTATCAGCTTTGCGAGCGAGTGATGGAAGCCGATGGCGCCGGTAAAGAAGTTCAGCACTACGGTGTTGAAGGTCAGAATCACCGCGGCAAGCAGGAAGTATTCCAGCGCGTTTTTGAACTTCTTCTCGCTCTTGAAAACATAGGTGCAGTTCAGATAATAGTTGAAGGACGCGCTGATGATTCTTGCGGCGATGTTGCCGACGACGTTTACGTTTTCGGCGTGCAGCAGGTTCAAAAGCCACACGAACAGATTAAATGCGACAAAATCCACTAAAAAGCTAAGGAACGAAGACCCTGTAAACAGCAGCAGATTTTTGTATATGCGGACCGAATCCTTTACGACCCTGAAATGCGAGCTCGTGTTTTTTTCGTCGGTGTATATGGTAGCGATGGGCACTTCCCGCATCGGAATTTTCATTTTGATGCAGGAAACCAGCATATTCATCTCGTACTCGTACCGCTCGCCCCTGATTTCGAGCAGCGCGGGAATCAGCTCCGACGAAAAAGCCCGCAGACCGGTCTGCGTATCCGAGACCTTGACGCCGCTGAGCAGGCGGAACACGAATTTCGTAATATTGTTGCCCCAGCGGGATTTCCACGGAATGTCGCCCGAGAAGGTTCTGCACCCCAGCACGAGCGCGGCGCGGTTCTGCTCCAGCACCTGCAGCAGCTTCCAAGCGTCCGAAGGGCTGTGCTGGCCGTCCGCGTCGACGGTAACGACGCCGCACGGCTCGCTGCTGGTTTCAAGAATATGCCGCATGCCGGTTTTCAGCGCGGCGCCCTTGCCCTGATTGACTTTATGTTCGAGCAGGGTCACCTTGTCCTTGATTTCTTCAAAAACCGGCGCCGAAGCGGGCGCGCTTCCGTCGTTGACGACGACGATGTCCGCAGTTATCAGCGCCTTCAACGCATCGACAAGGGCGGTCAGTTTTTCGTCGGGATTGTAGGCGGGAATTAGAATTATGTTTTTCATGTTCTCTCTCCGGGAAGCAGTATAAAAAATTATGTCAGTCTTTTTCTGAAAAAATACAGCTTTTTATTAATTCTTCCAAATCGCTGGTCGGCAGATTTCTGTGAAGAGCGCCTTTCAGGCGTTTTTCCGCCTGCGCGCGGACTTTTTTGCAGAACGCTTTGAATTCGGCGGTATCCGGGCGGATTTTCCCAAGAAACAGGTCGGAGTAGGTATAGCGTTCGTTTTCTCCGGCGTAGCGGGCGATGATGACCACATAGGGTTTTTTCGCATCCACCGCGAACCGCTCGTCGGCGATTGTAAATCCGTTGTTCCACAAAAAAGCGCGTAAATCCTCGTATGCCGTCATGGGCTGTAAAATCAGTTCGCAATGCGCCTTGCTGCGCGCGCGCCGAATGATTTCCGAAATCAGAATTCCGCCCATCCCGCAGATCGCCGCTTTGTCGTAGCTGCCTTCGGCGAGCGCGTCAAAGCCGTCCGAAAGCACGAAATCTATGTTTTCTATATTATATTTCAGCGCGTTTTTCCTGCTGCGTTCGAGCGGACCGGGCCTGACGTCGCAGGCGATCGCTCTTTTTGCTTTCCCGGATTGTAAAAGAGCAATAGGAAGCAACGCATGGTCGCTTCCTATATCGGCTATACAGTCGCAGCAACCTGCCGCTTCGTATATGCAGCGGAGTCTGGCGTCAAGCGCGATCATAGACTTATCCTTTCTCCCGCTGTTGATTTGTGAAATACCATATCTATTCTCTGAACACACCGATTTTGAGTTTTTCGATTTGCTCGTCCGTCAGGTTCGCCGCGCAGAAGAAGGCGACGCCCTTCGCGCCGGCGGCGCGGCATGCCTCGACCTGTTTGGTCGATTCGATGACCGGCAGGCGCGAGTACATCGGGCTGATTCCGGAAATGTTCGGGATGTTTCCGAAATTGTCCACCATGTATTTTACCTCGCGATAGACGTCGCCCGCGTCGGGCAGATACGCCATCGGGAAAATCGCGTCCAGCCAGCCGTTTTGGCACCAGAGCTGCCAGTTCTGGCTTTTCAGCCGCAGCGCTTCGTCCGGGTTGCCGAAAACCGCGGTGGAAAGCATCAGCTTCCTGCCGCGTTTTTTATACGACTGCGCAAGGTCGTACATCATTTTGACGTATATCGTCACGTTTTCAGCCCGCCATAGGATAAACCGCCGCCACTCGTCGCAGTCGGTGGTCGTGACGGTGCGGATGTCGATGCCGGTCGCCTCTTTGAACGCTTTGACCGAATAATCGTCAAAGCCCACGCTTTCATCGACCGACGGCGAAAGCGGATAGCGGATGTAATCCAGCTGTATTCCGTCAAAAGCGTACTCGTCCAGCAGTTTTTGATACATATCCCGCAGGAAAACCCTTACCTCCGGCAGTGCGGCGTTTAAATAGATATAGCCCGGCTCGGCGCGCATATAGATAGAGCCGTCCTTTTTCCTTGCCGCCCATTCGGGATGCTGGTCGATAATCGGCGAGCCGCAGCCCTTGGATTTATCCTTGCTCTCGATGCCGACAAAGAAATCCTCGATCCAGGCGTGTATTTCGACGCCGTACTTCTTTCCCGCTTTTATGTATTCGTCGACCATATCGAAGTCTTTGCCCGCCAAATCCGCGCGCAAAGGCATATCCGTGCAGCGCGCGGCGATGGAATAGCCTTCGTAAATGGTCTCGATGAGCAGCATATTGAAGCCCGCGTCCGCAAGGCGCTTAACGCAGGCGTCTATTTCCTCCGGGCTTTTCTCCAGCGGGCGGTGCCAGACGGCGCGTATCTCGCCCTTCTTGGATTCGCAGGTCCTGTAATAGGCTTCCTCGAGCAGCTGCCTGCAGGGCTCGTAGTTTTTTTCGTCAATCAGCTGCTGGATTTGACGGATGAGGTTCGAAACGTCCATTTTTGCCTTTTCCGAGCGTTGTTTGATTTCGCCCAGCTTTTTTGTGTAGTAATAATTCTTCGCTTCGTCGTCGTTGATAACGGTCAGAACGTTCTTTTCTCTGTCGATCGAAACTTTTACGCCCTCAAAAATATTCTCTTTTATAAAAAGCGCGGCGGAACCGTGTCCCGAAACGACGAATCCGTTTTCAGGCACCGCGCGGTCGTTTGAACCGACGCTGACCGCGATTCCGTTTTCGACGACGGCCTCAACGCCGTACGCGTTGGTGCCCGTTCTCGCTACGTTTTCGTATATGACAAGTTCGTCGGCGGCTCTTGCGCCGCCGAAATGAGAAATCTTATATTCCATACCCAAAAATCTATGTAACCCTCCGGCTTTTGCTGATGCAAGACCGGAGTCTTACACCTGCATTCTGTTCTCGATTGTCCGAAAAGCTTTTTTCGCCCTGCAGCGGATGCTTTTCTTGCGCTTCATGCACTGCATGACCGCGAATATCGCGGCGGCGCCGAGCAGAAAACCGCTGACCATGCCCGCGATATTGGAAAGTATCAGAGCGTCTTTTCTGGACTTTAACTTCTCAAGCATATAATAAACACACCCCTTTTTGTGTTTATTATAACTCTGCGAAAGTCTTTTATTCATATAAAATATTAACACAAACAACAGCGTTTTTCAATATAAAAAATGATGTATAAAAAATTAAAAAATAGTTATAGTAAATTTGTCAGACAAAACAGTACACAGAAGAATAAAATATAGAAAAAATCTGTTGACAAAAGCAATTTTAGGATATATAATGGAATGTACTGCGTAGTTTGATACTCGTTCGCATTGAACGTGGGTGGGGATTACAACCATAGAAAGGCATGAATAACTTATGCTTGATTTGCTTGGTCTTATCGGAGGTACGGTTACAGAGCTGCCTTTCGAGTACAGCTGCAGTGCGCAGGGGCTTTCTCCCGATGTTGTCAGCGGAACGGTAACCGCCGAGGGGAAAATTAGAAACCTGGCCGGTCTTATTGTTCTCAACGCGAAAATAACCCTGGACGCACGCGTAGTCTGCGCACGATGCGGACAAGAATTTAACACCGGGTTTTCGTTCGATATCGAGCAAAAGCTTACAGATAAGCTTGAGAATACCGATAACGATGAGTTCATCCTCCTTGAGGACGGCAAGTTTGACGAAGCCGAATTTATCAGAAGCAGTATGATTCTTGAAATGCCCGGAAGATTCCTATGCAGTAATGACTGCAAGGGCTTGTGCCCTAAGTGCGGAAAGAATCTCAACGAATCGCCTTGCTCCTGCGATACGAGGGATATTGATCCGCGGCTTTCGGTTTTGGCCAAATATTTCGAGAACGAGTAATTTTTTTATAAAAGCTAAGGAGGTGTTTGGTATGGCAGTACCAAAGAGGAAAACATCGAAGGCAAGAAGAGATAAAAGGCGTTCATCCGTTTGGAAGCTCGCACTTCCGGGTATGACCAAGTGCCCCAAATGCGGAGAGTACAATCTGAACCATAGAGTTTGCAGCAATTGCGGATTCTACGCAGGTAAAGAAGTACTTAAAATTAAAGAAAAAGAAGCGTAAAACGGTTGAAAAACGGCGGGTTGCTTGCATTGGCGACGCGCTTTTTTTTCAATTATTTTTCGGCGAACACAATGCGCCTTGCGGCGTTTTTCAGTCGGGAAATCCGACCTGAAAAACGGGTTTTACAAAAAAAAGAAGTTTAGTTTTGTGTTGAGCGGGTGATGAAAAATGGTAGAGATCGTTTCGGTAGATAAAAATTCATATGCCGACAAAGCCGGAGTAAGAGCCGGCGACAAACTGGTGTCGGTCAACGGCAACGACATAAACGACGTGCTCGACTACCGTTTTTACATCACCGATAAAAGACTAAAACTGGTCGTCGAACGTAACGGCGAACGGAAAACCGTACTGATAAAAAAGCCGGAGTACGACGACATCGGGCTTGAATTCGCCAGCTATTTGATGGACGAGAAAAAGCGGTGCAAAAACAACTGCATTTTCTGCTTTATCGACCAGAACCCCAAAGGAATGCGGGAGTCGATTTACTTTAAAGACGACGACGAGCGGCTGTCCTTTTTGCAGGGCAACTATGTGACGCTGACCAATTTAAAGGAAAGCGACGTCGAGCGCATTATCAAAATGCATATTTCCCCGGTAAACGTTTCGGTGCATACGGTCAACCCGGAACTGCGCGCCAAAATGATGCGCAACCGATTCGCGGGGGAGTGCTTGCAATACTTGGAGCGGCTGGACAAGGGCGGCATCGCTTTGAACACCCAGCTTGTGCTCTGCCGCGGCATCAACGACGGACAGGAACTGGAAAGGTCGCTCGCCTTTCTGACATCGCTGGAGAATATCCAGAGCATCGCCGCGGTTCCCTGCGGGATCACCGGTCATCGACAGGGGCTTTATGAAATTTCCCCCTACGACAAGGAAAGCGCCGGAGAGGTTATCGATATCATAGACCGTTTCGGCAAGAAATGCCTGCGGGAAAAAGGCAAGCGGCTGGTTTACGCCGCCGACGAGTTCTTTTTGCTGGCGCAAAGACCGATTCCGCCGGAAGAGTATTACGAGGATTATCCGCAGATTGAAAACGGCGTCGGCATGCTCCGTTCTCATTACGAGGAATTTGCGCACAGGCTTGAAAAAATTGACAAATTCGGTTATACTAACAGCGAAATCACCATTGTCACGGGTGAAGCCGCGTACCGGCATATCGAGACCCTTGTCGGGCTTGCGAAGAGCAGGTTTCCGCAGATTCGGGTTCGCGTCAGGGCGATTAAAAACAACTTTTTCGGCGGGTACATCACGGTTTCCGGCCTGGTCGTCGGCAGGGACATCATCGAACAGCTAAAGGACGAGGTCAACGGCGGAATTCTGCTTGTGCCCTGCAATATGCTCCGGTACGACCGGGATTTGTTTTTGGACAATACCAGCGTTCAGGATTTGGAAAATGCGCTTGGCGTAAAGGTAATCATTACAGAAAAAGACGGAGCCGATCTGGCTGATAAAATAACAGGGAATTACTAAGGCAACAGGAGTAGACGTGTGAGCAAGGGAATTATTGCGATAGTTGGAAGACCGAATGTGGGTAAAAGCACATTCTTTAATAAAATAACCGGACAACGTATCTCGATCGTGGACGATACGCCCGGCGTTACGCGCGACCGCATTTATTTTGAAACCGAATGGAACGGCAGAGAATTATTGGTCATCGACACCGGCGGAATCGAGCCGTCCACCGACAGCGCTTTGCTCAAGCAGATGCGCATGCAGGCGGAAGCGGCGATTCATCTGGCGGACGTCATTGTGTTTATGTGCGACGTTCAGACCGGCGTGACCGCCGCGGACCGGGACATCGCGACCATGCTTATCAAGTCGCAGAAGAAAGTGATTCTTGCTGTCAACAAGGTCGACGGCGTCGGCGAGCTGCCGCCCGAGTTCTACGAGTTCTACGAACTGGGTTTTGAGGATACCATACCGGTTTCGGCTTTGCACGGCACCGGAAGCGGCGACGTTTTGGACAGAGCGGTCGAGCTTTTGCCGCCGGACGACGGGGAAAGCGACCAAGAGGAGCGGATTCGCGTCGCCGTCATCGGAAAGCCCAACGCCGGAAAAAGCTCGATTATCAACCGGATTGTCGGCGAGGAGCGGGTTATCGTCAGCGATATTCCCGGAACCACGCGGGACGCGGTCGATACGTATGTGGATAACCAGTACGGCAAGTATGTGTTCATCGACACCGCGGGCATCCGCCGCGCCGGAAGAATCGAGGACAGAATCGAAAAATACAGCGTTATCCGCGCGAAAATGGCGGTCGAGCGTTCGGATGTATGTCTGATTATGATTGACGCAAAAGAGGGCGTTACCGCGCAGGACGAACATATCGCGGGCCTCGCCCACAACAACGGAAAAGCGAGCGTCATCGTCGTCAACAAATGGGATTTGGTCGAAAAAGACAACGATACCTTCAACAAATACCGCAAGGATGTGTATAACGCGCTGGCGTATATGAACTACGCGCCGACCGTGTTCATCTCGGCAAAAACCGGACAGCGCGTCGATAAAATCTTTGAGCTGATCAACGCCTGCTACGAGCAGGCATCGAAGCGGATTACCACCGGACTTTTAAACGATATGCTTGCGGAAGCGACGGCGCGGGTTCAGCCGCCGACCGACAAAGGCAGAAGGCTGAAGATTTACTACATGACCCAGACCGGCGTCAGACCGCCGACCTTCGTGCTTTTCTGCAACAACGCCGAGCTTTTCCATTTCTCCTATCAGCGCTATATCGAGAACTGCCTGCGCGAAACCTTCGGTTTTGAGGGTACGCCGATCAGGCTTGTCATCAAGCAGAAGGGCGAATCCATAGATTAGCATTTTACCCTTTTTTAGTGTTAAGGAGCGTGTTTGTCCATGATTTATGTCAATTTTCCCGGCTTTTTGCACCAGTTGTTCGAGCGGTACGGCGAAATCAACCAGACGCTTGCGATCTTCTTTTATGTTTTGGGGACGCTGATCTGCGTGGTTATCCCCTACCTGCTCGGCAGTTTCAACACCGCAATCATTGTCAGCAAGTATCTCTACCACGACGATATCCGCAAGTACGGAAGCGGAAACGCTGGATTGACAAACATGCATCGCGTTTACGGGAAAAAGGGCGCGTTATACACGCTCCTGGGCGACGTGCTCAAACAGTTTTTGTCGGTATCCATCGGTATGCTTGTCATGGGCAGGAACGGCGCGTTTTTGGCCGGAACCTTCTGCATCCTCGGTCATATCGCCCCAATTTACTTCCGCTTCAAGGGCGGCAAAGGCGTTCTGGCCGCGGCGACCATGGTTTTGATGATGGACCCGATCATGTTTTTGGTCCTCTTCGCGGTTTTCGCGCTGGTCGTACTGATTTTCAGATACATCTCGCTCGGTTCGATGATGGCGGGGTTTGTGTATCCCGCGCTGGTTTTTTACAGAACCAAAGTGCTCAACGACAACAGCCCGCCCTCGTTTTCGTATATGCTTTTCGCCTGCTTTATCGGACTTTTGATCATCTTTATGCACCGCGAGAATATGAAGCGGAT
>JAKPGJ010000006.1 GCA_029550965.1 Bacillota bacterium
GAATTTTGGATGATTAGGGGTGTTTAGATTCGGGAATGGATTCAACTATACACACAATTAAGACATTGTCTGTGACAAGGGCAGAAACCGAGGAAGTAGAAGCGGTAAAAGTAAAAATTCCGGAGATTACGCAGATTTTTGCGACTGAAAAGATTGAAAAGCTAAAACCGAAACCGGTTTACAGCATCATCAAGCGGTTTTTGGACATTTTGTTATCTTTATGCGGGCTTATTGTTTTGTTCATACCCATGCTGATTATCGGCATCGCCGTGAAGATAGATTCCAAAGGGCCTGCAATTTACAAACAGAAACGGCTGGGTAAAAACGGAAAACCCTTTACAATGCGCAAATTCAGGTCCATGTATATCGACGCGGAAAAGAACGGACTTCAATGGGCAGAAGTCAACGATCCGAGAGTAACGCGCGTCGGCAGATTCCTGCGCAATACGCACCTTGACGAGCTTCCGCAATTGTTCAACATTTTGGCGGGACAAATGAGCTTCATCGGACCAAGACCGGAACGCGCCGAGTTTTATGAAGTGTTTGAGCAGTATATCGACGGATTCAGTCAAAGGCTGCTCGTCAAACCCGGGCTTACGGGACTTGCGCAGGTAAACGGCGGCTACAACATCGGACCGGAAGAAAAAATCGTGTATGATATAGAATACATAAAGAAAAGGTCGTTAAAATTAGATATCCAAATCCTCTTCAAGACAATCATCGTCGTATTCAAACGTCAGGATGTCCGGTAAAAACGCTCTCTGTCAAAACCACAGAGAGCTTTTTTTATGCGCATTTTAAAATTTAAAAACAGCAGATGCTCTTTACAGAATTTTATTACCTTTCAGAATGGATTTGATAACCACTTTCCCGTCGGCGGCCCAGCATTCCATCGTTCGTCCGTAATTATCGCCGATATCGGCGGCGACCAGCGGGATGCCGAGTTTTTTGAGTTCTTCCATCACGGCGGCGGAGTTCTGCTCGCCGATGCGGATGGTGCTGCTGGCGAACATATGCGCCCCGCCCGCGATTTTCGCGGTCATGCGCTTGACGGAAGCGCCGCGCAGAACCATTTGGCGCACCAGTTCTTTAATGGCCGTATCCGCATACTTATAGATGTTGTTGTCCGTCAGGCACATATGCTTGCTGGCAAGCAGAACGTGCGACAATCCGATCACTTTCGCGGTTTTATCGTAAATGCAGGTGCCAACACACGAGCCGAGCGCGTAGGTAATCAGCACGTCATCTCCTGATGCGACCTTGAGATCCGCGATTCCAACTACAATTAGATTCCCCAATTTCCTTACGCTCCCAGACTCCTAAAAATAATATCAAGAGAATCCTCGTCGGGCAGCATGACCAGATGGCTGGTGATGCGCTCCTGACCGATGAAATCCTCTTTTATGATGAGCACCTTGTCCCCTCTCATGCCGAAAAGCGAAGCCGGATAGCTCATGATCGCGCCTGCCATGTCCACGCAGATATCGGGCGTGGATATGCTGATGTTCAGTCCCGTCAGCTGCGACATCGCGTTCAAATAGGTGCTTGACATAATGTTTCCTATCTCCATGAATACGGAACGGTCAAGCTCGCTCATTTCCGAAAGGCTGTCGATCTCTTTGCCGAGCAGGGTGCGCAGGACCACATTGAGGAACTTTTCCTCAAAAACAAGCATGATTATACCCTTGACGTCTTCGGACATGGTGAGCAGGATGGCGACAACCGGGTTTTCCGGTCCGCCAAGAAGCGATACGACTTCGTTGGCGTCGGCGATGGAAAGCTCGGGCACCGACATCGAAACCCGGTCGGACAAAAGCTCCGCCAGCGCAGTCGCCGCGTTTCCTGCGCCTATGTTCCCAATTTCTTTCAGCACGTCAAGCTGAAAAGGGCTCAACTCATTTATGCTGGTGCTCATAAAATATCCCCCAGTAATAATAACAGGCATTAATTATATCGGATGAAAAAGAAAGAAGTGAAGGGCAAATGTGTATTATTTTTCGGCTATTTATAAACAGACCTTGAAAATACGAATATAAATGATAGAATTATCTGAATACTGCAATAATCATCTTCTGTTCGGAAAAGCCGAGAAAACATCGAAAACCGCGAAAGCGTTTTTAAAAAAATTTACGAATCGCATAAAGCCGCATTGATTCTTGCCTTGCAGTAAAATGACTTAATAAACGTAAATTCCGCTCAAGGGTAGCCCTTAAGCGGAATTTTTTTATCATGTTATATTTTGCAGGCCGAGATTAAATCCTGCCAGGTGCGGTAGCCGATGGTGTTGCCGTTCTCGTCGGACGCAAACAGCAGTTTTTCGGTTGAGAGTTCGGGAATGTCGTCGACTTCCTTGTTCGCGAACTGATATAGTCTCATCTGCGCGGTTTCGAATCTGGATATGAGCCCGCCGAGCCGGATGTCGATGATTTCAAAACCGTAAGGCTTGTTGGTGGCGTTCCACAGTCTGTACCAGATGCTCTTGAGTTCGCGCAAAGCGCTTATGACATCCGCAACTTCGTCCGCAACCTTTTTCGCCTGCTCGTAGTCTTTCGCGCGGACGCATTCCGACGACCGCTTGTGCCAGCCGCATTTGATTTTGAGCGTCTTTGCGAGGCTTGTGTAGAACTCGAACAACAGTTTCAACTCGCCTTTGCTCTCCGCGGCGTACTTCGCGTATTTTTCTTCAAGCGAACCGTAATGCGCTGCCAAATCGTATTTCTTTACGTCCGCTTCGCACAGCGGCATAATCGGGTCCTGATAGAGCATATACTTCGCCAGGAAGTTTGAGCAGGAGCTCAAGGGCGGCATGCCGGGCGCCAGGTTGAACGCGGACAGGTCTAAGAAGCTGTTCGCGTCGCCGCCGGTGGTGACTTTGAATCGCTCGGCGACTTCTTCCGGATTGTACGCGCCGGTGTAGTCGATTTCGGCATACATCTGCAGACCGTACAGGGTGGTCAGGAAGTTCGCTTCCGCGCCGTTGTCGCCCCATGCGGTGGCGAAAACCTCTTTGACGCCCATTTCTCTGCACTTTTTGAGCGCGGGAAGGGTTGTGGTCAGCGTGACGCGGTAGTCCGCCGCGGGTCCGGCCCATGTCCAGATGCCGCCGGCGAAGATGGTGTCCGCCTTGAAGCGCTGGTGCTGCGCGATCATGCCGGTAAGCACTTCATCGCTGGAGTTGTAGTAATCCCAGTAAACAAGGTCGATATCTTCGGGCGCGCTGTCCACAATGTCCTGCGTTACCGGATGCTGGAGATCGTAGTAGGAGTGAGAGGGCGAAACGACCCTGAAATACATGTCGCTCCACATCATCGCCTTCAAGCCGAGCTTTTTGAGAATCTCGTGTACCCGCTTGAGGTGGTACTTCATAATCTCGGAGGAAGGAACGTATCCGTTCTTTCTGAGATAGTTGCCCAGACCGAGGTCCATCGCTTCGTCCATGCCGATGTGAACGCGTTTGGTGCGGTAGGGAGCCGTCGCGGCTTTGAGAATATTCTCGATAAACTCATAGGTGGAATCCGCGCCGACCAGCAGAACCTCATCGGTGTCTTTTAAATACCACATCTTCGGCCAGTGTGTCGCTCTGTTGAGGTGCGCGAGCGTCTGAATACAGGGTACAAGCTCGATTCCGAACATGTTCGCATAATCGTCCGCTTCCCGGATTTCGTCGAAGGTGTATCTGCCCCGCATGTAGCCGAAGTAGGGATACTCGGGCACTTCGTACGTATCCTCGGTGTACATCATGCCGAGGTTTAAACCCATCAAAGCCATCTTGCGGAAGAAAAACTTGAGCGTATCGACGGTCAGGACCGCGTTTCTGGAGCAGTCGAACATGACGCCGTTCTTCCGAAAACCGGGCTCTTCTTTGATTTCGAAGCAGGTCGAACCCTTGTTGAGGTTCAGCGTCAGCAGCGACAGCGCTCTGAAGAAATGCACCGGTTCGGCGTACTCGATCTGCGCGCTGTTGTCTTTTAGGGAAACCTTCAGGCAGGCGCCTTTTTTAACAGCGACAGGCAGTCCGCTGTCGGCGTTTTCAAGTCCGAGATCGGCTTTGATCTCTTCAAAACCGGCCATTAAGCCTTCGATATCGCCAGATAATGTAATTTTTCGCATATCCGATTCCTCTCGTTTTTATTGATATAGATTGTAATTTCCAAGTATATGGCGTTTTAACAGCAAAACGGTCAGCGAAGATATTTCGTCCTCGTCCCCGATATATCCCGCCTGCAGCTGCGCTTCGTTCAGTTCGGCGTTGCCGAGTATATACCGTTTAATGAGCAGGCAGTCGATGGACGAAACGCTTCCGTCGCCGTCAAGGTCGCCCTTGACGACCACCGTCACGCTGTCCAGCAGCGTATCTCCGCTGAAAAGGCAGATTCTCATGCCGGTACCGCAAAAAGGTTCCGAATAGGGGTTCCCCTCCGCGTCAAGGTATGTAAGTCCGAAGTTGATAAAATGCTCCTGCAGCTCGGAAACCGGGGCCTCTTCCCGAATGCCGGTGAGAAAAGCAGCATCGCCGGTCGCATGCAGCGTCAAAGAACTTGTCGGTTTCAGCAGTATTTTATCGCTCAAAACCACCGCGAATTTCTTCTCGGCTCCGCTTCCGGACAAAAGATTTAAGTTTTTGTCAACGCCGATCACGCCGCTGTCCGCGACGGCGACCGCCGTTTCGCCCTCGGTTTTCGCGGTAAAGGGAATCTCGATCAGCAAATCGTCAACCGTTTGAACCAGCGCGTCATCGTCCTCCGCGCCGTCGGGCGCTGAAAAACGCAGGATGTAGCAGGCGCTGCTCTCGTCGTAGCGGCAGATTTGCTCCCAGCCGTTCTGCGGCGATTTTTTTAAAAAAGCGTTCATCTCGTCGTTTTGGTTTTCCGTAATCACAGGCTCAAGAAACGCTTTGTCAAAGTTAAGCGTAAACTCGACGCCGGAAAGCGGAACGGCAAGGTCTGCGAGTTTTATCTGAACGGTTGCTGTGCCGTTTAAATAAACCGGTTCGTTCAGGGCGATTTCAAACGAAAAAGCCGGATCTTGCGCCGAAACGGGAATCGGCAGCCCGAAGCAAACGAGAAAACACAGCAAAAAAGCGGCAACTTTTTGTTTCATAATCATCCGTCCGTTTCGATGTTCATTTCGGAAGCAATTTTATAAATTTCGCCCTTGGGTCTGCCCCGGTCGCGCGCGACCGCCTTGCACGCCTCCATTTTGGTCATGCCTAACTTTAAATAGCGGAGGATATGCTCCTCGACCGTAAGCTGTTTCCAGTCGGCGTCGGCGTCTTCCGAAGCGCCCGCCACAATCAGCACAAACTCTCCCTTTTTCACTGCGGGGTCCGCCGCCGCAAGCAAAGCGGGGAGTTCGCCAAGGGTTGTATAAAAATATTTTTCGTTTCGCTTTGTCAGTTCTTTGGCGAGCACGCACTTTCTGTTTCCGAGCGCGCCGGAAAGCTCCGCGATCGCTCTATCCAGGTCGTGCGGCGCGATATAGTAAATCAGCGTGCGCTTCTCATACTTTATGCTCTCCAGGTATTCTCTGCGCTCGGAAGCATTCTCGGGCAGAAAGCCCTCGAAACAGAACCGCCGGGACGGTATGCCTGAACCGGCAAGCGCGGTAACGGCGGCGCAGGCGCCCGGCAGGGAGATTACCTTGATGCCGTTTTCGGCGCACAGAGCGACCAGCTCCGCGCCCGGGTCGCTGACCGCCGGCGTTCCGGCGTCGGTAACCAGCGCGCAGGTCTCGCCGTTTTTGAGCCGCCCGCAGATTTTCTTGCCTTCGGAAATTTTATTGTGCTCGTGATAGCTGACCATCGGCTTTTTGATGCCGAGCAGCATCAGCAGTTTCCCGCTGACGCGGGTGTCCTCCGCAGCGATAAAGTCGCAGTTCTCGAGCGTCTCCCTGGCGCGCAGGGTGATGTCCGACAGGTTTCCGATCGGAGTGGGAACGACGTATAAAACGCCTTTTTCAAGTTCGTTGTTGGAAGGCATACCTACTTCTTTGCTCTCTTTTTATGCTTCAGTACGCGCAGCTTGATATACAGCTTAGGCAGTCTGTCGATCAGGAAGTCTTTTAGTTTATTGCGCGCTTTCGCGTAAATGTCGTGCACTTTCACATAGAATTTATACGGAACATGTTTGCCGGTCACGCGGTGGTCCAGCCATTTCTCGTAAGGCTTGCCGAGCCAGGACGGCAAAGCGTACGCCAGCTTGTACCGTCTTACGAAGTGACCGAAATAGGCTTCGATAAACAGAACCTGTTCCTCCGGGAACTGCTCCTGCTTGAGCGGAACGCGGCAGCCCGGCGGGATGACGTCCGGCAAAAAGCCCGCTTTTTTGGCGATGTCATACAGCGCGGTGCCGGGATAGGGGTAGAAAATATTCGGGATATAGCGGTCGCTCTTCATGCGGGCGTTCAGCTTGATGGTTTTGAGTGCTTTGTGAATATCCTCGTAGGGAAGCCCGATGATGTTGTAGGTTAGCTGGTCGATTCCGTACTTATGGAACCACTTGCTGCAGTTGATGACCATTTCGTCGGTCATGTAGCGTTTTAAGTATTTAAAGCGGATCTCCTGGTCGCCGCTCTCAAGCCCCATGTCAATGGTATAACAGCCCGCTTCCTTCATCCTTCTGACCGTGTCCTCGGTCAGAATGTCAAAGCGCACGTTGCAGGTGAAGGGCAGGTGTATTTCCTTTTTATACAGTTCGATAAACTTGTCGAACCAGTCGGGGAACATATTGAAGATGGCGTCCCGGAAGTTGATGAACTTGATGTTCGGATACTTCGACAAAAGCGTCTTGAGATACAGAATCGCGTTCTCCGGGCTGCGGAAGCGCGCATAAATCTTTTTGTTGGGGTAAACGTTGCGGAACTGCGAGTTGCCGCAGTAGGTGCAGTTGTAAAAGCAGCCGCGGCTCATCATGACGATCGCGGTGTCCACCTTGACGCTGTCGAGGTTTTTATAGTCGAACAGGTCAAAATCCGGGATAGGCAGTCTGTCGAGGTCCGCGAAAAGCGGGCGGACCGGGTTTTTTATAAAACTGCCGTCCTCGTTCTTAAACCAAAGGCTCTCTACATTCCAATAATCCTCGCCCGCGCTCATCTTGTCGCACAGCTCCAGCTGGGCGTATTCGCCGTCGCCGATGCAGACCGCGTCCACGCCGTCGACCGCCAACACCTCGCCGGGAACCAGCGTGCAGTGGTAGCCGCCGCAGATGATGAACACATCCGGGTAAACTTCCTTAGTCCATTTGATGTATGTTTTCACGTCGGGGAAGGCGGTGGTTCTGACCGAAAAGCCGATGATGTCGAACTCACCCTTTTCCCTTAGTTTTTGCTTGTACTCTTCCTCGTCGTGCAGATAAAGCAGGTGCAGAAGGGATACGCTGTGGCCGCTCTGCTTGAGCACCGCGGAGATGGAGGCAAGTCCCTCGCTGTAGCTGCCGCCGGTTGTTTTTCCCTTCATATCTCTGTCCGTGTAATCGGGGTAAACAAGCAGCACCCTTGCTTTTCTGCCGCCTAAATTGACTAAACCTTTAATTCTGATGACCCTCTTTCAATAATGTGTGTATATTCGCAGGCAAGCGGGCTTGCCTGTAAAATATTCTGCTAAAAACGTTATTCCCCTTTCGCGTCATACCATGTTTTTCCGATATGCGCGTCAACGGAGAGGGGAACCTTCATTTTGTACGCGTTCTCCATCGACCGAATCAGGATTTCGGCTGCCTGTCCGGCTTCCTTTTCCGGCGCTTCGACGATCAGCTCGTCGTGTATCTGGAGAATCAGCCTTGCGCTCAGCCCGGCTTCCTGCAACGCTTTCTCGGTGTCGATCATCGCTTTCTTGATAATGTCGGCCGCGCTGCCCTGTATCGGGGTGTTCATCGCGACGCGCTCGCCGAACGCGCGTATCTGCGCTTTCGGAGAGGTCAGCTCGGGAATATAGCGGCGTCTGCCGAATATGGTGGAGACATAGCCGTCGCGCTTCGCCGCCTCGACGGTTTCGGTCATATACTTTTTAACCATCGGGTATTTCGCAAAGTAGCCCTGAATATAATCCTTCGCTTCTTTGCGGGTAACGCCGATGTCCTCCGCCAGCGAAAACTCGCTGATGCCGTAAACAATGCCGAAGTTGACCGCTTTTGCGCGCTTGCGCATTTCGGGCGTAACCATATCCTGCGGCACGCCGAACACCTGCGAGGCGGTGAGCGTGTGGATGTCCTCGCCGTTTAGAAAAGCATTGATCAGCGTTTCGTCGCCGGAAATATGCGCGAGCACCCGCAGCTCGATCTGCGAGTAGTCGGCGTCGATTAAAACGCAGCCGTCCGCGGCGACAAAGAACTTGCGCAGCTCCTTGCCCATTTCCTGACGGACCGGAATGTTCTGCAGGTTCGGCTCGACCGAGGAAAGCCTGCCGGTCAGCGTCTGCGTCTGCTTGAACGTGGTGTGAATCCGCCCGTCGTCGGAAATGACCTTGAGCAGTCCGTCGGCGTAGGTGCTTTTCAGCTTCTGCAGCAATCGGTAATATAAAATCGGCTCGATGATGTCCGGCCGGTAGCGGCGCAGTTTTTCGAGCACTTCCACGTCGGTAGAGTACCCGCTCTTTGTTTTTTTGTAATGCGGGAGTTTCAAGTCCTCAAACAGAACCGCGCCCAACTGCTTGGGGGAGTTGATGTTGAAGGGTTTGCCCGCGATATCGTAAATGCTGCGCTCCGTCAGCGAAATCCATGCCGCGAGCGTTTCCGAATAATCGGCAAGCCCTTTTTTATCCACCGCAAAGCCGACGCTTTCCATCCGCGCAAGCACATAGGCGAGCGGAAGCTCTATCTCTTTGTAAAGGCGTTCCTGTTCGTTGCTTTCCGCTTTTTCCAGCATGATTTTGAACAGTTCGGGATACAGCGAAACGTCGATTTCCTTGACCGCTGCGTTCAGGTACATCAGCGCCAGCTTTTCAAACGAAACGCCGTTGTCCGAAGGGGACAGCACGTATCCGAGCAGCGAAAGGTCGTCCGCCTGACAGTCGAACGATATGCCTTTCGCGCGCAAAAGATGGTACAGCTCCTTGACAGACCAGACGCAGATTCGGTTCTTCTCGTTTTCAAAAAACGGTTTTGCTTTTTCGTCGAACGGAACGTCGATATAATTTTCGCCGTCGGTCGCCGAGATGACGTTGTCCCTGATATGCAAATAAACCCGTTTGTCTTTTGCCATTTCGGTCAAAGCGGCGATGTCGCTTTCGATAAATTCGGGCTTTACATGAACCGTTTCTTCCTTCGTCAGGTCGAAGCGTTCGATAAACTGTTTGAACTCCAGCTTTGTGAAAAGCTCGTACAAAGCGGACTTGTTCTTGCCCTTATAGCGGTAATCCTCAATGTTTTCGGAAATGGGCACGCTCGTGCAGATTTCGGCAAGATAGCGCGACATCATGGCGCTTTCCTTGCCGGCAATCAGCTTGTCCTTCAAAGCGCCCTTGATGTTGTCGATGTTTTCGTAAACCCCTTTTAGGCTGCCGTACTCCGCGATGAGCTTTAAGGCGCCCTTCTCGCCGATGCCGGGCACGCCGGCAATGTTGTCCGAAGCGTCGCCCATAATGGCTTTGACGTCGATCAGCTGACGGGGTTTTACGCCATAGGTATCGAAAATCGCCTGTTCGTCGAAAATCTTGGTCTCGTTTGTGGTCGCAAGGTGGACGGTGGTTCCTTCGCCGACAAGCTGAAAACTGTCGCGGTCGCCGGTGACGATGACGCATTCGCAATGGTTTTCTTTCGCAATCCGCGCCAGCGTTCCTAAAATATCGTCCGCCTCGTAGCCCTCCACTTCAAGCCTGACCAGCCCCAGCCCTTCAGCCGCTTGCTTGGCGTAGGGAAGCTGCGCGGCAAGCTCGTCCGGCATACCCTTGCGGGTCGCCTTGTAGGTCTCGCAGGCGTTGTGGCGGAAGGTTTTCGCTTTCAAATCGAACGCGATGGCGGCGTAATCAGGGTTCCCGCCGACGGCGGAAATGCCCTTTTCAATGATATTTACAAAGCCGAAAACGGCATTCGTAGGCAGACCGTCTTTGGTCGTCAGCGGCCGGATGCCGTAAAACGCCCGGTTCAATATGCTGTTTCCGTCAAAAACGATCATAACGCCCATTGCCGTTTTCCTCTTTCTATATGTCCATAATTTTACATAATACAAAAAAAGTTTAGCACAGCGCTATGTCTTTGTCAAGGCAAAGCGGGTAAATTTGGCGGTTTGTTCAGCCCTAAATATCGTACGCAAAATATATTAAAATAGAGCGATATATGAATAATGTTTAAAGCATTAAAAGGAGGGCGGCAATCTTTTTATTTTATGGCCGCTGACAGAAAAGAGATGAACGAAAGCGTAAAAAAAGCACAAACAGTATAAAAAACAGCAAATCGGATGAGCAATCCGATTAAATAAAAGAAAGAAAAATAAAGGACACCGCCTTTTTTAGAGGGTGTCCGGAAATTTATTCAAATATACCGCTGATTTTGGTTTTTTCGATTGCCTGATGTAAAAGAAGCCCCAATATTCCGACTGAAATCAGCTCGCCCGCGCCGACGGTGATGAACATAAACCACATGGCGTCCTCCAGCTGATACGCGTATTTCAGAATAAACGGAACGGCGATGGTGTTCGAAAGAATCGGCGGCAGAACGGCTAAATATTTGTTCTTTCTGAAAAGATAAGTACCCACTGCGCCGATCAAGGTCGCGACGGAACCGAACAGAATGTCCCAGATTACGCAGCCGGTGATATAGTTGGCGATCATACAGCCGATAAACAGGCCCGGTATCGCGGCGGGCGTGAAAACCGGGAGAATGGTCAGCGCTTCGGAAAACCGAACCTGAATGACCTGGCTGGAAAGACCGAGCGCGCTTGCGAGTATTGTCATAACAACGTACAACGCCGCGACCAGCGCGCCTAAAACGAGGTTTTTTGTCCTTTTTTTCATAAAAAAGCTCCTTTAGTTTTGTTTAAAGTGAGGAAGGTCTCGAACTCACTGACGGGTAGTTTAAATCTTTAAACGCAGTATGTCAAGTATGAATCCTTCAATTTGTAAAGCATACTTGACATTTTGATTGTTGTGTGATACAATGGATGTAAAGTAAACTTTACAAAATGACAAAAATAGGATTTAATATGAAAAACAGACTTGAAGAATTGCGAAAGGCGAGCGGACTTCAGCAAGAGCAACTTGCTGAAGCACTTCGGGTTTCAAGACAGACAATAAGTTCGATCGAGAACGGGAGGTATAATCCTTCTATTATTCTTGCTTTCAAAATCGCACGTTTTTTTGGAAAGACAATCGAAGAAATCTTTATTTATTCGGAGGACGACGACGCATGAAAAAGAAAAAGATATGGTTTATCCTCGTAATGGCGCTCGGAATCGGAATCGCTTTGGCAGGGGAGTTTTTCATAAAAGGCGAGGAACTCAAAACGGTGTCCGGCTTGTGCATCGGAATCGGAGCGTGCCTGTTCGGGCTGAGCATTGCGAACCTGTTTCGGCTTCGTTTTGAGCAGAAGAACCCTGCGATAGCAAAAATAAAGGAAATTGAGGAAAAGGACGAGCGGAATATCGCCATAAGAAATTGCGCGAAAGCGAAAGCGGCGGATATTACCCAATACCTGATCATTCTTCTGACCTTTATCGCGATTTTGCTTCAAGCTCCGTTATGGATCGTATTCGTCGCAATCGGGGTTTATCTTTCTTACAATATACTGTCATTGTACTATATATCCAAATTCAGCAAAGAAATGTAAAAAAGCGCCGCAGAAGTTCACTGCGGTGCTCATTCTATATCGAACTAAACAATATTTACCCTTCTGATGCCCGGAATCGAGAGAATCTTCGCGGCAACCTCGTCGCCGACGGCGCTGTTGGTGTCGAATAAGGAAATCGCGTTGTTTCCCTTCGAGTGGCTCAACAGGCTTTCGATGTTGATGTTTACGCTCGACAAAGCGGTGGAGATCTGCGCGAGCATGTTCGGGATATTCTCGTGCAGAACTACAACTCTGGTTACCGTCGTGCGGGGCAGGTTTATCTCCGGGTAGTTTACGCTGTTGCGGATGTTGCCGTTCTCAAGATAATCAATCATCTGCTGCGCCGCCATATACGCGCAGTTTTCCTCCGACTCGGGGGTAGAAGCGCCGAGGTGGGGAATGGCGATAACGCCCTCTACGCCGATTAAATCTTCGGTCGGGAAATCGGTCACATAAGCCGCGACCTTGCCGCTGGCAAGCGATTCGATGATATCGGTCGTGTTGACGATGTCGTCTCTGGAAAGATTGATGATGCGGACGCCGTCCTTCATTTTCGCGATGGTTTCTTTGTTAATCATGTGCTTGGTCGAAGGAAGCGAGGGAACGTGCAGGGTGATATAATCGCTCTTTTCGTAGATTTCATCGTAATTTTCGGCTTTTCCGATCGCTCTGGACAGGCACCACGCCGCGTTGACGGTTATGTACGGGTCGCAGCCGATGACCTCCATGCCGAGCGCGCAGGCCGCGTTCGCGACCAGGCCGCCGATGGCGCCGAGACCGATTACGCCGAGCGTTTTGCCCTTGATTTCGGGACCCGCGAATTTGGACTTGCCCTTCTCGACCAGCTTGGTGAAGTTGGGCTGACCTTTCAGCGTCGCTACCCAGCTGACGCCGCCGATGATGTTTCTGGAAGCGAGCAGCAAAGCCGCGATGGTCAGCTCTTTTACGCCGTTCGCGTTGGCGCTGGGGGTGTTGAACACGACAATGCCCTTCTCCGAGCAGCGGTCAATCGGAATGTTGTCAACGCCCGCGCCCGCTCTCGCGATGGCGCGCAGTCTGCCGCCGAACTCCATCTCGTGCAGGGAAGCCGAGCGGACAAGAATGCCGTCCGGATTCTCGCAGGATTCGGATAAATTGTATTTGCGGGGATCAAACAGGTCGGTACCTGTTTTGGATATTTTGTTGAGTAGTTTTATTTCTGTCATGCTGTCAACCTCTCTCAAATTTTTACCGGCTTTTTACTGTTTGTTCTCGGCTTCGAATTTCGCCATGAACTCGACCAGCTTCTTTACGCCTTCGATGGGCATCGCGTTGTAGATGGAAGCTCTCATTCCGCCGACGGAGCGGTGACCTTTCAGGTTCACAAAGCCCGCGGCTTTCGCTTCGGCGCAGAACTTCTTATCCAGTTCTTCGCTTCCGGTTACGAAGCAGACGTTCATGCGCGAGCGGAACTCTTTCTGCGCTGTCGCTTTGAAGAGCTTCGACTGGTCCAGGTAATCGTACAGAATGGCGGCTTTTTCGCGGTTTATTTTCTCCATCGCCTCAAGGCCGCCCAATTCCAAAATCCACTCGAACACAAGTCCGGCGATATAAATCGAATAGCAGGGCGGCGTGTTGTACATCGAGCCGTTGTCCGCCTGAACCTTGTAGTCCAGCATCACCGGCGTTTCCGGACGCGCGTTCCCGATCAAATCCTCGCGCACGATGACGACCGTAACGCCTGCCGGACCCATGTTCTTCTGGGCGCCGGCGTATATCAGACCGAACCTGGTCACGTCAATCGGCGCCGACAGGATATAGGAGGACATATCGGCTACCAGCGGGATGCCGCCGGTCTCGGGTATATAATGAAAAGTGGTTCCGTATATGGTATTGTTGTAGCAGATATGCACATAGTCCGCGTCGGGGGAAAACTTGTCTACATAAGGAACATACGAAAAGTTTTTGTCCTTCGAGCTGGCGAGCACGTTTACCTCGCCGTATTTTGCCGCCTCGTCGGCGGCTTTCTTTGAGAACTGTCCGCTGATGATGTAATCGGCTTTTCTATGTTTATTCATCAGGTTGAGGGGAACCGCGGCAAACTGCGTCGTAGCCCCGCCCTGCAGAAACAGCACTTTATAATTGTCTGGAATGTTCATCAGTTTACGGAGATTCTGCTCTGCGTTTGCAATAATTTCTTCGTAAGCAGGCGACCGGTGGCTCATCTCCATCACTGACATTCCGCTGCCCTTGTAGTCGGTCATTTCTTTGGCGGCTCTTTCCAGCACGGGCAAGGGGAGCATGGACGGACCTGCCGAAAAATTATAAACGCGATTCATTTTCATTCCTCTTTCCAGTTATAATATTATTACTTATGATACAGCAATTGAAGTTTTTAGTCAATGTTTTTTTGCATAAATATACTTATTCAATTCACAAATCTACGGTCGTATTGTTAAAATTCGACAGCTATCCTTTAAAAAAAACAAAACCCGACGAAATATCCTACTGGTATTAAGTACTACTTTCCAAGATAAAAGAATATGTATTGACATTGCTTTTTTGACGGTTTATAATAGACAAGTATTAATGATGTGGGAGGTATCAAATGGAGTTTACTTACGAGAAGTTCTTTAAATTAATTAAGGAACATTTGATTGTGATACTGGCCGGCGGCATTCTGTGCTTTGCGGCAGCTTTTGCGTATTCCAAGTTCATGATAGATCCGGTATATTACTCGCAGTCGAAGATTGGCATTCAATCCGAGAAGCAGATCAGTCCGGCCAATCCGACCGTCGAGATCAACTATGCGAGAATGATTGTTTCTTCATACCTTGAAATACTGGATTCGCATGATTTTTACGAGCAGGTTTATCAAAGCATCCCGGACGAGTACAAGCCCAGCTCTCCGGAGGAGCTTCGGAAAAACACATCTTTGACCATTAAAGACAACACAGAGGTTATTCAGATACAGTACAACAGCACGGACAGAGATAAAGTTCAGTTCGTAACATCAAAAATCGTAGAAAAAATCTGCACGTACACCCCGCTCACAGAGAGCTACAAGGCGAACGTCAGCATTTACGAAAGCGCCACTGCCCCGAAAGTTTCCAACGATAATATCACGCTGTTTTCCATCGTCGGATTCGTGCTCGGCATCGTCATCGTATTTGTCATCGTATTGCTGAAGGATATGCTGGACACGCGCGTAAAAACCGTCAACGACCTCAAAGAGCGATACAATGTGCCGGTTCTCGGAGCAATACCGACTTTCAAGGGGAAAAAGCTAAGGAGGGAGGACAATTTAGATGGCTGAAGAGCAGAAAGGCAGCGGCCGAGTTGCGTTTGACTATTCTTACGGCAACAGCGAACTTTTCAGCGTTCAGGAAGCCTATAAGGCGATTCGAACCAACATCATACTTTCCGTCATCAAGGACGGCTGTAAGAAGATCGTCGTAACCAGCTCGCTGCAGGCCGAAGGAAAATCCACGACCTCCGTCAACATCGCCATTTCGCTGGCGCAGGCGTTCAACAAAGTGCTGTTCATCGACTGCGACCTGCGTCTTTCAAAGGTGCATAAAGCGCTCGGAATTGCAAGAGACCCCGGAATCACCAATATTTTAAGCGGTCTTGCTTCTATAGAGGAGTCCATTCAGCCGACGAAGTTTGAGAACCTTTTCGTCATTCCCGCCGGCATTCCGGCGCCGAACCCCTCCGAGATGCTGGCAAGCGCGAAGATGCAGCTGCTTCTCTCCAAACTCGAGACCAAGTTTGATTATATTATCATGGATACGCCGCCGATCAACATTGTTTCGGACGCGCTGCCGCTCGCGAAGATTGCCGACGGCGTCATACTGGTCGTCAGAAGCCGGGTGACCACCTACGCCGACCTGGACAAAGCGGTAAAGGCGCTTCAGTTTATCGACGCGAAAATCATCGGCATGATTCTGAACGATTCGGCTGAAGAGAAAAACAAGCATTACAAGAACAACCGCTACGGTTACGGCTACGGCTACGGTTATAGCGGATATAACGAAAAAACGCGATAAAAACAAACAGCGGACAGCTTTTGCTGTCCGCTTTATTTTTATTTCCAGCCGGTGATGGAGCGTATTTTTTTGACCAGCAGCTTGGAAACGCGCATGTTCGCTCTGGTGTTCGGATGCCCGTTCGCGCCGGTTTCGCCGGGCATTTGGTTGATGCTCTCCACATACAGAAAGTGCACTTTCTCGTCGGTTTTGTTGCGTATCCTGACCGCTTCCTTAATGGCGGGGACATACTTGTCGTTCATCATACCGTAAACCCAAATAATCTGCGCTTCCGGGTAAACGCCGCGAATGTCTTTAAGAAATTCTACGGCGGCCTCGGTAAAGGTCTGGTCGGGCACCGCTCCGCCGACATCGTTCGTGCCGGCGTTAATCACGACCACGTTCGGCGTCCATAACGAAAAATCCCAGGGTTCTCCCGCGCGGGAAGCGTACCGGAAGAAAATCGGAATCTCATTGTCCTTCTCGCCGTTGCAGTTGCAGACGATTCCCTTGCCGGATATGCAGATATAGCGCGCGTCCGCGTCCAGTTCCTTCGCGGTGAAATACGCGTACGTCATCGTGCTGTCCTGCTGGTAGGTATGGTAAGTAGTCTCGCTCGGTTCGGCGATCACCCCGTACCCGCAGGTGATGGAATCCCCGTAAAATTCGATTTTACGCGGCTTGTCGAAAGGCGGAGCCATAAACTTCTGGTCTTTGCCGAAAAGGCTGATATCTTTAAAAAGAAGCGGAATCTCGCCCTCGGTGATTCGCAGCACCGTGACCCTGTGCCGCTTTTCGGGCAGGTTTTCATAAATAATCTTTTCTTTGCCGGTCGAAACCGCAAAGCGCTGTTCCTTCCCGTCGACGAACACCTTGACGTATGCCGGTTCGTCGCAGGTAAACTCCCCGAACGACAGGATAAAGCCGCTTCCGAAGAAATTAAAGCTAATGCCGCTGTTGGACCAATCAAACGCAAGGCAGTCTTTTTTAACGGTATGGCGCCCCAAAATGCGCACGTACTTCCCGTTGTCCTCGCTGAGTTTGATCACGCCGTCTCCAAAAACGGGCAGTCTTCTTTCCATTTTTTATTTCCCCCACTCTCATCCTAAGGGGAAATATAACATATTTTTAATTAATTTTTACCGTACAATTTAATTAACAATTTGTAAATTTCGGCGATTACAACGGTAGAGCCCGAGAGAAGAAAGACGACCAGCCATTCTCTAAGCCCCAGCGCCGCGGAGCCGAACAGGTTGGAAAGGAACGGAACCAGGACTACCGACAGCTGCAGCCCAAGGCAGATAAAGAAGGACAGGATCAGGTAGGGGTTGCCGAACAGGTTGGAGCGGAAAACCGATTTTCTGCTGTGCACGTTGAACGAGTGGAACAGCTGAGCGATGGAAAGCACAAGGAAGCACATGGTTCTGCCGAGGATGCTGCCGCCCATTTTGGTGCCGGCGATATACGCGATCAGCGAGATAAGCCCTATGTATATTCCGCCCGCCAGCATTTCGAACGCCATGCCGCGCGCAAACAGCGACTCGCCTTTTTGAATGGGTTTCTGCTTCATCACGTCGCGTTCGGCTTTTTCGAGTCCGAGCGAAATGGCGGGCAGGCTGTCCGTCACGAGATTGACCCACAAAAGCTGGATTGCGGTCAGGGGCGCTGGGAAACGTAAAACAATCGCGGCGAAAACGGTCAGAATTTCGCCGATGTTGCAGGAGAGCAGAAAGTGCACCGCTTTTTTGATGTTCGCGTAAATCGCCCTGCCCTGCCGGACCGCTTCGACGATGGTCGAGAAATTGTCGTCGGTCAGAATCAGGTCGGCGGCTTCTTTCGCCACGTCGGTGCCGTTAATGCCCATCGCGCAGCCGATGTCCGCTTTTTTCAGCGCCGGCGCGTCGTTGACGCCGTCGCCGGTCATGGCGACCACCATGCCGTTCCGCTGGAACGCCTCGACGATTCTGACTTTGAATTCGGGCGTGGTTCGGGCAAAAACCGTGCAGTTTTTAACCGCTCTGGCAAGCGCTTCGTCGTCCAGTTCCGACAACTCTTTTTCGGTATGACATTCGTCGCCCTCGTTGTAAATGCCGATGCTTTTCGCGATTGCGATGGCGGTGTCCAAATGGTCGCCGGTAATCATAACCGGGCGGATGCCCGCGCGCTTGCACAAAGCGACCGCTTCGTACACCTCCGGACGGGGCGGGTCCAGCATGCCGCAGAGCCCGATGAACTCAAAACTGCATTTTGCCGGGTCGTTCGGCGGAGCGGCGCTTTCGGCTTTCGCGAACGCCATGACGCGCAAAGCCCGGCTCGCCATATCGGTAACTGCGCGGTCCGCCGCGCCGGTGTTTCCGCGGCACAGAGGCAAAATCACGTCGGGCGCGCCTTTGATATAGGTGATATAGCCGCTTCCGTACCGATGCACGGTCGCCATGTATTTTTTCTTGGAGTCAAACGGAATTTCCCGGACGCGCTCGTATTTCTGAATGACGGCTTCATAATCGGGGATGAACTGCTTCGCATAGTCCAGCAAAGCGGTTTCGGTCGGAGAGGAGAAGTTGTTGCATAGGATAAAAGGAAGAGAAAGCTTCTTTCCGTCGCCGAAAACTTCGGTCACCGTCATTTTGTTCTGCGTCAGCGTGCCGGTTTTGTCCGAGCAGATGACGCTTGCGCAGCCCAGCGTTTCGACGGCGGGCAGACGCTTGACCACCGCTTTGTGCTTTGCCATCATCTGCACGCCGATGGAAAGCACGATGGTCACGATCGCGGGCAGGCCTTCCGGGATGGCGGCGACGGACAGGCTTACCGAAGTCAGAAACATCTCGGCGACCGGCATGCCCTCGACGACGGCGATGAGAAAGATAACGGCGCAGATGATTAACGCGGCGTTGCCCAGCACGCTGCTGACCTTCGCAAGCCTTTGCTGGAGCGGGGTTTTCGCGTTGTCGTCGCCTTCGAGCATTTTCGCGATTTTCCCGACGTAGGTGTCCATTCCGGTCGCGACGACGACGCCTTTTCCCCTGCCGGAAACGATGGCGGTTCCAGACCACGCCATGTTGTGCATATCGGTGATGTGCGCGTTTTCAGGCAGGATAAGGCTTGCGTCCTTGTTGACGCCCAGCGATTCGCCGGTGAGCGCCGACTCGTCGATCACCAGCTCGTTCGCCTCGGTCAGGCGAATATCCGCGGGGACAAAGCAGCCCTTTTCCAAAAGAACCGTGTCGCCGACGACGATGTCTTCGCTTTTGATTTTAACCGGTCTGCCGTCCCGGATGACGGTGGATTCGGGGGAGGACAGCGAGCGCAGCGCTTCGAGCGCCTTCTCGGCCTTGTTTTCCTGAATCACGCTGATAATCGCGTTGAAAACCACAATCAGCAGAATGATGATCGGATCCGCGTTGCTCTCGTTGCCGATGAGCGACGCGATGTAGGAGATGCCAGCCGCAATCAGCAGGATAATCGTCATCTTGTCGGCCATCGCGGCGAAGAAGCGGACAATAACGCTTTTCTTCTTTTTCTGCGTCAAAAGGTTTTTTCCGTACAGCGAGAGCCGAAGGTTGGCCTCGCCGGAAGTAAGCCCTTCTTTTGAACAGGACAGCTTTTCATAGACGTACGAAGGTGTTTTTGAATGCCACATATATTAACCTCTTCTTGTGATTTCGTTTCTTCGAAGGAACAGCAAAAACATATTCGGTAAAATCATCAGGCCGTTGAAGATGTCCGCGATGTCCCATATCAGCCGCACCGAAGCGATCGCGCCGAAAAACGCCGCAGCGACCGAGAGAACGCGGTAGAGCGTAAGAAAGATTTTCTTGTCGGTTAAAAACAGGATGCACCCTTCGCTGTAAAAGCACCAGCTGATCATCGAAGCGTAGGCGAACACCGTGAGCAGAACCGCGAGCAGCGGTTTTCCGATTCTGCCGAAGCATTGCGCGAAAAGCGCTCCGATGTCTTCGGTGCCGGCGCAGAGCAGAAGAACGCCGGTCAGCGTCGTCACCACGAAGGTGTCGATGAAGATTTCCATTATGCCCCACATGCCCTGCGTATGCGGGGTGGCGTCCTCGGCGGCGGTGTGCGCGATCGGCGAGGAACCTATGCCGGCTTCGTTCGAGAAAACGCCGCGCGCGAAACCCACTTTGATCGCCTGCGAAATCATCGCGCCGGAGATGCCGCCGGCCGCCGCTTTGATTCCGAACGCTTCTTTGAAAATCCGAGCGAAAGCGTCCGGCAGCCCGCTTCTGTGAAGCAGGATGATGTACACGGCGCAAAGCAGGTAAATTAGCGAAACCAGCGGAACGATGACGGCGCTGACGCCGGCGATTTTCTTCTGTCCGCCGAAGATGATAACCGCGAAGAAGAAGGCGAGCAACGCCGCCGTCAGAAGCGGCGGGAAGCCGATGCCGCTCATGATGACCGCGACCGAGTTGGTCTGGGCGAGGTTGCCCGCGCCGACCGAGGCGCCCAAACAGAAAACGCAGAACAAAACCGCCAGTCGTTTGTACCCCAATTCTTTCAGGCAGTACATCGCGCCGCCGGCAAACCCGTTTTCGGTCTTTACCCGGTGATTGAGCGTGATATACACCTCGGCGTATTTCGTCATCATGCCGAAAAAACCGCTCAGCCACATCCAGAAAAGACTGCCCGCGCCGCCGGCCGCGATCGCGTAGCTGACGCCGATGATGCTGCCCACGCCGACGGTGCCGCCGACGGCGGTCGCGACCGCCATAAAGGGGCTGACCCCGTTGTTTTGATTCGCGCGCCCGAGCGAGCCGAACGTCCCGCGCACAATTTCCCGGATTCCCCGTATCGGGAACCAGCCGGACTTTACCGTAAAGTACACGCCCACCGAAAGGATGATTCCGATGGTCGGCATGCCCCAGACTATGTTTTTGACTGCCTCGATGATCAAGCGCATCATTCCTATGCTTTTAGCCGCTTTTGATATACGGATGTTAGTAAATGTATATGAAAACAGACAGGCTTTATTACTTGACGCTTACAAAATTCGGAAAGGTAAAAACTTTTTTTGCTTCATTCTTTCATATTCGGCAGTTTTATGATAAAATAAGAAAAAAGACAAAAAAGCAGGTGCTGATATGAAAACCGCGATTATCACCGGCGCATCTTCCGGACTTGGAAGAGAATACTTTAAGGTTTTGACGGAAATATACCCGGATATCGAGGAGTTCTGGCTCGTCGCGCGGCGGGAGAACCGGCTAAGAGAGCTTGCCGAGAGCGTTCCGAACGCGAAATGCCTGATTCTTCCGCTGGATTTGACCAAAACCGAAGCGGTCGAGCTTTACAGGCAAAAGCTTGAAGAGAAAAAGCCCGAAGTGGAAATCCTGATCTGCAACGCGGGCTTCGGAAAGCTCGGCGACGCCGTTGACATTCCGGTCGTGGACCAGACGGACATGGTTACGCTCAACTGCACCGCGCTGACCGCCGTCACGCTGCTGACCATTCCGTATATGAAAAAAGGGTCGTCCATTATCGAAGTCGCGTCCATCGCCGCGTTTTCCCCGACGCCGAGAATGACGGTTTACAGTTCTACCAAGGCTTATGTGCTGTCTTTTGCGCGAGGTCTGCGGCGCGAGCTGAAGGAGAAGGGCATCAACGTGCTTGCCGTCTGCCCCGGGCCGATGGACACCGAGTTTTTCGACGTTGCGGACGCCAAAGGCCGATCGAAACTTTTACAGATCATGCCCCGCTGCAGCGTGCGGGAGGTTGCCTACCGTTCCGTTGTTCAAGCGCGGAAGGGCAAGGGCGTTTACACAAATAAATCCATCTACAAGTTTTACAGGATTCTGACAAAGCTTCTGCCGGACAGCGTTACCATGCGGAAGCTGTAAGTTTGGTGTTTTTATATGGTGATTGATTTTCATACGCATATTTTCCCGGACAAGCTGGCGGAAAAGGCAATTGCAAAACTTTCGGCTATCGGCGGCATCCCCGCGCTTTCCGACGGAAAGGCGGACGGGCTTTTAAAATGCATGCAGGAGGACGGAATCGACATATCCGTTGTGCTCAACGTGGCGACCAACGTCGAGCAGGTCGAAAACGTCAACAGGTTCGCGGCGTTTATCAAAGAACACTATCCGAACCTTATCCCCTTCGGCTCTCTTCACCCGCAGAGCGAAAACCCGAGAAAAATTGTCAAAGCGCTCAAAGACGGCGGAATCAAGGGCATAAAACTGCACCCCGATTACGTCGAAACGCAGGTGGACGACGAGCGTTTTGCGCCGGTTTTCGCGGCGGCGGACGAGTTCGACATGCCGGTGGTCATCCACGCGGGCTGGGATTTCAAGTCGCCCGACCATGTGCACGCTTCCGCGGACGCGATTTTGAAAGTAATCGGGCGTTTTCCGAACCTGAAGCTGGTCTGCGCGCATTTCGGCTGCAACCGGTTCTGGGACGACGTCGTCAAAAAGCTGTGCGGGAAAAATCTTTACTTCGATACCGCTATTGCCTGCGAACGGTTCGGCATGAAAAGAGAAACCGCGGAGACCATCATCAAAAACCACGACGACGAAAAAATCCTTTTCGGTTCCGATATGCCCTGGTGCAGAGCGCAAGAGGTGCTTCGGTTCATCGACTCGCTGGACATTCCGGGCGAACAGAAGGAAAAAATCTATTATAAAAACGCGAAAAAGCTGTTGGGTCTGCCGGCGTAGCAGTTGTGTAAAATTTTTTTGATGACCAGCGCATACGTTGACTTTTGCATATGATTGTGCTAAAATTTATCAATCTATTAGAGGAACTGTTTGAAGGGATAAGCTATGGTTATCAGAAACTCAATCAAAGCGATTATCATAAAAAATACAAAGCTGCTTGTCACCAAAATGAAGCACGGCGACACGATTTACTACACCCTGCCGGGCGGAAAGCAGGAGGTCAACGAGCTGATGCTCGACGCGCTCAAGCGCGAGGTGCTTGAGGAAACCGGCTACAAGGTAGAGCCCAAGAGTCTGTTGTTTATCCGCGAGGGCTTCAAGGACGAGCATGAGCAGGACACGCACCGTATCGAGTTTATGTTCGTCTGCGATATTGTCGAGGAGGTCGGCGAAAGCGCGCTGGAGTACGACGTCAACCAGATTGGTACATACTGGCTGAACATCGACAACATCATGCACGAGCCGCTGTATCCGGTCGATATGCGCAAAGTCATCAAGAACTACTACTTAGGAAAAAAATCCCCGATTTACCTCGGCGAGATGTAAAAAAAGAGCGATATACCCGTTGCGAGCAGGTATATCGCTTTTTTATTTGCTTTATAATAGAATAGCCTATTTCCCCGCGCCGTCTTTTAAAATCCCTGTTTTGTCCAGCCCGATCGTCACCGCGACGGCAGCGGCGCCTTTGATAAGGTCGGCGGGGATAAAGGGCAGGACGCAGACCGAAAGGCTGGCGTCCAGCGGGTTTCCGGTCAGGTGGGAAAACCAGAGCGTTCCCGTGGTATAACAGATCAGCGTCGCGGCAAGGATGCCGGCCGAGAGGGAGAACAGACCGCGCTTCTTAAACAATTTTACCGACAGCGCAATCACCAGCGCCATAAAGGGGTACGCCCACAAAAAGCCGCCGGTCGGACCGACGAATTTTCCGATGCCGCCCTCAAATCCGGAGAAAACCGGCAGCCCGATGACGCCGAGAACAAGATAGACAAGCGTCGCTGATACGGCGTACGGCGGCGGCAGAACGGCGCCGCAGAGGAAGACCGCAAACAAAGAGAGGGTAATGGGAATCGGCCCGATCGGAATCGGGAAGGGCGCGGCTATGCATAGAACGGCGGCGAATACCGCCGTAAGCGTGATGTTTCGAATGGTTCTCTTTTTCATACGCATCGTTTCAACCTTTCTGACCAATATGTCGTATGGATATGTCATAAGAGGACAGCTTTTCGGTTCTGCCGTCCGCGTACCGTACGAGAAGCGCCGCGTTTTCGTCGATATCCTCTGCGACGGCGGGAATCTGCATGCCGTTTTTTATCACGAAAATCTCTCTGCCCAAAACCACCGAGCGCGCTTTGTATTCGTGCAGAAAGGCTTTGCTTTCCAACTTCGGCAGATCCGCGAAAAGCCGGTTTAATATCTGCGCGGCCAGATAAGGGCGGGAAACCTGTTTGCCGCCTGCCGAAACCGAGCCGGCGGTGTTTTTTATTTCCTCCGGAAAATCGGCGGTCGAGACGTTCACGCCGATGCCGACAACCGCGTACTCAAGCAGTCCGTTCTCCAGATTGATGCCGCCCTCGGTCAGGATGCCCGCGATTTTTTTGTCGTTGCAATACAGGTCGTTGACCCATTTGATGCCGACCGGGACAGCGCAGACCTGCTCGATCGCTTTGGCGGCAGAAACGGCGGCGAGCGTGGTCAACAGCACCGACTTTTCTGCGCTCAGCTGCGGGCGCAGCAAAACCGACATATAAATGCCGCTGTCCGCCGGGGAGTAGAAACTTCTGCCCATGCGTCCTCTGCCGGCGGTCTGCTCGTTCGCAATCAGGACTTTTCCTTCCGGCTCTCCGCATGCTGCCAGTTTTTTGAGCTCCGTATTCGTAGAGGGCAGGCTTTTGCGCGCCTCAATCCGGCAGTTTTTTGCGGCGCCCTCCAAATAGGGAAGAATGCTTTGCTCGGTTAAAATATCGTTTTCCGCCGAAAGGCGGTACCCTTTGTTGGGCGAAGAATCAATGAGATAGCCTTCTGTCCGCAGCTGTTTGATATGTTTCCAGACGGCGCTGCGGGTAATCGAGAGCTTGTCCGCGATATACTGCCCGTTGACATAGCGCCCCCTGTTCGCTTCGAGTATCGCAAGCAATTCGTTTTTTATGATGAAACCCTCCTGCTATAAAAAAGTTTTTGTCAGTATATCATATCGGCCGCACATTGTCAACCGTAAACGGAAAAATGGTTGACAATTTATTGAAAAAATACTTGATTTATTAATAATTGTTTTTTTATAATGAAGCTAAATTAAAAGAAGAGCGGCGTATCGTTAAAAAGCACAAGAATTGATCGCAAATATGTTTAGAATTCATAAATTTGCTTCAGTACGCTTCGTTGCTGTCGAAATTTTATTGACAGAAAAATGTTTTAATGGTATTATTAAAACAGTAATGTTCTCATTTAGAGACATAAATTAAAATATATCTCACGAAAGGAAAGGTTTGTATGACCAGCAGGAAATTCTTTGTTGTGCTCACCTGCCTGCTTTTGTCATTGACATTTGCACTCGGCGCATGTAATACATCTTCAGGCGACGAAACCAGTGGAAGCACGTCAACGACAGGCAGAATAGGCAACGAGCATGGCGGTTTTGATCCGGCGACGAACAGATACTATGTGAACATGCCGGCGTTTAATTTCGATAAGAAAGAGTTCAACGTATTGGTCCTTGACAACACCAGGGAAACGACTTACTATTCCGAAGAAGTAGGTGTTGACAAGTACGAAACAACCGACGAAGTTCTTGAGGACGCAGTACGCAACAGGAATAATAAGGTATTTGAAGATTACGGCGTAACAATCAACGCTGTATACGCAGCCAATGTCTTTGAAGACTTGAGCAAAGATGTAAAAGCGAACACCGGCGCGTACGACATGGCAATGCCGTTCCTGTACCAGTGCGTAAACCTTGCGCAGTCCGGCGACATTTACGATCTCAGAAGCGATCCGTTCAACAAGTACATTGATTTAGAAATGCCTTGGTGGGATCAGAACGCAACCGCATCTCTGTCCATCGACAACAAGGTCTTCTTCACGACCGGCGACATTTCCATCATGCAGAAGATTGTCTCTATTGCGGTAACCTTCAACAAGGATATGCTCAAGGACAACTTCCCGGACGTTAACCTTTATCAGGAAGTCAGAGACGGAAAATGGACGCTTGACAGAATGATTGAGCTGTCCAAGCAGGTCACCAAAGACTACACCGGCGAAGGCGAAATGACCTACAAGGACATTTGGGGTCTTTCCGGTTCTTACGGCGACGCGTCCATGATGTATCTTGCATCGGGCGAGAAACTGATTACCAAAGACGAGAACACCGACTATCCGATTCTTGCGATCGGCAACGAGAGATCTCTCAACGTTGCGAAGAAGATTTTAGAAGAGCTTCAGCGGAAGAACGAGTGGGTCATCCATGCTAATGAGTTCAGAGATGTCTCTGATATCTGGAAGACCTCTTTGGATATTTTCGGCGAGAACCGCGCATTGTTCCGTACTTCCGCGTTCTCCGCAATCAAGAAGCTGAGAAACTACACCGACAACAGCGACTTCGGCGTTATTCCGATGCCCAAGTTTGACGCGGATCAGGAGAAGTACTACACACCGTGTTCCGCTAGGCTGGCGTACGGCGTTGTTATTCCGAAGTCCGCGCCGGATCCCGAGTTCTCCGCATTCATGACCGAGGTAATGGCTTGCGAAGCGAAGAACTATATCACCGACGCTTACTATGAGACCATCCTGAAGTCGAGAGACTTAAAGGATGAAGAGAGCGAGGAAATGCTCGACAAGTATATCTTCAACAATGTGGTATACGACCTCGGAATCATCTACAACTTCGGCAACGTTTCCTCTATGTTCAACACGCTGATGTCGAGCGGAAATTCGGATATAGTATCGACGCTGGATGCAAACAGAGATGCTATTGAAGCTGCGATCGATCAGGTAGTACAGCAGTATCAGGATTCACAGTAACGAATTTGTAAAATAAAAAGGCGGCGCTTAAAAAGCCCGCCTTTTTCATAGCGGCGAAAATAAACGGTATGCGCTGATTGCTTTTTTGGCAATACGTACGGTTTATTCTTCCGTTCATCGGAAACGGAGAACGCGGCGATAATCTGAAAGATGCGGGTGTTAAAACTGCCCGTAAAAAATAACGGGTGGTTGAGAACCACCCGTTCGATTTTTTGGTATGTATAAGGTTTTTTAAGACTTTACTGGAATTCCTTATAGAAGTTTACGGTCTGCTCAAGCTGACTTTGTGCAGCGTCTTTCAGCGCGTCATAGGTGGATGCGAAGGAATCTCTGGGCTTGGATTCTAACGACTGCAAAGCGACGTCGAGACCGCCCCAGGCGTAGATAATTCCGATATCGCATCCTCTGGTCGTGAAGATGAGGTCCAGCATCGCGATGGAGTCGTCGTCTCTTGTCTTCTGGTATTTCAGCGCTACTTCATAGTATGCGGGATATACATAGTTTCTGCTCTCTGCAGCGAGCGACTCAAGAATGATTCCGGTAAACTCGAGTTCCTCACCGTCGACCGTACTCGGAATCGCAAAGCAGGTGCTGACCCACGGATTGATCAAGCTGTGGTAGGATTCCTGTTCTTCGTTAAACAGCGGAACCGGAACAATTCCAAAATCGTCTTCCATTTCAACGAGCGAGTCGGTTGAATTGATATTGGCTGAGAAGAACAGGCAGCGGCCCTCCAGGAAGGGCTTGATTGTCAGCGATACGGGCCATTGCGCTTCGTTGAAATAATCGTTCGCGTTCAGGTAGTGTTCGTCGTCATGTACAAGGTCAAGCATTTTATCAATAACTCTGACGGAACGTTCGTTGTACATCGTCAGCATAGGATAGCCGTCCGAACCGATCTTGGCGATTCTTTCGCCCGAACCATAGAAAAGCGCCCACATATCGTCAAGCTGTCCGGACCAGCCCATGCTGTCTCTGTATGTAATTCTGCCGTCGCCGTCCAGATCCTGGCCGATGGTTTTTGCCATCGTGAACACTTTGTCCATTGTCCACTTATGATTCTTGACAAGCTCGTAAGGATCATCAAGGTTGTGGTCTTTTATCAGCTGCTTGTTGAACATCAGCGCCGCCGTAGCGCCTTTGTTGATAACGCCGATGTCGCCGACTGTGAAATACAGCTTGTTGTTGATCGTAAGCTCTTTGTTAAACGCCTGGTCCCACCACGGTTTGCTCATATCTAAGTAGGGAACCGTGAACAGGTCGTGCAGATAACCGCCTGCGGCAAGCGTCGCGCCGTCGTAAATGCAGGGAACCACAACCTGGAAATCGTTGGTGCCGGCCGCGGCGTTCCGTCTGATGGTTTCGGCAAACTCGCCGTTCTTGCGTTTTAAATCGTAAACATAGATTTCTTTAATTTCTACGTTGAATCTTTCTTCTACAACCTGGTTTCTTCTTTGAATCGCATCGTTAACGACGGTGGACATTCTTTCTGTATTTTCGTTGTAAACGATTTCAGACTCATGCGTCGGGTTAACGCCGCAGGTTAAAAAGGTGAGTGTTCTTCCGCCGAAGTTCACAATCGGCACATCCGCAACGTGCAGTCCGTTCCCTTCCGAGGAAGCGGTTGCGGATACGTCTTTGCCGGCGGTCTCTTCACCGCAAGCGGCGAGAAACACGGAGCCAAGCATCAATAGCCCTAAAGCTATACAAAGCGCTTTTTTCATAGTAACCTCCTATATTCATATGCTTGACATCAATATACCATTTACTTATCAGAAAAGCAAGTAGTTGTTCACATCTATCAACATTTCGGATAAGAATATTTAATTAAATATTGCAAAAATTTACTTTATATGTTATTCTATTCCCGTTAAGGATGTGATGGCTTTGGGAAAAAAGATTAATCCCAATAAAGAAGGCAGAAGAATCAAAACATTGCCGCCGATCAGCAAAGTTGCGCCTTATATTATGAAAACAAGGCAGGACGCTTCCAACCGATTGTCCGATACGCTCGATATTGAGAAGGCCGACGAGTTTATCTTCAAGAAGCGTCAGCAGGGGCTGAAAGGCTTCGGCATGCTTCACCTGTTCATCGCCGCGTACGTAAGGCTGGTTTCGCAGCGTCCGGCAATCAACCGCTTTATCAGGGGTCAGAAAATCTATGCGCGCAACTGCATTGAGGTAATGCTGACAATAAAAAAGGAAATGAAGCTCGAAGCGCCCGATACCTGCTTAAAGCTCATTTTCCCGCCCGACGCGACTGCCGACGATGTGTACTGGATTATTCAGGACGCGGTGGAAAAGAGCAGGGCCGCCGAGAGCGATTTTGACGATACGGCAAAGATACTCAACTACATACCCGGTTTGTTGTTAAAGTTTACCGTCTGGCTGTTAAAGCTGATGGATTATTTCGGGCTGATTCCCAGAAAGCTCACGAAACTGAGCCCCTTCCACGGCAGTTTTGCGATCACGTCGATGGGTTCGCTCGGCATTCCGCCGATTTCGCATCATCTGTATGATTTCGGAAACATTCCGATATTCTGCGCTTTCGGCGCGAAATATACGAAGTACGAGATCGGGCCGGACGGAACCGTCAAGCAGCGCAAGTATGTCGATTATAATATCAATACCGACGAGCGTATCTGCGACGGTCATTATTTTGCTTCTGCCCTTAAGCTCTTTAAATCGATACTGAAAAATCCGGAAGTTCTGGATAAACCGCCGGAGAAAGTTTACGAGGATATTCCATAAATAACAATTCCGGTGCCGCGCGGCACCGGAATTGTAACTCTGCCACTCCCTTTATTTTAATACGGGGATTTTTTTGTAACCAGATTTGGAAATAAAGCAGAACGATACAGGAAAGCGCAAGGAATACAGCATGAGTACGGAAAAATTATGGGCGGGACGCTTTAAAAAGCGTCTTGACGATAAAGCAAACGATTTTAATACCTCGCTGCCGTTTGACATGCGCATGTACCGGCAGGACATCGAAGGCTCGATCGCGCACGCGAAAATGCTTGCCCTGCAGGGCATCATTACGGTCGAGGACGGAGAGGCGATTGTAAAAGGGTTAACAGGCATTCTGGAGGACATCGAGCGCGGCAGGCTTTCGATCGAGGGCGAATACGAGGACATCCATTCCTTTGTGGAGGGGAAACTGACCGAACGCATCGGCGACGCGGGTAAACGGCTTCATACCGCGCGGAGCAGGAACGACCAGGTCGCGCTGGATATTCGGCTGTATCTGCGGAACGAATGCGACAAAATCGAGGGTTTGCTAAAAGACCTGATTTTGACGGTTGCGGAGCTTGCCGAAAAGCACGCCGATACCGTGATGTGCGGCTATACGCATTTGCAGCGCGCCCAGCCGATTACCTTCGGGCAGCATCTGCTCGCGTATGCGTTTATGTTTTTGCGCGACCTCGACAGGTTGCGCGACTGCAGAAAGCGCATGAATATCTCGCCGCTCGGCTCCTGCGCGCTCGCGGGCACCGGATTCCCGATCGACAGACTGAAAGTTGCGGAACTGCTCGGGATGGACGGGATTTGCGAGAACAGCCTGGACGGCGTTTCGGACCGCGATTTCGCCGCGGAACTGGCTTTTGTCCTTTCGCTGACGATGACGCACCTCTCCCGTTTTTCCGAGGAAATTATCCTTTGGTGCTCGTGGGAATTTAAATTTATCGAGCTGGACGACAGTTTCTCGACCGGTTCGTCGATTATGCCGCAGAAGAAGAACGCGGACATCGCCGAGCTTGTCCGGGGAAAGACTGGCAGGGCTTACGGCAATCTGATTGCGCTGCTGACGGTTTTAAAAGGGCTTCCGCTTGCATATAACAAGGATATGCAGGAGGATAAGGAAGCGATTTTCGACAGCGTGGATACGGTCAAGAACGCGCTCGCGGTGTTCGCGCCCATGCTCAAAACGATGAAGGTCAACAAGGAGAACATGCGCAAGGCGGCCGCGGAAGGCTTCATCAACGCGACCGACGGCGCCGATTATCTGACCGCGAAGGGCATTCCGTTCAGAACCGCGTATAAAATCATGGGCGAGATTGTCGCTTACTGCATCGAAAACGGCAAAACCCTCGAAACGCTGTCCCTTGCGGAGTACCGGAAATTCTCCGACGCGTTTGAAGCGGACGTTTATCAAGCGATAGACCTTGATCAATGCGTCGCCAAGCGCAATTCAAGAGGCGGAACCGGCAGAGAATCGGTGAACCGGCAGATCGAAATTGTAAAAAAAGCATTGCAGCAGTAACATATAAAAATGGAAGCGGCAGTGAAGGCTGTACGATGATTGCCGACTTCTTTTTCAGTGGAGTTTGTTTGCAGCCGACATCTTAGTGCTTTCATCCCGGGAATCTGCATAACTATTGAGAAAGAAGGTACTTTTTTGAAAAACAGCTTTTTACTCATGTCCAAAACCGCTGTAAAACTTTATACCTGCGTAAAGGCGCTGCCTATTTACGACTACCACTGCCATTTATCGGCGGAGGAAATTTGCAAAGACGAGCCGTTTGAAAACATCGGAAAGCTCTGGCTGGAGCACGACCACTACAAATGGCGGCTGATGCGTTCCTTTGGCATCGACGAGGAAAGGATAACCGGCGGCGCCGACTGGCGCGAGAAGTTTTTGGCGTTCTCGCAGGCGATTGCGTATGCGGCGGGCAATCCGCTATACCACTGGACCGCCATGGAACTGAGCGCTTATTTTGGGATAGACCTTCCGCTCAATCCCGAAAACGCCGAACTGATCTGGAACACCGCGAATTCGATTATCAAAGCGCGCAAGCTCTCGCCGAAAAAACTAATCCGCCAGTCCAACGTAAAATACATCGCCACGACCAACGACGTTACCGATTCGCTCGAATTTCACACGACGCTGCGCTATGACGATTATGTCGTGACCGTCGCGCCCGCCTTTCGGACGGACAGGCTGCTGCTGATAACGGAAAAGGAGTATCCCGCCTACATAATAAAGCTGTCGGCGCTGACGGAGATGGAAATTAAAGACTTGAGTTCGCTGCAGGCGGCGGTGGCGAAACGGCTTGATTTCTTTAAGCGGCTAAACTGCCGTTTTTCGGACGTCGGCATACCGTATTTTCCCGACAGCGTCGCGGATTTTAAAGAAGCAGACCGGATATTCCGCGCGGCTTTGGAAAGGAAAGAGATTACCGAGCGGGAGTTTCTTGCGTTCCTCGGGTATATGTTTGTGTTCTTAGGCAACCTGTACCGGGAGAACAATATCGTCATGCAGTGGCATCTTGCCGCCGCGCGAAACGTAAACAGCCGGCTTTTCGCGGAAAAAGGCGCCGACAGCGGCGGCGACTGCATCGGAGAGCCGATTCCGACGCGGGATGTCCTCAGAATCTTGGACGCCATCAACAACTGCGGCGGGCTGCCGAAAACCATACTGTATTCGCTTCATCCCGCCATGCTGGAGCCGCTGGCGGTGGCGGCAGGCTGTTTTGAGAATGTGTTCATAGGACCGGCGTGGTGGTTCAATGACCACGTCCTCGGCATTACGCAGACGCTGGAAACGGTTGCGCACAGCGGACTGATCGCCGCGTTTCCCGGCATGGTGACCGACAGCCGCAGCTTTCTTTCCTATGTCCGGCACGACTATTTCCGGCGCATTTTATGCTCTCTTGTTGGCAACTGGGTGGAAAGCGGCGAGTTCTGCGGCGACGCCGAGCAGCTGTGTGTAAAAATCTGCTGTGGCAACGCAAGAGAATTGATTGAGGGGACATAAGGTTATGGTTTTGGGCGCGCAGTTGTACACGCTACGAGAATATGCCAAAACGCCGGAAACGCTGGCCGATACGCTTGCGCGCGTGGCGGAGATCGGCTATCCATCCGTACAGGTTTCCGGAACCTGCGCCTACGAGGCGGAATGGCTGGACGAACAGTTAAAAAAGAACGGGCTTGTGTGCGCCGCAACCCACTTCAGTCCCGAAAAGATCAGAGAAACCCCCGAAGAAACGGCGGCGTTTCACAACCGGTTCGGCTGCAAAAACATCGGCATCGGCAGCATGCCCGGCGGACTGAACGGCGATGACGACTATAACCGCTTTGTCCGCGAGTTTAAACCGGCGGCACAAAGAATCGCCGCGCTGGGCAGCCGTTTTCTGTACCACAATCATTATCACGAGTTTGTCAGAAGCGCAGACGGAAAGTTATACATCGAGAAAATGGCGGCGGATTTTTCGCCGACGGAACTGGGCTTTATATTAGACACCTACTGGGTGCAGTACGCCGGCGGAGACCCGGCGCGCTGGATTCGGAAACTGTCCGGCAGGGTAAAATGCGTTCACCTAAAGGATATGGCGTATGAAAACGGACAAAGAATGGCGCCGGTCGGTTCGGGCAACATGAATTTCGAAGCGATTATCGCCGCCTGCGCCGACGCCGGAAGCGAGTTTTTGCTGGTCGAACAGGACGAATGCTACGGCGAAAATCCGTTTGCTTGCTTAAAGAAGAGTTATTTGTATCTAAAATCGCTTGGACTTGATTGACTCCCGGTATGGGGAAAGGGGATAACATGAGAAAAGTAAGGCTCGGCGTCATAGGAGCGGGCTATATTGGAAAAACACACATAAACAATATTTTAAGCGGCTGCTGTCCGGAAATCGAGGTCACGGCGGTCGCCGACGCGATGGACGGCAACCTGAAATGGGCAAAGGAGAAAATCGGCTCGTCGGTCGCGGTATTTAAAAACGAAGACGAATTTTTCGACAGCGGCTGTATGGACGCGGTGCTTGTCGCCGTGCCGCATTACGATCATCCGAGACTGGCGATCGAAGCCTTCCGCAGAGGGCTACACGTGATGATCGAGAAACCGGCGGGCGTTTACACCAAACAGGTGCGCGAAATGAACGAGGCTTCCAAAAAAGCCGGCGTGAAGTTCGGAATCATGTACAATCAGCGCACCGACAAGGTTTTTCGCAGAATGCGCGAGATTGTAAAAAGCGGTTCGTTCGGTCAAATCCGGCGCACGAACTGGATCGCGACGGAATGGTACCGCCCGCAGGCCTATTATAACTCCGCGGCGTGGAGAGGCACCTGGAAGGGCGAAGGCGGCGGCGTTCTTTTGAACCAGTGTCCGCACAATCTGGATATCTGGCAGTGGATATGCGGGATGCCGGTACTGGTCGAGGCGCACATGAAATTCGGAAAGTGGCACGATATTGAGGTTGAGGACGACGTAACCGCTTACGTTGAGTTTGAAAACGGCGCGACCGGCGTTTTTGTGACCTCTACGGGCGATACGCCGGGCACGAACCGGTTTGAGATCACGCTCGACAAGGGCAAGCTGGTCGCCGAAAACGGCGTGCTGACGATCTGGGAAAACGAGGTCTGCGAGCAGGAGTTTTCCAGAACGAACACCGAACATTTCGGAAAACCGAAATGCACGACCCAGGAAGTAAGAAGCGACGGCGCGCTGGGGCACGCGGAAGTGCTAAACGCGTTTGCCGGCGCCATCCTGCGCGGCGAACCGCTGATCGCGGAGGGCGTGGAAGGCATCAACGGGCTGACCCTTTCAAACGCAATGTACCTTTCGGCATGGCTGAAAAAAGAGGTTTCGATTCCTTTCGACGAGGAATTGTTCTATTCTTTATTGTTAAAAGCATCCGATAAATAGTATAATAGACTGTGAACATATTTCTCTATAATTAAAAAATGTCGAACGATACAAAAATACGGGATATTAAAGATAATTCATATTTAATATTGATTTTTGTAATTGGATGTGCTATAATCTCTTTATCAAAATAAAGGAGGTTCATATGAAACGGCGCATTCTGAAATATGCGGCTTTGTTCGCAGTAATCTCTCTCCTAACGGCAGCTTGCTTATCGGTTCCCGCGAACGCGGAAGAGTATAACTATGTAAAAGATGGTCTCGAAGCATTATATATCGGCAACAACAACACGGGCAACGGACAGGATAAGAACGCGACCGTCTGGAAGGATTTATCCGGCAAGAACAGGGACATTACAGACGTTCCGAAGAACGGAACCAACTATTTCACCGACACCGGCTATCATCTTGATACGATGAAGGTTTACTTCCCGGCCTCGATCAACGACATTGTGAACGGCCAGGAGTTTACTATTGAAGTCGTATTTGGCGACATCGAACCGAAGGGTTCGGACTTCTTAACCTTTGTCAACTGCGCAAACGACAACTTCTCGCTCTTTAGAAGAAATGCGGGAGACAAGATTGAGGTTAAGACCAACAACAGTCCCGGCGAAAGACCCGAAGCGACCGGCGGTCTGGAGTATTTCAAGAACTCTACCGTAACGGTTACATATAAAGTCGGCGGCAAGTGCATTATTTACGTGGACGGCGAAAAGATCGACGAGAAACCGGTCAGCACAATCGTCAATGTCAATACCGACAACAGAATGTGGTTCGGCCATGACGAAGCGACGAGAAACCATGCGACCGAATACCGCGCGATCCGCTTCTATTCAAAAGAACTGACTGCCGATCAGGTTAAGGCAAACTACGAGGTTGACAAGACGGTTTTAGGAAAAGCATATACCGGCGGCGGCACAACCTCAACGCCGGCGGAATCTTCTGCCGCTTCTTCTCAGGCGGCGATCGAGTCTTCCGCGGCCGCTTCATCGGCTGCGACCGACGTTTCTTCCAAATCCAGCGCGAGCGCGGCTGCCAGCAGCGCCGCTGCTTCCGAGGCTGCGGAGGATGACAACGAGGGCGGCAGTTCGTATTATATCTACATTATCATAGCGGCAGTTGTGGTTCTCGCGGCGGTTGTCGTATTTGTTATCATCAACAACAAAAAAGATAAAGAGGAATAATCCGCTTCGTATAAGATTACACAATACATATAAAAAAGGAGAAAGAGTATGAGGAGAAAACTAACTGCGTTCGTTACCGTTTTTTTCCTAATCGCTGCTGTCTGCATACCGTTGCTGTCAGTAAGCGCCGAGACGTATAATTACGTTAAAACCGGACTCGAAGCGCTGTATATCGGCAACAACAATACAGGCGATGGACAGGATAAAAACGCGACCGTTTGGAAAGACCTGTCCGGCAAGAACAGAAACATTGACCTAACACAGCTTTCTGCGGCGCAAAAAGAGAAGGTTTATTTCACGGATTACGGCCTTTACAACGATTCGACGAAGGTATTCTTCCCCGACGAAATCAAGGATGTTATGAACGGGGATGAGTTTACTGTCGAAATCGTACTGGGCGATGTTGAGCCGAAGGGCTCTTCGTGGAATACGTTCATCAACAGCTCAAACGACAGTTTTTCGCTCTTCCGTTTGGTAAGCTCGGATCAGCTTGTCGTAAAGAGCCAGACGGACGCTAATCACGCGAACACAAGACCCATCGTCAACAACGGTCTGGAACTCTTCAGGAATTCGACCGTAACGGTAACGTTTAAGCTCAACGGAAAGCTCACCGTTTATGTTGACGGCGTGAAGGTCAAAGACGAAAACGCTCAGCATAAGCTGTCCTGCAACGATTTCTTCTTCGGCCATGACGACACGTACAGAAATCATGCGACCGAATACCGCGCAATCCGCTTCTACTCCAAAGAGCTGACCGCTTCGGAAGTAGCGGCAAACTATGAAGTTGACAAGGTTGTGTTTGCTGAATCGAACGGCGGTACTTCGTCGGATACTTCGTCGGCGGCTTCAAGTGCGACGTCCTCGGCGCCCGCAAGTTCGTCGTCCAGCAGCGCTGCGGCCAGCACGTCCAGCGCGGCGCAGTCTGCAAGCACTTCGTCCAGCGCGGCCGGCGCGTCCAGCAGCGCAGCCAGCTCGACCAATCCTCAGACCGGAGAAAACGACATCGTTTATGCTTTCGCGATTTTAGGCATTCTCGCGCTGACTTCCATCATGGTTGTCGTCAGAAACAAAAGAAGGGCTTAATTCGTTATAAATATTTTCTATAAAAAACAAAAGAGCCTTTTGAAGGCTCTTTTGTTTTGCTTTATGTTAGTCGCCAAAAATGATTTTCTCGATATCCGAAACCTGCTCGGCGATATAGGTTGCGCCCGCTTCCTGCAGCTCTTTTAAATCGCCGTAGCCGTACAGCACGCCGATCGAATCAATGCCGCAGCGTTTGGCGCCGATGATGTCGTACTTTCGGTCGCCGACCATAACGGCCTGCGATTTGTCGGCGACGTTCGCTCCGGCGAGCGCTTTTCTTATAATATCCTCTTTCTCGCACTGCTTTTGCGCCATGTCGCCGGCGGAAACATAGGCAAAATACTTGCCGATATCAAAATGCTCTAAAATCCGTTTCGCGAACGGTTCGGGTTTTGAGGTGGCAAGAATGCAGTCGCAACCCTTTTTGCAGAGCGTGTCAAGCAGTTCCGGGATGCCTTCATAAACGCTGTTCTCAAAGATTCCGGTCACGGTGTAGCGCTCGCGGTATTTCTCAAGCGCGATCGCCGCTTCCTGCTCGCTAAAGCCGTACATATCGCAAAAGGACTGACCCAGAGGCGGACCGATCATAAGCCTGAGCTTATCCTCGTTCTCCTCCTCGATGCCGAAATAACGAAGCGCGTGTTTCAGGCAGGCGAAGATGCCGGGCTCGGACGCCGTCAAGGTTCCGTCAAGGTCGAAAAGAATTTTCTTGTAGCTGCTCATTCATTTTCTCCATATTATAATTTTAAACAGGTTTGAATAATTCATCATACAGTAAATTCGTGAATGTTTTGTGAACCGTTCATAAAAAAATGTTTCGTCTACATAAAGACATAAAATCGCTCTTGACAATCATTATTATTTGTTTTATAATCTATAAACACAAAGGTATATATTTCTTAAAACTGAATAGATGGGCAAACCTGCTGTGAAGCAGGGACGCAAAGCTAAGAGTCATGTTGTAAAAGCACATGATTGTCTGGTTGCATATTTCGTTTTGAAAATATGCAGCCTTTTTTTATTATACAAATACATATCAACTTATAGAACAATTTAAAAAATAGGAAGAAGGGGGAAAGCTGTGAAAAGATCGCTGTTTGGCTACAACATCAAGGAAACAGACAATTTGTTTAATTCCATGCAGAATCACATTGATGTTCTGACCGGGAAAATCACCAACCTCAACGCCGAGCTTGCCGCAAAAAGCAACGCCGCGGCAATCAGCGCGGAAGCGGAACGTAAAATTGCCGAGCTTCAAGAGAAAATAAATCTATTGGAGAAGGAAAACAATGCGCTGAAAAAGGATTTGAGCGCCGCCAGATCAAAAATCGAACATCAGGCGGAGTTCGGAACAGCTTCGAAAAAGACGACCGAAGAGCAGGCGGCCGAAAACAATAAAAAAATCGAGAACATCGGCAAGATTTATCTTACCGCGTATGAAGACGCTGAAAGAATAAGAAATAACGCCGTTGAGGAAGCGAACGAATATCTCAGGAAGTTTGAAGAAGTGAAAAAGGAACTAAAGCAAAAAATGACTGCCGTACTCGAAGAGATTCGAAAGCAGCAGAGCATGATGGAAGACACGCTGAACGAGACGGTGCAGATCATTGTAAAAGCCTTGGGAGAGTTTAGCGTTCAGAGCGACCGGATGCTGGATGCAATTGAAAAACTTGAGAGCAACGTCGCGGCAAGCGCAAATATGGCAGGGATTGAAAAGTAGAACAACAACAATTTAATCGAAAGGTCGTTCTCTGATGAAAACAGGTGCAGGCCGTCCCAACCATCGAAATACAACATCGGTTATTGTTTGCTTTATGCTTGCTGTTTGCCTGGCGTTGGTTCTGTCAGGAATAGAGATACTCGCCTTGAAAAAGAACCGGGGCGAAATCCCGATTGAGAATTGGCAGTATGCCTGGGTGAAAAAGCCGGACGAGTATATCTATGCCGAGAATAACTGGAAGCAAACGACAACCGGCAAAATAGAAAACGAAAACCGCAGCCGTTATCTGCACCTCCGCACCGAAATCGAGAGCGGCGAATCGACGAACATCTTGATAATCCGAAGCGGAAACAACCTGATGAACATAGACGTGGACGGCAAGCGCGTGCATGAGCAGCTCGGAGCCGACGAACTATATTCGGGAACCTCCAAAATCGAGGTTATGCTCGAACCTTCGGACAAGGCGCATAAAATTGATATTTACCTCTATGCGCCGTCCGTACTGCGGTTTTCCGCCTTTCTAAAAAACACCGCCGCCGTTCAGCCGCGGGATATCGCGGGGATACTGCTGGGCGCAATTCTGTTCGGCATGTCGGTTGCGCTCCTGTTTGGAAGGAAGAACGGCAAACAAAAGAAAGCCGTCACGGCGGCGGGCGTGACCTGTCTGAGTTTGGGACTTTGCGCGGTCCTTGGTCAATCCGGCATATATATCGGGCAGTTTTCGGCGCCCGTTTTTTACAAAATATTGATATTGCTTTTTATGTTCGCGTCGATCGGCGTGCAGTATCTGGCTTTCGTGATGCTTGAAGCGCATCCAAAAATGAACTGGGTATTGAAGGTCAGCGCGTTTTTGCCGGTTTGCTTTATTGTGGCGCCGAACACTTCGTTTGCGCAGCTCATCCTTTGCATGTACACAATCTGGTGCGCCGCCTGCGTTTTTATCTTGCTGGCCGTTATGTTTGCCGGCGGCGTGCCGTCTGGAACGGAAAAAAGAGCGGCAGTTGTATGTTTTTTGACGGCCGCCGCGCTTCAAAGCCTATACTGGTTTTCCTATTTCATTCCATTTGACATAACGTTTATGCTGTCCGCCCTTATTGCAGCCGGGGGCGGCATCGTGGCTGCGGCGGCCGTTTGGTCCAGACAGACGATTATAGCGGACGAAAAAGAAGCCGATGTCAAAGCGGATTTGATTAAAAGAATACAGAAATACCTGTTTGAAAAAGCAGACACCAATAAAGGCCATCTCGAAAACGTTTCAAACTATGTCCGAGTCATATGCCGGCAAATGAAAATGCCGGAAAGCACGGTCGAAATGGTTGCCGACGCGGCATATCTGCACGACATTGGGAAGGTCGCTTTGCCTAAAGCGATTCTGAAAAAGGAAGAAGGCGTGGATAATAACGAGTACGAGCAGCTGCGCAGTCACGTTCTTTTCGGATACAATATTTTGATCGACCCGAGCGACCACTTTTTGCAGACGGCGGCGAATATCGCGATGTATCACCACGAAAGGTATGACGGAAGCGGGTATTTGGGCAGAAAGGGCAACGAGATTGACCTGTTCTCCCGTATCACCTCGATTGCGGACACCTTTGACGCGCTGACCTCCGATCGCTCCTATAAAAAAGCGTGGAGTTTTGACGAGGCGTACGAATACATCAACCTGCATGCGGACGATTATTTTGATCCCGATCTTGTAAGGGTATTTAACGCCTGCCGTAAGGAGATTTTGGAAATTTATCAAAAAAGCCGGACGCAATCAATCAAAAATCCGGGCGTTGGCGAAGGATTACAATAAGAACGGGATATACGCATATCATTGTTTTTCTGAGGGGAGAAAATAGATTGGAAATTTTACTGACCGGCATGCTTTCCTTTATCTCCGCCGGCTTCTGCAACAGACTTTGCAGCCGGCATAAAGTCGTGCTGGCTTCCGACGATATCGATAAAAAAAATATAGGAAAAAAGGCCATACCGTTCGTCGTTCAGCAGAATGACGAAAAGCTGGCTAAAATTTTCCATTCCTATAACTTTTCTACCGTTTTGTTCTTCTCGCCTTCCGCTGCCGGAATCCGGGAAAACCGGGGAGAACTGAGCAGGCTCGAAACCATCCTGCGTTTTTGCGCGGAGCATGAAGTAAAAAACGTTATCTACATATCTTCCGCTTCTCTTTATTCAAGAGAATCGAACTTCGATGAAAACGCCAAGCCCGAACCCTGCGACAGCGTCGGCGTCGAGCTGGAGGCCTGCGAGCGCCTTTGCGAATTCTACCGGAAGAACGAAGGGCTGTCTATCCTCATCCTGCGCGTTCCGTATCTTTACGGTTACGGCGAGAACGCTTCGGCGGTCGCAAACATGATTAAGCAGGCAATCGAACGCTCCGCGGTTCGGTTTGCGGGCAGCAGGGACCAGATCTGCGAGTTTCTCTCCGAAGAGGATTTCAGCGATCTGATTCTGAGAATCATCGACGACTGGCCGACGGAAAACGTCCTGAATGTGCCGGGCGGGTGCTCGTACTCGTTTTCCGGTCTCGGCGTTGAGTTCATAAAACTGATGCCGACACTCAAAATCTCCTATTCGGGCAGAAGCGACACGGTGCCGGTTCCGGTCAATACGGACCTTGTGCGCAGAGAGTACGACTGGATTCCGGTTGTCAATATCGCAGACGAACTTCCGCGGCTGATCCGGGAATACAGCAACCGGTTTCATCCCGAAAAGAGCGGCTTAAAACACCGCTTCGGGAAGTTTATCGCCAAAAACAGGCTGATTGTGATTCTTGCCGAAATTATTTTCGGCTATCTCATCACCGAAATGCTGAACAGTATGTCCCATACGATGGTTCAGTTCCAGTATATTGATTTTCGGCTTTTGTACGTTGTGCTGATCTCGACGATGCATGGGATTGTTCCGGGGATGGCGGCGGCCGCACTGGTCTGCGTCTCGCTGATCATCGGCTTTTCGCAGCTGAACATCGACTGGGAGAGGCTGCTTTACAATCCCGAAAACTGGGTACCCTTCGCGTGCTATCTCATCGTCGCTTCCATTGCCGGCTACACGAAGGAAAGATATTCAAACGAGCTGAAATACTTAAAAACCGAGAACAGCGCGCTGGACGAACGCTATAAGTTCCTATACGAACTTTACCGGGAAGCGCTGAAAAACAAGGGCGAGTATAAAGCGCAGATTCTTTCGTACAGCGGCAGCTTCGGACGCATTTACGAGGTCGCGCGCAGACTGAACAGCCTGCTGCCGGAGGTTATTTTCAAGGAATCGCTTGCATCGCTCGAAGATTTGCTGATGAACCAGACCATTTGCATTTACACGATTTCGACGGACGCGAACTACGCCCGCCTTGCGGTATGTTCGCAGAAGCTGAATCAGAAAGTGCCGAAATCGTTAAAACTTGACGATTATGCCGAGATAATCGAGACGCTGCGCGATGGCGAGGTCTGGTGCAACAAAGACCAGAATCCTGATTATCCCGACTACTGCGCCGGAATATTCCGCAAGGACAAGCCGGTTGTGCTGATTATGATTCAAAAAGTCAAGTTCGAGCAGATGGCGATGTATTATCAGAACCTGATACGGATTTTGTGCGGTCTGATTCAGGTGGCGCTGATTCGAGCGTATGAGTACAACGAGAAATGGGAGAGCGAGCGGTATCTGCCCGGAACCAATATTATCGATAAAGCGCACTTCCGGCTTCTGCTTGACGCAAAAAATGAAATGGCTGAAAAGGAAATCGCGGAGTTTACGCTGATCCGCATTCTCTGCAGGCCGGAAGAGCGGGCAAGCGTCAGCGAAATACTGCTGAACACGCTCCGAAGCACCGATTATATCGGAATCGGCGAAGACGACGAGCTGTACGCTTTGCTTTCTCAGGCGGGTCGCATGAATATTGACATTATCGCGCACCGTCTGCGCGAAGCCGGCATCGAATTTGAAGTCACGGATCAACTGCCTGCCGGCGCGGAAACCGCTGCTGTTTAAAAGAAAAAGGAAAGCATACAAATGTGGTTTTTTTTGATATTTCTGATCGTACATATTTTAATCTGTATATTTCTGTTCGCCGCAGTCAAAACCGGCAACATCGCGGCGCCGCCGCAAATGCTGCCGATCGCGGTATTCGTCCCGGTCTGGGGCGTCGCTACGGTGCTGGTCTGCAGCAGGATGACGAAAAAAGGACTTGCTGCGACAAGAAACGCCGAGCTGGACGACCTTATTCTGCACGCGGACGACTGGCGCAAGACCACCTTTATGGAGGAGAGAAGCGCGAAGAGCGTCGTGCCGCTCGAAGAGGCGATCCGAATTAACGACGCGAAAATCAGACGCCAGCTGATGCTGGACATCATGCGCGAGGATCCGGCGGAGTATATCCGGCTGCTGCAGGAAGCGCGTTTGAACGACGATATCGAGGTCACCCATTATGCTTCTACCGCTATGATGGAGGTTCAGCGCAAGTTCGAAGTCGACATTCAGAAACAGGAAAAAGCGCTTCAGGCGAACCCAGACAGCAAAGAGGTTCTGGACGAATACCTTCAGCTATTGAAAAAATACATCGACAGCGGAATGCTCAAAGAAAACATGCTGGTCATACAGCGTATCCGATACGACAACCTGCTAAAAAAGAAAATGACCGAGTATCCGAAAGAAAAACAGACGTATTTCGAAGCCGCGGACAATTACATAGAACTGGGATACTTCGGCGAGGCCGAGAAAATGGTCAATTATCTTGTCCGCAGATGGCCGCAGGACGAGAAAACCTGGATTTTGAAGCTAAAACTGTATTTTGAAAAACACGACAAGGCAAACTTTGAAGCTACGGTTTTAGAAATCAAAAAGAGAAAAGTGTATTTAAGCTCCCAGTACAAAGCCCTGCTTTCCTTCTGGGAAGCTCCCTAAAAACAAAAGAAAGGATAGTATAATGACGACTTCAGCAAAGCTCAGAATATTACTAATACCGTTTGTCGTTCTATCGTTACTGTCTTTACTGCTGCTTGCCGAAAGAATCGGCCTGAAGATAACGGCGGCCGACGAAGAGGTCATTTTTCTTCCGGACAGCGTAAAAAATACACCAAAAGCTGAGCAGGAAAAAGAATGTCTTATCCTGTTTGACGGATCATCCGATTCCATGGTTGCCTTCAAAAAGCAGATGACGGACATTTTAGATATCATGCGAGTGGGTTATGACACAGTTGATGTCAACGGCAGGGATATACCCGATTTAAGCAAATACAGAACGGTTGTTATTACGTTCAGCAAGCTCGAAAAGATTCAAAACAGCATTTTGCATGTTTTCGAGTGGGTAAAAAACGGCGGCAGGCTGATGTTCAGCTGCGCGCCGGAACCGTCAATCGTCTTTCAAGTGGTCAAATATAAGATGGGTATTTGGGAATCCGGCATTGATTATGTATACTGTAGCGGTGTAAAAGTTGTTTCGGATTTTATGATCGGCGCAAAAGGTGAAACATATCAGTGGTCCACATCTTGGGATTCATCATTGGCAGTAACGCTGCAGGAAAGTTGTAAAGTACATGTCGTTTCCCTGAGCGACAACCCAACACCCATGGTTTGGGAATATGACTATGGGGCAGGCAGAGTCGTCGTTAACAACCATTATATTTTAGAAAAGGTTTCCAGAGGACTGCTTGCCGCTTCATACACGCTGCTCGAGGACGTCATCGCTTATCCGGTGATCAATGCGTCAACCTTTTTTATAGACGATTTTCCATCTCCGATTCCGCAGGTCGAGTCCGAGTATATCAAAAGCTATGGACGGACCATCGACAGCTTCTACATAAACGTTTGGTGGCCGGATATGCTTGAGCTGTCCCGAAAGTACGGTTTTACCTATACGGGCGGCATCATCGAGGATTATAATGAATCCACAAAATCTCCTTTTATAAGAAACACGAATACAAGGCAGTTTTTGGACCTGGGCGGAATGCTTTTGAAAAATGGAGGAGAAATATGCCTGCACGGCTACAACCATCAGCCGCTGGTCGCACAGAATTTTGACTTCCAGGGCAAATATACCTACAACAAATGGAGAAACATGGACGAGATGACGTTGGCGCTCAACGAACTGCTCGATTTTACCAAGTCATTATACCCGGACGCGAAAATATCCGTCTATGTTCCGCCTTCCAATATATTGTCCGAAGAAGGCAGGGCTGTGCTGACCACAAGAATTCCGAACATCCGCTGCATCGCCTCTCTCTATCTTATAGAGGATGTCGAGTATGAGCAGGAGTTTGATGTTAGTCCGGACGGTATCATTAATCTTCCGCGTGTTGTTTCGGGCTATATCATAGACAATTATATGAAGTGGGCCGCGATAAATGCGCTGAATCTATATTATGTCAACTCGCATTTCATTCACCCGGACGACGTGCTCGATGTTGACCGCGGCGCCGAACTGGGCTGGGAATTTATTAAGAACAGCTTCGACAGTTATTTAAACTGGCTGTACACGACCGCGCCCAACATTCGGAGCATGAACGCCAGCCGCGCTGCTGCGGAAGTTGAGCGCTATGACTATTTGCGCGTAAGAAGAACCGTCAGCGAAAACGAATACAAATTGTCGCTGAGCGGATTTTACGACTATGCTTATTTGATGTTGCGCATAAATAACGGAACGCCCGGTACGGTAAAGGGCGGCAGTCTGGAAAAGCTGGAAGGCAACCTTTATGTACTTCACGCTACCTCGTCAGAGGTCACGATAGAAATTCAAAAAAACTGAACGGATTGGTTAAAGAGGGTGGTTTCAATTGCGAATTTGTATGATTCTTGAGGGCTGTTATCCGTATGTGAGAGGCGGCGTATCGAGCTGGATGCACGCGTACATCGGAGCAATGCCGCAGCATGAGTTCGTGCTTTGGGTAATAGCCGAGTCCCGCGAAATGAAAGGCAAATTCAAATATGAAATGCACCCGAACGTAAAAGAAATTCATGAAGTCTTTTTATCGGACGCGCTCAAGTTAAGGCCGAAAAAAGGCTTGGCGAAGTATAAGTTTACCGAAGAAGAAATAGCGGAACTGAAAAAACTGATCGCCTGCGAGAACCCGTCATGGCCCATTTTGTTTCGAACCTATAAAACAAAGAAGGTCAACGCCGTCGATTTCTTGATGGGCGAGGAGTTTCTTGAAATTCTTCTGGAAATGTGCCGGGAGAAATACCCCTTCGTTCCGTTTGCGGAGCTGTTTCATACGGTCCGCTCGATGCTGGTCCCCATGCTTTTCCTGATGGGGCAGGACGTGCCGCAGGCGGACATTTACCACGCAACCTCAACCGGATATGGCGGACTGCTCGGCGCGATGGGCGGCTGGAGTTCCAACAGACCGTTTATTGTTACCGAACACGGCATTTACACCCGTGAGCGTGAGGAGGAGATTCTGCGCGCAAAATGGGTTCCGCCCTATTTTAAGCAGCAGTGGATTTCGCTTTTCCATATGCTGTCGCAGTGCGCTTATGACAACGCGGTCACCGTAACATCGCTGTTCCCGCGCGCGGCGGAAACGCAGATCGAGCTGGGCTGTCCCCCTTATAAATGCAGAGTCATCCGAAACGGCATTCACATTGAGAACTTTATAAACATACCGCCCAAAGAGGAGAACGGCTATATCGACATCGCGGCGATTGTGCGTCTTTCCCCGATTAAGGATATCAAGACCATGATTTACGCTTTCGTAGAATTGAAAACAAAGGTGCCGAACGCCCGGCTGCATATTTTGGGCGACACCGACGACGAGGATTACGCAAGAGAATGTGTAGAGCTGGTCAAACAGCTCGATGTAAAGGATGTCTTTTTCGTAGGCAACACCAACGTGCCGGAATATCTGAAAAATATTGACTTTACGGTACTGTCGAGCATTTCGGAAGGTCAGCCGCTCGCGGTGCTGGAGTCCTTTGCCGCCGGCAGACCCTGCGTCACGACGGATGTCGGCTGCTGCCGGGAGCTATTGAGCGGGTATGCGGACGATAACTTCGGAAAGGCGGGCATTTATGTACCGCCGATGCATGCGGAAATGCTCGCTGCCGGCATGGAACTTCTCTGCAACCGAAAGGACGTGCGCGATTCGATGGGAAAAGCCGGCAGGGAGCGCGTTAAAAAGTACTATGTGCATACGGATATGATTCGGAGATATCTTGAGAACTACGAGGAGGCGCTGTCGCAGTGGCAGGCATTGGATTTGAGCTGAAAAAACTGTTCGCAAAAAAAGGCCTGTTCGCTTCCATAAAAGCCTACGGATATGCGGGCGTTATTTGCGCCGGACCCATGCTGCTCGGCGTTATCCTCCTCCTCGGCGCGAGGTTTATAACCGGGTATGCCGGCGCGAGCGGACATGAAAGAGAGCTTTTAAACTCCATGCTTACCTATGCTTTGCTCGCATCGCTGACGCTTACAAGCCTTTTCTCAATGGCAACCACAAGAGCGATTGCGGACCTGTATTATCTAAAGCAGCTCGAACGCATTATGCCTACGTTTTACGGAAGCACGGCGGTTATGCTTGTCATCGGCGTGCCGGGATACGGGATTTTCCTGCTGTTTTCAGGAGTTTCGTTCATATATAAGGTATTAAGTCTTGTATACTTCGCCGTTTTGATCGTAGTATGGACAGAAATTAACTATCTTACGGCAATCAAGAATTACAAAGAGATTCTCGCAACCTTTTTCATCTCGCTGCTTTGCGCTTTGCTGTTGGGCGCTTTATTCTCTCTCCGGTTGGATATAGAGCCGATTACCGGCATGTTTATCGGCATTATCATCGGCTACGGCATCATGATGGTTCGGTATTTTATCGTAATATACAGGTATTTCCCGGAGGGCAAGGGAACCTGTATGCACTTTTTGAGGTGGTTCGACAATTATCCGCAGCTGACGGTTATCGGTTTTTTCATCACCATCGGTCTGTTCGGTCATCTCGTCATTATGTGGGGCAGCCGAATCGGCGTACAGGTGCAGGGGTTGTTTTACGGCGCGCCCGTATATGATATCCCGGCGCTTTTGGCGTTTTTGTCGATATTGATTACCACCGTGAATTTCGTAACTTCCGTTGAAGTGCGGTTTTATCCCTGCTACCGTGATTATTTCAGCCTTTTCAACGATAAAGGCTCGCTTGAGGATATAGAGGACGCAGAAAAGAATATGCTGGTTGTTCTGCGCGAGGAGTTAATCTACTTAGCGCAAAAGCAGGTGTTTACCACCGTGTTCTTTATTATCTTGGGAACCCTGCTGCTGCCGGTATCCGGATTGGGGTTTACGCGCGAAATGCTGGGCATATACCGCGTTCTCTGCGTCGGCTACGCCTTTTACGCGATTGGAAACAGCATCATGCTGATTCAGCTGTATTTTGCCGACAATAAAAACGCTTTAAAAAGCGCGATACATTTTATGATTTGCAGCGTAGTTCTAACCTTTATATTTAAAGATATGTCTGCGGCGTTTTACGGCTTTGGATTTCTTATCGGCGGCGCGGTGTATTTCTTGTCCGCTCTGATAAAACTGAATTCGTATTTAAAGAAGATTAAATATCATGTGCTTAGCTGTCAACCGGTGTTTAAAGCTGAAACGAGAGGTATATTCACACCGCTTTGTGACTGGCTGGAAGCGCGTTATATCAGGAATGCTCAAAAATCGAAATATTCAACCAATACGTATTATGGTGAATTTAAAATTTAAACATGAACAGTGCTGAAATTTTAACAAGGAGGGTGCAAGTTGAAACATAAAACCGCGTCAGTTTTTAAAATCGTTGCGTTCTCTATACTCATTGCTATATTGAATTCTACTTTGTGCAGTTGTTTTATTACGTCAAATGATTCTATAACTGATGATAATGAAATTACAAACGAAGTTGAGAAAATGAAAGCAAATGAAATGATCATACAGGATAATAAAAGCATCTATCGGTATGACGTTGAGGACTCGATTGTTACAATGTATCTTACGGTAAGAAAGGGGAACTCCACCGAGAATACCGATCATACTTGGGATGAAGTAAACAGTCTTTCGATTTTCGACTATGAATTGCTTGGCGTAGAACGTTTTGGAGTGGAAGCCATTCTAAAAATAGGCGACGAGAACGGTCCTCTGCCTGGAGAACTGGGGTATGGTGAGACGGTGCCGAATGCGATCGTTCGTGTCAGAGGCAATACGGCGTCAAGAAATCCTCAGAAATCATACAAAATTGAATTGAAAAAGGGCAAAGGTACTTGGCGTGAGCAAAGAACAATCATATTAAACAAACATCCATTTGATCAAACTCGTGTTATGAACAAGCTCTATTTCGATCTATTAAGAGGCGTTCCAAATATGGTGAGCGCTCGCACGCAGTTTGTTCATTTGTACGTAAAAGATGAGACGGGACCTGACGCAGCAACGTCGGTATATAAGGATTATGGTCTTTTTACGCAGATAGAGCAGTATAATTCAAGATATCTGCGAAACCATGGTCTTGACGAGAATGGGCAACTGTATAAAGCAGAGATGTTTGAATTCTTCAGATATGAAGATGCGATTAAGTTGAAATCTGATCCCGGTTACAGTGTTAAGGATTTCGAAAAAGTACTGGAAATCAAAGGAAACGATAATCATACCAAGTTAATCGCAATGCTTGAAGAATTGAATAATTATTCAATCGATATAGAAGAAGTGTTTGAGAAGTATTTTTACATAGAAAATTACTTTACATGGCTGGCTTATAACATACTCATGGGGAACCTTGACACGATAAACAGAAATTTCTACCTATACAGCCCGACAAATTCTACGAAATTTTATTTTATTCCCTGGGACAGTGACGGCTCGTTTTCAAGGGTTAGGAATGAGTACTTAGGTATTCCAAATGAGTACGGACATCAAATAGGAATCAGTAATTACTGGGGTTGTGTTTTGCATGAAAGGGTATTGTCTAAGCAAAAATACCGTGATATGCTCTCAAGTAAAATAGAAGAATTAAAAGACTATTTAACAAAAGAAAAGATTTCGAACCTGCTGAACAGTTACAAAGCTGTGATAAAAAAATATCTTTATTCTATGCCGGATATTTTGTATTATTCCGTCACCGAGGATCAGTTTGACGGTTTATACGAGGCTATTTCAAATGGCGTCGAGTTAAACTATCAGTTGTATCTGGAAAGCATCAAGCGTCCGATGCCGTTTTTTATAAATAAACCCATCATAGAAAATGGAAAAATAAAGTACTCATGGCAGGTTGCATTTGATTTTAATGGAGAAGACATTAAATATGATGTAGAGATTGCTCGGAACTTAGCGATGACGGACTTAATCGCTTCCTTTAAAGGGATAGAAATCCCAGTGGTAGAAACCGAGATGTTGCCGATGGGGCAGTATTTTGTTCGCGTAAAAGCGATTAATGAATCGGGCGAAGCACAGTATGCAATGGATTACTATGTGTCCGAATATTCTAGGCATTACGGCATATATGCTTTTTATATTCAACCGGATGGTACGATTGAAACAGTACACACAACGTAATATAGAAATGGGGATGAATCATTATTAAAACCGAAGAAGCCTATAAAAGAAGTCTTTACCGGCATGAGTTGAAGTATTTGATCAATTATAAAGACAGAGACATTCTTGTCAAAAGGCTCGAGGGTTTGATTCGGAGAGACACCCACGCCGAAAAAGGTTATTACAAAGTGCGCAGCCTGTACTTCGACGATTACTGGAATGGCGCGTATGAAGAAAAGCTGATGGGCGTTTCGGGACGCAACAAGTACCGGATCCGAATCTACAACGACTCGGACAGCGTGATCCATCTCGAGCGAAAAACCAAAACGGGAAGCTATATTTACAAGAAAAGCGCGCCGCTGACAAGAAAAGATGTCGAGAAAATTCTGGACGGGGATTACAGCTTTTTGCTGTATCATCCGCAGCCGCTGTGTCAGGAGTTCTACGTGCAGTGCATCTCGCGCGTGATGCGGCCGCGGGTGGTGGTGGATTACGAGCGCGAGCCGTTCGTGTTCGAAGCGGGCGACGTCCGAATCACCTTCGACTCGGACGTTCGGGCGTCCTCCCTAAATTTCTCCATTTTTGACCCGGCGCTTCCCACCAGCAGCGTTTTGGAGCCGGGAAAACTTGTTCTTGAGGTGAAGTTTACCGAGTTCCTGCCCAACCTTATCCGCGAAGCGCTTCCCGCCGAAGCCGCGGAATTGTCGGCGGTATCCAAGTACGTTCTTTGCTGCGAAAAAACCGATTATATCTATTCGTAGGATCAAAACTGACATACGGAAAGGAAATTGCATATTATGACTTTTAAGGATATTCTCAAGAACTTTAATGACGAAACCTTTAAACAGTACTTTAACTGGCTCACCATAAGCGAAACGCTGATCGTGCTGGTTGTTGCGCTCGTAATGGGGCTGCTCATCTGTTTTATCTACACCAAGTTTTTCAGAGGCGTCGTATATAGCCGGACATTTTCGATTACGCTCATCGGCATGTGCGTCATGACCAGCATGGTAACGCTGGCTATCAGCTCGAATATCGTAATCTCCCTCGGTATGGTCGGCGCGCTGTCTATCGTACGTTATCGTACCGCCATCAAGGAACCGCTTGACCTGCTCTATCTGTTTTGGTCGATAACGACCGGAATCACCGTGGGCGCAAAGATGTATGTCCTTTCCGTAATCGCCGCCGTTATTATGATTCTCATCATTCTACTGTTCAGCCGCAGGTCCATTACAGGCAGGGTTTACATAATGGTAGTTCATTATGTCGGCGATCTTGCGGGCGACATGATTCGCAAAGCCTTAGGCAGCGCAAAATACCGTATAAAATCCAAGACGGTCCGCAAGGATGCGTCGGAAATGGCGATCGAGATTTTCGCAAAAGGCGACAGCATGGCCTTTGTGGAAAAAATCCGCGCGATCGACAATGTATTGGATGTGACGATTATCCAGTATGACGGCGAGTACCACGGCTAATATGACGTTGAAAAAGTTAATCGCCCTGATTGTCGCTGTTACGCTGGGCGGCGGAACCATGAGCGGGGGAGCTATGAAGAAATTCTTCTTGGGTTTTAAATGGTCAAAAACGGTTTCCTTTGAACAAAGCGGCGAGGTCGTCGTCAATCCGATGACCGGCTTTGCCCCGATCGCGGAAAATACGAAAGTCGCGGAGAAGTATTCACTGGTTTACGTGGACGTCACCTGGCGGGAACTTGAACCCGAGGAGGGCGTTTTCGCCTTTGAAGAAATTGACCGCAGCAACCATCTGGAGCGCTGGCGCGCGGACGGAAAAAGGGTGGTGTTCCGTTTTGTGCTGGATAAGCCCGGCAGCGAAGCGCACATGGACATCCCAGACTGGCTGTATGAAAAGACCGGCGGCGCCGGATATGCGTATGATCATGAATACGGCAAAGGCTTTTCGCCGGATTATACCCATCCCGACGTCATAGAAGGCCACGCGAAGGCGATACGGGCGCTCGGCGCGTATTACGGCAAAGACGATTTTTTTGCCTATATCGAGCTCGGCAGTCTGGGGCATTGGGGCGAATGGCATGTAAAATACGACGCGGGCGTTCCGCGGCTGCCGAATGAGGAAATTCGGGACAAGTATATTCAGCCCTATCTGACCGCGTTCCCGAATTCGCAGATTCTGATGCGCAGACCGTTTACGCCCTGCAAGGTGTACGGCTTCGGGGTTTACAACGATATGACCGGCCACGCCGAAGCGACCGAAGAATGGCTGGGCTGGATCAACTACGGCGGAAAATACAGTCAAACCGGAGAGCCAAACGTGATTCAGGCGGTGCCGGAGATATGGAACAAAGCCGCGGTGGGCGGCGAGCTGACCAGCTCGATTTCCATGGACTGGCTGTTGCGGTTCCATTTGAACGAAACGCTAAATCTGATCAAAAGGTCGCATATGACTTTTATAGGGCCGAAAATACCGGAGGGCGACATTTATGCGGAAAGCGCCGGCGAGATTCTGAAAAACCTCGGCTACCGCTACCGCATCGAAAAGGTGAGCGCGCGGGAGACGCTGGACGGCAAAAAGCTGAAAGTCAAGTTGCACTGGATCAACGACGGCGTCGCGCCGCTATACTGGGACTGGGACGTCTATCTGTACCTTCTGGACAGCGAGAACAGTATTGTTGAGAAAAGCCAGGTGGATATTAAACTCAGCGAGCTTACCGAAGGTAAAACAATTGTCACGCAGACGCTTCTGGATATCGCGAACAAACAGGATAATTCCTACAAGCTGTGCATCGGCATTATAGACCCGAACACGGGCGAACCGGCGGTACAATTCGCGATGGATGCCGAACGGATCGGCAACATGACGGTTTTGGCCGAATGGAACGACTTGACGAACTAAAAATAAAAGCAAACGAAACGCGCCTGCATTGCGGCGCGTTTTTATATGGCGAAAACGATACAGGTTGAATAAACTCTAATAATATGCTATACTAAACCGATGTAATTTTATAAAAAACGGGTGCTTTCATGAAAAACAGGATGATGCAAAAAACGCTTCTCATTTTACTGGCGGCGATAACAGCCTCTTTTATTTTCACCGCGTGCGGGCAGTCGGACGTTTCGGAATCCGCATCCGCCGCTTCCAGCGCGCCCCAAAGCGGAAACACTTCCTCCGCGGCGCCGGCGAGCTTTCATGACCTGACCGGCGGCAGCTATGACGCGAAGACCGAGCCGCCCGTGATTACCGAATACCGCACGGTCGATGACGGCAGGGCGGTATATGCTGGAACCTGCGAGGAGGGCGCGACCGTCTATGCGGTAAAGGACGAAAAGATTATTGCCGCAAGCAGGTCGCATTACGGCAGCTTTCTTTTTGAGATTGCGGTTCATGAAAACGAGAACCCGCTGGAGTTTTCCATATACGCGAAGCGCGACGACAAGGCGCTGAGCGACCCGGTCCCGGCGCAGGCGGCGTATTATACCGACTACAAAGGCATTTCCGACTGGGTATGGGTCGGCAAAGATTTTCACCTGTTCTTCAGCGCGACCTATGACAATTACATGCGAAAAGACACTTTAAACAGCCGTCAGTATGAGCGGGCAAAGAGCACGATTTCCGAGCGCGTTCAGTGGCTAAACAACAACCTCGGCGCGAAGACGATTTATATTCTCGTGCCCAACCCGAATGAGATTTACGGCGAGTATATGCCGGATATCGGCAAACAGCCGGACAAAGAGTCGCTGCACGACCAGACCGCGCGACTGCTTTCCGAAGCGGGCGCGGTCGTGATCGATATGAAGCCGATTTTGGAACAGCACAAGAACGACGCGTTTGAGATTTACCACCGCACCGACAGTCACTGGACCGAGTACGCGGCCTACTTCGCGTATCAGGAGCTGTTCAATTATATCGCTAAGGATTTTCCGGCGAGCGCGCCCCGACCGATCGAGGATTTCGGATTCTCAAACGAACGCCGGCAGGCGGGCGATTTATATACCGATTTGAGCATGCACGTGGAAAACCTGTATGAAACCTCGGTATATTCCCGCTTGAAATTCCCGACGCCGGTCGATATCCCGAAATACAAAAGCGACATTTCAACCCTAATCGCCGACGAGCCGACGCAGGAGCGGACCTTTGAAAATCCCGACGGCGCGGGAAAGCCGAACGTCATCATTCTCCGCGATTCCTATTCGATTATGATGTTCGACTATATCGCCGAGCGCTGCGCGGAAACCACCTTGCGCGCGATGTGGGATTTCACCTTCGACAGGGAGCTTTTCAAGCGCAAAAACGTCGATTACGTCATTTACATTGTCTGCGATATGAACCTGAAAAATCTCTACAAATAGACGGTAGCGGTGGAAATAACGGTAAACGGAATCAATCTGTATTATGAAAAAACCGGTGCGGGCGTCCCGATCATCCTTTTGCACGGCAACGGAGAGGACCATGCCATTTTTGACAAACTGGCCGAAAAACTCTCGGCAGACTTTACGGTTTACGCGCCCGACAGCCGCTGTCACGGAAAAAGCGGCGCGGGCAGGCTGGATTATGCGCTGATGGCGGAGGATGTCGTCGGGTTTATCCGCGCGCTCGCGATCAAGAAGCCGATTCTATACGGGTTCAGCGACGGCGGAATCATCGGACTTCTCATCGCGATGAAATACCCGGATATTTTATCCAAACTGATTGTCAGCGGCGTCAACGTTAACCCGTTCGGGCTAAAAATTGGATTTTTGCTTTCAACCGTCAAGCAATATCTAAAAAAACGCTCCGCTTTTGACCGCCTGATGCTCACGCAGCCGCATATCAAAGCGCGCGAACTTGATAAAATAAGAATACCGGTGCTGCTGACCGCCGGCGAGCGCGATTTAATCAGAGAAAAACACACAAAACGCATCGCAAACGCAATTCCGAACAGCAAACTGATGATTCTTCCCGGAGAGGACCACGGCAGCTATGTTGCGCACAGCGATCAGCTGTATACGATAATAAAAAATTTCTGTTAGAAAGGAAACCGGATATGCCGCAGAACATTTATGACAATGATGCTTTCTTTGAAGGCTACATGCGGATTCGCGAGAGAGCGTGCAACGCGAACGATTTAATCGTCGACCCGGCTGTAAATAAGCACCTGCCGGATTTGAACGGAAAAACCGTGCTGGACTTGGGCTGCGGCTACGGAAAAAAGTGTGTTGATTTTGCAAATCGGGGTGCAAGATCGGTACTCGGGATAGATATTTCGGAGAAGATGCTCAGCCTTGCGAAAGAAAAATGCTCAGACAAGAAAATAACATACCTGCGGCTGGATATGAACGCCATAGACAAAATTGAGCAAAGGTTTGACTTTATCTACAGCGGACTTGCTTTTCATTATGTTGAGGATTTTGACAGGCTCATCGGCAATATATTCAATTTGCTCAATCCCGGCGGCATACTGCTGTTTGTGCAGGAACATCCGATTATCACCGCGACGATCGGCGGCGGGCATTGGAATAAAGACGAAAAAGGAGAGAGAGTTTCGTACACCTTTTCCAACTATAATCAGCCCGGTGTTCGAAGCAATTTCTGGATTGTCGACAATGTTATCAAGTACCACCGCACGATGGGCGAGATTGTCACGACGCTTGCGAAAAAAGGCTTTTTTATCGAGCTAATGGAAGAACCGGCGCCCGAAAAAGAAGTAGTCGAGAAGTATCCTGTTTTTAAAGAGGATTTTCTAAAACCGGATTTTCTGATGATCCGCGCAAGAAAGATAAGGGTATGAAAGGATAAAGCAGTTCCCAGGTGAATTGCTTTCATTTTATCTCATTTCCTATTTCATCGAGGTGGAAGAATTGCTTACATTATTGGCGCGTCTGTTTATAAAGAATTATAAGTCGTATGATTCCCCGCAGGTCAGAGGCGCCTACGGCGTTCTGTGCGGCGTTGTCGGAATCGTTCTGAACCTTTTGCTGTTCGCGGGGAAACTCTTTGCCGGCATCATCAGCGGTTCGATAGCGGTTACCGCGGACGCGTTCAACAATCTGTCCGACGCCGGAAGCTCGATCATTACCGCAATCGGCTTTAAGCTCGCCGGACAGAAGCCGGACCTGCAGCACCCGTTCGGGCATGGCAGAATCGAGTATATCTCCGGCGCAATTGTTTCGATGCTGATTATGTTCGTCGGAGTCGAGCTGCTGAAGTCTTCGGTGGAGAAAATCATTCACCCGTCGGAAGTGCAGCTTTCGACCGTCGCGGTCATCATCATGTGCGCTTCGGTCTGCATAAAGTTGTATATGGCTTTTTATAATAATCGTATCGGCAAAAAGATCGATTCCGTCGCGGTTAAGGCGGTCGCGCGGGACAGCATCAGCGACTGCTGCGCGACGGCGGCGGTTTTGCTTTCGCTGGTTGTGACGAATTTGACCGGCATTCAAACGGACGGCTGGTTCGGACTGCTTGTCGCGGGCTTTATTCTGTTTACCGGATTTAAATCCATGAAGGACACCGTCAGCCCGCTGCTCGGACAGCCGCCGGAAAAAGAGCTTGTCAGAAAAATTGAGGAAACCGTGCTGGCGCACCCCGAAATCAAGGGCATTCACGACTTAATCGTGCACGACTACGGACCCGGCAGGCAGATGATTTCGCTGCACGCCGAAGTCGCGCGCGACGCGGACATCCTCGCCATCCATGACGTGATTGACAACACCGAAAAGGAATTGTTTATCAAAACCGGCTGTCAGGCGGTCATTCACATGGACCCGATTACGACCGACGACGCGCGGGCGGTCGAACTGAAAAAAGCAGTCGCCGAGCTGGTGAAAAAAATAGACGGACGGATTTCCATTCACGATTTCAGAGTCGTGGAGGGGTACACCCATACCAACATTATCTTCGACGTCGTAGTTCCCTTCGATGTTCAAAAAAGCGAAGAGGAGTTAAGGCAGGAAGTCTACCGCATTATTCAGGAGTACGACAGCACCCTCAACGCCGTCGTCGAGATTGACCGGGCATACGCTTAATACGGGTTCCGAACGGATTATGAACAGCTTGTGCACATTTCCCAAAATCTGTGAATAAATTTTGTGCAACAATATTTTGTTGTTCTTATTGCAATCCACCACAATATATTGTATAATAGGCTTTGAAACCGGATGTGACATTCCCGGATAAAAAATTAAATGGACAAAGAGGGAAAAGACATGATAACTACAATCAGGAAGCGTGACGGCAGTCTGGTGCCGTTTTATCCGGAAAAAATAACCAGAGCCATTTTCAAAGCGGCGAAGGCGGTCGGCGGAAACGACTGGAAGATGGCGGAAGACCTTGCGATGCAGGTTGTTCAGCTTGCGGAGGAGAAGTACCACGACCAGATCGTCGATGTTGAATCCATACAGGACCTGGTAGAGAAGGTTCTGATTGAGAACGGCAAAGCCAAGACCGCAAAAGCCTATATCCTGTACAGAGAAAAAAGACATGCGGCAAGGCAGACGAACGCCCTGATTGGTGCAACCATTGACATGTTCAAGAACTATCTCGGCGACAACGACTGGCGCATTCAGGAGAACGCGAACGCGCAGAAGTCGATCAACGGGATGAACAACTATATACGCGAAACCTTCACCAGACAGTACTGGCTGTACGAAATCTATCCCGAAGAGGTCAGAAACGCGCATGTTTCGGGCGATCTTCATTTGCACGACCTTGGTTTCTTCGGCCCCTACTGCGCCGGCTGGGACCTGAAGTATTTGCTGATCAACGGTTTCGGCGGCGTGCCGGGCAAGGTCGAGTCCAAGCCTGCAAAACATCTGCGCAGTTTTTTAGGTCAGATCGTCAACTCCACCTTCACCACGCAGGGCGAAACCGCCGGCGCGCAGGCGTGGAGCAGCTTCGATACCTACTGCGCTCCGTTTATACGGTACGACAATCTTGACTACAAGGCGGTCAAGCAGGCGCTGCAGGAGTTTATTTTTAACCTCAACGTGCCGACCAGAGTCGGCTTCCAGTGCCCGTTCTCCAACCTTACGTTTGATATTAAGCCGCCCCGCACACTGCGGGACGAGCCGGTCATCATCGGCGGCAAACCCCAGAAGGAGACCTACGGCGAGTTCCAGAAAGAAATGGACATGCTCAATCTCGCCTTCTGCGAGGTAATGATGGAGGGCGACAGCAAAGGGCGCGTTTTCACCTTCCCGATCCCGACCATCAACGTTACGAAAGACTTCGACTGGGACAGCCCGGTCATCTGCAAATTCATGGAGATTACCTGCAAGTACGGTATCCCCTATTTCTCGAACTACATCAGCTCCGACCTGTCGCCGGAGGACGCTTTGTCCATGTGCTGCCGCCTGAGACTGGATACCGGCGAGCTGCGCAAGCGGGGCGGCGGATTATTCGGTTCCAACCCGATGACCGGCTCAATCGGCGTCGTAACCATCAATATGCCGCGCATCGGATACCTTTCCAGAACCAAAGAGGAGTTTTTTGACCGCCTGCTGCGGATGATGGAAATCGCGCGCGAAAGCCTCGAAATCAAGCGCAAAACCATCGAGGTCCAGACCGAGAAGGGCATGTATCCCTATTCGGCGCATTACCTGAAGGACGTCAAGGCGCGGACGGGCCAGTACTGGTACAACCATTTCAACACCATCGGACTGATCGGCATGAACGAAGCATGCCTGAACTTCCTGCACAAGGACATCACGACGCCGGAAGGTCAGCAGTTCGCGTTGGAGACGCTCGACTTCATGCGGGACGTCATCAAACGCTTCCAGGAAGAAACCGGCCATGTATATAACCTCGAGGCTTCGCCCGCCGAGGGCGCAAGCTACAGCCTTGCGAAGCTGGACAAGGAGAAGTTCAACGACATCATCACGGCCGGCGGAGAAATCCCGTACTATACCAACTCCACGCAGCTCCCGGTTGGCTATACGGACGATATTTTTGAAACGCTCGACCTGCAGGACGAGCTGCAGTGCAAGTACACCGGCGGAACCGTTCTGCATCTCTATCTCGGCGAGCGCATCAAGGACGTCGAGGTCTGCAAGAAACTGATTCAGAAAGTCTTTACCCATTACAAACTGCCGTACATCTCCATTACGCCGACCTTCTCGGTATGCCCCGAGCACGGTTATATCACGGGCGAGCAGTTCGCCTGCCCGCAGTGCGGCGCGGAAACCGAGGTCTGGAGCAGGGTTGTCGGCTACTTAAGACCTGTCAGGAACTTCAACAAAGGAAAACAGGAGGAGTACAGAGAAAGGCGCAAATATGTCATAAGGCAGGCTGAACTCATCCGATGATCATCGGCGGAATGCAGAAAACAAGTACAATCGACTTTCCGGGGCTGTTGAGCTGCGTGCTCTTTTGCCGCGGATGCGATATGAACTGCTTTTACTGCCACAATCGCGATCTGATCTATTCATTCGGCCAGAGCCTTGACGACGACTATGTCTGGGAGTTTCTAAAAAAGCGCGCCGGGCTGCTGGACGGCGTGGTCATCAGCGGCGGCGAGCCGACTTTGCAGAAAGATTTGGGAGACTTTATCGCCGAAGTGAAAAAACTGGGCTATAAAGTCAAGCTGGACACCAACGGGCAGCGTCCCGACGTCGTAAAACAGCTTGCGGAGAATAAGCTGATCGATTATTCGGCGGTGGACATCAAGGCTTCGTTTATCGAGTACTTATCCGTCTGCGGAAAGGAAGGCTTTCTCAAGGCGGCCGAAACCATCGAGGTGTTGCAGCAGGCGGGCGTTCCCTTTGAAGTGCGCACGACGCTGTACCCCGGATTAACATACGAGGATTTGATATGTATTCTTTCTTCGCTGGCCGAAATGCCGCGCTGGCGGCTGAACTACTTCCGTATGCCGGAGAAGTACCTTGAGCAGGACGAAGAACGCCTGCAGGAAACGGCCCTGACGCAGCAGGATATCGAAAAGGTTCTGCCCGAGCTATTAAAAATCCAGCCGAATCTGATTTATGAATAATACGTTTCAGGTGAATCTGTTTTTCGCTTATAAAAAAAACGGACTAAGATGAACTTAGTCCGTTTTTCTGTTCAGTATCATGAGATGGTAACAGAGAATGTCTCCGCTTTCTGTTTTGTATTTGCAGGATCCGGCAGGTCTGTAACCGCGTTTGTAAAAAAATCGTATGCAGGAACAGCGTGATTACCGGAAAGTTCAAAAAAACCTTTTTTTCCAGAAAATCCATCAGCATGCTGCCGTAGCCTTTGCCTTGATGCTCGGGAAGCACAAACAGCCGGCATATTTCGTATCCGTTTATGCTCCCGGTGCCCACGAAAACGCCGTCGTCTTCAAGAAGGTAAACCTTTCGCTGCCATATGCTGTTTGTCAGACTATAGATGTCATGACTTTCCAGAAAGAAATCTACTACGTCTTTCGGGTAGTAGTACGGATAGTTTTTTTGAATGGTCGTATGCGTGATGCTTTGAACCGCTTCAATATGTTCTTTTCCGGCGGTAATAATGGTAGCTGCCATTTTACTCCTTTCAGAATTTAAAAATCAAAATCCAAGATTGTCGTACCGCCTGCCGATGACGGTCAGGCTGGCGCGGCTTTCCAGTTCGATGTGATTGCGCTTGATGTCCGCCGGCGTTAAATCGCGATGACGTGCCAGCGTGTTCATCGCCGCCGCCAGCGGCACTTCATACACCACGGCGCCGGCGTATCCTGTTTCGTCGAGCAAATCCATCAGCGCTTTCCAGTCGATATCGCCTTCGCCGGGCAGCCAATGGCGCTCGTTGATAAAGTCGTAGTCGGAGAAATGCGTGGTGATCAGCTTTGGCGCAACCGCGCGCAGGAAGGTTTCGTGGTCTTCTGACAGAAGGTGGTTTGTGTCAAAGTATATTCTTAACCTGTCGTCGCAGGAGATCAAATCCATCAGTTCTTTGCCGGTATTGCCCAGGCAGGTTCTCGGCAGATTCTCGACGGCGACGACGGCGCCGAAGCGGTCGGCGTATTCCGCCAGTTCGCAAAGCGAGGCTTTCGCGCGATCGATGCGGGCCGCGCGGTCGGCGTTTTCAATCGGCTCGCCGCTCGCGTGGACGACGAAGATTTTGATTCCGGCAGCCGCGCAGTCGGAAATAAACTTTTTATGATACGCCACCGCGAACCGGCGGGCGTCTTCGTCTTTGCCGGAGATATCGTACCGCGCGAAATCGCAGAACCGCAAATGAAAACTGCGCAGTTCGACGCCGTACGCGTCGGACAGCGCTTTTAGCCTGCCGATGTCTATAGAATCATACTGCTTCTCACTCGGCGAGATTTCAAGACAGTCTATGCCCGCGTCGCGAAAAGCCTGAAACTCCTCAGGTCCGATTGCCGCGCCCTGCGACAGCCCGGTTTTTCTTTTTATCATTTTATATACCAGCTTTTTTATTTTTCCTGACCAAAGCGTTTCGATAATCGCACAGCGCGCAAAGGAAACAAACGTCGCATTTCGGTTTTTTCGCGCTGCAGATTTCCCTGCCAAACAGAACCAGACGATGGCAAAAGTCGCTCTGCTTTTCTCTTGGAATCAGCGCGTCCATGGTCTTTTCAACGACAAGCGGGTTGCTTTTGCGGACGAACCCCAGCTTTGCGCATATCCGAATGCAGTGCGTGTCCGCCACAATCCCGCCGAGCCCGAACACGTCGCCGCGAATGAGGTTGGCGACCTTTCTGCCCACGCCGGGCAGAGAAAGCAGGTCTTTCATATCCGAAGGAAGCGTTCCGCCGTAAACCTCGACTAGCCGCTTGCAGGCGGCCCGCAGATTTTTCGCCTTGCTGTTGTAAAGCCCGATGGTGCGGATTTCCGCTTCCAGCTCGCCGGGCTGGCTGTACGCGATGGATTCCGGCGTCGGAAAGCGTTGAAACAGCGTTTTGGATACTTTATTGACGATTTTATCGGTTGTCTGCGCGGAAAGCACAGCCATCACCAGCGTTTTGAACGGGTCTCTTTCGGTCTCCAGCCCGCAGACGGCTTCCGGATACTTCTCCTCCAGCAGTTTTACGACCAGTTCCGCTTTTTCTTTAGTCTTCAAATATAAAATTCACATCCCCCGACAGCAAAGCAAGCGTGCCTTTGAAAATGATTTCCGCTTTTTCGTCAAAGTTCATTTTCAGCTTTTCAGCGTAGCGTTTTTCGGTTAGGAAAACCTCGGTGTTAAAGAGCACCTTGTTCTTGTCCGCTATCGTGCATTTCAGAATATATCCGCCATTGCATTCCGTAATCGAACTGCTGATTTTGTTGCCGCTGCGGTTAAACGCCAGCAGCCGAAGCGCGGACCGCAATGCCTTCTCCCGTACGGAAGCGTACAGGGTGTCCTCGTAGCTTTCCAACGAAGCCTTTCCCGCCTCCGATATCTGGTATAGCGGCTTTGCGCCGTTGATTTCCGTAATCATGCCGGCCTCAAGCAGTTCGGAAAAACAGATTGCGAAGTCAAAATAATTGACAAAGCCGTCCTGAACTACGATATCGTTGATCGTCGAAAACTCAAGCGGCTCGTTTAAATTGCTCAATAGAAAAAGTATAAATACTTTTCTCTCGAAATTATCACTTAGTTCCAACGCATGACCGTCCTTTCACTTTATCATACAATAAATCGACCATTTTTTCAACTCAAAATTTCACTTGAAAAAACTATATTATATGTTATAATAAAGCCGATACTGCATGGAAAAATGAGATTAGGCGTATCATTGTTTTAGGAAAAATATTATAAAGCCGCAAATCGCAATCCGGCAGTAACACTTGGGAGGTCTCTTTCGTGCCACTGACTTTCTTTGGCGGTATCAAACCCGAAAACAACAAAATCAGCAAAAGTCCGATCCGCACGGTGATTCCGGACATCATTTATATACCGCTCGAAGAAGACGCGCAGGTCATCGTTGAGGCGGGCGACTCGGTTGACAAAGGACAAGCTGTCGCATTCAGCGGAAACGAGCTCAAGTTTTCAAGCGTTTCAGGCGTCGTCAGGGAAGTCAGGCGCGACCAGGACCGGCATTATATCGCGGTAAAAAACGACAAAAAAGACACGCTGTATCCCGGACTGAAAGGCGTCGAGAAGCCGCTGAAAAAGCTTTCTTTCGAGGAAATCTGCAAACTTTTGAGAGAGTTTGCGATTGTGGACGGCTTTGACGGCGCCTACGCGTATAAAAAGCTGTACGCGAGGCCGGAAGGGCTCAAGCGCATCATCATAAACCTTTGCGAAGCGGACAGCTATGCTTCGGTGCTTCACAGGCTGTTGATCGAAAAGCCGAAAGAGCTTGTGGGCGGAGCGAAAATCCTCATGCACGCCTTGTCGGTCAAGAAGTGCATTCTTGTCGTCGAGCAGAGCAAAAAGCGAGACATAGAGAACCTTTACCAATATGTAAACGACCCGAGCATGTTTGTCACCGCGTTTATCGAGAACAAGTATCCGGTCAACGAAAAAACCATTATGAGCGCCGTGTACGGGCTGGAAGTTCCCTACGGCGGGGATTCGCTGGATTTAGGCTATATTTTTTTTGGCGCGGAAGCGGTCATACAGATTTACGATTCTTTTCTCACCGGCATACCGCAGATTCAGAAGGCGGTTACGGTCAGCGGGGAGTGCATTTCCGCGCCTTCGAACCTGAGCGTGCCGATCGGCACGCCGCTGAAGGATTTAATTTACGAATGCGGCGACCTGTCCGGCGACTGCGGCTATATCGTCAGCGGCAGCCTGTTCAACGGGGAACTGCTTGCCGGCATCGACACGATTGTGACGCAATATACCGGCCAGTTCCTGTTTATGCGCGAAACAAAGAAAAAAGAGGGGAACTGTGTCCGCTGCGGGCGCTGCATTTCGGTATGCCCAATGCACCTGCCGCCGCTGGAATACGCGGTCAGCAGCGAAAAGGGCAGAGACCCCGGCGAGCGGGACGCGTATTACGGCATCAGCGCCTGCATTGAGTGCGGCTGCTGCGACTATATTTGCCCTGCCGGCGTTCCGCTGCTTGCGATCATTCGCGGCGTGAAAAGAAAGCGGAAGCCTACGGAGGAAATCGTTCGGCACAGCAAACGAAAACTCCTTCGTAAGCGAGTAAACGATTTGGACGACGACGTATTTATTCCGTTTTAAACCAAAGTAATTTAGAAGATTGTGGCATCGGCGTCACGGAAAGGCGTTTTTCATATGCATAACGCTCCATTCATACACACCGAGAAAACATACAGAGCCATTATGGTCGATGTTCTAATCGCCCTCGCTCCGGCGCTTGTCTGGAGTGTTTTTGTGTTCGGCGCGAGAGCGATAACGATTGCCTGCCTAACGGTTGTTTTCTGCGTGCTGTTTGAATATCTCGCAAGGCTGATACGAAATAAATTCGATTTTCTAAAAGCGCTGAACGAAGCAACAGACCTGTCGATCGTCGTGACAGGTCTGCTTGCCGCGTTTATGCTTCCGGTCGCGATACCGCTTTACCTGACCGTCGTCGCGGCGCTGTTCGCCGTGGGCGTCAAGCAGGCGTTCGGCGGAACCGGAAAAAATATTGTCAATCCGGCGGTGTTCTCAGCTTTAACTGTCAAGCTGCTGTTCCCGTCGGCGACCTCCGTATTTACGCAGCCCTACGCGTATTTCAACGCGTTCGCGCCGGTTTTGGACGGCAGACTGGTGGAAGCCTACCGGGTGTTTTCCCCCTTCCAGATGCTTCAGAAAATGGACCATGTCTATGAGGAAGGCTACGCGGACCTGTTCTTTGGCAACTCCGCGGGCAATATCGGGGAAATCGCGGTGCTTTTTATTCTTCTCGGCGGCGGCTATCTCGCTTACCGGAGGATTATAAACCCGCGCTGCGGTCTTGCCTATTTAGCCGTGGTGTTTTTGCTGACCTTCTTCTTCCCCGGCGCCGACAGCGAGACCATTTACTTTACGCTGACCGAATTGATGTCCGGCGGCGTCGTTCTCCTGGCGGTGTTCGCGTGCGGGGATTTTACCACCACGCCCAAACAGGACATCGGCAAGCTAATATTCGGCGCCGGATGCGGAATCCTTACGGTGCTTATCCGTTACGCGTATAAGAGCATCGACGGTGCGTATGTCGCGGTTCTGATTATGAACCTGATGACGCCGGTAATCGACCGGTACACGCGCAAGGTTCCGTACGGGATGCTAAGACGGAAGTAGCCGGTTATTTCTCGCTTTTAATGACAATTTCTACGCCGTTCGCGTAAAGGGTGATGGTTCCGTCGTTGTCGGTGCGGTATATTTTCGCGCCTGCGCTCGCGATTCTTTCCAGCGTGGATTTGTGCGGATGACCGAAGCTGTTGTCCAGCCCGCAGGAGATGACGGCGTACTTTGGTTGAACAGCATTTAAAAATTCAGTTGAGGTCGAGCTATCAGAACCATGATGCCCGACCTTTAATATATCGGCTTTCAGGTCGTAGCTGGCGGCAATCATTTCTTTTTCGTTTTTTATGTAAGCGTCGCCGGTAAACAGGATGGAATTCTCTTTATACGTCAGCTTAAAAACGATGCTGTATTCGTTCAGGTCGCCGTACTTGTCTTTCGACGGCGAGAGAATGTCGATGTTTACCTCGCCGACGGTGATTTTCTGTCCGGCCTTAGCCTGCGTGATTTTGATATCCTTTTGCTTATCCAGCTCGTTAAGCAGATTGGTAAAGGTTTTGGTGGTCGTCGCCGCGTCGGGCATATATACGTTTTTTACTTTAAATTCCTGAAGCACTTTGACGGCGTTTCCGATATGGTCGGCGTGCGGATGGGTGAAAAAGACATACTCAAACTCGCGGACGTTCTGACTTTTTAAAAAAGCGATAAAACTCTTTTCCGCCTCGGCGGGTCCGCAATCGACCAAAATAAACTTGTCGTCCGGCGTTCGTATCAGAATTCCGTCGCCCTGCCCGACGTCGATGAAGCTGACGACGAGCAGCCTGCTTTCGTTTTCACTTGCGCTTTCCTCCGAACTGACATGCGCGCCTGCCTGAGAGGATATCGCCGAAGAAGCGGCGGACGAGGCGGTTCTGCTTTCCGCGGCGGAAGACGCCTGCGAGCCAACATCGACGGTCGGGGCGAAGTCACAGGATGCCGCAAAGGAGAAAATCAGGATAAAGACGAGCAGAAAAGCGAGCAGTCTTTTATTCAAAAAATCAATCCTCCATCATCAATTTTTTATATCTTACCAAAAAAGGAAACGAAATGGAAGAAAGAAATGAGGTTTTTACAATAAAAATAACCGACCTCAATCCGGACGGAAACGGCGTCGGCAGAACCGAAACGGGCAGGGTGGTTTTTGTTCCCCTGACCGCGCCGGGGGATGTCTGCGAGGTCAAAGTAATCAAGGTATGCTCCGGCTATCTCGTCGCGCGGCTTGAGAAAATCATCGAGCCGTCGCCCGACCGCGTCGCGCCCGCCTGCCCGGTCTACAACAAATGCGGCGGCTGTTCGTACGGGCATATCGCCTACGAGAGAGAAAAACAGCTCAAAGCGGATATGGTCCGCAATGCTTTCAAGCATATCGCCGGCATGGACGTCAAAGTCAATCCGCTTATTTCGGTCAATCAGGAAAGATACCGCAATAAGGTGCAGTACCCGGTTTCTAAGGACGATACGTTTGTATTCGGCTATTACGCGCGCCGCTCGCACCGGGTCGTGCCGCACAAAGACTGCCTTCTGCAGGACGATGTTTTCTGCGAAATAGCGGAAGAACTATGCGGAATATTCGATGAAAAAGGCTTTTCCGCTTATGACGAGATCAGCGGGAACGGGCTGATTCGGCATATTTATATTCGAAAAACAAGGGCGGGCGAGGTGTGCGTCTGCGTTGTTATCAACGCGGATACCCTGCCTTTTCAGGCGGAAATCGCGGAAAGGATACGCGCGCGGTTCTCGCAGGTCAAGAGCTTTTTTATCAACATCAATCAAAAGAAGAGCAACGTCATCCTCGGCGAGAAGAACGTTTTGATTGCCGGCGAACCCTTTATCGCCGAGACGTTGTGCGGCAAACGCTTTTCCCTCTCGCCGTCGTCCTTTTTTCAGGTAAACAGCGACGCGGCGGAAAAACTGTACGAAAAAGCGGCGGATTACGCTTCGCTGTCAGAGGGCGAGGTGCTGCTTGACCTTTACTGCGGCACAGGCACCATCGGGCTTTGCATCGCCAAAGAGAACAACCCGCTCTGCGGTGTTGAAATTGTAAGTGAAGCGGTCGAAAACGCAAAGCAAAACGCCGCCGCAAACGGCAGAAAAGCGTCCAACACGCTTTTTCTCTGCGGCGACGCCGTCAACGGCATCAAAGAATGCGAAAAGCGTTTCGGAAAACCGGCCGTGGTCGTCGTGGACCCGCCCAGAAAAGGGCTTGCGAAAGAATTAATAGGCGATATCGCAGCCGCCGAGCCGAAAAGAGTGGTCTATATCTCCTGCAACCCCGCCACGCTCGCAAGAGACGTCAAGCTTTTCGCCGAACACGGCTATCTCCCGCAGGAAGCCACCCCGTTCGATATGTTCCCCCGCACGGGCCACGTGGAGTGCGTGGTGTTGATGTCAAGGGTAGAGAAATAGGACTAATCAAAATACTGATAAATAAAGGGTTTCCAGACATTAGGTTTTTCTCACGGTTACTTTGCCGGAAGAGATAAAGTCAGGAAACCCTTATTTTTATTGTTTGCGGGAACATATCAACTACCCTGAAAATTTATAGTTGAGTTACCAGATTAGATAACGGCTATTTTTTCGGGGGTTGAGGAGACAAGATAGATGTTATACTGAAGTAATTAATAGTATGTTTTTGCAAACAGTCCTTATTTTATTGGAACACTTAGAAATGTTCTTTAACAGTTAATGAAGGTAATAATTAAAAAGCATTACTTGATACAATATAACTTTTTAAGCGATTGTTTTTATGGTATCATTATAAAATAGTACAAGAGACATAAATATTACAACCAGTTTTGAAGTTTTGAACTGAAAGTGGGGTAGTTGAGAATTTGCAATGAAAATTGAAAGAATTTGGGCAATGCCTAATAAAAATACATTTGAGATCAAGCCTATCAAAAAGCTATTAGAAGAAGAAATGACTGATGGTTTATGGATTGATCCTTTTGCTAATAAAAATAAATTAGCAACCATCACTAATGACTTGAATCCTGACTTCGATACAGATTATCATCTGGATGCATTAGACTTTCTACGTTTGTTTGACTCTAATTCTGTCGACGGTGTACTTTACGATCCACCTTTTTCTCCAAGACAGGTAAGTGAATGCTATAAAAATTTTGGTTATAATGTAACTTGGGATACAACAAAAGCTAGTTTTTGGTCAAACCATAAGAAAGAAATCGCAAGAATATTAAAACTAGGTGGTAAAGTTATTTCCTTTGGATGGAATAGTGGAGGAATAGGCAAAGAACTTGGTTTTGAGATAACAAGAATTTTGCTGGTTCCTCATGGTGGTTGGCATAACGATACTATATGTACTGTAGAGATTAAAACAGTAGAGCAAATTTCACTTCTCGAATTTTTAAAGTCTCAAGAGTAACTTTAATATTCGTGAAAAGCATGGTAATATGGTTATGCTTTTTAAAGGGTTAATATACGAAAGATTTATTAAGGAGTGGGAGAATGACAGAAATGAATGAATTAAACATTGTTGATGAACAGATTATATCAGAATTTGAGAAGTTGCCTATAGATTATTGGGATTTTACAAATGAAGATACTCGAGAATTAACTCATGGCATTCATACATATCCAGCAGTAATGGTTTACCCTATTAGCAGGAATATAATAAGGATTATTAAGCAATACCAAGATGTTAAGACATTAATGGATCCGTTTATGGGTTCGGGAACAGTACTTGTAGAAGGGATTCTTGCTGGGATGGAAAAAGTATATGGAACTGATTTAAATCCGCTAGCAAGACTTATTAGTTCTGTTAAAACTAAACACCTACATTATAATAAATTAAAGCAGGCAGCCGAGGATTTAATAAACGAGTTAAATTCGCAGTATAATAAATATAGTGAAATAATAAGCTCTGTGGAATCTTATATAAGAGAAGAAAAAGGCCTTGATATTACTGCAAAGACAGGATGGGGTAGCGAAGCGCCAACATTTTTAAGAGAATTTTTTGAGAAAAAGAATGTTAATTTTGAAATACCGGAATTTAAAAATATCGGATATTGGTTTTTGCCGAGAGTAATAATCGAGCTGCAAATAATTAAAAACTGTATCAAACAAATTGATGATGAGGATGTAAGAAATTTTTTCTGGGTTGCATTTAGTGAAACTGTACGGCTTGTTTCGAATAGAAGAAATGGTGAGTTCAAAATGTTTAGAATTGCAACTCAGAAATTATTAAAGTATAATCCAGATACTAGAAGTGAATTTATCAATATTTTAACTAGAAATCTTCAAAAGATGAAAGATTTCTATGATTTGTGTGATAAAAAGGAGAAAGATACTGAGGTCTTCATCTATGATGAGGATACTCGTTACCTTACCAATATTCCTGACAATTCAATAGACTTAATGATAACTTCACCACCCTATGGAGACAGTCGAACCACAGTAGCTTATGGTGAGTTTAGCAGAGTTTCTTTACAATGGCTTGATTTGTATGATGTTTCTAACAAAGATATAATGGATATTGATAAAAAATTGATGGGTGGAACTAAATATAAGAAAGGTTTTGAAAGCTCTTTACATAGTCCAACATTAAATGCTTCCTTAGAAAAAATCAGAGAAATTGATGCGGAAAGAGCCGGAGATGTTTATAGTTTCTATAAAGATTTAGATGAATGCATTAAATCTATTACTAAAAAGATGAAAATAAATAGTTATCAATTCTGGGTTGTTGGAAATAGGACTGTTAAATTAGAGAATTTGAAAACTAATGTTATTATTGAAGAGCTTGGACAACAATACGGATTAAAGCATGTTTATACTATTGCAAGAAACATTCCCAATAAGGTTATGCCAAGTCTAAACTCTCCAAGTAATGTTGCAGGGGAGAAAGTTACAACTATGACAAACGAACATATTGTAGTTTTAAGAAAAGTGAAATAATGGAGGCGAGCATATGGCTCGGGGATATGGTCAAAAGGAATTAATAAGCATGCAACGAGAGGTCGAGAGTAAGCCGAGTGAAAAGTTACCAGTTAAAGAAGGCTCGATCCTTGAATTTGTTGACGCGCCAGAGTTTAATGGTACCGTGAGAAGGATAACAAAGGACCAATGGCAGACGGTATATATTGATTGCATTAATGGAAAATCGAAGTATTTTCATGGCTATGAGTTTATGGACTTATATGGCAAAGGAAAAATTATAGTAAAAAAGTTGCCTGTTAAAGTAGGTTCATCAGTTGAATTTGTTGATACACCTGAATTTAATGGTATTGTTAAAAAAATTGATAAGGCTCAATGGCAGACAGTGTTTATTGATTATGGCAATAGTGATGAGTTAAAAGCAATCAAAGGTTATGATTTTATTAAAATGGTTGAGAATGGTAAAATTTTAATAAAGAAAAAGAAAAAGTAGAAAAACGGCTATTACACTATAAGTAATAGCCGTTTTTCTACTTTTTTATGTATTGTAAACTTGATTGATAAATTCTACCACTTTATCAAATTGTGCAATTTGGTTTGTCCCTTCACAATGCTCAAGTTCTTTTTTAGTTTTTGTTATGAAAGCAAAATCAAAAAAAGTGAACATTCCAGAAATTTGAGGATTATTTATTTCATTATATAGGTCGGAAGTCACGAAACAAATATAGATTTTTCTACTTGTTTCGTACTGAAGCTTATATTTATTTCCCGGACAATTTGGGTTACATGCAATATGTTCACAATTACATGTAGCTAAATCCACCAATAGTTTCCAACGATATGTTTGTCCTGCTCGTTCTCTTAAAGATGTTTTACAGGAAAAATTAATAATAGGTGATGAGCTGTCATTTTTATACAATAGAACATCAGAATCCGGTTTTTGGCTGTTTTCATCACCAACCTTTATTGCTGCGTATTTTTTTATTAGCTCATGATTACTTGTGCGGACATTTACCACAACACCTTGGTCTATATTCCCACAGATCACATTTTGAGCTAAAGCATATGCTACCAGGCTTTGAAAATTACTACCTGCTATCGCTTTTCTAGCTTGCTTATCATCTTCTATTCGACCATTATTTATTTTATTTTTAATTATATCTTCAACACCATTTTGTGATTCAACCAATATAGAGGTAAGTTGGTTTAGTATCTGAAGATTAGCCTCTTTATTGGATAATCCTTCAGATAGAAGATTGTTAAACTTCTGTTTATATACTGTAGCTGTTGGAGAAAAATACTCCATTTTTTCCAGCTTGTTTATCAGTTTTCTGTTTTCAATAATTGAATTCATATAATCACCAAATAAATAAGGGTTATACTAAACGCACCCGGTGGCTGAATAATAAGTCTTGATCTGCTTCACGGATTCTAAAACCAGTTCCATGATCATGCGTTCTACCATCGGGATATTGCCCGATACGAAGGTCAACATATATTTTCCCTTGTTCCAACAACTCAACGAAACGTTCATAACTAAACCCATAAACAAGATAAGCTTCATCGAAATAGAATTCTTCATTGGCACCAGAATTTCTGCAATCAGCTTTAACATAAACGATTTTATTTTTTATTTTACTTTCAAATCTCTTTTTTAATTCTTCTTTAGGCCAATAAACGTTTTCTACCTCCGTGCGAGATCGTAGGAAGATTTTGTCATTATCATAATCTACTTTAAGCTCATGGCCTGTATTTGCAATTCTAGTATAATTGACTGCATTAAGAGTAGAATGGAGCACCTTTTCATCGTTATTATAAGCAGTACTTGAATAACCGTACTTGAGCCTAAGGTAAGTATTTGCTTTGGCTGGTTGTGGTGACTTTGTAATTATTGTTAGCATACTACCTGAATTTTTCCGGCAAGATTTTAATTCATACTCACCAAAATCAGGTTCCTGTAAGTTATTTTCTGGAATGTTAAGGAGATCTTCTAATGTCTTTCCAATACCTGTATTGCCTGAACGATGAGTTTTTATCCAACCCATGGCCTTTATTTTTTTAAACTGAATAATAAAATCATCTAATGTATTTATCAAACGAACAGCCCCCTTGCTAAGATTTGTCTGAATTTTATTTTACATCATGGCAAACCTTTCGTCTATATGTAAAAATATCAGAAAACGTCAGGAATAGATGTTTCTTTTGAAAAATATAATTTTAACGACATAAAAAAACAGACTTAGAAATTAATATATTGATTGCAAAAAAGCTAACTTGAACTAATTAAATAAAACGAAACATAATAGATTGTTAACATCAACTAACCCGTGAACCCTGATCTCTAAATTGTAACTGCATAAAACTATTTGTTGTCAGGTAATATCTCCATAATATCTCCAATATCGCATTTTAGGACCTTACATATTTTAACCAAAGTATCTGTGTTTACATTTTCGTTTTTTCCGAGTTTTGCCATAGAAGATGTACTAATACCGGCCGCTTCTCTTAAATCTTTCTTTTTCATATCTTTATCAATTAGAAGTTTCCAGAGTTTTGTATAACTTACAGTCATAATTATCACCTCGATTTGCAATATAAAGGGTATCATAAAAAAATAAAAAACACAATATAAATTTGCTTTCGCAAATAAAATATTGTGTTAAGCACAATTTATGCTATAATTTACATAAGGAAATATCTGGTCTATATGATGATATGTTATTACGGAGGTACGGTATGGCAAATGTCAGCTCGCTCAGAGATGTTATTGCAAACATGTATTATAATGAACTCTTTGACGAATTGTCCGAGTATATTGAGGACAACCCGGATAAGCTGGAATCCAACTCATACCATGTACAATCACCAGATGAAGCGGCATTATCCGATTTTGACATCATAATGATAGACATAACCGACTCGCCAGGTAACAGTATTTTATTTGATGTAATTGTTTCCGCTGAAGTTGAAATAGCAGAAACAGTGCGAAGGAATCGCGAGACTGACGGTATAGAACAATGGTTCCGTATCTCCTGTAAAGCTGATCTTGATGACGGAATTCAGAATTTTCAAATCAAGTCTGTTTCAATATACAACAAGTACAGAGAGAGCAAAATAGGCCGACTGTCTGAGTATTTAGTGCCAATTATAGAAAAGGAACAGTTTGATGATGTGGCGACCGAATTTCTAAGCGAGTTTTGCCCGGAAGCATTAAATACTCCTATGCCCATTCCTGTAGATGAAATAGTGAAAAGAATGGGGCTTAGGGTAAAGGAAATCCAGCTAACAAAGCATTTCACTATATTTGGTCAAATAGTCTTTGGCGATTGTACGATAGAGTATTACGACAGAAATGAAAGAACATATAAGCCTTTGGAAGTTTCAAGAGGAACAATTCTCGTGGATCCTAATGTGTATTTCATGCGAAAC
>JAKPGJ010000016.1 GCA_029550965.1 Bacillota bacterium
TCGCTTTAGCTCTATTACTTCGCTCTAAAGAATTAACGAGTTCTCTTTGTACAAATCCATTTCCCATGAATTTATACTCGTCGTTGTTGTTCAATTTTCAATGTCCTCGCGCTCCCCGCTCCCGCGGGACAGCTTTGCTATTCTAACATTGAAGCGACTTTTTGTCAACACTTTTCGGCAAAATATTTTGACGTAAATTATGGAAAAAATCAAGGGCATTTTTATGCAAGTTGTATAAATGATTTCCTTTTAGCAGAAAATAGCCTTTGCAAAGGAGGGTTCTTATGGTAATCATTGTAGTTCGAACCATCATATTTTATATCGTTCTGGCAATTCTCATGCGCCTGATGGGAAAAAGGCAGATCGGCGAAGTATCGCTGACCGAATTTGTCGCGGTCGTATTGTTAAGCGAGCTTGCCGCTCTCCCCATCACGGACAGGGACATCCCGCTCGCGCACGGACTTGCCCCTTTAATCATTATATCCTCAATTGAGATAATTATTGCATATATTTGCAGAAAAAGCGTAAAAATAAGGCGATTTATTGACGGAAAACCCATCGTTTTGGTCCAGAACGGCAAAATAATAGAAAAGAATCTGACTAAAACCCGCGTAACTCCCGACGAAATCGAATCGGAAATACGCGTCAACGGTTATAGACAGATTCAGGAAATAGATACGGTTATTTTGGAACAGACCGGCAAGTTAAGCGTTTTGCCGAAAAAGAAGAGCGGATCGTCGAAATGAAAAACTTTATAATAGCAGTAATCCTTTTGGTTCTGATGATCGGTTTCGTGACCGTGAATGCCATTGTGATCGACAACATCACCGATAAACTGATCGAAATGGCGGACGGGGATATTAACGAGCTCGAAAAATACTGGGAAGAAAAATATTATTATATTTCCATGTCTACGCACTTAGATATCCTCGAGCAGGCGGATATTTCGCTTGTAGAAATGAAATCGTATTTGGAATCCGGCAATGAGGAGGAATATCTCGCGGCAAAGCAAAGATTTCTAAATGCGGTAGACGAAATCAAAACCGGTGAAAAACTTGTTTTTTATAATATTTTCTAACTTGACAGTATTTTGCTCTTGGTATAATATGAATATATTCAAGGCAGGAACACTGCAGCTCTTTGTTTGGATCCTTTTCTTTACACAGCCTGCTGAAGCGCTGCCTACCGTGTTTTACTAATACTATATTATGTAGAATTATGACGAATGGAGATATCGAATGAACAACCCCCATAAAAAAATAATACTGGCTCCTTCGCTGCTTTCCTGCGATTTTGCCAACATCGGAAAGCAGCTTTCCATTATTCGGGAAGCGGGGGCGCAGTACCTGCATTTGGACGTTATGGACGGTGTTTTCGTGCCGAATATATCCTTCGGGCAGCCGCTGATTAAATCGCTGCGCCAAAACTGCGATCTGATTTTCGACGTTCATCTGATGATTGTTCAGCCCGAACGGTATATCGACGATTTCGTGGCGGCGGGCGCGGATATCATCACCATTCACGCCGAATCGACCGAAAAATGCAGAGAAACGCTTTCGTATATTCGAAGCAAGGGCATCAAAAGCGCCGTTTCGGTCAAGCCCAAAACGCCGGTCAGCGCCGTATTCGGCCTTCTGGATTGCTGCGACATGGTGCTGATTATGTCGGTCGAGCCGGGTTTCGGCGGTCAGAAGTTCATGCCGGACATGCTGGAGAAGGCAAAAGAGCTTAAAGCGGAAATCGCCAGAAGAAACCTAAATATCGACATTGAAATGGACGGCGGCATAGACGCTTCCAACGCCCGCAGGTGTGTGGAAGCCGGCGTAAACATTTTAGTCGCGGGAAGCTCCGTGTTCGGCAAACCGGACATTGCCGCCGCCGTGAAAAGCATATTAAACGCAGCGGAGGGAAACGCATGAACAGAAAATACATACCCCCTAAAAAAAACACGAACAATCTGGTAACCCTCGCGCTTACGCTGGTTGTTCTGGCTTTGGCGGCCGTTGTTTTTATTATGATTCTGGTGCTCAAAGACGGCCGCCCCGCGGACGAGAGCAAATCGACCTCCATCGTTTCCGCTCAGTCCGCGCCGCAAACTGATGCTTCTTCGCAGGCCGTTTCGCAAGATACGAGTGAACCCCAGACCAGCGAAACCTCCTCGCAAACCGAAACCAGCAACTACGAGGATTACATCGGCGTCAAATATAAAATCGACATCAGCCAGTGGGAGCAGTACATCGACCCCGAGGACGATACGCCCTATCTGATTCTGGTCAACAAGACCAATCCGCTGGACAGAAATTACGTTCCGGCCGACATGATCGACGTCGTCCACACCAGAAAAGACGGACGCGCGACGCAGAAGATGGTCAGAACCGCGGAAAAAGCGCTAGAAGCGTTCCTGCTCGAAGCAAAGGAGTACGGCGTCACCAACGTGTCGGTTACAAGCGCGTACCGCTCATACGATTATCAGGAACAGCTTTTCAACTCCTACGTCAATCAGCATCTGAGCAAGTTCTCTTCCCGCGAAGAGTGCGAGAAGTATGTCGAGACCTTCTCGGCAAGGCCCGGCACGAGCGAGCATCAGACCGGACTTACCTGCGATATGCACAACCTTCCATCGGCGGAAGTGACGTTTGCGAACACGCCCGAGGCTAAATGGCTTGCGGAAAACGCGCACCGGTTTGGTTTTATCCTGCGTTATCCCGCGGACAAAACCGAAATCACCGGATACTCGTACGAGCCGTGGCATTTCAGATTTGTCGGCAGAAAAGCCGCGACCATTATGTACGAGAACGGCTGGTGTCTTGAGGAGTATTACGCGCATATAATAGAAAATAAAAATTGAAATTCCCTATTGACAAAAACGCTTTAGCATAGTATAATACTATCACAATTAAATATCGCGCCAAACTAAACCGTTGAGTAAGAGTAGTAGGTAGCGATTCTCGTTATACAGAGAGTGCTGGCAGGTGAGAGCAGCGCAAACAGGTCGTTACTGAATGGACTTATGAGGGTAGACGAAAGTGAAAAAGCGTGTTTTATGGCAGGCTTTTTTACGAGTAGCAACTAACGGGATTCGCCCGTGACAGCGATAGCGTATGTTGGTACGCAAAAGTGGTCGGCGGGATTCTACCGCCGGCAAGTTGGGTGGCACCGCAGAAGCTTTTTTAAGGCTTTTGTCCCAATAATGTTTCGGAATGGATTGTTCCATTGCGAGATGTTATTTCGACAAAAGCCTTTTCTTTATTTCAATTTCGCAAAATAAATTAAAAATACATGCGCAAAGCGCGGAAAGGAAATTGTTATGGCAAAGAAAGTCCCTTACAGAACCTATTTACCTGAGGAGAAAATTCCGAAGTACTGGTACAACCTGCGGGCGGATATAAAGAACAAGCCCTATCCGCTGCTCAACCCCGCGACATTGAAGCCGGTCACCGCAGAGGAATTGTACCCCGTCTTCACCAAAGCGACCGTGGAACAGGAACTGGACAACGACACCCGCTATTTCGAAATTCCCGAACCGGTCCGCGAACTATACAAGGTCTATCGCCCCTCGCCGCTGATCCGGGCGTACAACCTGGAAAAGCATCTGGACACGCCGGCAAGGATATATTACAAGTTCGAAGGAAACAACACCTCCGGCAGCCACAAGCTCAACTCCGCCATCGCGCAGGCTTACTACGCGAAAGCGGAAGGGTTCTCCGGCCTTACCACCGAAACCGGCGCAGGTCAATGGGGAACCGCGCTCTCCGAAGCGTGCTCGTATTTCGGACTGCCGCTGACGGTCTATATGGTCAAGGTTTCCTACAATCAGAAGCCCTTCCGCAAAACCGTCATGCAGGTGTTCGGAACCGACGTCATCGCTTCCCCGAGCGACACGACGCAGGTCGGCAGAATGCTTTTGGAAAAAGATCCCGACTCCAACGGCAGCTTAGGCTGCGCCATCAGCGAAGCGGTGGAAAAAGCCGTAACCAGCCAGAACATGCGCTACGCGCTCGGCTCGGTGCTTAACCAGGTGCTGCTGCACCAGTCCGTAATCGGGCTTGAATGCAAAGAAGCTATGGAAATGCTCGACGAATACCCGGATATCATCATCGGCTGCGCGGGCGGCGGAAGCAACCTCGGCGGACTGATCGCGCCCTTCATGCAGGATAAGCTCACCGGCAAAGCGAATCCGCGCATCGTTGCGGTCGAACCCGCTTCCTGCCCGTCGTTTACCAGAGGCAGATACGCTTACGACTTCTGCGACACCGGCAGAATAACGCCCATGGCGAAGATGTACACGCTCGGTTGCGGCTTTATGCCCTCCCCGAACCACGCCGGCGGGCTGCGTTATCACGGCATGGCACCCATGCTTTCGCAGCTGTATCATGACGGCTATATGGAAGCGGTCGCCGTCGAGCAGAGCAAAGTGTTCGCCGCCGCCGTGCTGTTCTCGAAGGTGGAGACCGTTCTTCCCGCTCCCGAATCCGCGCACGCGATCTGCGCCGCAATCGACGAGGCGATCAAGTGCAGAGAGAGCGGAGAGGCGAAAACCATCCTGTTCGGTTTGTCGGGCACCGGCTACTTCGATTTGACCGCGTACAACGAATTTTTAAGCGGCAAAATGACCGACTATATTCCGACCGACGAAGAGCTGCAGAAGGGCTTTGATTCCCTGCCGAAAATCGAATAGTTTACAATCGTCCCCCTTGACGCGCTTTATCGGCCTGGGCTATAATGGCGGTAAAGTAACGCTTGGGGGATTTTATGAAAAAGAAACTTATCGCGTTGGCGCTGCTGTTGCCGATGGCGCTGTCATCCTGTACTTCGAAAGACGGCGGCGGCGACGTCAGCGCCAAGTCCGAACCGGTCGAGGATTTGTACCTGGAAATCTCGGATTCGGACCTAACGGACAAGCTCAGGGGCGCCTGGGTCGGTCAGATGGCCGGCGTGGTATGGGGCGCGAACGACGAATTCAAGTATCAGGGCAGAATTATCCCGGATAACGAGGTGCCGGATTTTTCGTCGCTCGATATCAACGGCGCGTTTTATCAGGACGACCTCTATGTCGAAATCACCTATCTCGAAGCGATGGAGCAGCACGGCTATAACTGCTCGCTGGACATACTGGCGGAAGCGTTTAAAAACTCGCAGTATCCGCTCGACCACGCGAATAAAATCGGGCGCGAGAACCTGCAGAAAGGTGTCAAAGCGCCGCTTTCCGGTCATTACCAGTACAATTACCACTGCGACGACATCGACTGGCAGATCAACGCCGATTTTATCGGACAAATCTATGCCGGCATGCCGGCCAAAGCGGCGGAGCGCGCGTTTGAGGTGGGACACATCACCAACTACGGCGACGGTGTTTACGGCGGCGTGTTTGTCGCGGCGATGCACGCAAAGGCTTACACGGCGGCAAGCGTTGAGGAGATATACACCGCCGGCATCAACGCGATTCCGGACAACACCAAGTTTAAAGAAGTTCTGCTCGACGTCAAGCAGTGCTACGATGCGGGCAAGTCCTGGACCGAATGCTGGCAGTTTATTCAGGACAAGTGGGGCGATCAGGACCGTTGCCTTTGGTACATGGACCTGCCGATCAATATCGATGCGAAACTGAACTCGGCATACGTTTTAATCGGCCTTATGTACGGCGAGGGTGATTTTGAGAAATCGGTCAAAATCGCCATGCAGTGCGGACAGGACAGCGACTGCAATCCGTCCACGGTCGGCGCGATTTTGGGCAACTTCATCGGCTACAAGGCGATCCCGCAGAAATTCAAGCGGAACCTTGATTTTGCTTCCACAAAGTTTTCTTATACCAGCTACACGCTGGATAAAGCGATCAGCGTCAGCAAAAAGCTGATGAACGACATTTTCGCGGACAACGGCTTTACCGAAGAAAACGGAGTTTGGAAAATCAAAAAAGACGCCGAGCATTTCAATATCCCCTATGAGCAGTGGGAGGATATGCCGAGCGGCGAACTGACCGTGGCGGTCGTCAGCGATTCGTCGGTTTCGCTCCAGCTGAAGGCGAAAGACATAAACGGCCCGGTCTTTGTAACCTGGGATTTTGGCGACGGCGTCGTCATCAGAGAAAACATCACTTCCTACACCTATAAAAACGCCGGAAAATACACCATTAAATGCACCGTCACAAACGTCAACAATCACAGCTTGGAGTTTACGGAAACGGTTGAAATCCGCAAAGGCTATACGCCGAACGACGCCGGCGCAGGAACCCTGCGCAATATCGCGCAGCTCGGACTGCCGCTCTGCAGCGTCGCGGCGCCTGCCGGCAGCGGCTCGAAGGATATCAACGTGATCCGCGACGGCGTAAAACCGGCGAAAGGTTCCTGGGCGAACCTGCAGCAGTACGACACCTACACCGGCGCGATTTCGAGCGGCGAAGACTACATCGGCTACCTGTTTGAGAAAAACTACAAAATCTCTGCGCTGAACCTGACCGAGGGAATACACTTTGAAAACGGCGGATGGTTCGCGGACGGCAGCATCCGCGTTGAAATCTATCAGATCGACGCCGTCACAAAGGTCGGCGCCTGGAAAGCCGTTGATTTTACCGTTTCGCCCGAATATCCGACGGGGAACGCAATGTCCGCTTTCGGCGCAGGCTTTGAGGAATATAAGTTTTCGTTTGACGAAGTCGAATGCGCGGGAATCCGACTCATCGGCAAGGCCGGCGGTTCCGCGACGTTCATCAGCGTCGCCGAACTGGAAGTCATCGGCGTAGAAGCTGAATAAATTCAAAAATCCCTTTCCTGCAAAATGTCAGGAAAGGGATATTTTTTTACCTTGCTATTCTTATTTCTTGAAAACCGCTCCGCGCTTTTCCATTTCGTCGCGGACTTCTTTGCCGTCCAGCTCGCGCGGCAGGACCTTCTTATCCAAAGCGAACGCGGCGCCAATGCCCGCGGCTTCGCCGGACGCGCGGCAGGAATGCTGAACGCGCAGCGACGACTGCGCCAAGAACTCGGCGCCCAGGCATCTGCCCGCGACCAGCAGGTTGTCGATTCCCTTGACGACAAGGCTTCTGAACGGTATCTCGTAATAGGGCTTGCCGTCGTCAATCGGCTTTCCGTAACTCTGGAAATTCAGCGATTTGCCGTGAATGTCGACCGGATAGTTCGACTGGCAGATGGCGTCCTCGAACTTATGTCTGCAGAGCAGGTCCTCGGCAGTCAGCACGTATTCCGCGACGATGTTGCGCGTCTCGCGGACGCCGACCATCGGCGCGATCTCCGCGATATAGGCGTTCTCAAAGCCCTTCATGTACTTCTTGTAGAACCTGAGCTGTCTGTAAATCCTTCTTCTGCCTTCAAGCTGCGCTTTGGTGAGATGATCGGGGTCTGTTCCGTCCACATCGTCGAAGATTTCGGGGTTGTTGAACGCAATCGAATCCTTTCTGCCCGGAATGTTGAACGCCTGCCAGTAGAGTTTGTCTTCCTCGTCGAGGTCGCCGTTCGCGATGGCTTGTTCAAATAAATCGCCCAGGGTCCATTTGCCCGCTCCGGTAACCGCGGCGTAAATATTCGCCGGGTCCGGGTTGATTCCGGCGTTGACGCCGGTTCTTTCAATTTCGCTCTTAAAGAATTTGCCGACCGCGGCGAGGTCGATGCCGCCCACGATATAGCGCAGGGAGATCGGCTGGCACTTGCCGGTTTCGGGGTTGCCCTTGGTGTATTCGGCGCCCGCGAGCACGCTGACGTCGCCGTCGCCGGTGCAGTCGATGAACGTATCGGCTTCGACGACCTGCAAACCCTTCTTATTGGCGACCACTATGCCGGTGATTCTGCTTCCGTCTTTGACAACGTCCGCGATATAGGTGTGATACAGGAATTTCACGCCCGCTTCAACGCAAAGCTCTTCCAGCACGATTTTGAGCATGAGCGGGTCGAATCTTGCGCCGGTCGCGTCCGAGCCGCCGTACGCGTAAATCCTGTCTCTTACCTTGTTGCTGATATAGGAGCATTGCGGATTGCCGTCGATATGCGTATGCATAATCGGCGTAACCAGAGCGTTGGTTGCGGAACCGCCAATCGAGCCGTACTGTTCTACGACGAGAACCTTCTTGCCCTGTTCCGCTGCCGCTATTGCCGCAAAAGCGCCTGCGGTGCCGCCGCCGCAGACAACGATGTCGGCCCTGCAATAAACGGGCAGTTTGTTACTCATTTAGATTATCTCCTTCACCTTGAATCATATTTATAAATTCCTCTTCGGAAATTATAGGAATGTTGAACGCTTGCGCCTTTTCGAGCTTGCTTCCCGGCTCGGCGCCGCACAATAAAAACGACGTTTTCCTGGAAACCGAGCCGGAGGGATTGCCGCCGTGCTGACGGATCAGCTCCTCGGCTTCGCTCCGCTTCAAAGTCGGCAAAGTGCCGGTGATGACGATGGTCTTGCCTACCAAAATATTGCTCTTGCGCACGAAACTGCTTTTTACGGATACGCCCGCCTGCACCAGTCGGTCAATCAGGTGTCTTGTGTGTTCGCTCGAGAAGAAGCGGATAATCGACTGCGCGCTTTCCGGTCCGATTTCCTCGACGCTGCAAAGCTGCTGCTCGTCGGCGTTCATAATGGCGTAGATATCCGGGAATTTCTCGGCAAGCAGAACCGCCGCCTTTTCGCCGATATGGCGAATGCCGAGCGCAAAAATAAGCCGCGCCAGCCCCGCCTGCCTGCTTTTGTCAATCGAATCGATGATTTTCTTCGCGCTTTTCTTGCCCATCCGTTCGAGCGGCTCCAAGTCTTCCTGCTTCAGGTAATACAGGTCCGCGGCGCTTTTTACGAGGTTGTTCTCGATCAGCAGCGCGACGACGCTCTCGCCCAGACTTTCGATGTTCATCGCGTCTCTGGAAACAAAATGCGTAATACTGCGGTGCAGCTGCGCCGGGCAGTCCGGGTTGATGCAGCGGACCGCGGCTTCATCCGGCTCGCGGATCACCTGTTCGCCGCAGGAAGGGCAGACGTCCGGCATCTCAAACGGAACGCTGTCCTTTTTCCTGAATTCGGGCAGGACCTCCATAATTTCGGGGATGATGTCGCCCGCTTTATATACCTTTACCGTGTCTCCGACGCGGATGTCTTTTTGTCTTATATAATCGATATTGTGCAGGGTTGCCTGCGAAACGTTGGTGCCCGCGATGCGCACGGTTTTTAGAATCGCCTTCGGCGTCAAAACGCCGGTGCGCCCGACCTGCACGACAATGTCCTCGATCGTCGTCTGCGCGGTCTCGGGCGGATACTTATACGCCACCGCCCAGCGGGGAACCGAAACGGTCTCGCCCAGCCGCGCGCGCATATCCAAAGAATTCACCTTCACGACCGCGCCGTCGATGTCGAACTCCAGCGAACCGCGCATCGCGCCGATCCGCTCGATCTCTTTTTCAACCTCCGCAATATCCTTCTGCACGTTGCGGATCGGGGAAACTTTAAACCCAAGCCCGCTTAAGTATTCAAGCGACTCGGCATGCGTCCGAAAGGTTTTTCCCTCGATATGCTGCACGTTAAACACAAATATGTCAAGCTTTCGTTTCGCGACAACCGAAGAATCCAGCTGCCTTAACGAACCGGCGGCGGCGTTGCGCGGGTTCGCGAACGGGGTTTCGCCGTTTTCCTCGCGCTCCGCGTTCAGTTTGGCAAAAACCTTTTTGGGCATATAAACCTCGCCGCGCACAATCAGGCGCGGAACCGGCTCTTTCAGCTTCAACGGAATGGTTTTGATGGTTCTTAAATTGTCGGTGACGTCCTCGCCGAAGGTTCCGTCCCCTCTTGTCAGTCCCCGAACAAATATACCGTCTACATACTCAAGGGCGACCGAAAGCCCGTCTATCTTGCATTCGGTTACGTATTCCGCTTCCGGCTCGGCCTGCTTGACGCGCCGGTCGAACGCTTCCAGCTCTTCAAATGAGAACACGTCGGTCAGCGAGCCCATCGGAATGACGTGTCTGACCTTCTCGAACCGTTCGGCGACCCTGCCGCCCACTCTTTTGGTCGGCGACGCGGGAGAGGCGAACTGCGGATATTCTTCCTCCAGTTTCTTGAGCCGCGCGAACAGTTTATCGTATTCGCTGTCGGGGATTTCGGGGCTGTCCAGCTCGTAGTAAAGCCTTGAATGGTATTCAATCTTTTCCTCGAGCGCGCGCATTTCGGCGATTATTTTTTGTTGTTCTTCGGAATACATTTCAAAGCCACCCAATCGTTCTTTTCTGCGATTTCGGAAATGCTAAATCCGTTTGCTTCGAGCGATGCGATGACGGCGTCTTTTTTCGACGCGATAATCCCGGAACAGATCAGCGCGCCGCCGCTGTTCAAAACCGAAGCGAAAACCGGCGCCATCGCCGAAATTACGTCCGCGACGATGTTGGCAAGAATGAGATCGTATTTTTCAGCGCAGACTTTGTCGTAAGCCGCCTTGTCCTCCAAAATGTTGCCGCAGAGAACCGACAGCTTTCCTTCCGGAAGGCGGTTTACAGCCGCGTTTTTCGCGGCGATGTCGGTTGCGTTTTTGTCGATATCGACGCACAACACCTTGCCGGCGCCCAAAAGCGCCGCGCCGATGCCGAGTATGCCGCTTCCGCAGCCCATGTCCAGCACGTTTTTGCCCTGAACCTCAAGCGTCTCGAGCAGTTCCAAACAGAGCGCGGTGGTTTCGTGCTGTCCGGTGCCGAACGACGACTCCGGGTCAATCTCCAGAACAATCCTGTCGCCGGGGTCGCAGTCCTCCCACGACGGTTTTACGATAAAGCGGTTTCCGATCGGAAGCGGATGGAAGAACTCCTTCCAGTTGTCCGCCCAGTCGTTGTCGTCCACTTTGTTGATCTCTATTTCGAGACTGCCGATATCGAACTCGCATTCCTTTTTCAGCCGGTCAATGCCCGTTCTGATTTCGTCCAGCGTCAGCCTGCCCTGCTCGTTGTCGGCAAGATAAACCTTGACCGCGACTTCTCCGCTTTCGTCGGCAAGGAGGTTGTCCTCGACGTAATCGATCGGAATGCTCTTGTCGCAAAGTATCTCGTCCAAATCGGCCCTGTCCTCGACGGTGTAGCAGGAAACGCCCGCGGCGAGCAAAACGCCGGAAACCATCTCGCTGCCCAAAGAATTGGTATGAATAATCAGTTCGTTAAATATCATAGCGCATCCCGTAATTCTTTCTTTTTTATTCCTGAATATCCGTATCGTCGCCGTTGCCGCTGATGGGAATCGCGTCGCCCAGATAGGTCGGCTTCGGCTGAAAGACCGCGGAATAAACCGCTTTCACCCGCGCGCCGGTCTCCCGCAGATTGTTGATAAACTCGGTCTGATACGTGCCGCGGTCGCAGATCACGCCGTACGCTTCCAGACCGAGCGAGCGGGCGAGGTAAACCGCCCGGCTGATGTGGAACTTCTGCGTGACAATGATGACCTTTTTCGCCCGAAAGACATCCCGCGCGCGGTACATGGTCTCGTATGTAGAGAAGCCCGCGTAGTCTTGGAATATTTTTTCGCTCGGAACGCCCAGCTTGACGGCGTACGCCTTCATCGCCGCGGACTCGTTGTAGTTCTCGCGGCTGTTGTCCCCGCTCATGAGCAGGCGGTCCGAAGCGCCCAGATTGAACAGTTCGACGGCCGTCATCACCCGATGCCGCAGAATATCCGACAGGCTGCCGTCCGGATACACCAGTGCGCCGAGCACGATGATGCAGTCCGCGTTCAGCTCTTTCGCTTCTTCGGCGGAGATTACATAATCGTCGGCTTTTTCGATTACCCAGATATTCAAAAAACAAACAGCAGCTACGCCTGTCAGGAATATAAGCGCAAGTATGACGGCTATCATTCTGATGTGCAGCTTTCCTTTACTTTTTGTATTTCGTTTCATACTCCATATAAATTCTCTTCATCGCAAGCGCATCTATATCCATTGTGCCGGCCGATTCGCAGATAATGGTCGGCGAAATGCCGAGCTCGGCGATTACCTTCATCAAAATTTCCGGCGACGGCCCGAACTGGCTGTCCGCAAAGGTCAGATGCTTTTTTTCGCCCATGTTCGTGTACTCGATTTTGGAAAAATGGCAGTGGAGGTTCTCCACATATTCCGGGCCCAATTCTTCGGCAATCCGGTCAAATATGCGTTTGTAGTCGTCCTCGGTCTGAATGCTTCCCAGCTCGCGCGCGTTCATATGCCCGAAGTCGATGACCGGAACAAACCTTTTTGAGAGTTTGCAGAGCGTCAAAACCTCGTCCAGCGTGCCCAGCTGGTTGACCTTGCCCATGGTCTCCAGCCCGACTTTGGCTTTTATGCCCTCCTCAATCAGCATCTGCTCGACCAGCACAAGCGTCTGCGTGGCGTACGCCATCGCCTGCTCTCTGCTGATTTTCGCCGCGGAGCCGGTATGCACGACCATGACCTCCGCGCCGAGCGCGTCCGCGCCCTTGCCGTTCTGGCGCAGGTACTCGACGCTCTTCAGCCGTTTTTCCTCCTCAACGGAGGACAGCGAAATAAAGTAGGGCGTGTGCAGCGACATTTTGATGTTGTGTTCCTTCGCCTTTTCGCCGATTGCGGTCAGCGTCTGCAGCGAGGCCGTCAGTCCGCTGCCCGCTTCGTATTCATACGCGTCAAGCCCCATTTCCTTCAGGTAGCCGGGCGCCTGAAGCGTGTTTTTGTATCCTTTTTGATAAAACAGTTCCGAGTTTCCGCCCGGTCCAAATTTTGCGCTCACTTTTTATTATATCCTTTCAATACTCTTTCTTTAAACGCTTTTATAAACGGCCGCTCGAAAAACCGTTTGATTCTGAAAAATCTGCTTTCCTTCTTGTTAACCGGAGCCACCATATAAAACTGCAGGCCTGCGCCGTGCGCGGCAAGGCAGTCGGTAAAAATCTGGTCGCCCACGCTGACAATCTGCTCTTTCGGCAGCCCGAAATGCTTGATGCACGCCCTGACGCCCGAGGAAAACGGCTTGCGCGCGCGAGATACGTAAAAATAGCCCAAATCCAGGTTGAATATATGCACGCGCTCCTTTTTATTGTTGGAAACAAACGCCAGTTTGATCCCGTTTTCCTCAAGCGACTTGAAGTATGCTTTCATTTCTTCGGTCGGAGAAGCAACCTCGTACGGTGCGATTGTGTTGTCTATGTCGAAAAGAACAGCCTTAATTCCCTGTTTTTTCAGGAACTCAGGTGTTATTTCATATATCGACTGGAACATCATATCGGGTTGAAAATATCTGTTCTCTCTGATAGACAGCTTCACAAGGACCTCCAAGGTTTCTTACATAGAAATTCATTTTATGATTATAGCACACACGTTTTTTGATGTAAATAGAAAAGAGCGCATTCAAACATGAATTTTCCTCATATAAAAAGCGCTCCTCTTGTTTTTATATATTTTATAGGATTTAAGAGAAAATTATTATCCTTATTAATCCAATCGCCAAAACCGTTTTTTATCCGTTCAAATCCGAAGAAAGCAACCAAGAGACGGAAGGGCCGACCTAATCTTTAACGCTATCTTTTTTCATATTGCCCGTTGTCGTCCTCCATCCACCAGAACAAGTCCTTTATGCGTTTTTTGGGTCTTACGACATTTCCGAAATCCGTCGCGTAATAAGAACCGTTCAGGGTGTAGACTTTAACCTCTTTTGTGTTTAAAAACTTCGCGTTGTCGCTCAGCTTTGGCGTTTGAAAGGTAACCTTTTTACCGAAATCGCCAAACTCTATCGTCGCGTAATAATAATGCCTGGTCACCCAGTAGGTTTTGCCCCAGATTCTTATATACTCTTCTTTCACTTCCATTTCGGTATCGACAACAAACCCTTTGTGCGCAATGCCGAAATTTCTGATATGGGCTCTTTCTCTCTTAACCCGATTATACGCTATAAACCGATTGATCAGTTTTACGGTATCGACGATCGCCCATATAATCATACCGATGCCATATAAAAGCACCAAGTACTTTTTAACTAAAAAAATCCAGGAGATCCTCAGATTCCGCTGTATCGCCCATGATGCTCATGCCAATAAACAGCATGATGCAAAATGCCGCGATGCATAACTTAATTACGAACGGAACAAACCGCCATAAAGACGGTCTTACTTCGTCTTTATACCGAAGCTGCTTTTTCATTCTTATATCCGCCTTATATTCAGTACTTTTTGTAGAATAACATATTTTTGTCGCAAAGTAAGCAAAAATCCGGCTGTGAGCCGGATTTTTTTATGCTTTATATTTCCGCGTAAACCACCGAAAGCGCGGGCAGCGTCAGCTCTGCTTTTCCGCCTTTGATGGCGATTTTGCCGTCCATGCCTTTCAGCGCGTATTTGCCGTCGGGCAGCTCGCATTCGATTTCGCACTTTGCGTCCTCGTCCGCGGCGTTGACCAGCAAAAGCAGTTTCTTTTTGTCCCTTGCGCGCTCCCAGACGGCGCTGTAAACGGCGGAATGTTTATAAACGTTGCCGTCGCCCCTGTCGTCCGTCAATTCGGCGCGGTCGTCCTTGGTGACCGGCGGGCGCAGCATCCGTCCGGCGTAGAAGTACTCGCCGATTTCCGCGCGCGCCTTGACGCATTTTTTATAGAAATCTTTATACTTAAAGGATTCATAAACGGGAATACCTACCCAGCCCATCTGCTCGCCGTAGGTCAGCGACTCGGCGAACGCCATTTTCTGCCCTTCGACGTTCTCTTTCGAGAAGACCGAGTACGACCTGCCGAACATGACGACATAGCCCGAATATACGACCGGGAAGGCGGGCACCTGATTGCGGTTAATCCAAAGCCAGGAAAGGTAGGCCTGAATGTGCTTCATATAAGGCTCGCCGGTACACTCGGTCGTCAGCGCGGTGTCCGCCGGCATTATCTTCTTTACATGGTCGGTCAGATTTTTGTATCCCTCAAACCACCAGGTTCCGCCGCCGGGAAGGTGCGAATGATTCCTGTCCTCGCACAAATACGGCGTCGCTGCGGCGATCTGGTCGATATATACGGCGTTGACGCCCACTTCGTTGAGGAGCTTGTCCACGATGCTGCGGACCTTCTCCTGCCAGAGCGCGGTGGACGGGCACATAATGGAAAGCTCTACCTTGCTGCCGTCCGCCTCTTTGGAATTATAGGTTTCGATAAAGGGAACGCCGTTCCGGTCCTTTGTGCAGTTCGGTTTTGCGACGGTTGAGAACTGCCAGTCCTCCATACCCCTGTCGCGCGTGTCCCAAAGCCTGCCGTTGATATACGGCATAACCCGGATGCCGGCTTCTTTTAGCCGCCGAATGCCCTTTAGCGCGCATTCCTTCATCGGGAAGTAATGCGGGTAATCGTTGTCGTAGGGAATCTGGAACCAGTCGTACAGATGAACCGGCGACTCCACGCCGAGGTCCTTGGTCGCCCGGATAATGTCGTCCGCGAAGCTGTCGTCGTCCTTGACCCGCATCAGCCACCAGTGGTTGTTCTTCAACAGCCAGTCGGGAATGTCGGCGCGGCGGCCGTCCTTCATCTCCGGCAGCCAGCTCGCCTCTTTTTCCATCCAGCTGCGGTAGAGAACGGCGGCGTCGTACCAGTCGCCGTCGTACAGCTCCCAGACGTTTCTGCCCTCAAGGCTCTGCGAGTTGCAGCCGGTGTCAATCGCGGTAAGCGGCATGGTCGCCTTGAGCGTCATCACCTTTTCGTGCTCGGCTTTTTCAAAGCATATCTTTTTATACGCCGGGTTCGGGTCGTGCAGACCGTAATATATGCCGCGTCTGGTATGTTTGTTAAAGAAGGTCAAATACTGAAGCGAAGCGCCGTAGGACGGGTAATTCTGCACCGATTTGTAGCTCTTCGCGTTGGACGGATAAATCTCGCCGACGCCGTAGGGCGAGAAGAAATAGGTATTGGCGTTCGTGTCGAAGCTCAACGCCGGATAATCGCATTCATAAAGCGCGTAATCCTTGTTTATGCTGGATAGAGATGCGGTCCAGGTGATTCGGTTGTGCTCGCAGAGCGCCGTCAGCGTGACGGTAACGCCGGGCAGTTCTTTGTTGCCGGACAGAATGATCACAGCGCCCTCTCGGTTGTTGACGATTTCCGCCTGCGTCCAGGATTGATCGGACCTTACCGTGATTTTTTCGTCCGACGCGACCGCTCTTGCGGTAAGGGTAAAAAGCGGCTTTTTGTGCGTGAGGAGGTTTTTCTTTAGCTTTTTGTCCCGGATTGAGTAAAGCGAAATGCCGCCCTTTCCTTTCTCAATTCCCACAGACAATTCACCGGCGGTGAGTCTGTAAATGATATTTTCAGCCAAGGGTCATCCATCCTTCCTTTTTGGGTGTTTTCGCTATTACAGCAGATATGACCTGCTTAATGCCTTCTTGTCGCAGCAAAGCAGAACAGGCGTCAAGCGTCGCGCCCGTCGTGCAGACATCGTCGATCAAAAGCACTCTGGCGTAGGGTTCGCCGCTTTCCGAAACGACGTTGTCCCGGATAACCGAATATCGGTTTTTCATGGTTTTGCGGCGCTCCGACGCGGAAAGCAGTTTCTGCTCCTCCGAGCCGTGCCGCCTTAACATCGCGACGCAGGGAACACGAAGCGCCTTCGCGGTTTCCTCCGCAAGCAGTTTCGCCTGGTCGTAGCCCGCGGCGCGGATTCCTTTTTTTCTTCTTGGAATATAGGTGACGGCCTCAAACGGCTTTTTGTGCAGCTGTTTTATCCGGAGCGCGAGCAGTTCAGCGAAAAAGCGTATCATGCGCCGGTCGGCGTCGTTTTTGACGGCGCCGATGATGCGGTGCGCTTCGCCCGGCGAATACCAAAACAAAAAGGCAAGCGTTTCCCCGCTGCAGTCGCAGCCGCTGATCGCCCTGCCGCAGGAGGGGCAGGGGGTGTTCAGCATTCTGTAAAACGTTCCGATGCAGTCGCCGCAGACCGGAATCTCGTCGCGGCAAGCGTTCATTCCGCACAAAAAGCAACTGCAGGGGCTTATGAGATTTAAACCTTTCTCAAGAATATGCCGAACCGCATTTTTTACAGACTGCATAAAAACTCTCCGAGTGCCGTATAACGCTCAGGCCGATGGTCGTTTTTCACCATGGTTTCGATGCATTCGGGCTTGCCGATCATGCAGACAAGTTCCTTCGCTCTGGTGACCGCGGTATATAGCAGGTTGCGCGTCATCAGCGGCAGAGGGCTGTCGAATGCGGGCATAAGCACCATTTTAAACTCGCTGCCCTGACTTTTATGCACCGTAATGGCGTAGGCGTGCTCCAGCTCGTCCAGCAGGGCGAAATCGTATTCGGCAATCCGTCTGTCGAAGTCGATGACCATGGTTTCGCTCTGGGTGTCGATGGAAATGATCCGCCCGATGTCGCCGTTGAAAATGCCCCGCCCGGTGGTTTCTTCCTGCGCGCCGCTCGCAGAAATAAACCACTCCAGGTCATAATTGTTTCTGACCTGCATGACCTTGTCGTTTTCGCGAAAGATGACGCCGCCCGCCTTTTTTTCCTTTTTGCGGCCGTTCTGCGGGTTGAGCGCGCTCTGCAGGATTCGGTTCAGCTCCGCGGCGCCCAGCTCGCCTTTTCTGGTAGGCGTAATCACCTGTATGTCGTCCAGCGGGTTAACCCCGTATTTTTTCGGCAGCCTTTTCGCCACCAAATCTATAATCAGCTCTTTGATATCCGCCGCGTTGTCCCGCCTGATGAAGAAAAAGTCGTTGTCCTTTACGTCCAGCCGCGGCATGACGCCGCTGTTGATGTTGTGCGCGTTTACGATAATCAGGCTTTCCTGCGCCTGCCGGAAAACCTTTGTCAGCCTGCTGACCGCAAACCGTCCGCTTTGTATAATGTCCGCCAGACAGTTGCCCGCGCCGACCGGCGGAAGCTGGTCAACGTCGCCGATTAAAATCAGGTAGCTTCCATTTTTCACCGCTTTCAGAAGCGACGCCATCAGCAGCGTGTCCACCATGGACACCTCGTCGATGATGATAACCTTGTAGGGCAGCGGGTTGAACTCGTCGCGCGCGAATCGGGGCGTGTTTGCGTCCGTATAGGTCATTTCCAGCAGTCGGTGTATGGTTTTCGCCTCGCAGCCCGAGGCCTCCGACATCCGCTTGGCGGCTCTGCCCGTCGGCGCGGCGAGCATCACCGAATACTTCAAACTCCGAAAAATATCGATAATGGCTTTGATAACCGTGGTTTTCCCGGTTCCCGGCCCGCCCGTGACGATGCTGACGCCTTTGGTCACGGCGAGCATAATCGCTCTTTTCTGCTCCGGCGCGTACTCCAGACCGTATTTCTCCTCCAGCAGGCAAATCTGCTCCCCGACGCCTTCCAGCGTGAACGGGAACTCCGCTTCGGACAGGCTGACCAGCTTCGCGGCGATATACTGTTCCGCCTCGAAATACTCTTTTAAAAAAACTACCCGTTTTCCCTGAATTTCGGCAATGACCAGCTTGTCCCTGTCGCAAAGACCGCGCAGCGCCGGAAGGATTTCTTCCTTTGCGACCTGAAGTTTTTTCGCTGTTTTATCGAGCAGCGCCTCTTCCGGCAGGTAGCAGTGCCCGCCGTTGAAGGCGGCTTCGTTTAAGATATGAAGAACGCCCGCTTCGATGCGTTCCGCGCAGTTGTACTGAAATCCAAGGTCCATCGCGACCTTGTCCGCCTTCTCAAACCCGATGCCGACGATATCCTCGCATAGGATGTACGGGTTGTTCTCGATCAGATCGATCGCTGCGGAACCGTATTTTTTAAAAATCCTGACCGACAGCGAAGGGCCGAAAAAGCGGTTGCAGTACAGCATCACCGTCCGCATGCCGAACTGCATTCTGTACGCTTCGCTGATTTCGTGCGCTTTTCTGGGGGATATCCCCTTGATATCGGTCAGCCATTCGGGATGATTCTCGATCACGTCCAGCGAGTCCTCGCCGAACTTGGAAACAATTCTTTCTGCCGTCACCGGGCCGACGCCCTTGATCGCGCCGGAGGAAAGGTACTTTAAAATGGTTCCGCTGGTCGTGGGCAGTTTTTTCTCAAAATATTCGACCTTAAACTGGCGCCCGAAGGTCGCGTGCACCTGCCAGTACCCCTGAACCCGGATTGTCTCTCCTTCGTTGACAAAGGGCATAATTCCAACGCAGGTTACCGGCTCGCCCATGCAGTTGATGGTGCAGACCGTATACCCGTTTTCCTCGTTGGTAAAAATCATGTCCTCTATAACGCCGTCAAGAACAATATCCGTCATTTGCATTCCTTCCCGGTATCTATTTATAAGATCGCTTTATGTAAACTCTTCCATGTTTCATGCAAATATCGGTGATTTTGTTTTCTGCCGCTCTTTCGTTTCCGTAGATGATGACAACCTTGCCGGCAAAATCCTCTTCTTCAATCACTTTTTTTGCGTCGCTCTCGTTTTCTCCGTCCCGCGCGACATACAGGCAGACGTACCCGCCGCTTCTGTCCTCGGACAGGCTGCGGTACACTTCTCTGATGAGAAAAAACAATCCGACTGCCGCGAAATATGCGCACAGCACTTCAAAAAACAGCAGCATACCAATTGCACCCCTTTATTATAGTTTATGCCGGCCAAAAAAACAAGATAAAATATTAAATTGCTATATTTTATTGAATTATAAACGATATATTTATTGGACTTATAACGAATGAGGGGCGAGCTATGAGCGAAGTTGTAGAGAAATATATACAGGCAAAGGAAGCCGAACTTGCCGCCAAGCAGCAGGCGAAAAGAAACGAGCATCTGATGAAGCTCGGTCTTTATGAAAAGGAATACGCTCCCGACAAAGTGGACAACGAAGGGAACGTTACCAACCTTCCTTCCAAGGAATATCCTTTCTACGATCAGGAAGTAAAAAAAGCATACAAGCGCGTCGCCGCAACCGTCACCGACGAGGAGTACCAACGCATCTGCGAGCTGGAAGAAGCGCTGAAAAATGAAACGATTATTGTTCCTGTAAAGGAAAATGAATCATACAACGTCATCGCCAGGAGTTTGTCAACAATCGGCTGGTTCTTTATTATCGGCGGAATCATCGCCGGCTTTATCGCGGGAATCACGACCGAAACCTTTGTTTCATACTTCTCGAAAAACGCGGAATTCCAGTGGACGGTCGCCATTACATATTGGGTGGTTTCGTTCGTCAGCGGCGTGCTGATGCTTGGCGTGGCGGAGATCATCAATATTTTGGATCGTATCAACGCAAAGCTGAAATTATAACAAAAAAGAGAGCTTTTGTAAGCTCTCTTTTTTTGACTTGGCGATTATTTATTTTATAGCTTCCGCGATCTTTTCCGCGAGATCCGTATCCTCCCACTTTACGCCGAGCTCCTCGCGGCCGAAGTGTCCGTACGCAGCAAGCGGCTGATAAATCGGTTTTCTAAGGTCCAGTTTTTCGATAATCGCGGCAGGGCGCAGATCGACCAGATCTTTAACAATATCCGCGAGCTTTTCGTCCGATACTTTGCCGGTGCCGTACGTGTTGACGTTGACCGAGAGCGGTCTTGCGACGCCGATTGCGTACGCAATCTGCACCTCGCACTTCTTCGCGGCGCCGGAAGCGACGATATTCTTCGCCACATAGCGCGCCATATAAGCCGCGGAGCGGTCAACCTTTGTCGGGTCTTTGCCGGAGAAGGCGCCGCCGCCGTGGCAGGCGTATCCGCCGTAGGTGTCCACGATAATCTTTCTGCCCGTCAGGCCGCTGTCGCCCTTCGGACCGCCCACAACAAACCTGCCGGTGGGGTTTACGAAGAACTTGGTGTTTTTATCAACAAATTCCTGCGGAATGGTTGTAAGGATTACGTTCTCGATAATATCTTTGCGAATCTGGTCAAGCGAAACGTCGTCGCTGTGCTGGCTGGAAACGACCACCGCGTCAACTCTTGCGGGAACGCCGTCATGATATTCCACCGTGACCTGCGTCTTTCCGTCCGGTCTGAGGTAAGGCAGCGTGCCGTTCTTTCTCACTTCGCTCAGCCGCTTCGCCATTTTGTGCGCCAGCGAAATGGGCAGCGGCATCAGCTCTTTCGTTTCGTCGCAGGCAAAGCCGAACACCATGCCCTGGTCGCCCGCGCCGATGTCATACTTGTCTCGGATAATACCTTCCTTGGCTTCGAGCGCTTTATCTACGCCCATCGCTATGTCCGGCGACTGCTCGTGAATGGACGTAATCACGGCGCAGGAGTCATAGTCAAATCCCTTCTCGCTGCCGTCGTATCCGATCTTTTTTACGGTCTCTCTTGCTATGCTCGGAATATCCACATAGGTATCGGTGGTAATCTCGCCCATAACAAGAATCATACCGGTCGTGCACGCCGTCTCGCACGCGACGCGCGCGTTCGGGTCGTTCGCCAGAATTGCGTCCAGCACGCCGTCTGAAATCTGGTCGCATATTTTATCGGGATGTCCTTCTGTTACCGATTCGCTTGTAAAAAACTTTTTTACCATAATAAACCCCTTTTCCTTATTCTCAACCTTATCGAAAAACCCTTCTTATCACAGATAAGAAGGGTTCAAATTTCTGTTTGAATCTCATCTGCCGAAGTTAACTTCGCTGATTTGACACCTTGCCGTCCGGCAGGTTGTCGGGCTTCACAGGGCAGTTCCCTCCACCACTCTCGATAAGATTATTTAATTTTATTTTTAGACATAATAACACACTTATATACCGCTGTCAAGATAAAACCATCATAAAATCAAGACAAAACTATGATAAATCGGTAAATAATAAATACCGCCCCCGATTCTGGGAATATTGACAAAGGAAACGTGTATATGTATAATTAATAAGATACGTTTTATTATAATTTTAACAATATTTTCATCGACATAAAGGAATTTTTTAAATGAAAGACAAACCGAACAAAAACACAAAGAAATATCTTCTCAGCTTTTTGGTGCTCATCCTTTTATTGTCGGTGACGTTATATGTGATTTTTGAGCAGTTCGACTTTTACGAGATTATCCGGCAGATTCAAGAGTCGTCGCACAAAGGCTTTCTGCTTCTTGCAGGCGCGTCTGCGTTTTTGTATCTGTTTTTTTACGGCAGGTTCGCGCAAATCGGCCTGAAAGCGTTCGGTTATCAAAATTCGCTGATAAAAAGTTTCGTTTACGGCTGCGCGGACTATTTTTACGCGGTCATCACCCCGTCCGCCAGCGGCGGTCAGCCTGCCGTGATTTATTATATGAAAAAGGACGGCATCCCCTATTCGACGGCGACAGCCGTCGTTATTCTGCAGACCATCACGTACAAATCCGTTCTGCTGCTGTACTGTATTCTGTCTTTGTTTGTCATTCCCGAAGTTGTTTTCGGTTCGGGTACGGTGTTTCTTGTCTGCTTTATCGTCGGCATGACGGTTTCCGCGACAGGGACGACCATCTGCGTTATATCCTTGTTCCGAACCCGCCTGATCGGCAAAGCGGGCGCCGTCGTCATCCGCTGGCTTGCGAAACTAAACATCATCAAAAACGCAGACGGCAAAACGGAAGCCTTCCGCAGAGAGCTTGAAGCATACAAGGACGCCGCCGCGTATATCAAAGGACGCAGAGCCGTGCTGCTGCATTTGTTCGGCGCCACGCTTCTGCAGCGGACATCCATTTTTATTATTGCTTTTTTTATTTTTAAGAGCTTCGGGCTGAGCGGCGTCAGCGTCCTTTATATCCTGTGCATACAGGCGTCGGTCGAAATCGCGGTCGAGCTTTTCCCCATTCCCGGATATGTCGGTATCAGCGAGGTCGCCACATATCTGCTCTTCGGCAGCATTTACGGACCGAACGAGATTCTAACCGCCGCCGCGATGCTGTTAACCAACGGATTTAGCCGCTATTTTCCGTTCATCATCAGCAGCGCGGTTATCTTCTGCAAGCATCTGCGCATGAATTTCCTTGCGAAAAAGAGTATAAAACACGACGCATAAAAAGGACGGATGATCAATGGAGGGTCGAATCAAAAACCGGGACGGCAGCTTTCTGCCCGGATGCGCGCCCTGCGGGAAATCCCTTCGTTTCCTGTACGAAACGGCCGCCGGCAGGGTTTGCCTGAAACTGCTTACCCGGCGCTCTGTTTCAAAACTGGTCGGCGCTTATATGAACAGCCGCATTTCCAAACTGAATATCAAACGCTCGATCCAAAGCTGCGGCATTGATTTGTCGGAATACGAGATCACCGATTATAGAAAGTTTTCCTGCTACAACGATTTTTTTACCCGCCAAATTAAAAAAGAAAAAAGACCGCTGGCGGCAGCCCCGGACGTTTTCATCTCGCCCTGCGATTCCAAATTGTCGGTTTACGGCATTAACGAAGACTCCTGCTTTTTTATAAAGGGTTCTGTTTATACCGTCGCCGATTTGCTTGGCGGCAACAAGGCGCTTGCCGACCAGTTTATGGGCGGATATTGTTTGATTTTCCGATTAACGGTGGACAATTATCACCGCTATTGCTATATCGACAACGGCACGAAAGAAGAAAACATCTTTATTCCGGGCGTTTTGCACACCGTCAACCCGATTTCGCTGAAAAAATACAATATATACAAGCAGAACTGCCGCGAATACACGGTGCTTCACACCGAAAACTTCGGCGACGTCGTGCAGGTCGAAATCGGCGCGATGATGGTGGGCAGAATAAAGAATCATCACGGCGCGTGTTCTTTTCGCAAAGGCGAAGAAAAGGGAATGTTTGAATTCGGCGGGTCAACGATTGTACTTCTGGTCAAAAAGGACATACTAACGATTGACGGCGACATTCTTGCTAATTCTGCGGAAAATATCGAAACCGCGGTGAAAATGGGTGAGCGCATCGCCGTAAAGCGGCAGAAAACAGATAATCAATATTAACATTTTTCACTTGAATTCATCATGAAAAAGTATATAATGTTGAAAAATATAGAAAAGTAAACCGTCAGTCGGGTTGAGAATCGGGGGGATAAAAATGAGATTCGTTTATGTAGATAACGCTGCCACAACACCGATGAGCGAAAAGGCCAAACAGGCTTTGTTCGATGCAATAGATATATTTGGGAATCCTTCGTCCATGCACAGCGCCGGCGTAGCCGCTTTCAGGTCGCTCGATTCCTCCAGACAGCGAATCGCGAAATGTCTGGGCTGCGAGCCGAGAGAACTGTATTTCACTTCCGGCGGCTCGGAAAGCGACAACTGGGCGATCAAAGGCGCGGCCGAGCTGATGAGCAGGATGGGCAAAAACCACATCATCTCCACAAAGATAGAGCATCATGCCGTCCTTCACACGCTCCAGTATCTCGAAAAACGCGGCTATGAGGTCACCTATCTGGACGTAAGCAGCGACGGTTATGTCACCGCGGAACAGGTCCGCGATGCGATTACGGACAAAACCGGCCTGGTTACCGTCATGTACGCCAACAACGAGATCGGAACCATCCAGCCCGTCGCAGAAATCGGCGCCGTATGCAGAGAGAAAGGCGTTTTGTTCCATACAGACGCGGTTCAAGCGGTCGGTCACCTTCCGATCGACGTTAAGAAGGAAAACATCGATATGCTGTCGCTCGCGGCGCATAAGTTCCATGGTCCGAAAGGTTTCGGCGCTTTGTATATCCGCAAAGGCATTGTGTTGCCCAACCTGATCGAGGGCGGCGCTCAGGAGCGCGGTTTGCGCGCCGGCACAGAGAACGTTCTGCTTGCCGCCTCCGCTGCCGCCGCGCTGGAGGACGCGCTTTCAAACCTTGATGAGAAGAACAGGCGTATCGCCGAAATGCGCGACAAACTGATCGACAATATTTTAAAAATCGAGCGAACGCGCCTGAACGGCGGCAGAAGCCCCAGACTTCCCGGAAACGTTTCGATTTGCTTCGAAGGCATCGAGGGCGAGTCGCTGCTGTTGTCGCTGGACCTGAAAGGCATTTGCGCTTCCAGCGGTTCCGCCTGCACTTCCGGCTCTTTGGACCCGAGCCACGTACTGCTGGCTTTGGGCCTGCCGCATGAGATTGCGCACGGTTCGCTTCGAATTTCGCTCAGCGACCAGAACACCATGGAGGACGTGGACTATATTCTCAGCGTATTGCCCGAAATCGTAAACCGGCTGAGAGATATGTCCCCTGTATGGGAGAAAATAAAGCAAGAAGAACAGCAGCAGCCGTAACGCTCCCGGTTTTTGGGCAACGGGGAATGCGGCGCCGCTGCGTTTGCTATTCGATTGCATAGCGTTTGCATAGCAATTGCATAGCAACTGCATTGAAAGAAAGGAATGATATTATGCCTTACAGCGAAGAAGTAATGGAACACTTTAAAAATCCGAGAAATGTCGGTAAAATAGAGGATGCGGACGGTATCGGCGAGGTCGGCAACGCGAAATGCGGCGATATCATGAAAATGTATATCAAAGTAAAGGACAACATAATCACCGATGTCAAGTTCAATACCTACGGCTGCGCTTCCGCGATTGCGACCAGTTCGATGGCGACCGAGTTAATCAAAGGCAAGCCGATTGAAGAAGCGCTCAAACTTACCAACAAAGCGGTTGTCGAGGCGCTCAACGGACTCCCGCCGGTAAAAATCCACTGCTCTGTACTTGCCGAGGAAGCGATTAAAGCGGCAATCGCCGATTACTATCGTCGGAAGGGCATCGACATGAAGCTCGACGATTGCGCTTCCTGCGAAATCGGCTGCTGTCATAAGAAAAGCGCCGGCGACGATCATCAATAAGTGTTTCATAAAACAAAATAGCTCTTTTCATAGCAGTATGAAAAGAGCTTTTTTTGTTTCTTTACTTTCTTTTTTCGCCTTTCAGCAGCGGCGAGACCTGCTTGTAAATCAGCATGGTCAGCGCAAAATCAAGCAGTCCTTTTGCCAATGTGAACGGCATATTGCAGTACACAAGGGCTTTCGGCAGCGTGTCGATTCCCTTATATAAAGCGGTGTACATCGCCACGATCGCGTTCATGTCGCCTTTCGCGAACAATTGCGCGTAAATCGGATAGGTAACGTAATAGTTGATCGGAATCGATAAAGCCGCCATGAGCAAAGCGCCGGTCAGCGAACCGATCACCGCGCCCTTTTTCGATTTGTCGTACCGGTAAATTAAGCCTGCCGGCACGACAAAGCAGACGCCGATTAAAAAGTTCGCGATCTCGCCGACCATCATCGAGTTCGAAAACGGCAGGTTGATCAGATTTTTAATCAGACACACCAGCACGCCGTACTGCGGTCCGAACGCAAAAGCCGCGATCAGCGCCGGCAGTTCTGAAAAATCCATTTTCAAAAACGAGGGCGCCAGCCCGACGGGAAACTCAAGCATCATCAGCACCGCCGATGCCGCCGACAAAATTGCGATGTTTGTGATTTTTCGAACAGATTGCTTATGAATCATACGCATCCTTCCTGTCAATGTTCGAAGGACGGAGAAGTAAAATAAAAATCCCCGTAATAAGATACGGGGATTCTTTTTTTATGATTATTTTGCCTCTCTCATCCGGACTATAAAGTATTTGCATAAACATATGCAGATACTTCTAAGAAAAATGCGTCAGCATTTTTCCGAAAGCAACAAAGAATTCGATTTTCGGAATTCTTTGTTGCTTTTACCGTCGGTCCAGGAATTCCACCTGGTCGTGAAGATTTCTCTTCTCGCAGACTGTCACTGCCGGTAGGGAATTTCACCCGTCCCCGAAGCATTATTCAATTACAGTTAATAAAGATTAGCCTTTAATCTCAACAACGATACCGGAACCTACGGTTCTGCCGCCTTCGCGGATAGCGAAGTTAAGTCCCTTCTCGATAGCGATCGGCGCGATAAGATCAACGGTCATATCAACGTGGTCGCCGGGACGGCACATATCGACACCTTCAGGAAGTGTGATAACGCCGGTAACGTCGGTTGTTCTGAAGTAGAACTGCGGACGATAGTTGGAGAAGAAGGGCTTACGACGGCCGCCTTCCTTCTCGGTAAGAACGTAAACCTGACCTACGAAGCTCTTGTGGGGCTTAATGGAACCCGGTTTAGCAAGAACCTGTCCTCTCTCGATTTCGTTCTTCTGAATACCGCGGAGCAAGCATCCGATGTTGTCGCCTGCTTCTGCAGTGTCAAGCAGCTTGCGGAACATTTCGATACCGGTAACAACGGTCTTTCTTGCTTCGTCAGTGAGGCCGACGATTTCAACTTCGTCGTTGAGCTTCAGAACGCCTCTCTCAACTCTACCCGTAGCAACGGTTCCGCGTCCGGTGATGGAGAATACGTCCTCAACCGGCATAAGGAACGGGAGCGAATCGTTTCTTGCAGG
>JAKPGJ010000054.1 GCA_029550965.1 Bacillota bacterium
TTGAGCTTTAATATTTCTTTTTCATATTCTTTTATATGTTGGTAACTTCTTGGCATAAAAATTCCTCCTATGGTAGTTGTTTCTATTCTACCATAGGAGGTTCTTTTTTGCTATTGTCCGTTTTTACTGGACTTGTGCAAAAAAGCGGTTTTTATTTTTTGTCTGTTTTGGTGATAACCAGCTTTCCCACAATCGGCAGCTTGTTCAGTCTGGGACGTCCCACGTGACAGGCGCCGTATTCCACCGTAAGGTCTCTGCCCGACTGGTTTCCGAAATGTAGTCCCTGCGACCATAAATCGTTGTTCGTGACGTCATACACAATCCCGTCGATCGCGACGTAAGCGGGCTTTCCGTTTCTTCCGTTGTACTCGGCAAGCTCAACATCCGTGATGATGCGTTCCGGTATTTCCGCGTTGGCTTCTTCCTGGACCTCCCGGCTGTTATTCTCCGCCATGATCGGTATGTCCGTTTCCCCGCCCTTGCTCTTCATAACCGAAACGGCCATGATTTTTTCAAGAACATCTACTTTTTCGCTTAACCGCTCGGCGATGCTTCCGTTGCGTTTGCTTTCCATTTTCTTTATGTCATCTCGAATTTCCGCGATCACTTTCCGAAACAGGCTTTCCGTAAAATCATTTCTATCCATCCGCAGCCTCCTTAAGAATACGTTTTTGGTATAATATATTCCGGTTTCTTTATAAAAAGAAGTTATGCGGGCAGATTCCCGAATATGCATGCGCCGGATATTTTGCGGCGAGCACTCGAGCGGTTTTTCGGTCATATAATGGTATTATATTAAGCGAATAAAAAGGAGAAATGTCCGTTGAACAGAATCAATAACCAGTTTATAGATACGGGCCGTCTCGTAACCGGCGTATATGACGTCGATATTGGAAAACCGATCGAAAACGCTACCGTCCAAATCACGACGGCAGACGAAAACGGCGATCCGGTGGTTGTTGAAGAGCTGGTTACCGATTCCTCTGGCAAAACGCCGGTCATTGATCTGCCCGCTCCGCCGATCGAATACTCGCTAAGCCCCGGCGAGCCGATGCCCTATTCTTTATACAATATTTTCGTGAACGTCGAGGGCTATCATCCGGTCAGAGTCGAAAACGCACAGATTCTTCCCAACAACACCGCAATTCAGCAGGTTAAGTTGAGACCGGCGGTCAATCAGTTCCCCGAAGCGCAGAACATCTATATTGAGCCGCATACGCTGTACGGCGTGTTCCCGCCGAAAATCCCGGAAGAACCGGTCAAACCGCTTCCCGAATCGCTCGGCTTCGTCGTGCTCCCCGACCCGGTCGTTCCCGAATTTATCGTGGTGCACGAGGGCGTGCCGACCGACACCACCGCCCGCAATCTGTATATCCCTTTTAAGGACTACATAAAAAACGTCGCAAGCTGCGAAATATACGCGACCTGGCCGGTTTCGGCAATCCGGGCCAATGTGCTCGCCATTCTTTCCTTTACGCTCAACCGCGTTTATACCGAATGGTACAGAGGAAAAGGCTTTGATTTCACGATAACCAGCTCCACCGCCTACGACCAGGCTTTCGTGTATCAGCGCAACATATACAGCGAAATTTCCGTGGTCGTGGACGACCTGTTTACGACCTTTATCACAAAGCCGGACATCCGTCAGCCGCTGCTGACGCAGTACTGCGACGGCGTGCGGTCGTCCTGTCCGAACTGGCTGTCGCAGTGGGGCTCGAAGAACCTCGCCGAACAGGGTTTTAACTCGGTAGAAATTCTAAGACACTATTTCGGTCAGGATATCTTCCTCATGCAGGCGCAAAAAGTGGAGGGCGTCCCCCTTTCCTATCCGGGCACCACGCTGCAAATGGGCTCGACCGGCCAGCCGGTAAGAACCATTCAGGAACAGTTAAACACCATCGCGAACAACTATCCGGCGATTAAAAAAATGCCGGTCGACGGTATGTACGGCGAAAGCACCCGACAGGCTGTGGAAACGTTTCAGCGCATTTTCAACCTGCCGGTGACCGGAATCGTCGATTTCGCGACATGGTACGCGATCTCGAACATCTACGTCGCCGTTACCAAGCTCGCCGAGTTCCGTTAAAAAAAGACCGCAACAGCGTTTCGCTGCCGCGGTCTTTATTCAATGAGTATTCATAGATCGTTTATTGACTTTCAATTGGCGTTATAATATAATGTTTAAGCTAAAATATATTGTTTCTTTGCGAAAAATATCAAAAAATGTAACATTAAATGCTGTTTTAATGCCAATTGAGGAAAGGATAACCTGAAAAAATGGATAAACAACCGGAAACGGTAACGATTTCCCCGAAGCAAAAGACAAATAGACTCGGCAAGTTCATATTGTTTACGGTAGGCTCCGCCCTGCTGATTCTTATATTGTATTTATACGGCGTTTTTTCATTCATTCATGTCAGGATATACGGCGGCGACCGAATAACCGGTCAGATATATGTTACGGTCGACGGGAAGGAATACATACCGCCGACCGCTTCGGCGTATTACAACAACAGCGCGGTGTCCATTAAGACGGAGGAAGACGAGCTTCCGGTCAATAAAGTTCTTTCCGACAGCAGTGGCTCCGCAAAGCTGCTCACTGTCAAAACGTTCGCCGTTAAGGGCGGCGAGGAAGGCGCGTACACGATCGATTTCAGGCTCGACAAGGACGAGCTTTACGATCTGACCGGCGCGGAGTGTTTTAAGAAATTAAAGGACGACATTATCGTTCATTTCAAGTACAACAACAAGAAATGGTATTATATCACCGAGCTGAAGTTCAACCTTACCATTACCGCCGACAACGCCGGTATTACCTGCGGACTGGACGCCTACTATTTCGCGGACAACGCTGAGCGCTATAAGGTTTCGGGGACTGTCAAAGAGACGGTTCGAATCGACAATTTAGCCAATGTGAACGAAATCGAGTTTGTCATTTACAAGTAAAAAAGCGTTTACTCCGCCAAAACAGCGGAGTAATTTTGTATTAAATTCACTACGGGAAGGGGCAAATTCAGTGATTCTTTATTTTGTAAAAAAGATGCTGCCCTTTATGGCGGCGGCAATCCCTTTTTATGTCTTAGCGCGTTACCTTTTTATCAGAAAGCGGAAGATCGCAGTCAATTACCTGCATGAGGGCGCGCTGCTTTTCTTTGTTGTTTTTATGATCGGGCTTGCCTCCTTGACCATTCTGCCGCAGTCATCTATTACTGTTTCAAACGGATTTCATACAAACAATTTCATACCATTTAAAGTGTTTCGGGATACATACATAACCGTCTTTGAAGAACGCAACCCTTATGGCTTAACCGTTTTGTTGGGAAATATTATTATGTTTATGCCGTTCGGGTTCTTCCCCGCTCTGCTGTGGAATGGCTTTTCGTTCAAAAAAGCGCTTCTGCTCGGAACCGCCTGCTCTGTTTTCATTGAATTCTGCCAGCTGTTCCTGCCGAGAGACACGAATATCGATGATGTTCTGCTGAACGCTTTGGGCGCGGCGGCGGGTATTTGCTGTATAAGCTGATCGCAAAACGCTTTCAGGAAAAGCTCGACTTATATAAGCAGCCTACGCGCAAAGCACAATGATTTCCGAAGGCGTCGTGATGGCGGGATAGCTTCTGGTCGTCGCGGAATATACGACCGCAACGTTTTTCCCGACAATGTCGCACAGATAATACTGATTGTTGCGCATCCTTATCTTCGTGGAGGGCGCGATGTTCAGCTTCAGGCTGCCGTCGCTGCTGACCAGATTCCGGTCGAAGCTGTCCACTTTGACGCTCCTGTTCCTTGCCTGTTTCGCGACCACCACGGCGCGGTACTGGGGCGGGTAAATCAGCGGAACCATGAGCGACGAATCGTAGAACGCCGTTATCCTGTCCCCTTTTGCCACGGTGACGTTGTCGATAAAGTATGTATCGTTATCCACTATAAAGTTGGTAACCCCTCTGTTTTCGTTCCGGACGGATATCATCAGGACGCAGCAGTTATTCTGACGGTTCCTGCCGGTCTGAATCGGCTCTATGCTCGTTACAATGCCTTCTACAGAAGCAAATTTACTCACCCTGAAATCCTCCAAACAACCGTTTATATAGACAGAATATGCCGAAAACGGTTATTTGTTGTCATCAAGGGTGAGTATTACTGTTCTATATAGTCATATCGTTCGCCGACGCGCTCTATAACGGCGCGGCCGTTGGTGATGTCGGCAATGCTCTTTGCGACGCCTTCGAACTGTTCGTCGGGAACCGCTAAAAGCATGCGCACGTCGTTGCCGTAATCAATATTGTCCTTTATCACCGTCCGGCTTTGCAGGAAATAATCCACTTTCGGGTAATCGGAATAGGACACCATCGCCGAAAAGACCGCAAAGCGGTCGAAAACTACAATCTCGGCGTTGTCCAGCGCGGCTTTTACCGCGGCGGTGTAGGCGCGGACCAGCCCGCCCGTGCCGAGCAGAATCCCGCCGAAGTAGCGCGTCACCACCGCGGCGATGTCGGTCAGCTCCTCCTTGCGCAGAACGTCCAGCACCGGCATGCCCGCGGTGCCGTGCGGTTCTCCGTCGTCGGAAAAACGGACGGTGTTGTTCTCGCGCAGGATGTACGCGTACACGTTGTGCCGCGCGTCCGAATGTTTTTTACGGATTTCATTGACAAACTGAATTGCCTGCTCCTCGGTTCTGACGGGAGCGACGTAGCCGATAAACTCGCTCTTCCGCTCAATCAGAGACCCGGAAGCGGGCGCTTTTATGGTTTTATATGAAATTTTCATTTTTTTCCCTTTCCATGTATCAAATCATGCGGACTGGAAAAAATATGTAACGAAAGGATGGTTGTTTTGGATAAAAAACAGCAACTGAAGATGGAGGCAAAGCAGGACCCGAAAAAGAACAGGAAAGACGAAGGCAACAATCAATGGACCAGCACCGGCATGCGGAATGTTCCCGACAACCGCGAACGCCGCGACGGTCCCGGAGGTGAGAATGCAAAGAAAAAATAAAAAGTAACCAAACCGCGTCGCTGTTTCAAACGCGAACCCATTAAAAAAGATAAATTCTTTTTTAAAAAGGATTTATCTTTTTTTTTATACAAAATCAGAGTCTGCGCGCCTTGCCCGGAAGAACGGGACAGAATACAGACTCTGAAGACCGCCGCCCTACGGCGGCATGCTTATTGTTTGCGGTTAGTTGCAGAACTCCAGATAAATCAGCTCAATCGCTCTGTCAAAATCCTTTTCGTCGACGCCGATGATGATGTTCAGCTCGCTGCTGCCCTGGTCAATCATGCGGACGTTTATGTTTTCAGAAGCGACTGCTTTGAAAATTCTGTATGCCGTACCGGGCGTTCGGATCATTCCTCTGCCGACGACGGCAATCAGGCCGAGATTGGTCTCGATCTCGATGTTGTCGGGGTTGACCGCCTTTGTGATGTTGTCCAGGATTTCCTTTTCTTTGCCCTTAATCTCGCTGTGCGCGATAACGACGCACATGGTGTCGATGCCGGAAGGGAGATGCTCAAAGGACATATCCATATCCGCAAACACCTTGAGCACGCGCGCGCCGAAGCCTTTCTCCTGGTTCATCATGTCTTTCTCGATGCGGATGACGGCGAACCCTTTTTTGCCCGCGATGCCGGTTACGATATCGTGGGTGTCGTAATCCTCAGCGGCAGGTACGATCATGGTGCCCGGGTCGGACGGCTTATTCGTATTCCGAATGTTAATCGGAATGCCCGCAAGCTTTACCGGGAAAATGCTGTCCTCGTGCAGAACGCCGGCGCCCATATAGGAAAGCTCGCGAAGCTCTCTGTACGTAATTACCTTGATGGGGCGCGGGTTTTTTACGATTCTCGGGTCGCACATCAAAAAGCCCGAAACGTCGGTCCAGTTTTCATAGATGTCCGCCATCACGGCTCTTGCCACGATCGCGCCGGTGATATCCGAGCCGCCTCTTGAAAAGGTCTTTATGCTGCCGTCGGGCAGACTGCCGTAAAAACCCGGAATAACGGCGTTTTCGCAGTGTTTGAGCCTTTCGCTCATGACATCGTTTGTCTTTTGCGCGTCAAACTGTCCTTTCTCGTTGAAAAATACGACGTCTTTTGCGTCGATAAACGGAAAACCGATATATGCGGAAAGGATAAGACCGTTCAAATATTCACCCCTGCTTGCGACATAGTCAAGCGTTGCGCCTTTTTGGATTGCTTCCTCTATGATTTTGTATTCGTCGTCCAGATTTATATTCAGCGACAATTCGCGAATAATAGAGTTGTATCTATCCTTTATATCATTGAACAATCCCGAAAAATCTTCCTTTTTCGCAGAGAGCTCGTAACATTTTATCAGCATGTCTGTGATTTTGGTGTCCTCGGGAAAACGTTTTCCCGGAGCCGAGGGTACTACGTACTTGCGCGACTTTTCGCTTTTGATTATTTCGGCGCACTTGACAAACTGAGCCGCATTTGCGAGCGACGTGCCGCCGAATTTCACAACCTTCTTAACCTCGCTGAAAACCATATCACCAAATCCTCTGTAACTTTATAAACTTTCGGAACATTCTACCATACAACAATTCATTTTTCAAGGGCTTCGCATAAATTCCCGCGGGAAAATAGCAAGAAAAATCAAACGAGAAGACGCGTTTTTCCATGCATTTTTCCTAAAAAAGTATCCTTCCGCGCGGTCCGAACCAGCGCAATGCGCTCGTTCTCTTACGTTATTATTATATTCGAAATAGAGCGAAAAGACTTGACAAAGGATTTTATAAATAGTAAAATAATCAAGCTGTTCAGATGTCTTTTCCTGCTGATAGGATTTGTTGTAAAAAAGTAAAATATGCTCTCATAGTTAAATGGATATAACAAGCCCCTCCTAAGGGCTAGTTTCGGGTTCGATTCCCGGTGAGAGTGCCAAAAAACCTCGTTCTTAGAACGTCAGCCGTTCTTAGAACGAGGTTTTGCGCTGTATTATCAAGCGTCGACGTATCTGTCATGTTAATTCATTCTTCAATGAATCATTTATAATAATTCATATGCAAATGAATTATTTTACGATTAAATACGCAGCGATCACCGAGAGCGTACTGAGCAGTGTGCCGAGCAGGTAATACTCCGCAAACGTTTTATCCTCTGCTATTTTATTATACCTTGCGATCGACTTTGCCGTCAGCACAAGGCCTATCGCCGAATACTGCGCTATCGAAAGAAATATCAGAATTATGACGCGCTCAAGCAAACCGATAAAACCGCCCGTATTCTTATCCTCCGCGCTCGATTCGTTTGCGGGTTTATACGGAGAAAGCAGTTTTTTTATGGTTATATTAACAGGTTTCCAAATCAAGAGTATCATGAAAACCCATGTCAAAAACTGCACTTCTCCAATTCCGATGACGTTAAAAATCGAATCCATCCATTCTGGAAAATTAAGCGTGCCGCAGTGAAACGAAACATAAATCGAAGCTATTATGATAAAAACGATATGTAAAACCTGCGCGGCGAAAAAAGGGAGCTCCGAATGTTGCGTCGTACTGCTTTGCGTTCTGTACGTTAACCATTCGATTATACCGTGCGTTATTGAAAGAAACAGCCAGGCGACAACGAACCATTTGTTGATGACGGGTATCATCAGTATAAACGCAACCAAACTGTACACATAACTATGGAGGAAAAGATTTTGCTTCTTGACGTGTTTTTCGCTCCGAAAATAAAATTCACTAAGGATATAAGCCAATGAGAAAACAACAAATACGGTTTTAAACATTTTGATTTACCTCTATCTCACTTAAAACCATACTGACTGTATCAAGCGCTTTCTTATATGAATAAAAACTGGCGTTATCCAACGCTTTGTTAACACTGGACTGCGTAATCGAGAGTTTTTCGGCCGTCTTATACTGGTTGCTTCCGCAGTTCATATAGCAGTTTATAATCTCTATCTGCCTTTTCGTCCACTTGTTTTTCAATGTTGCGCTAAGAGATAATATTGCGTTCAGCAAAACATCAATGCGATCGCTTTCGGAAGCAATCATGATGTTCGCGTAGCTTTCTTTATAATGTTTTTCTTTGTCTTTTAAAAGATTAATCATTTTTCGCGCTTGATGATACGCCGGTCCGTCCGCGCCCAAAGGAATCTCCGCATTGATCTCGGTATCTATCCGTCCAATCCCGACGCCAAACCGCAGTTTTACGGGAAACATATCCAGCTCGATTTCCGAGATTATGTTCATCGCATCCCTGCCGCGCTTTAACAGCCCCTGGAACTCGTCGCCCAATGTGATCATAAATTTCGAAGCGATGTCATCTTTATATTTTTCATTGATATCGCGCAGCTTTTGTCTTAGTTTAATCTGAACTTCGTTCCTATCCGCTATCTTTTTCGACTCGATTATATCGCCGATAATCGCGATATAGCAATTGCGGCAAGAAAAAAACACTTTTTTCACCTCTTATTGCAATTATACTTCATTATTTGCCGCTTGTCAATAAATGATTCATTAAACAGTGAATTATTTTGATTAATTCATTATTGAATGAATCATTTTAACAAATTGACTTTTTATAAACATTGTGTTATAATTCAGACGTTCAATTTTCATTATTGTTTCGGGTGACTATGATAAGATTTATTGAATTTATAAAAAGGAACAAGCATATTCTATTGCTCTTATACTGGCCCGTGCATTTTACCTGGTATGAGCTGCTGCGGATCTATTCCGACAGGATGCCGAACTTTTACTTAATCTCAAGCCCGATCGACCAGCACATTCCTTTTTGCGAGTGGTTCGTGATTCCCTACGTTTTGTGGTACGCCTACATAGCGGTCGTACTGCTTTACACGGCGTTTAAGGGAAAACAGGAGTTTCTGCGGGCGAACGGAATGATTATGGGCTGCATGTTCGTATCCATTCTCATCTGCACCGTTCTCCCGAACGGGCTGGCGGACGGAATCCGCCCGGATTTTGAAGCGCTCGGCAGAGACAATCTGCTCATAGACCTTGTCAAGTACCTGTACAGCATTGACAGCCCGCCGAGAGTTGTAATGCCCTCGATGCACGCCGGCGTGGCGGCCGCATTGTTCGTCGTGGTCGCGAAGTGCAAAGCGCTTAGAGGCAAATTCTGGGTCAAACTCGCTTCGTTTGTATTAAGCCTGCTGATCTGCATGTCGATTGTGTTTATCAAGCAGCATTCCATCCTCGACGGAATCGCCGGTATCGCGCTGGTTATTCCGATTTACTTCGCGGTATATCACTGGATTTACAAGAACAAAGAAACTGATGCTTCGCAGATAAAACCGCCGCGCAAATAACTTTCGGCTACGTCCAATTTAACGCGGCAGACCAAAACAAAGTATAAAAAAACGGCTGATTTCTCAGCCGTTTTTCTTATTGTAGGGGTTCGGGCGTATCAGCAGCAGCATGATAAAGCCCGCGGCGAATATCGCGGCTCCCGAGCCGAAGCCGTATTGAATCGTCCCGGTCGCCAATCCGAACGCTTGATAGGTAATCAGGCTGAACGCGTACGCAAGCGCGGTCTGATAGCAAACGGCGAACAAGGTCCATTTCGCGCTCGCCATCTCCCGTTTGATCGCGCCGACCGCCGCGACGCAGGGCATGCACAACAGGTTGAACACCAGAAAAGACGCTGCGGACGCCCGGTTAAACAATACGAGCGACGAAACGGCTCCGCATCCGCTGTCGGTCAAGACGCCGAGCGTGGCGACAATGTTTTCCTTTGCCAACAGCCCCGAGAAAACCGCCACCGCCGCCTGCCAGAAACCGAAACCGAGCGGCGCGAACAAGGGCGCGAAAATGCGTCCGATGCCGGCGAGCAGGCTGTGCTCGGCATCCGTAAGCCCGAACCCGCCTTCCGCGAAGCCGAAGGAGGATAAGAACCATATCGCGCCGGACGCGAGGAAAATGACGGTTCCCGCTTTGACGATAAAGGCTTTTACCCGCTCCCAAACGTGCATCAGCACCGATTTGAACGACGGGAGATGGTACTGCGGCAGTTCCATGACAAACGGCGGCGGGTCGGACGCGAAGTATTTGGTTTTCTTTAGAATAACGCCCGAAACCGCTACCGCGAATATGCCGAGAAAGTATAAAAGCGGCGCGATGTACCAAACGTCCGGGAACATGGCCCCGCCGAAAAACGCGATGACGGTCAGCTTTGCCCCGCAGGGGATAAACGTCGCCGTCATAATCGTCATGCGGCGGTCTTTTTCGTTTTCGATGGTTTTGGTGGAGAGCACGCCCGGAACGCCGCAGCCGGAAGAGACCAGCAGCGGAATAAACGACTTGCCCGACAAGCCGAACCTGCGGAACACCTTATCCATGATAAAGGCGACTCTTGCCATATATCCGCAGTCCTCCAAAAGGCAGAGCAGGAAGAACAGAATAAACATCTGCGGCACAAACTCGAGCACCGAGCCGACCCCGCCGATGATTCCGTGGAGGATAAACCCGTTCAGCCAATCCGCCGTTTTTAGATTCTCAAGCCATATTTTTACGTTACCGACGATATAATCCGCAAAAAGCGTTTTGCTCGTCCACTCGGTAACCAAAGCGCCGACCCAGGTAACCGAAACGTAATACACGCCGAAGATGATCAGCGCGAAGATCGGCAAAGCCAAAACCCGGTTTGTCAGGATACGGTCAATCTTCTCGGTCGCGGTCAGCCCTTTTTTCTTCCGCAGGACGCATTTTTTGACGAGTTTTTCAATGAACTTATACCGCTCGTCGGTGATGATGCTCTCCGCGTCGTCGTCCAACTCTTTTTCTACGGCCCTTATCATTCTTTCCGCTTTATTCTTTATCTCCTCCGGTAAAGCAAGCTGTTTTAACACGTTTTCGTCGCGCTCGAATACCTTGACGGCGTACCAGCGCAGTTTTTCGGGCGGGACACGGTTTTTTATAAGGTTTTCAATTTCCGCCAATGCCTTTTCGGTATGATACGAGAACTTGACAAAAGGGTTTGCCGGTCTCTTCCCCGCCAGCGAAGCGGCGGTCTCGGCCGCTTCAAAAGAGCCGACGCCCTTTAGCGCCGCGGTTTTTATTATAGGGCAGCCGAGGGTTTCGCTCAGCTTTTCGGTATCGATGAAATCTCCCGCTTTTTCAACGATGTCCATCATATTCAAAGCGATTACGGTCGGGATGCCCAGTTCCAAAATCTGGGTGGTCAGGTACAGGTTGCGCTCAAGGTTGGTCGCGTCCACGATGTTGATGATCGCGTCCGGCTTTTCGTTTATGAGATAGTCCCGGGTAACAACCTCCTCCAGCGTATAGGGCGAGAGCGAATAGATTCCCGGCAGGTCGGTGAGTACGACGTCTTTCCGCTTTTTCAGAACCCCCTCCTTCTTCTCGACCGTCACGCCCGGCCAGTTCCCGACATACTGGTTCGAGCCGGTCAGGTCGTTGAACATCGTGGTTTTCCCGCAGTTCGGATTGCCGATGAGGGCGATTCTGACGCGCAAGACAAAAACCTCCCGCCTATTCAATCAATACGTTTTTTGCTTCTTTTTTGCGTATGGATAGCTCATACCCGCGCAGGCGAACCTCCATCGGGTCGCCGAGCGGCGCCACCTTGCGGACAAAAATGGTTGTTCCCTTCGTGATGCCCATATCCATAATGCGGCGCTTCAACGCGCCCTCTCCGCTCACCTTTACAACCTTTACGGTTTGCCCGCATTTGGCTTGATCGAGTGTTTTCATTTTTCCTCCTTCCAATATATGGTACAAGCCCTGATAATATGCTGTCATATTGCGTCGTGTATTGCGCTCAGTTCATATTATGAGATGAGCGGTCGGTTGTGGCAGCGAATGAAAATTTATTTATAACGGGTATTGACAAACGCACCCGCTCGTCATATAATACATATGAACAATTGCTCATATGTTAATTTATGAAAGAAAGGATACCTGCCATGCTCGAATTTGAAGAGAGTTCTTCTGATTATATACACGCCGACAGCGCGGTGATCGAGCGGATTAAAAACGAAATGCCCGCGGAAGAGATTATGTACGACCTTGCCGAGCTGTACAAGATATTCGGCGACTCGACGCGCATCAAGATTCTCTGCGTTCTTTTGGAAGCGGAGATGTGCGTCAGCGACATATCGGCTCTGATCGGCGTTTCGCAGTCCGCCATATCGCACCAGCTGCGTTCGCTCAAGCAAAGCAAGCTGATTAAATACCGCCGCGTGGGCAAAACGCTGCTGTATTCGCTCGCCGACGACCATGTGCGGACCATTATCAACAACGGAATCGAGCATATATCCGAGTAAAAATTTCCATTCTGAAATAGAATCGCATTGAAAGGATCATTGATATGACCAAGAACTACAAACTAACAGACGTATGCCCCACCTGCGCGCGCAAGCTGGAGGAGGAAATCAAAAAGATTGACGGAGTTTTGGACGCGAAAATCAGCGTCATCAGCGAAAAGCTTGTCATTGACTGCGACGGCGAGGACCTGCAGAGAATTCTCAAGGAGGTAAAAAAGGCTTGCAAAAAAGTCGAGCCTGACTGCGTTTTATACGCTGACTGACAGTTTTTATGAATAAAAAGCAAAAGCGACTGCTGTATAGAATCATCGTCTCCGCGGTTTTTTTCGCCGCGGCCATGATTTTTCGGTTTGAAAAAGAAATAGAACTTATCCTGTTTCTGGTATCCTACCTTGCCGTCGGCGGAAGCATTCTGCTGAAAGCGGCGAAGAACATCTATTACGGACAGGTTTTCAACGAAAACCTGCTGATGGCGATCGCGTCCGTCGGCGCGTTTATCATCGGCGAATACCCGGAAGGCGCCGCGGTCATGCTCTTTTATCAGGTCGGCGAACTGTTTGAAAAAATCGCGCTGGACCGTTCGAGGAAATCCATCAAAGCGCTGATGAACATACGCCCCGATTACGCGAACATAGAAAAGGACGGGCAGATTATTGAAGTTTCGCCCGAAGAAGTAAAGGTCGGCGACACGATTCTTGTCAAAGCGGGCGAGAAAGTGCCGCTGGACGGCATCGTTGAAAAAGGCGCCTCCACGCTGGACACCTCCTCGCTGACCGGCGAGTCCGTGCCGAAAGACGCGCTCGAGGGCGACGCGGTTCTGAGCGGCTGCATCAACATCAGCCGGCCGCTGTATATCAAGGTCACCCGCCCGTTCGAGGAATCGACGGTGGCCAAAATACTCGAGCTGGTGGAAAAATCCGAAGAGAAAAAGGCAAGGGCTGAAAACTTCATCACCCGCTTCGCAAAGTATTACACCCCAGCCGTTGTGTCCGCCGCCCTCCTGCTGGCAGTGGTTCCGCCGCTCGTTGCGAACGGCGACTGGAACGACTGGGTTTACCGCGCGCTCGCTTTTCTGGTTACCAGCTGTCCCTGCGCGCTGGTGATTTCGATTCCGCTCAGCTTCTTCGGCGGCATCGGCGGAGCTTCCAGAAACGGTATTCTGATTAAGGGCGGCAACTTCATCGAAGCGTTGTCCAAAGCGGACATCGTGGTGTTCGACAAGACCGGCACCCTGACCAAAGGTGTTTTCAAGGTCAGCGGAATTTACGCGCAGAACATCGAAAGCGCCGATCTTCTTGAGATTGCAGCGCTGGCGGAATGCTATTCGAATCATCCGATTTCCCAATCGCTCAAAGCCGCGTACGGAAAGCCCGTCGATACGACGCGGGTCGCGAACGCCGAGGAAACGGCCGGATTTGGCGTTCTGGCCGAGGTGGACGGGAAGACAGTGCTTGCCGGCAACGAAAAGCTGATGCGGAAATACGGCATCGCCTTCCGGCAGCCGCAGAACGTCGGCACCGCCGTGCACGTCGCGCGCGACGGCGTTTATCTCGGGTATATCGTCATAGCCGACGAGGTAAAGCCGGACTCGGCAGAAACCATCCGCGCGCTGAAAGCGAACGGCATCCGCAAAACGGTCATGCTGACCGGCGACGTCAAGGAAGCGGGCGACTACTACGCGAACCTGCTCGGCATGGACGAGGTCTACAGCGGACTGCTCCCCGCCGGGAAGGTGGAACAGGTCGAGAAGCTGCTTGAAGAAAAGGAGAAAAACAAGACCCTTGTCTTCGTGGGCGACGGCATGAACGACACGCCGGTACTGACAAGAGCCGACGTCGGCATCGCGATGGGCGGACTGGGTACGGACGCCGCGATCGAAGCCGCAGACGTCGTGCTGATGGACGACCAGCCGAAAAAGGTACTATCCGCTATTCAGCTTTCCAGAAAAACCATGCGGATTGTGAAAGAGAACATCCTGTTCGCGCTCGGCGTAAAGCTGCTGGTGCTGCTGCTTGCCGGCGTCGGCGTCGCGGACATGTGGGAAGCGGTTTTCGCGGACGTCGGCGTTTCGATAATCGCGATACTGAACGCGTTAAGAGCGCTTAAGATAAGTAAGAGGTAAGAAGTAAGAAGTAAGGAGTAAGAGGTAAGGAGTAAGAGATTAGAGAGGAGCGAGTTTTGTGCGCTCCTTTTTTTGTTTGATGACGGTTTACAATAACAAGAATTATGTTTACTTAATTTGATATCTGTAACAATTGCCCGCTCTTCGGTATAACCTGAAAAGAGGTGATTTTTTTGCCGAATGAAATGCATACGCACAATTACAGCGGCGTCACGACCCTGAGCGACGGACACACGCATCAATATATCGGTATTACCGGCGCGGCGCCCAACGTTCCCGGTCACGTTCATACGATTACCGGAACAACAACCATGAACGACGCACATAGCCATGAATATAGATTCGAAACCTCGCAAAGCGTCCAGCTGGCAGGCGGACATTCTCATAATTATGACGCGCCTACCTCCATTACAAACGGTCACAACCACGACATGAGCGGAATTACCAGCGTTTATACGGAGCCGGCAAGCCCGGTGCAGAAAATCCAGTTCAACATTCCGGGGGATTTCCGGAACGGACCCAGACCAAACAGACCCGGACCGGGCGGACCCGGCGCACCCGGACCAAGCAGACCCGGACCGGGCGGACCCGGCGCACCCGGACCCAACAGGCCCGGACCGGTCGGACCCGGCACACCCGGACCAAACAGACCTGGACCGGGCGGACCGACCAGACCTGCGCCCGGACAGCGTCCCGGCGTCGCGCCGTCAACCCCGCCGCCCTCTTTTACGCCGACAGAGCAGTCCCCTTCCCTGCGCGCGCTGGATCCCGGCGCGGTCGCTCCATGCCAGTTCCGATTCAGCTATATTTGGCCAAGAAGAGGCCGGCCCTTCTGGGCGTGGATTATATTCGTCGGCAGACGCTCGTTTTCCGGCTTTAAGTGGGAAGGCCGCAGATGGGTTTACTTTGCGATGGACTTGCGGGATATCCGAAACATCCAGTGCTACTGACAATAAAAACTGCTCAATACCTGAAAAAAGGTATTGAGCAGTTCTATTATAATTGAGGGATATTAATATACGCCCTGCGCAATCATGCTGTCTGCGACCTTCAGGAAGCCCGCGATGTTCGCGCCAGCGACAAGATTGTCCTCGTTGTTTACATACTCTCTTGCGGCGTTTCTTGCGCTCTCGAAGATGTTCTTCATAATGCGCTCAAGTTTCTGATCGACTTCCTCGAACGTCCAGGAAAGCCTCATGCTGTTCTGGGTCATTTCAAGACCGCTGGTCGCAACGCCGCCGGCGTTCGCGGCCTTCGCGGGACCGAAGAACACGTTGTTCGCAAGGAATACCTCGATCGCTTCGGGGGTAGAGGGCATATTCGCGCCTTCCGCAACGTATTTTACGCCGTTCTTGACCAGCGTCTTTGCGTCCTCGCCGTTCAGCTCGTTCTGCGTAGCGCAGGGGAGCGCGATGTCGCAGGGAACCGACCAAACGCCTGCGCCCTCGGTATAGATAGAACCGGGAACTCTCTTCGCGTACTCGGAAATTCTGCCCCTCTCGACTTCTTTAATCTGAATGACGACATCCAGCTTGATTCCGTTCGGGTCATAGATGTAGCCGTTGGAATCGCTCATCGTAACGACCTTTGCGCCCAGCTGCTGCGCCTTTTCTGCCGCGTAGATGGCCACGTTGCCCGCGCCGCTGATCGCGACGGTCTTGCCCGCAAACGAATCGTTCTTTGCGGCAAGCATGTTGTTTACAAAATAGCAAAGACCGTAACCGGTAGCCTGTTTTCTTGCGAGCGATCCGCCGTAGTCCAGTCCCTTTCCGGTCAAAACGCCGGTGAACTCGTTCCGGATTCGCTTGTACTGACCGAATAAGTAGCCGATTTCTCTCGCGCCGACGCCGATATCGCCTGCGGGAACGTCGGTGTCGGGTCCGATGTGCCTGTAAAGCTCGGTCATAAAGCTCTGGCAGAAGCGCATAATCTCCATATCCGATTTGCCCTTGGGGTCAAAATCGCTGCCGCCCTTGCCGCCGCCCATGGGAAGACCTGTCAGCGAGTTCTTGAATATCTGCTCAAAACCGAGGAACTTGATAACCGAAGCGGTTACGCTCGGATGGAACCGCAAGCCGCCCTTGTACGGACCGATCGCGCTGTTGAACTGACATCTGAAACCTCTGTTTACCTGAACGCGGTTGTTGTCGTCAACCCAGGCGACCCTGAACTGAACGAATCTCTCCGGCTCGACAATTCGTTCAATGACGCCTGAGGTGATGTATTCGGGGCGTTTCTCCACTACCGGCACAAGTGATTCCAACACCTCTCCGACCGCCTGAAGGAATTCCTTCTCTCCGGCGTTGCGTTTCTCCACCCTGGCGTACAGGTCGCTAAGGTACTGGTTGTTGATTTTCATGTATTTAACCTCCATACTTAAATAAAATACCGCAAACTGAAAGTTTAAACAGTTTTTCCCGACCGTTGAAATATTTACTTTTAAAATTTCAAGCGATTAATTTTTCCCCGCTATTTTGCGTTAAAAAACCGCGAAAATGAAATTTTAAAAACGAAAATTTCATTTTTACCGCTCATAGTGTAAGATTATACAGTATAATTCGCTATTTGTCAAATACTTTTTCAAGAGAAATGCGCTTTTTTTCGGGGTCCACTTCAATGACGCGGACCTTGATGATTTCGCCGACCGAAGCGGCGTCCATGGCGCGCTTGACATAGCCTTTGGACAGCTTGGAAATATGGACAAGCCCGTCCTGATGAACGCCGATGTCCACGAACGCGCCGAAATCCGCGACGTTGCGGACGGTGCCGATAAACTCCATGCCGGGTTTTAAACTGTTGATGTCCATCACGTCGGTGCGCAGTATTTGCGGAGGTAATTCGCTTCTTGGGTCTCTGCCCGGTTTTTTCAGCTCGGTGATGATGTCTAAAAGCGTGGGAACGCCGACGCCCAAACTCTTCGCGACCGCTTCCAAACCTTTATTCTCGATGCGTTCGGAAATGTCGCCGATTCTCTGCGCCCTGACGTCCTCCATTGTGTAGCCCGATTCGGCGATCAGCTTCTTTGCCACGTCGTAGCTTTCCGGATGCACTGCGGTGTTGTCCAGCACCTCGTCGCTTTCCGGCACGCGCAGGAAGCCCGCGCACTGCGTAAAGACCTTCTCGCCGATGCCCTTGACTTTCAACAGCTCGGAACGCTTTTTAAAGCGTCCCGCGGTTTTGCGGTATTCGTATATATTCTGCGCGATTTTCGCGTTAATGCCGGCGATGTGCGAAAGCAGCGAAACCGAGGCGGTGTTCAGATCCGCGCCGACACTGCTGACGCAGGACTCGACCACGCCCGCCAGCGATTCGGACAAATCCTTGGGGTTGATGTCGTGCTGATACTGCCCGACGCCAATGGATTTCGGGTCGATTTTGACCAGCTCGGCGAGCGGGTCCTGTAATCTCCGAGCAATCGAAATCGCGCTTCGCAGAGAAACGTCGTACTGCGGGAACTCCTCCGCGCCCAGCTTCGACGCCGAATAAACCGAAGCGCCCGCCTCGTTGGTAATGACGTAGCTGATCGGTCTGGTCTGCTCCTTGATTAATTCCGCGACGAAAATCTCGCTCTCTTTGCTTGCCGTTCCGTTTCCGATGGATATAATGTCCACATTGTACTTATTAATCAGTTCGGTCAGAATCTTTTTCGCTTCCTCGGTCTTGTTCTGCGGGGGCGTCGGGTACACCACCGCCGTCGCGAGCACGTCGCCCACGTCGTTGACGACGGCGATTTTACAGCCGGTTCGGTAAGCCGGATCGAAGCCCATCACGACCTTGCCGCGAATGGGCGGAATCATCAGCAGATTTTTCAGGTTCTCGCCGAATACCTTAATCGCCTGCTCTTCCGCTTTTTTGGTGATCATGTTGCGGATCTCGTTCTCCACCGACGGCGCAATCAGGCGGTCATAAGCGTCCGCGCAGGCGGCTTTTACATATCGGGTAGACATACATTCCTTCGGCGTCAGCATCTGTCCCTCAAGAAAGCGGACAATCGCGGCCCGGTCCGCCTCCACCTTGACGGTTAAGAAACCCTCCCGCTCTCCCCGGTTGACCGCAAGCGCGCGGTGCGAGGGAATCTTTTTGACCGGCTCGGTGTAGTCGTAGTAAAGCCGGTAAACGCTGTCCTCTTCCTTCTTCGCTTTGGAGACAAGGTTGCCCTTTTCATATGTGAAATCGCGAATCCACTTTCTGAACTCGGCGTTGTCGGAGACCTTTTCGGCGATAATATCCATCGCGCCCGCAAGCGCGTCGGACGCGGTAAGGATTTTCTTTTCCTCGTTTATATATTTTTCCGCTTCTTTTTCGATGTCAAAATCGGGCCTTTGCGCCAGCATCAGCTCTGCAAGCGGCGTCAGACCGGCTTCGGCGGCGACCGACGCGCGGGTGCGGCGTTTTGGCCGGTACGGGCGGTAAATGTCGTCGATTTCGGCAAGCGTCTGCGCCTGCGCCAGCGCGTTCTCGATTTCCTCGGTCAGTTTTCCCTGCTCGTCGATCAGCCTTTTTACCTCGGCGCGCCTTTCCTCCAGCGCGCGCAGGCTCTTCAGCCGATCCGCCAGTTCGCGCAGAACCGTGTCGTCCAGCGAGCCGGTCATTTCCTTGCGGTAGCGCGCGATGAACGGGATGGTGTTTCCCTCGTCTATCAGCTTGACCGCGTTTTCCGCCTGCGTGTAGCGGATACGCAGTTCCTCCGCGAGCTTTGCGATAATATCCATAAAAAGTCCTCCTGTATTCATGCAAACGGGCGGACGCGTCCGCCCGAATGTTAAATCGATTGCTTTCCGAATACCTCTTCGAGTATTTCGTTTATTTCTTCCTGCGTTTTAACCGAATTGATTCGGTCCCGTATCGCCGCGGACCCGTGCATGCCCTTGACGTACCGCGACAAATGCTTCCTTGCCTCAACGAGCGCGCGCGTTCCCTTGTCCTCCTCCAGCCGCCGGAACTGCAGCCGGATGATTTCCATTTTCTGTTTGCTGTCCGGCGGGGTAAAAGGTTTTCCGTCAAGATACGCGTTGATTTCCGCGAACACCCACGGGTTCCCGAACGCGCCTCTGCCCACCATAACGCCGTCGCAGCCGGTCTGCTCGAACATCTCGGACGCGCTCCTGCCGTCCGTCACATCGCCGTTGCCGATTACCGGAACAGAAACGCTTTCCTTTACCGCTTTAATAATGTTCCAGTCCGCTTTGCCGGAATACATCTGGCTTCGTGTCCTGCCGTGCACAAACACGGCCGAAGCGCCGTTCTGCTCGCAAATTTTCGCGACCTCGACGGCGTTGACATGCTGTTCGTCAAAGCCCTTTCGTATTTTCACCGTTACCGGAACGTCCACCACGCCGGAAACCGCCTTGACGATTCTGCCGCAAAGCTCGGGTTCCTTCATCAAAGCGCAGCCCTCATGGTTGTTTACCAGTTTCGGCACCGGGCAGCCCATGTTGATGTCGATATATGCGGGCTTGAACTTGAGCAGTTCATACGCCGCTTTCGCCATAATCTCCGGCTCGCTGCCGAAAATCTGAATCGCCATCGGTCGCTCGTCGTCGTGAATGGCGGCCAGTTTCTGCGTGTTCTTATCCTTATATACAACCGCCTTGGCGGATATCAGCTCAGAACACACGCATTCCGCCCCCAGTAATACGCAAACGGAGCGGAATGCATAGTCGGTGATGCCCGCCATGGGCGCAAGAAATATTCCTTTCTTAAGTTCCAAATTGCCGATTTTCATCAGTTTAGTGTTTTCCCGTCTTTCGTTTTTTCGAAGAATTGCTCGACGGCTTTATAAAGCTCGCTGTCCGGTTCGATTGACTTAATTTTCCGCACGGCTTCGCCGGTCTCCGCGATCAGCTTCATATCCGCGATGTCCGCGCATTTGAAGGCAATCTCGCCGCTCTGCCGCTCGCCGAAGAAGTCGCCCGGACCGCGCTGCTTCAGGTCCGCTTCCGCAATTTCAAAGCCGTCGCTGGTTTTCGTCATGATGGCAAGCCGCTCTTTCGCTTTTTCGCTCTTGGAGTCGCTCATCAAAATGCAGTACGACTTCGCTTTGCCCCTGCCGATTCTGCCGCGCAGCTGGTGCAGCTGCGACAAGCCGAAGCAGTCGGCGTTCTCTATCAGCATGACCGTCGCGTTCGGGACGTCCACGCCCACCTCCACGACCGTCGTGGAAACCAAAATCTTGCGCTCGCCCGAACTGAATTCCTGCATGACCTTGTCTTTTTCCTTACTGGAAAGCCTGCCGTGCAGAAAGCCGATTTTGATATCGGAAAAAACGTTTTTCTGCAGCTCCTCGGCGTACTCCTCGACCGCTTTGCGGTTCAGCTCCTCGTTCTCCTCGACCAGCGGGCAGATGATGTACGCCTGATGCCCCATCTCAATCTGCTTGCGGATGAACGCATACACCCGCTCGCGGTACTCGCCGGTGACCGCGTAGGTTTCGATTTTCTGCCTGCCGGGCGGCAGTACGTCTATGACGCTGACGTCCAAATCGCCGTAGAGAATCAGCGACAGCGTTCTCGGTATCGGCGTCGCGGACATGACCAGCGTGTGCGCGCGCAGGATATTTTGCTCGCCTTTTTCCACCAGCGTCGCCCGCTGCATAACGCCGAAGCGGTGCTGTTCGTCGGTGACCGCGATGCCGAGCGCTTTATATTCCACGTCGCCCTGTATCAGCGCGTGCGTGCCGACGGCGACGTCGATGCTTCCCTGCGCAAGCGCCTGTTTAATCTGTTCCTTTTCTTTTTGCTTCACGCTTCCGGTCAAAAGGGCGACCTTTATCCCGAACGGATCCAGCAGCTTTTTGAGCGTGTTGTAATGCTGGGTCGCAAGTATCTCGGTCGGCGCCATCATCGCCGCCTGATATCCGTTCCTGACCGTAAAATAGATTGCCGCCGCCGCGACGACCGTCTTTCCGCTGCCGACGTCGCCCTGAACCAGCCGCATCATCGGCGTGTCTTTGCACAAATCGCCGAAAACCTCTTTGATCGTCCGCTCCTGCGGGCTGGTCAGCGAAAAGGGCAGCGATGCGAAGAACCGCGCGATGCCGGTGCCTTTATAATCCATTTTCGGCGCTTTGTACTGCCGGCTCAGGCTCTTCATTTTCGAGAGCGCAAGGCGGAACACCGTCAGCTCCTCGAAGGCGAGCGTCCGGCGCGCTCTGTCCAGCTTTTCCATGTCCGTCGGAAAATGCATCATGCGGACCGCTTCGCCTTTGCCGACCAGCCCGTATTCGCGGATGATTTCCTCCGGAAGCGTGTTTGGAATCTGGTCGCAGAGCGGCAGCACCTGCTTGACCGCATCCGAAATAATCTTCTGCGTCAGTCCTTTGACCAGCGGATAAACCGGAATGATGTTTTGAAGCTGCCTGCCCTCGTACACCGCCTCGACGACCGGCGACCGCATGGTGCAGCCGGCAAGCCCGCGCTCAAGATGCCCGTAAACCCGAAAGACTCTGCCTTTCGTGAGGGTTTTGGAAATCCAGCGCTGGTTGAAGAACACCAGCTCGACAAAGCCGGTCCCGTCGGTTGCGATGACTTTCGTGTATAAAAGCCCGTTTTTGGACCGCCGTTCGCTGGGCATGCCGTCGATGGTTACGACCAAAGCGCAGGGCTCGTCGTCGGGAGCTTCCGCGATGGCGTACACCGCTCCCCTGTTTTCATACCTTCTCGGAAAGTAGTATAGCAAATCCTTTGCCGTTTCAATCCCAATCGAAGCGAAAATCGCCGCTCTCGCGCTGCCGATTCCGCGTATAAAACGGACGGGCGTGTCGAACTTAAGCTCGGTCAGCATGTTACCGTGTTCAGCGAAAGCGCCGTGTATGCTTTGCCCGCCGCTTTGAGGATGTTCTCCTCCCTGTCGCCGCAGGTAAAGATAAAGGTCTGGCAGTCCGCGGCTTCCGCAAGCAGGGTCAGCAGCGCTTCCAGCCGGTCGTCGTCCAGCCTGCCGAACGCGTCGTCCAAGACGAGCGGCGGGGTTATGTTGCCGTACAGCAGCCGAATCAGCGCCAGCCGCAGGCACAGATAAGCGCTGTCCCTGGTTCCGGCGGAAAGGTAGTCGCAGCTCTTGATGCCCGTACTGTCGGCAAAGCTCATCGCCATCGAAGTATCAACCGAGAGGGTATTGTATTTTCCGTTCGTCGCCCTGCCGAAGTAATCGCTCGCGTAAGCGTTGATCCTCGGCGCGACCGTGCTTTTCATATAATCGCTGGCTTCGGTGAGCATCTTAATCGCAAGCTCAAGGGAAGCGTGCTTCTTTTTGTATTCTTCCAGACGCGCGCTGACCGCGTCGCGTTTTCCCAGCAGCACGGCGAGGTCGTAGCCTTTGCCTTCTAAATACCGCTTCTGCCCCTCGTATTCGCGCAGTTTTTTCTCCAACAGCGCGGTCTGCTGGGTGTAGAAGTTCAGCTCCTGCTCGACTTTCGCTTTTTCGCGCTCCGGCTTTACCGCGCCGTCCGCTTCGGCGATCAGCTCCTGCATATTGACGTTCGCGGTCGCTCTTTCCCTGACTTCGTAAGCGGTCTTGTAAACCGTCTGTTTTTGTCTGATTTTCTGCGCGGTCTCGGAGATATACTCTATCTGCTCGGCAAAGCTCATATCGGGCTTGATGTCGGTGTACTGCGAGATGGATTCCTCCAGTTTTTTCTCTATGCCGTCGATTTTGCCGACCAGCTCTGCGTACGCGTTGTTGACCGCGGCGACCTTGTTCTTCTTCTCCGCCAGCCGTTGCGCCGCGAGCGGGAAGCTGTTTATCTTAAGCTCCAAATCGCGCATCCTGCTGATGTTGTGCGCTTTCAGCACTTTTTTTACCCCTGCAAAACCGACAACCGCAAGAACCGCGAACACTGCCGCCGCCGCGAACAGGTAGGGCAGAAGGACGCCGCCGGCCGCGCTCGCGAGCGCAAGAATGATGAACAAAACGCCCATCGCCGACTTTTTCTTCGCCTGCGCCCGGATGCTCTCCGCTTCTTCTTTGCTCATGTCTTTCTGGTCCTGCATGGCTTGCAGCTCGGCTTCCTCTTTCTGCAGTTCGTCGAACAGTTTTTCCTTCGCGCGCAGTTCGCTGTTGTATTCGGCGTTGAGCACCATCATCGCGTTAATCTGCGCTCCGGTCGGAAGCTCCTGGTCTTTTAAGAGTTTTCTTGCTTCCTCGTATTCCTTTTTCGCTTTTTCCTCGTTTTTAATCAGCTCGCGAATCTGCGTCAGGCGCTGGAACGCCTCAAACTTCAGGATATTCTCCCGCTCGTCGGTCAGGCGCCTGATCGTCTCGCCGTTGTTCTTTATGGTTTTCTCCGTTTCGGCGATTTTGTCCGACAACTCCTGTATCTGCCGGCTGGTTTCGGCCGCTTCGGAGATTCTTTGCTCTAACGCTTCCCGTTCCGCTTCGAGCTTGGGAATAAGTCCGCTTTTTGCCCTGCCGGAAAGCAGGTTCCTCGCTTCGGTTAGTTTCTTTTGCGCTTTGGAGGTGTTGATTTTTTCGTCGGCGGACAAGGCGATGTTCTGCAGCTGCTCGGCGATGTACTCGTCCTTGCTGGAGGGAAGAGTCAGCTGCTTGAAGAACGCCGTTTTTTCAAACACCTGCTCGTTGACGCCGAAGAAGTACTCGCCGGGCGTTTCGGTATTGACCGATTTTCCGGTCCGGGTGTTCACCACCTCGACGAAATCCTTGCCGTGCGCGCATTTGCGGCTGATTTTATAGCTGCCGCCGTCGGTTTTGATATAAAGCGCGCCCTCCGCCTGCGGGTTGTCCCAAGGGGTGTAGAGTTTCTTGTCGTTCTCCGCAATGCTCTGCATGCGGCTGGTCGTAAAACCGTAGAACACGAACTTGATAAACGCGGCGAGCGTGCTCTTTCCGCTTTCGTTGGGCGCGCTCAGGACATTGATTCCGTCGCCGGGGATGATTTGAACCGTCTTGAGCTTTCCAAAGGAGACGATTTCAATCCGCTCGATGATAACTTTGCCCATTAACGATCCTCCCCCTCTCCAAAATCAATCACGTTCCGATCGTCCAGCGCGCAAAGACCGTATTTTAACGCCCGAAGCGCAATGAAATACTCCTCGCTCGCCGGCGGCTGCTCCTGCATATACTCGGTCATTTTGCGGTAGAAAACGCCCTTGAGCGTCGTGCTTTTCTCCAGCTCGGAGAAATCGGGCGCCACCGTCGTCTGGTCCTTAATCTCTATGTAATAGGGGTACTCGCATCCCCTGCCGATTTCATTGGCGGAAATCACAAATCCCTCGGAAACGCTGCCGGTCAGAATAATCCGCAGCGCCGTATCTTCGGTATATGTGCGTATTTTTGAACGTATCCGCTCCAGCGCCTGCATTTTGTCCGCGACCCCGTCCAAGTCGATGGTGACGATCTCGTACCGGCGCTTGGAGAAGATATGCTGCTGCAGTTCTACCCTGCCTTTTTCGATAATGCCGTACAAAGCGCCTTTGTAGCCGGTCTCGTCAAAACCTCTGCCCTCAATGCAGCCGGGGTACGCGTAGTACACGCCGTTCTCGTTCAAAACCCCGCTGGCTTTGTGAATATGCCCCAAAGCGATGTAGTCGAAGCCGGACGCGGCAATCTCGTTCTTCGTAATCGGGCCGCTGTCCGACATGGGGCTGGTAATATCGCCGTGGCAGACAAGGATGTTGATTCTGCTTTTGTCCTTTATGGTAAACCCCGCGACAGGGCTTGTCCGATAAACCGAGGAATGAAAGCCCACGCCGTACACGTCCACGCCGAGTTCGTCGATGCTGACGACTTCCCGGTTCTCGGTGAAAACATGCACGTTTGAAGGAAACTCGATGGTTTTATACGGCGACGAGCTGTTGTACGGGTCATGGTTGCCGGGCGCGATGAAGAAGCGGCATTCCGGCATTTTAGAGAACTCGTTTATAAGCATTTCCTTGGTATCTCTGGTTACATATTCGCAGTCGAACAGGTCTCCGCTGATAAAGAACAGCTCGGTTTTCTGATTCCGCGCAAACATCAGCGCGGAGGTGAACGCCGCTCTCAACTCCGTCCTTCTGCGCTCCGCCTCGTTCGGGCTGAACAGCGAGAAGGGCGAATCCAGGTGGATGTCCGCGCAATGAAAAATCCTTGCCATATTGATTCCTCCGGTATTATTGTATCATAATCAAAGCGCTCATGGTGCCCCGGTTCGCGCCGTCCCTGCGGTGGGAGAAGAAGTTTTCTTTGTCGCAGCAGGTGCACAGGCGCGCCGACGAGATGTTCTCCGCTTTGACGCCGCTTTTTTCAAGTATCATCTCGTTCGCCATGGTCAGGTCGAAAAACACCTTTCCGTCCTTTTCCGTAAAGCATGCCGCGAAACCTTTATCCGCCTGCGCAAAGGCTTCCCAAAGCTCCCGGCCGACTTCATAGCAGCACGCGCCGATGCAGGGTCCGATCGCGGCGACGATGCGGTTCTGGTCCGCGCCCAAAGAACACATCTTTTCAACCGCGTTGGCGGCAATCCTGCCCAGCGTTCCCCGCCAGCCCGAATGAACCGCCGCGCAGACGCGGTTTTGATAATCAAACAAAAGCACCGGAACGCAGTCCGCTGTCCGAATCGAGAGGATCAGATTCTTCTCTTTCGTCACCAGTCCGTCGACGCCGTACGGGAACGGGTCTTTATAAATGCCGGTGCTTTTGTGCTCGTTTCCGACCACTTCGACATTCGTAGAATGGTTCTGGTAGCTCCGGCAGATATCGTTTTCGGTCAGCCCGAACACTTCCGCCGCAAGCGCGTGGTTTTTGATCACGTTTTCCTTTGAATCGGTAATGTCCCCCGCGCCGACCGCGAAGTTCAGGCTTTCAAAAACGCCGGCGCTTACCCCGCCGCGGCGGGTGGTAAACATATGCTTTATGCCGTGCCGATCCAAAAGCGGGCTGGTATAATAGGTAATGCGCGCTTCATGGCGGACAAAACTTTCCTTCAATCAAAACACTCCCTGCGCCGTCGGCGTATCAGAATAATCTTCTTCTATAATACAAAATATTCGGAAGGAATGCAAGGGCGCAGGATGAAATAAACAAAGAAAAAAGGATTATAAGTTTTCCTTATAATCCCTGATTTTTCTCTATATTCTTGCGGCGATCTCTTTTAAGAACTCCATCGTGTTGACCTGTCTTTTGTTCGGCAGATCGGACAAAAGATAGGTTTCTTTTGTCATAACGCCGTCCTCGATGGTTTTAATGCAAGCTTTCTCAAGCCGGTCGGCGAAGTCCATCAGGTCAGTCAGTCCGTCCAGCTCGCCGCGCTTGCGCAAAGCGCCGGTCCAGGCGAAAATGGTCGCAACCGGGTTGGTGGAGGTCTCCTCGCCTCTTAAATGCGCGTAATAGTGGCGCTGAACCGTGCCGTGCGCCGCCTCGTACTCGTAAATGCCGTCCGGCGAAACCAAAACGCTGGTCATCATCGCCAGAGAGCCGAACGCCGTCGCGATCATATCGGACATCACGTCGCCGTCGTAGTTCTTGCAGGCCCAGATGAAACCGCCGTTCGAACGGATGACCCGCGCGACCGCGTCGTCGATGAGCGTATAGAAGTAGCTGATGCCGGCTTTCTCGAACCTGTCCTTGTACTCGTTCTCGTATATTTCGGCGAATATATCCTTGAATCGGTGGTCGTAAACCTTCGAGATGGTGTCCTTCGTCGCAAACCACAAATCCTGCTTTAAGTCCAGCGCGTAGTTGAAGCACGCGCGCGCAAAACTCTCGATGCTCTTGTCGATGTTGTGGATGCCCTGCACGATGCCGGCGGTTTTGAACTCGTGAATCGGGATTCTCGTTTCGCCGCCGTCCTTGTCGGTGACAACCAGTTCCGCTTTTCCGCCGTCCGGAACCTTGACCTCGACGCCCTTGTAAACGTCGCCGTACGCGTGTCTTGCAATCGTAATCGGCGCCTTCCAGCCCGGCACATAGGGCGTTACCCCTTTTACCACAATCGGCGTGCGGAAAACCGTACCGTCCAGAATCGCGCGGATGGTGCCGTTCGGGCTCTTCCACATCTGCTTGAGGTTATACTCTTTTACCCTTTCCGCGTTCGGCGTGATGGTCGCGCATTTTACGGCGACGCCCAGCCGTTTCGTCGCGTTCGCGGCGTCGATGGTAATCTGGTCGTCGGTTTCGTTGCGCTTTACAAGGCCGAGGTCGTAGTATTCGGTTTTCAGGTCAACAAAAGGCAGAATCAGGATATCCTTGATATACTGCCAGATAACCCTGGTCATCTCGTCGCCGTCCATCTCGACAAGCGGTGTTTTCATTTGAATTTTAGCCATATAACTCTCCTATCTCATAAACCGCGCTGCTTTTTATTTGGATACTCTGGTGTAATTCAAAAGTCCGCCGGCGATGATAATCTCCCGCTGACGCTTGGAAAGGTTGATGTTTACAGTAATCTTCTTGCCGGTCGTTTTATTCTCGAGCACGGTCGTATCGCTGTTTTCAATATCCTTCTTAATGTCCGGCAGGCTCAACTGGTCGCCCTGCGCGATCGCGTCATAGTCATGCTCGTCCGCGAAGGTAAGCGGAATGATTCCGGCGTTGATCAGGTTCGCGGTATGGATGCGCGCAAAGCTCTTCGCGACGACGGCCTTAATGCCGAGATACAGCGGTACCAGCGCCGCATGCTCGCGCGAGCTGCCCTGTCCGTAGTTGACGCCGCCGACAACGATGCCGCCGCCCTTTTCCTTAGCTCTCTCTGCGAATTGCTCGTCGCAGACAGCGAAGCAGAACTTGGAAAGATAAGGTATGTTGGAGCGGTAAGGCAGTATCTTGGAGCCGGCGGGCATGATGTGGTCGGTCGTGATGTTGTCGCCCACCTTTAAAATGCACTCCGCGTCGATGCGCTCGGCAAGCGGGTTCGCGTTCGGGAAGGGTTTTATGTTCGGTCCGCGCACGACCTCGATGTTCTTCGCTTCCTCCGGCGGCGCGGGCGGAATAATCATGTTGTCGTTAATCTGGAACTGCTCGGGCAGTTGAATCTCCGGCTCTTCGCCAAGCTCTCTCGGGTTAGAAAGCACGCCCTTGATTGCCGAATAGGCCGCCACTTCGGGCGATACAAGGTAAACCTGGGCGTCTTTGGTTCCGCTTCTTCCCTCGAAGTTGCGGTTGAAGGTGCGCAGGCTGACGCCGCCGCTCTTCGGCGACTGTCCCATGCCGATGCAGGGTCCGCAGGCGCACTCCAAAACCCGCGCGCCGGCCGCGATGATGTCGGCAAGCGCTCCGTTCGCGGCGAGCATGTTGAACACCTGCTTCGAGCCGGGCGCGATCGAGAGGCTTACGTTGTCCGCAACCGTTTTGCCCTTCAGAATATAAGCAACCTTCATCAAATCCACATAGGACGAGTTGGTGCAGGAGCCGATGCAGACCTGGTCGATCAGGATATTGCCCACCTCTTCGACCGATTTGACATTGTCCGGGCTGTGCGGGCAGGCGACCATCGGCTCAAGGCTGCTCAAATCAATATTGATAATCTCGTCATACTCCGCGTTTTCGTCCGCTTCGAGCGGAACGTAATCCTTCTCTCTGCCCTGCGCTTTGAGGAACGCTCGGGTAACCTCATCGGACGGGAAAATGGAAGTGGAAGCGCCCAGCTCGGCGCCCATGTTCGTAATCGTGGCTCTTTCGGGCACGGAAAGCGTTTTGACGCCCTCTCCGCCGTACTCGATAATCTTGCCGACGCCGCCCTTGACGCTCATGATGCGCAAAACTTCAAGAATAACGTCCTTCGCGGAAACCCAGTCGCGCAGTTTTCCGGTCAGGTTGACGCGCACCATCTTTGGCATATTGATATAGTAAGCGCCGCCGCCCATCGCGACCGCGACGTCCAGTCCGCCCGCGCCGAACGCGAGCATGCCCAGTCCGCCGGCTGTGGGCGTGTGGCTATCGGAGCCGATTAAGGTTTTGCCGGGCACGCCGAAACGTTCCAGATGAATCTGATGGCAGATTCCGTTTCCCGGGCGCGAGAAGTACAGCCCGTGCTTCTTCGCGACGGTTTGGATATATTTATGGTCGTCCGCGTTCTCAAAACCGGTCTGCAGCGTGTTGTGGTCGATGTATGCGACCGACAGCTCGGTCTTTACTCTCGGAATGCCCATGGCCTCAAATTCGAGATAAGCCATGGTTCCGGTCGCGTCCTGCGTCAGCGTTTGGTCGATTTTCAGCCCGATTTCGCTGCCGGGAATCATCTCGCCGGACAGCAAATGGGATTTTATAATCTTTTGTGCGATGGTATAGCCTTTAATTTTCAGTCATCCTTTCTTTCTGAAAGCGGTACGTAAGCGACATCCTCAACAATCGGACGGTATGCGGGACGGATAATGCGCTTGCAGGCGGTAACCTCTTCGATTCTGTGCGCGCACCAGCCTGCCATTCTTGCGACCGCGAAGAGCGGCGTGAACAAATCCTCCGGAATATCGAGCATGCGGTAAACCAGACCGGAATAGAGGTCGATGTTCGCGCAGATCGCGGTTTTGCCGGGGTTCTTGCCGAGCAGAATCGAAGGCGAAAGCCGCTCGACTGCGTCAAGCAGCTTGAAGTCGTCCTCGTACCCCTTTTCCTTGACCAGCTGCTTCGCGCTTTCCTTCAAAATCACCGCTCTGGGGTCGGACAGCGTGTAAACCGCGTGTCCCATGCCGTAAATCAGTCCGCTGCCGTCGCCAGCTTCCTTGTTGACGATTTTCTGGAGGAAGGCCTTGATTTCCTCGTCGTCGTTGTAGTCCTTGACATTTTCTTTGATGCAGTCGAGCATCTGCACGACCTTGATGTTGGCGCCGCCGTGGCGCGGGCCTTTCAGCGAGCCGATGCCGGCGGCAATCGCGGAGAACGTGTCGGTGCCGGACGAGGACAGGACGCGGCAGGCGAACGTGGAGTTGTTTCCGCCGCCGTGCTCGGCGTGCAGGATTAAGCACTTGTCGAGCAACAGCGCTTCCTCGCGCGTAAATTTGCGGTCAAAACGGAGCGTAGAGAGAATGTTCTCGGCAAAAGAAAGTCCGGGAATCGGCTGATGCAGGTAAATGCTCTTGCCTTCGTAAACCCTGCGCTTTACCTGATACGCCGCGACCATAATCGAAGGCAGCCTTGCGATCAGAGAAATGGACTGGCGGATCAGGTTCTCGACCGAATTGTCCTCGGTGTTTTCCTCGTAGCTGTAAAGCGCGAGCACGCCGCGCGCGAGCTTGTTCATGATGTTCGGCGAAGCCGCCTTCATGATCATGTCCTCGACGAAATCCTTTGGCAGCTCCCGGTTGACTTCAAGCAGGCGCGTAAAGTACTCAAGTTCTTCTTTGGTCGGCAGATAGCCGAACAGCAGAAGCCATACCACTTCCTCATAGCCGAAGCGGTCTTCCTTTACGCAGCCGTCTATGATGTCTTCTACGTCAATCCCTCTATAATACAGCTTTCCTTTGTCAGGAACCCGCTCATACTCGTTGATGATATATCCGTGCACGTTGCTGATATGCGTCAGTCCCGCAAGCACGCCGGTTCCGTCGGCGTTGCGAAGCCCTCTTTTTACGTCAAATTTCTGATAATAACGCTCGTCAAAGCAGTTATTCTGTTTTACTTTCTCGGCTAACTTCTGTAATCTGTCAACCCTAAAATCGATTCTTGCGTTTTCCATAGTTCCAACCCCTTTAATCATAGCCGATCGCAAGCTATAAAAAATATTTGCATAATTATAACACCTGTATTCGGGGTTGTCAATACAAAAATGCAACATTTTATTTTTTTATTTCATTTTTATCGCGGTTCGTCCCGTGTAAACGCGTTTTTCAGTTCCGATTTTGCATAATTGACAGATAAAAATTGCATTTTTGAAATTTTACAGTGTATTTTTTATACGTTCCGCCGCAATCAGCGTATTTTCGTAGCTGCCGAATCCGGTCAGTCTCAAGAATCCTTCGCCGTTTTTGCCGAACCCGCTGCCCGGCGTTCCGACGATGTAGCACTTGGTGAGCAGATAATCGAAGAACTCCCAGCTCTTCATGTTGTTCGGGCACTTCAGCCAGACATACGGCGAATTCTTTCCGCCGAAGTACTGAATGCCCTTCGCCGAAAGCGCTTCGCTCAAAATGGCGGTGTTACGCTTGTAATAGTCTATGTTTTCCTTAATCTGCGCTCTGCCTTCGGGCGTAAACACGGCTTCCGCGCCGCGCTGAATGATGTACGCCGTTCCGTTGTACTTCGTGGACTGTCTGCGCAGCCACAGCTCGCCAATTTTTCTGCCCTCTCTGACCAGCTCTTTCGGAATGACGGTGTAGCCGCAGCGCGTTCCGGTAAAGCCCGCCGTCTTGGAGAACGAGCAGAACTCGATCGCGCAGGTCTTAGCGCCTTCGATTTCGAAAATGGAATGCGGCAGGTCCTTGTCCTCGATAAACGCTTCATACGCGGCGTCAAACAATATGACCGCATCCTGCGCGTTCGCGTAATCCACCCATTTCTTCAGCCCCGCGCGGTCGTACACGGCGCCGGTCGGGTTGTTCGGCGAGCAGAGGTAGATGATGTCCGCTTTGACGTTGTAGTCGGGTTCGGGCGTAAATCCGTTGGACTCGTTCGCGTCGATGTAGAGGATTTTCCGGCCCGCCATGATGTTCGTATCCACATAAACCGGATAAACCGGGTCGGGAATTAATACCGTGTTCTCGTCGCTGAAAATGTCGAGGATATTGCCGACGTCGCTCTTTGCGCCGTCGGAAACAAAAATCTCGTCGACGGAAACATCAACGCCGTATTCCTTATAATAGTCCGCAATCGCCTGACGAAGGAATTCGTATCCCTCGTAGTCGCAGTATCCTCTGAAGGTTTCCTTAACGCCCATTTCGTCGCAGGCCTTTTTCATCGCGTCCACGCACGCCTGCGGAAGCGGAAGGGTTACGTCGCCGATGCCCATTTTAATAATCGGCGCGCCGGGGTTTTTCTTGAGAAATTCGCTGGTTTTCTGCGCTATGTTAAAGAATAAGTAGCTGTCCTGCAGTTTGTTGAAGTTTCCGTTTATCTTCATCTGCTCTTTTCCTTTCGTTTTAAATTACTCATACTGAAAACAGTATATCATAAATCCGTTACGGATAACATCATGTTTCACCGAAAACACAAATGACAGAGTGCGCTCGGTATGTTTTATATAAATATTGTGCCTTTCGGTATCGTTTCGGCGCCGAAAGGCATAAATCCTTTTTTATTGTTGGCAAGACTTATAAATCAATCTCGCCTTTGAAAACGGTTACGGCCTCGCCGGTCATATACACGGTTTCGTCGGTGTACTCAATGGTCAGCTTTCCGCCGCGCAGCGCAACCTCGACCGGCACGCCCTTGTCGCAGTAGCCGCAAAGGGTCGCCGCCACAACGGTTGCGCAGGTTCCGGTGCCGCAGGCGAGCGTCTCTCCGCTGCCGCGCTCCCAGACGCGCATTTTCAGCTTGTTTCTGCCAAGCACCTGAACAAACTCGGTGTTGACCCGGTCGGGAAAAATGGGATTAAACTCAAACTGTTTTCCGATCGCGGGCAGGTCGAGCGTCTCGACGTCGTCCACAAACACGACGCAGTGCGGATTTCCCATGCTGACGCAGGTAATCCGGTATTCTTGACCGCCGATCTCAACCGGCCTGTCGATGACGCTGTCGCCGTCCAGCAGTACCGGAATCTCGGCGGGATTTAAAACCGCTTTTCCCATATCCACCCGCGCCGCGACGGCGACGCCGTCTTTTAGAACCATTTTCAGGGTTTTGATTCCGGAATTGGTCTCGATACGGATGATTTCTTTTTTCGCGATGCCGTTGTCGTAAACGAATTTTCCGACGCAGCGCACGCCGTTTCCGCACATCTTCGCCTCGCTGCCGTCGGCGTTGAAGATGCGCATTTTCGCGTCGGCGATTTCGGACGGGCAGATTAGAATAATCCCGTCGCCGCCGATGCTGAAATGCCGGTCGGAAAGCCTTACGGCAAGCTCGCTCGGGTTCTCTATCTTTTCCTCGAAGCAGTTGATGTAGATATAGTCGTTCCCTGCCCCGTGCATTTTTGTAAACTTCATTTCAGGCACCTTTTCTTTTAAACTTTCGCAGTGTCGCGGCCGGCTTCCTGCAGCAGCTCTTTCATCGTATAAAAGCCTTTCTGCTTCGTAACCACGAATTCAGCGGCGCGCAGCGCGCCCTCCGCGAAAAGCTCGCGGCTGGTGGCGGTATGCTGAATGGAGATAATCTCGTCGTTGCCGCAGAACAAAACCTCGTGCTCGCCGATAATGTTGCCGCCGCGGATGGACTGAATGCCGATTTCCTTCTGCTCGCGCTGGTGGCGCGCCTTGGACCTGTCGTAAACATATTCCGCGCCGCCGCGCACTTCCTTGATCGCTTCCGCGATCATCAGCGCGGTTCCGCTCGGAGCGTCCAGCTTTTTGTTGTGATGCTTTTCGACGATTTCGACGTCGTACTTTTCTCCAAGAACCAACGCCGCATGCCGGCAAAGGTTTATCAGCAGGTTGACGCCGAGCGACATATTCCGCGAATAGAAGACCGGCACGGTTCTTGCGAGTTTGTTGATCATATTCAGTTCTTCTTCGTTATGCCCGGTCGTGGCTATCACAATCGGCGTATGCGTCTTTTTGGCGTAGGGAACCAGCTTTTCCACGGCGGAATGATGCGAAAAGTCGATAATGACGTTCGCTTTTACCGGTATGTCGTCGATGTTCGTATAGATCGGAAAATCCGCCTGCGCCGGAACCAAATCGACCCCCGCGACGATTCTGCAGTTGTGTTCCGCCGCGGCAGCCGCGACGGCTCTGCCCATTCTGCCTGCTGCTCCGCACAGTATTATATCGATCATAGATTACCTTCCTTAGTCTTTACTTTATCAGTCCGTACCTGCGCAGGATGTCGTACAGCTTTTCGTTGTCCTTCTCGTCCATTTCGCACAACGGCAGCCGCATTTCGACGTCGCAAAAGCCCATCTTCGCCATCGCCGTTTTAACGGGAATCGGGTTGACCGTCATAAACAAAGCGTTGATCAGCTTGAGCAGTTTCAGCTGCATTTGCGCGCTTTTCTGCACTTCGCCGTCGAGGAAGAGCTTTGTCATCTGCGCCGTTTCGGCCGGCATAATGTTCGCAAGCACCGAAATTACGCCGAGCGCGCCTAAACTCATCAAAGGTATTATCTGATCGTCGTTGCCGCTGTATACATAAAGATCGTCGCCGCATTCGTCGATGAGCTGCGCGATGAAGGCGATGTTTCCGCTTGCCTCTTTGGTCGCGACAATGTTCGGATGTTTCGAAAGCTCTTTGTACGTTTCGATGGATATGTTCACGCCGGTTCTTGACGGCACGTTGTAGAGTATGTTCGGTATGCTTGTAGCATCTGCTATCGCTGCAAAATGTTTTACAAGTCCTTTCTGCGAAGCCTTATTGTAGTACGGGGTTACCAGCAAAAGCGCGTCGGCGCCCACCTCGCACGCGTGCTTCGACAGCTCGATGGCGTAAGCGGTATCGTTTGACCCCGTGCCGGCGATGACCGGTACGCGGCGGTTCACATGCCTGACCGTGTACTCGATAATCTCCCGGTGCTCCGCGTCCGTCAAAGTCGCCGCCTCGCCGGTTGTCCCGCAAACCACAATCGCGTTTACACCGCCTGCGATTTGAAATTCCAGTATTTTGCCGTAAGCCTCGTAATCAATCTTTCCGTTTTTAAACGGGGTGATAATTGCCGTGGCGGTTCCCTTAAAAATTGGCTTTTTGGTTGACATAAAGATTCATCCTCTAATCTGATGTGTATTTGAAAGACCTTGCGGTCTGTATTTTTTTACATAGATCATGTAAACTGAGGTACACCCGAAAATTCCCGCGCCCTGTTGTAAAGCACTGCGTCTTACAGCAAATAATGAATCTTTTTTAGCAGGTCAGTTTGCAGTGAACGATATGTATTTGATAATTATGTTATCACCAAACATATGAATTGTCAATTTTTTTCGCTGTGATTTTTTCATGAATTCATTAGAATTTTTAAGTTGGCTTTAAGGTTATGCCTGTATATTTTCATCAAACCAAACAGGCGTTGTGAAGCACAGCTACAATAATAGTATGTGCAGGAATGCTTGTTATTGAGCAGAAAAAGTCGAAATTTACAGCAAAAAAGCTGTAAAAATATGCAGAACTCCCGGCACCATTTTGTCGTTTGCCAACCCAGTTTTTATTTTCACGCTTTTTCCCTCCCCCCTCTAACGGCTGTCTTATCCCCCAAAAAGGCAGCCGATACGAAAAAACAGAGCTTTTCGGCTCTGTTTTTTTTATTTCGCTTTGACGGTGACGTCGCCGTTGTCCCAAATGACGACATTGGACGAAATCGAGCGCAGCAGTTCCAGAATGCTATAATATTCCTCCCCCACGGACAGCCTTGTAAAGCAGTTTTCCTGATAACAGGGAATAAAGCGGTAGTTCAGTTTGCCGTCCGCGTCGATGACCAGTTTTAAGATTCCGGTCGCGATGCTTTTGTTGTTGAAAATAAAGTTGCCGAGGTTGTAAAAAATCATTTTTCCTTTATAGCTGTCGATTCCCTGAAGGATATGCGCGTGAACGCCGATGACAACGTCCGCTCCGCTGTCGATAAAGGCTTTCGCGCCCTTTACCTGCGCGCTTTCCAGCATCGTGGTGTACTCGTAGCCCCAATGCACGTAGACAACCACGAAATCGCTCTGCTTTTTCGCCTCGGCGATTTCGGCGCAGAAATCGGTCGTGTCGTAGGTATACATGACGCCGGGCGTATTCTCGCCCGCTTTCGGCGTAAACACGCGTTTCTCCGCGCGCGTTGCCGCGCAGAAAGCGATTTTATGTCCGTTGACGATGTAATAGATCGGGTCGTCCGCTTCGTCGATGTTTCTGCCGGCGCCCATTCTGCGGATACCCGCGCCGTCCAGCGTATCCAGCGTGTCCAGGAAGGATTCCAGTCCGTAGTCGTAGGAGTGGTTGTTCGCGAGCGAAACAAGGTCCACGCCCATTTCATGCCAGATGGAAACCCGCTCGGGCTTGCCCCGGAAGGTGTACTCTTTCGTGGGAATCGGGCTGCCCCGTTCGCTGAGCGTAAACTCGTTGTTCGCCACCATGATGTCCATCGACTTCATAATGTCTATAACCCGTTTGTCCAGGATCCCCTCGACGCCTTTTTTGGCGCGGTCGTACTTATACATAATGCTGTAGCCTTCGGCGAACGAAACGTCCCCGACAAAGCCGATTTCCGCAATTCCGTCGTCGGTTTTTCCCAAATCAATGATGTTTTTATTGTAGTTTTCAGAATCCGGGTCGAGCCGCCCGTTGAACAGATCCGACAGCGCGTATGCGCCGTACCCGGTGAGCGCTCTCAACGCTTCGGAGGTTACCTCTTCGTTTGCGTCGACGACGTCCTCAAGCGCGAACAAAATATTAATGCCGTACTTCTGCTCCAGCCAGTCAATGAAAGTCTTTAAATCCTGGTATCCGAGTATTTCCGACACAGGGATGAATTTAGACGCGTTTTTTGTCAGTTTGGTTTTAACGAGTTCTACCGCTTCCGGCTTGCTCAACTGTACCGGTTCGGCGTAATCGCTCACGAAAGGCAGTGTTTCGGTTCTTGCCGTGTGCACTGCGGCCGGCTGCGCATCGCATCCGCAGAGGATAACCGCAACCAACAAAAATAATATGGAAATTTTAGCCGCTTTTCTCATTTTTAATCTCCCTGCCGTCGTATTTGGAACGGATACCTATATATTATCACTGAAAACGAAAAAATTAAATCGAATAACGTAAAGTCGCAGCATAAAAAATCTGCCGTTATGCGGCAGATTTTTCATTATAATAATAGAATTTTTTATCCGATTTGTTTCAAAAGAATATCTTTTTTTATTTTCTGTCTTTGAGCGGAACGTACGGTTTTTCCACCGATATGCTCTTGTAGGCGGGACGAATGATTTTGCCGACGTTAATCAGTTCCTCGAGCCTGTGCGCGCTCCAGCCGGCGATTCGCGCGATCGCGAAAATCGGCGTGAACAGTTCCTGCGGAAGCCCGAGCATATGATACGCAAATCCGCTGTAAAAGTCCACGTTCGCGCTTACGCCCTTGTAAATGTTCCGCTTCTCGGCGATAACCTTCGGCGCCAGCTCCTCGACTTTGGAATACAGTCCGTACTCCTCCTGCATGCCCTTCTCAACCGACAGCTTCTCGACAAACGAGCGGAAGAGCAGGGCTCTTGGGTCGGAAATGGAGTAAACCGCGTGACCCATTCCGTAAATCAGGCCGGATTTGTCGAACGCTTTCTTGTCCAGAAGGTCGGCTAAGTATCTGCTGATTTCCTCGTCGTCCTTCCAGTCTTTCACCTGCTTCTTCATATCCTCAAACATCTGGACGACCTTGATGTTCGCGCCGCCGTGACGCGGACCTTTGAGCGAGCCCAGCGCCGCCGCGACGGCGGAATAGGTGTCGGTTCCCGACGAGGAAACGACGTGGATGGTAAAGGTGGAGTTGTTTCCGCCGCCGTGCTCAGCATGCAGAATCAAAGCGAGATCCAGCACTTTCGCCTCCAGGTCGGTATAGGTTCCGCTCGCGCGCAGCAGATGCAGGATGTTTTCCGCCGTTGACAAACTCGGCTCCGGCTTATGAATAAACAGGCTCTTTCCGCCGAAGTAATGCTCGTACGCGTTGTAGCCGTACACCGAAATCAGCGGGAAGGTCGCGATGAGCTGAAGGCACTGCCTGAGCACGTTCTCGGGGGATATGTCGTTCGGATTGGAATCATACGCGTAAAGCGTCAGCACGCCTCTTGCGAGCATGTTCATCATGTCCGGGCTGGGCGCTTTCATGATAATGTCCCGAACAAAGCTCGGCGGGAGCGTGCGGTAGCCCGCGAGCAGCGCGTTAAAGTCTTTGAGCTGCTGTTCGTTGGGCAGGTCGCCGAACAGCAGAAGATAGGTAACCTCCTCAAAACCGAAGCGCTGTTCCTTCGTGCAGCCCTCAACGATATCTATAATATTAATGCCGCGGTAAAAAAGCTGGCCGTCAATCGGTTTTGAAACGCCGTTTTCTTCCACGGATGCACGAATATCAGAAATATCGGTAAGACCCGCGAGCACGCCTTTTCCGCTGATGTCGCGAAGTCCTCTTTTTACGTCATACTTTGCATACAGCGAACTGTCGATCGCCATTTTCTTTTTGCAAAGCTCTGTCAGTTTACAAATCTCCGGTGTGATCTCCGAATAGTTCTTTTCTTTTCCCAATTTGTTCATCCATTCCATCCTTTCGTCAATGCTGTATTCTATATATATCGTTCCGTTTTGGAAATCGTGCTGTCAGTTCCGAAAAATGCTTCTTGTAAACCTTCGGCACCACCCTGAACAAAATGCCGAAAACTTTTAGAATAAACCGCCGCTTTTCGGCGTCGATGTCTTTGACCGCCTCGAGCAGCATCGCGGTATTCTTCATCTTCTGCGCGTTCAGCTCATAAACCGTCCGCGCATTGGTGTGCCGAATCAGGTCAAAAATCGTGTCGATAAAGATTTTGCGCTGTTCGTCGTCCAAAGAAGCGACCCAGTCGGCGATGGTTCGGTCCAGCAGCATGGAGCGCGTCCGAACCGAATCGTCAGTTACGAACATCCCGTTTTCAATCTGCCAGGAAAACAGGTCATGCTGCATGATTCCTTTTCGACTGCTCCTGACCACCGTATAGCTTTCCTCGCTGTACATCAAAAGGCCGACAATCGAAGCCTGCGGCAGATATTTCTTCACTTTGTCCTTTATCGCGAGAAAATCGGGGTCAAGCAAAAACTCCTTGCGGAAACCCGGCCCGTCTAAATTGTAAATCTCGAGAATCCGGTCTTTGACCGCGGGCGAGCACTTCGCCGCCGCGTAAACCGCCAGATTCCCGCCCTTCGAGTGACCGCCCACTCTCAATTTTTTATCCGACAATTCTGCGACCCTGTTCAGATACGCCACCGCTTCGAGCTGCGCCGGTATGGCGCTCATGAAGGTCATATTGAAATCCTCTTTCCAGCCGACCAGCGTGTTGTCGGTCCCGCGAAAGGCGATAAAATCGGTTCCGTCGGGCAGATGGAACACCATGGCGCAGAACTGTTTTTCCGCTTCCGCGACCACCTCGTTGACAAAACAGGAGATGGTTACGTCTTGATACCGGATACTGTTCTGAATATCAAAAAAAAGCTGTTCACATTCCTTACTTGCGCGAATGCCATTGAACAGCTGCCCGCTCCGCGCGTAAGGCGTAAGGCTTGAAAACGACAGCGGCTCGCTGCCGAAATCCCTTCCCAAAAATGCGGCGTCATAGTTTAAGTAAGTCAGCTGCGAAAAGACCAGCGCGTCCACCGGCCCGAATTCCGCCGTCTTAAAACGGATGTTTCCATTTATTTTCAGGAAGTCAAAAATATTGCTCATGTTTATAGCAGATGCTCAACCCGTTTCTAATAATGATTAATTGAGAATTCTCCCTTTGAAAGATACGCGGTTTTTGCCCTCTTTCTTTGCGTTGTACAGTTCGTAATCCGCAAGCCGGAGCTGCGCGTTTATCGGATTCTCCCCTTCGTTGCGGACGTCCGTCGGGTCGTAAATGGAACAGCCGATGCTGATCGTCACATACTGATGACAGCTTCCTTGACCCGAAACCAGATGCATATTCTCGACCGCTCGGTTCAGCGCGACGCAAATCTTTAAAATCTCTTCTTCCGTTTCCCAATTCTCAAGAATCGCGATAAACTCCTCGCCGCCGGTGCGGGCCAGAATGTACTCGATTTTTTCGTGCTCGTTCAGTTTTCGAATAATCGCCTGCGCGACAGCGTTCAGGCAGTCGTCCCCGTCCAGGTGCGAGAAGGTATCGTTGTAATTCTTGAAATTGTCGATATCCAGCATCAGCACCATGACTTTTTTGTTCTGCGCTTTCCAGTTCGGCAGTTTTTCCTTTATATATTCGTTCAGCGCGCGTCTGTTTGGCAGATTGGTCAGCGGATCAATTTTGGTCTGAAGATCCAGCGTTTTGTTTATTTCCTCCAGCTTAAACTTCTGATGCATGATCCGATACATATAAGTTCTCAACTGAAACATAACCAGCCAGCTTGCCAGCAGAATAAAGAGCAGGTGAATATTCTGGCTAAACGCTTCTCTGCCGTTGTGGAGCAAAATGCCAAGCACGCCGGCGGTATTGAGAATGATAAAAAAAAGCGCTTCCTTTAATGTAAATATCGGGATTGTCGATAAAATCAGCGCCAAATAATAGATTGTCGCGGAGGGAACGCCACTCTTTATATCGCTGTATATATAAAATAAGCATCCGACGGAAACGCAGAAATAATAGATAAGATACAGATGCGGACTTTTTATATAATTCTCAGTTTTATTTTGATAGACATGTATCCCCTTGACGGCGAAGCATATGGAAACGACGAGCAGAAACAGTTGGCTGAAGAAGTTGATATAACACAGTTTTCTGCCGTTATTGAGATAGGCGTCGATCGTATAATAAGGCAGCGCAATCAATTCGAACACGGTGATAATGGAGCATATCGATATCATTCTGAACAGGTTAATCTGTATGAGGGACTCCCGGACCTGAGTTGCATACTTGTTTTCGAACCGTTTTTGAATCTGGCTCACCGAAAACGATTGCAGGAAAATCTCCTTTACAGCGGAAATGATACCGAATGCTCTGATCATATTTACACCGTCTTTTTTATTCTTTTCCTAAGTGTGATATAATTATATCAAAAAAATTATCAATAATCAATATATAATTGATAAAAGCCAAATTATTTTCATTATAAAAATATTTTTTTGTGCATTAGAACGAATTTTGACGATTGACGGCGGCCGCGCCGTTTTATTTTCATGAACACTATTTCGCTTTTTGAGTATGATATAATGAACAGCGAAAGGAGTGTATATATGGGTTGTATTGACAAGCATCACGACGTCAGAAAGCGGCATGAGCATCACGACTGCGACCGGCATGACTTCCATAAACGAAACGAACATCATAAATGCTACTGCAACGAGGCCTTCGCGCCGGGAGAAAGAATGTTTGTTTGCAGAGAAAAACACCACAGACTTGACGCCGACGACAGATTTGAGTGCCGGCGTATTCCGAACTGTGTTCACCGCCGCCGCTGCTGCTTTTGCGATATATTCAGATTTTAGCGATTTACAGTTTCGTCCGCCATTCTTCAGGAATGGCGGTTTTTTTGTCGAAAAAACATAAATCCGGCGCGCGCGGTTATATTATATCTATAATCCAACACACAGGAGGATGTATCATGGAAGCAAACGATACCGTAAAGCTGCTCAGAGAATGCGACGCCGGCATTAAGATGGGCATTCTTTCCATAGACGAAGCGCTGCCTTCCGTAACCAACGAACAGCTAAAACAAGCGCTCGCCGCAAGCAAGCAGGAGCACGAAAACCTGAAAAACGAAGTGACCAGCCTGTTAAACACGCTCAACGCCGACGGAAAAGAGCCGAATCCCGTCGCCAAGACCATGTCCTGGATGAAGACGAACATCAAACTGACCGTCGATCATTCGGACCAGGCTGTCGCGGATTTGATTACGGACGGCTGCAACATGGGCGTAAAAACGCTGCATCGCTATCTGAACCAGTACGCAAACGCCGAAGAAAACGCGAAGGATATTACCAGAAGGCTTATCGCCGCCGAAGAAAAATTAGCGGTCGATTTGCGGTGTTTTTTATAATCCAGATCGGAACGGAACCGGACAGGTCCGTTCTTTTTTCGTTGACAAAACCTGTACTTTATTATAAAATATTATGTAAATACATCTCCTTATCTTTTTTTCTTTGAAAGGTGCTGCCATGAAAAGCGAAAGTTTCGACTTCAAAAGAATATTCGTCGTTTTTTCGTTCATTCTCGTTTTTGTTTTGATTGCGGCGTTTGTCTTTGTTTACTTCACCCCGAAAAACGAAGAATCCGCCGAATCTTTCTCCGAAGCGTCCGATCCCGTTTCGAGTGCAAGCGAAGTCAGCGTTCCTTCGGCTAAGGACACTTCAGATACCTTGCTTGACATCCGCAAACAGAACGAGGAAAAGATGCTGGCCGGAGGAATCTCCTCTTATTCGCCGAAAAACCTCATCGAATGGTATTGCACGAACATGCTGCGCGAATACGGCACGCTTTCCGAACCCTCCGACCTCCCGATAGCGATGGCGCAATTGCTTTTCTATGAAGACTTCTCGGCATATCTCGCAGTAAGCCGGGTTTCCTTTACGAACGGCAGCGAAACGCGCGATTACTATATCAATCTGGTCATGGGCGCCGAAAGGAATGCCGCGGGATACTATTATTTAATCGACGGCTTTTCGACAGAGCAGCCGTCCATGCGGTACGATATTCGAAATTCGTGGGAGAAAATAAAAAAGCACGCCGTATTCGGAAAACATATCGGCGATTTCCCGCAGGAAACCCGCTCGAATGGGATACAAGAACTGCCTTTGTTCCAATATATCGGCGAAGACAGAAATATTTTTGATTCGGTTTGGGTTTCGGAGGATACCGTCGCGATCCTGAACGCGGATTTTACTTTGCAGAATAATCGATATTATTCGGACTGGAAAATAGATTTTGTCAATCTGAACGATCCCGGACAGAACGTCAGCCATCCGCTGGCGATCGACGGCTTCGCGCTGTTGTCTTATAATTACTGTTCAAAGGATGAAGATTCCATATCGCTGTACTTTGAATTCTTCAGCGAAGCGGACAAAAACAAAAGGCTTGAATATAAAGTTAAAATCGGCGCATCCACAAACGACGAGGATATTATCAATATTTTAGAGCCCGACGAGGTGCATCGGTACATATCCTCCGAATCCGGACGATATTATGTCTATATCGAAGAAGAAAACCTGTATCTGCGCGATACTCTGACAAACAAAGATATTTTAGTTTTCGAAGCGACATGGGAGCAGAACATCTATACTTACGCAAGCCCTGCTTTCTTCGTAGGAGAAACGCTGTATTATAATATCCATCTGTTCGAGCGAGACGTCAACATAGGCTCATATAACCCGGATACAAACGAGAAAAAGCTGTATCAGAATAAAATGCACGCGATGTTTTACTGCAACGGATACATTTACGGTTGGTCCGACGAAACAGACGGCGAAAAAAGCGGCTTGAACCGCTTCAGCTTAAAAAATCCGGAAAAAGTTGAGTATTTGCTTGAGCATAACGCGACGATGTTTCCGTCGCCGGATGAAATGTTTATTTTGCGGTTCGAAGCGCGGTTTAACGACCAGAATAAATACGAAAGCGCTGTAACCGTTTACAACGCGGACGATTTTAAGGCGCTTAAAACCTATACCTTCTCGTCCGTGTGTTCTTACTTCAACGACGGCATCGTTTTCGGCGACAAACTCTTTATTCCCGTAATAAGCAATGTCTATGACAGCAGCGCGTTTATAATCGATTTGCAGGGTTTAAAATCATAAACGATAAAGAACGAAGCCGAACGGTCTTCGTTCTTTTTTATGTTCCGCTGAAACTATTTGCGCAGAATTGTCCACTATTGCAGTAGAGAACAAAATACTCAGATACCGAAAGGCGAACACATGAAAAAAGAGAAAAGCCGATTTAAAAAGAATCGTATCGTAAGCGTTATCGCGGGTTTTGCCGCGGCCTGCCTGTGCATGGCGGCTCTTGCTTCCTGCAGAGAAACTGCGAATAACAATCAGTCTTCCGAGCCGCAAACATCGGAAGCGCTGACCTCTGACGCCGCGCAGACTTCGGACGTTTCCGAAACTTCGTCCGTTCAATCCGCAGCCGCGATCGCAGAAGAACAAATGGCAGCAGGCAAGGTTTACGCCGCCGAGGCCGAAAACGTGCAGAATCAGGCGGTTAAAATCGCGGAATGGTACTGCGAAAACGTTCTAAGCCAAAACTTTTCGGATTGCGTCGATTACTTTGCCGACCTGCGGGACGTCGCATATTTCGAGGACCTTGCGCTCGAATACGCCGTCTATAAATTAAAAGAAAACGGCGTTCCTGCGAACAGATACTTATATATCCTTTTCGTAAATGAATACGACAACAAAAGAAACGTTTTAGTTGACGGAATGACGACCGGCGAAATCGTTCCCTACCCGATCGAACGAATCAAAGATAAGATCAGCAATCACGCGCTCTATAGCAAGTACGCCAAGTATCTGACAGAGCCGGTCTATACGGAAGGAATGCATGAACTGGATATCGCTTCTCTGATCGGCAAGAACAGGCATATCCATTTCAGTTCTTATATCAACAACCGCGCATTAGCAGTTTTAAGCTCCAAAATGGACCTGTTAGAATACTATCATCCGAGTTATTTCGACTGGAAGCTCGACTTTATTGATTTAGCGACCGGACAGCGCATAAAAGAGCACAAACTGCAGGATACAGACGGCATAGACTATTATTTCCATTATTACGCCGGCGATGCGTTCTTCGACATCTATTTCGCCGTCCAAACGTCCGACGGCATTGCGTTTGCGAAATACAAAATCAAGCTAAACGACAATACCGAGCAAATAGAAAGATATACCTGGGAAGAACACGAAAAGCTCGATGTCCGCTCGGATGAAAAAGATATCTCCGATTCGGGCAGATACTACGCTTTTTACAGGGACTACGACCTATACCTGCACGACAATCAATCCGGCAGTGACATCCTGCTGTACGAAGGATATATTGACGAGGACAATTACGGCAAGAACTCCTTCGTTCCCGCCGTTTCCTTCTTTGTCGGAGATACATTGTTCTTTAACATTTACGGCTATGAACAGGTTCTTGGAAGCGGCATGTATGACCCTAAGTCCGATAAACTTTCCGTTTTTAACAACGCTGTAAGCGCCGAATTCTACAGCGACGGCTATATTTACGGGTTTACGTACGACGATATGCATCTGTATCGATTCAGACCCGATTCGCCGGACAATGTAGAAAACATATATCCGGAATTCTATCAAAATTTGATTTTATTCTCGCCGAACCGGAAGCATTTCGTCAATATCTCTTTGGAAACGGACGAAACCAGCATTTACACGCTTTACGCTTCCGACGGAATTAAGGAAATAAAAACCTATACTTTCAGTTCGCCGTTCATCTCGCTCTCTTACGGAAACATGTCGAACGAATACGTTTTCCTGCCCACTTTGAACAACCACGTCGTTGACAACAAAGCGTATATCATAAAACTGAACTGATCTTCCCAATCCTTTCACAGCCCTTACAAGCAAGAGAGCTGAAAACCTTTATGGTTTTCAGCTCTCTTGCGTTTTATAGTTTGCTCAACAGTTCCGTGTTCAGTTGAATGTATTCGGTGGTCTCGGAAGGGCTCAAGCGGCGGGACAGGATGAGCGCGGACATATAAATATGTTTCGCCATTTTCTCTGCCAAATCCTTCTCTCTGCTCTTTTCCGCGAGCTTTTTAATCAGCGGCGAATTTGTGTTGACGGTCAGAACCTCCTCCAGCGGGAAGTCGCTTCCGCCGGATCCGCCCATTCTGTAAACCCGCATCATATCCGAAATGCGGCGGCTGTCCTCGTTGACGGTAATCAGCGCCGGCGCGTCGTTCTCGCCCAGCGCGGCGAACTTGACGGTCAGCTTGTCGCTGCCGACCGCTTTTTTGAACAGTTTTTCCAGCGATTTGTCCGCTTCTCCGCCCGCGTTGATGTCCGTAAAGTCCGCGTCCACGCGCAAAAACCGGATATTCTCGTTTTTATCTTCCAGGAACTGCAAATAGTTCGAATCAACCAGCGTGTCGCAGAGCAGAACCTCGTATCCCTTGCTCTTGAAAAGGCTGATATAGTAGCTCTGCGCGTTCGCGTCGGTCGCGTAATAAATGTTCTTCTTTGCCGGTTCCCTGTTTTCCTCTTTTTGCTCGGTATCCGCCGCCTGTTCGGCGGTTTTTTCTTCCGCCTTCGCTTCTTCGGCGGGCGGGTTCAGCTCGCTCAGCGTCGTGTATCCGCCGGAGTGTTTCTTAAACAAAACGATTTCGTTTACGCGCTCGTAGAACTTCGCGTCCCGCATGCAGGCGTACTCGATAAACGGCTTGACCGCATCCCACATCTTTTCGTAATTTTCGCGTTCGTTGTTGAAAAGATAGTTCAGCCTGTCGCCCACTTTCTTGGCGATATGGGACGCGACCTTTTTGATGTACACGTTGTTCTGCAGATAGCTTCTCGAAACGTTCAGCGGAAGCTCCGGACAATCCAGAACGCCTTTTAAGTTGATCAGGAAGTCCGGGCAGGCTTCTTTGATGTTGTCCGCCACAAAGACCGAGTTGTAGTACAGCTTAATCTCGCTCTCCAGCGGTTCAAAATCGCTGCGCTGCGCCGGGAAGTACAGTATTCCCTTGAAGTTGAGCGGATAATCCGCGTTGATATGCACCCAGAAAATCGGATCCCTGTAATCCAGGAACACCTTGCGGTAGAACGCTTTGTATTCCTCGTCTTTGATGTCGGCGGGGTTTCGCTGCCAAAGCGGGTTCGTATCGTTGATGACTTCGTCCTTGTCGTCATAAATCAGATGTATCTCATAGGGCATAAACGCGCAGTATTTTTCAAGAATGCCCTTGAGCTTTACGCTGTCGAGGTATCCGACCTCGTCGTCGGCGATATGGAGAATGATTTCGGTGCCGCGCTCGGTTCTTTTGCCCTCCTTCATCGAGAACTGTCCGTCCTGGTCGCATTCCCAATATACCGCGGGCGCGTCCGTATAGCTCTTGGTGTTCATTTCGACGCTCTCGGCGACCATAAAGACAGAATAAAAGCCGAGGCCGAAGTGTCCGATAATGCCGCTTCCGGCGCTGTTCTCGCCCTCATATTTCGAGATGAAATCGACCGCGCCGGACAGCGCGATCTGGTTGATGTACCGCTTGACTTCGTCCTCGCTCATGCCGATGCCGTTATCGACGAAGGTGATGGTTTTGTTTGCCTTGTCGATCTTCACCTCGGCTTTATACGCGGTTTCGCTTTCTTTGGCTTCCCCGAGCGACACAAGGCGCTTATGTTTTGTGATGGCATCGCAGGCGTTCGAGACCACCTCGCGGACAAAAATGTCTTTTTCGGAGTAAAGCCAGCGTTTTATGATTGGAAAAATGTTCTCGGTACTAACCGAAATTCCGCCTTTTTCCATAAAACCTCCTGTATGTTAAACCTGTTTTTTGCAAATAAGCCATAAGAAGAAAAATACAGCCGTAAAGCTGTACTTTCCATAATAATTTACGAATTCAGTTGCCGGACAAGGAGCTTATTCCGTAGCTTCCTTCGTCTCGTCAGATTCATCGCTCTCGTCGAAAGAGCAGACAATATCGTCCTCACATACGTCGAGGTCTGCAAAATCCTCGTCGATTTCATCCTCTTCAACGCTGCAGCACTTTTTGTTCTTCATCTCGCTGATCAGGCATATCGCTCCGACAACTCCGCCCGCTGCGGAAAATGCCGCGAAGGTCTTTGCAAGGCTTCTTTTCTTGTTCCAGTAAATCAGGAACAGTATAAAGAATGTAAGCGACTGAACGAGAAGCGAAATGCCGATAATCATTTTTGTCTTTTTCATAAGAATGTTCCTCCGTTCGATTATTAGAAAACTATATGTTGCAGTTCTGTCTGAGGTATGCGTTAATAAACTCGTCTATCTCGCCGTCCATGACAGCCTGAATGTTTCCGGTTTCGTAATTGGTGCGGTTATCCTTAACGAGCGTGTAGGGCATAAACACATACGAGCGAATCTGGCTGCCCCACTCGATATTGAGTTTGACGCCTTTGATGTCCTCGATTTTCTCAAGATGCTCGCGCTCCTTAATCTCGAGCAGCTTGCTCTTGAGCATGCGCAAAGCGGTCTCTTTGTTCTGCATCTGGCTGCGCTCGGTCTGGCAGCCGACCACGATGCCCGTAGGAATATGGGTGATGCGGATGGCGGAATCGGTTTTGTTGACATGCTGTCCGCCCGCTCCGCTTGCGCGGTGCGCCTCGATTTTTAAATCCTCGTCCCGAATCTCAATCTCTATCTCGTCGTTAAACTCCGGCAAAACCTCCACCGACGCGAAGGAAGTATGCCTTCTGCCCGAAGCGTCGAACGGCGAAATGCGGACCAGTCTGTGAACTCCCGACTCGCCTTTCAGGTATCCGTAGGCATTCAGACCTTCGATTAAAACGGTAACGCTCTTGATGCCCGCCTCGTCGCCGTCGAGGTAATCCAGCACCTTGACCTTGAATCCGTGACGCTCCGCGTATCTTGTGTACATCCGGTAAAGCATCTCCGCCCAGTCCTGAGCCTCCGTGCCGCCCGCGCCGGGATGTATCGAAAGAATCGCGTTGTTCGCGTCATACTCGCCCGATAATAGTATCTCAATGCGCTGCTTTTCGTATTCGTTTTTAATGGAATTTAATTCCGATATAATCTCGCCGGCCATGCTGCCGTCCTCGTCGGCAAGGGCCAGCTCTATCAAAGAACTAATGTCGTCAAAATCCTTTTTCAGCTTGAGATAATTATCAAGCGTTCTCTTTTTTGCTTTCAGGTTCTTAAGCACCGCCTGCGATTTCTGCGTATCCGACCAGAAACCCGGCTGGTTCACCTGCTCTTCCAGAGAGGCGACTTCTTCCTTCAGTTCCTCGACTTTTATGGACTGAGCTAACTCCTCTATTCCTTTTTTCAGCTCGCGTACTGTCTGCTGCGATTGTTCCAACTGAATAAGCAAGGGTACTCTCCGATCTAACCAGTATGTTTAACGAAATTTGTAATGCTATAAAATTAATGTTATTTGTGTTCAGTGTCATTATATAACATTATGGAATAAATGTCAAGAAATTAATCATATTTATGAAAGTCGGCGCATATAATGAATAATTTGCGCAGTCATGCGCTATTTTGAGATTTATATTTTGATTATACCCATAATATATGCCGATTCATTAACTTTTGGCAAATAAGCGGTAAAAAAGCGTTTTTTTAGCGGTAAAATCAACGCAGGAAAGCGTTTTTTACTTTATAACCGTTGCCGCGAATGTTTCGGGCGCCGCAGTCTTGTCAACGGCCGCCGTTCTTAAAATCTTGATAAAAAAACACCGGATTGATTTCTCAATCCGGGAAAAATTAAATTTTTGCAATCGTTCCTGTAAGCCGGGTTCTGTCGTGAACAATCATCTATCTTGGGTAAACGTCGCCGCTTACCTCTATGCCACCTGGAGAGCTGCCGAGCAGGCATTCACGCTCTCATTGCGGTGTTGCTCCGGATAGGGTTTACATGGCCGCATAGTCGCCTATGCGCCGGTGAGCTCTTACCTCGCCTTTCCATCCTTACCTAAAACGAAAAACCGTTTCAGGCGGTTTATTTCTGTTGCACTGGCCCTGAAGTCGCCTTCGGCAGATGTTATCTGCTATCCTGCTCTTGGAGCCCGGACTTTCCTCACGATACGACCTTTCGGTATGGTATCGCGCGATTGTTCGGAACGGTTGCAACTGTTTAATTATAATAGCATATCCGTTCTGATTTGTCAAAAAAAATATTTTTCCAAAAGGTTGTTTTATGCGCGATGATTTATTATAATTTAGATTAGAATATAAATGGTAATGCAACCAGAATATACCAAAGAAAGGTTGGCGTAGTCCATGCTGCGGTTTTCATGGCATGGGCGATTTTATGCTGAAAGAATATACGGCGCAATTTAAGGGAAGAAAAGTCGGTTTTATCGGCTGCGGCGTCAGCAATATGCCGATCGTAGAGCTTTTCGCGGCCGGCGGCGTCATACTTTCCGTACGCGATAAAAAAGACAACCCCGGCAACAAAGAAAGGCTCGAACAACTCGGCGTAAAACTGATTACGGGCGAAAAATATCTGGAAAACATTGATGAAGCGGTGTTGTTCCTCTCCCCGGCGGTGCGCGACGATATTCCCGAACTGGTCGAAGCGAAAAAGAACGGCGTCGTTTTGACCAGCGAGACCGAGGAGTTTTTCAAACTGTGCAGAACGCCCGAGGTCGCGTACAAAACCATCGCCGTCACCGGAAGCGACGGAAAGACCACGACCACTACGCTGATTGCGGAAATGCTGAAAGCGGCGGGCAAGCGCGTCCACATCGGCGGGAACATCGGAAAGAATCTGCTTGCCACGCTGGACGACATCCGGCCGCAGGATTTTGTGGTCGCCGAGCTTTCTTCCTTTCAATTGATGAAGATGACGGTTTCGCCGGACATCGCGGTGATTAAAAACATCACCCCGAACCACCTTGACTGGCACAAAAGCATGGAGGAATACGCCGAAGCGAAAACCAACATCTTTAACTTCCAGAAACCGGACGGCGTTCTTGTTTTAAACTACGATGACGAAATCACAAGGAGCTTTGCGCCCAGAGCCAAGGGAAGCGTCCGGTTTTTCTCCGGCAAACACAAACTTGAGGACGGTGTCTATTACAACGACGCAGGCATCTTCCGCGGCGGCGAGCTGATTGTAAAGGACAGCGATATTCTCCTTGTCGGCAGGCACAACCGGGACAATTTCGCGACCGCCATCGCGGCGGTGCAGGATTTTGTGTCCAACGAGGATATTGTCCGCGTCGCCAAGACCTTCCGCGGCGTCGAGCACCGAATCGAGCTGGTGCGCGCGCTGAACGGCGTGAAGTACTACAACTCGTCGATTGACTCCAGTCCCACAAGAACCGCCGCCTGCCTGAACTCGTTTAAAGAAAAAGTCATTGTCATCTGCGGCGGATACGACAAACATATTCCGCTCGACCCGCTCGGACCCCTGTTTGCCGAGAAAGCGAAAGCGGCTATTCTAATGGGCGCGACGGCGGACAAAATCGAGAAAATCCTGAACGCCATCGGATACAAACCCTATTACCGGGTAAAGAATATGGAAGAAGCGGTCGCCAAAGCGCGCGAGATTGCCCTGCCCGGCGACTGCGTCGTGCTCTCCCCCGCCGCCGCGAGCTTCGATATGTTCAAAAACTTCGAGGAACGCGGCAACGTATTTAAAAATATTGTAAACCAATTATAAAAAAGGACAAATCATATGGAACGAATCTTTGAACTCGCCTGCGCATTCTCCGAACTGCCGGCTGTTTCCGGTCAGGAACACATCGGAATGGAACGGGTCGCGGAGTTGTGCAAAGGATATTTTGACAGTTATGAAGTAACGTCTGTCGGCAGTTTTATCGGCAGAATAAGCTGCGGAAAAGCGGGCGCAAAAACGCTCCTGCTTGACGCGCACATTGACGAAATCGGCTTTATCGTCTCCGAAATCTGCGAGGGCGGTTTTCTGAAAGTCGTCAACATCGGCGGAATCGACCCAAGAATCCTTCCGGCTTCGGAAGTTCTGATTTACGGCAAAAAGACCATCACCGGCATTTTCACCTCCAAACCGCCGCACCTGCAGGAAAAAGACGAGCTGGAAAAGCCGATGAAGCTCGAGGACCTCGCGATCGACACGGGGTACTCCAAAGAACAGCTGGAAGAGATCGTATCCATCGGCACGCCGGTCGGCTACCGCTCGCCGGTCGTCCGGCTGCAGAACAATGCCATCGCCGGCAAGAGCTTTGACGACCGAATCTGCGCGGTTTCTATCCTGCGCGCTTTGGAAATGTTGAAAGAGAAAGAACTGCCGGTCAACATCGCGGTCCAGTTCTCCGGCGGCGAGGAAACCGGCTACAAGGGCGCGACGACCGCAAGCTACCAAATCGCGCCGGACTTCGCGATCTGCCTGGATGTCACGAACGCATACGTTCCGGACGCGCCGGCTTACCGCAAGGATATTAAAATGGGCGGCGGACCGAGCATTTCCTTCTCCGCGCAGACCAGCAGAAAGCTGACGATAAAAGCGGTCGAGACCGCGAAGAAAAACGGAATTCCCCATCAGCTCTTTGCCGAGCCGAACCATACCGGCACCAACTCCGGCGCGATCCAGACGTCGCGCGGCGGAGTTCCGACGGTTTTGGTTTCTATTCCTTTGAAAAACATGCACACCGCAAACGAAGTCGTCATGCTCTCCGATGTGTATGACACGTCAAGACTGATTTGCGAACTTGCGTTATCGCTCAAGGAGGGCATATAAAATGATAGAACGCTTGAAAAAATACTGCGGCTGTATCTCCCCCTCCGGCTGCGAGGACGAAATCCGCGAACTGATTATACAGGATATCCAACAGATCGCCACCCGTTACGAAGTGGACCGCATGGGCAACCTGATCGCTTTCAAGAAGGGCAGAAAGACCCCGGATAAAAAAGTGGTCGTTTCGGCCCATATGGACGAGGTCGGGCTGATGGTCAAATACATCTCCGACGAAGGGTATATTTATTTCGACCCGATCGGCGGAATCGACCCGCGCGTTGTCGGCGGCAGAAGGGTTGTCATCGGCGACAAAAGGATTTACGGCGTCGTCGCTTCCAAAGCGATACACCTGCAGAAGAAAAAAGAGCGCGGAATGGTCGTTCCGTTGGAAGAAATGTATATCGACATCGGCTGCGATGACAAAAAGTCCTGCGAGGAAGTGGTTTCGGTCGGCGACGTCGCGACGTTCGTGCCCAACTTCGAGGAGTTCGGCGACGGACTGATTAAGTCCAAAGCGATCGACGACCGGTTCGGCTGCGCTTTGCTGGTCGAGCTGATGCAGGAAGAGCTGGAGTACGACACCTATTTCGCCTTCGTCACCTGCGAAGAAGTCGGCACCGACGGCGCGAAGCAGGTCGCGTTTAATCTCCGCCCCGATATCGCCATCGCCATCGAAGCGACCACCGCGGGCGACGTTTTGGGCGCGCCGAAGTCCCGGTACGCCTGCGAACTGCGCAAAGGCGCGGTCATCTCCCATATCGACGGCTCGACCATATACGATAAAAAGCTTGTCGAGTACGCTCTGGCGACCGCGCAGGAAAACAACATCAAGTGCCAGCTGAAAAACGTCATAGCCGGCGGAAACGACGCGTCCGCCTACCAGCGGACGGCCGCGGGCGCGCGGGTTTTGGCTGTTTCCGCGCCGACGCGGTATATCCATTCGGCAAGCAACGTCGTTTGCAAAGACGACCTTTTTGAAATCAAAAAGCTGGTTCTGGCGCTGCTGCAGAAAGGATTTTAAAAAGAATTGCTGCCGGCGAAAACGCCGGAGAAAGGTAGAAGATCATGCTGAACACAATTAAAAAATTTACATCGGTAAATTCGGTTTCGGGCAGCGAGGAGAAGCTGCGCGCGCTGATAGAAAAAGAAATCTTACCGTTTGTCGACAGCGTTCAAACCGACGCGATGGGCAACCTGATCGCCTATAAAAAGGGCGAGAATTCCGAGAAAAAGCTCATGGTCGCCGCCCACATGGACGAGATCGGCTTCGTCGTCACCTACATCGAGGACAACGGCATTATCCGGGTTTCCAACATCGGGGGAATCCGCCCGATCGCGTCCGCGTATCATCCTGTTGTTTTTGCGAACGGAACGATAGGCATTCTCGGCATCGACGCGAACACCAAGCCCGAGGAAATCAAAATCAACAAGCTCTTTGTCGATATCGGCGCCAAGAGCAGGCGCGAAGCGGAAAAAAAGGTTAAAATCGGCGACATCTGCGCGGTCGCGCCCTCGTTTAAAAAACTCGCCGGCGGACGGTACGCGGCGAAGGCGTTCGACGACCGCATCGGCTGCGCGGTCGCCGTAGACGCGGCGCGGAACGCGAAGAAAACCGCGATGGACACCTATTATGTCTTTACGGTGCAGGAGGAAGTGGGCCTGCGCGGCTCCAAGCCTTCAGCTTTCTCGGTCATGCCCGATTACGCCGTCGCGATTGATGTTACAACCGCAGACGCGCCCGGCGAAAAAGGCGTCTCCGTCACGCTCGGCGGCGGCGCTGCGATTAAAATCAAGGATTCCTCGGTCATCTGCTCCAAAGTGATGGTTGACCGGCTGACCGCGCTCGCGAAAGAGAACAACATCAAACACCAGTACGAGATTCTGACCGCCGGCGGCACCGACACCGCTTCCATGCAGCTTGCCGGCGCTGGAAGCGTCGCGGGCTGTATCTCCATCCCCACCCGGTATATTCACTCGCCGGTTGAGGTTTTAGACATGGCGGACGTCAAGGCCTGCTCGCAACTGCTGACCGCTTTGATCGAAAACGGAATAGAGTAAATAAAAAATCCGAAGCGGCTGTACCCGCTTCGGATTTGCGCTGATTTTATCCATTGCTCGTGATAATATCGTTTTGGTCACAACATCAAAGCAAACGCAATGATTTTCTGTTTGGCCATTGATTAATAGCGCAATTTATGTTATATTAATACTAACTTATTATGTTTTAATTATATGTAACTACTTACGAAAAAAGTAATTTGAATATTTCGACGCAATAAAAAGGTAATGTATGCATATCGTAAAAAACAACGCTGCGCTTGCGCAGCTCGCTTCGGAATGTGAAAAAGAACTCGGCGCGGTTTTTGCTGAAATTGACCAAACCGCGTACAAAAATACGGAAAAGGTCATGCGCGTGTTCGCGACCAACCAGTTGTCCGAGCGGCATTTCGCGACCACAAGCGGATACGGCTACAACGACGACGGGCGGGACATGTGCGACAGGCTGTTCGCGCAGGTCTTCGGCTGCGAGAGCGGATTCGCAAGGCACAATATCATCTCCGGCACGCACGCGATCGCGATCGCTTTGTTCGGTCTGCTCCGTCCGAACGACACGCTGTATTCGGTGACCGGCAAACCCTACGACACGCTTGACAACGTCATCGGTCTTTCCGGCGCGAACGGCGACGGTTCGCTTGCCGATTTCGGCGTCAAATACAGGCAGACAGAACTGATAGACGGAAAAACTTTAGACTATGAAGCGATAAAAAATACGCTTATTTCCGACAAAAGCATCAAAGTCGTGTTCGCGCAGCGCTCGAAAGGATATCTCTCCCGCCGCAGCCTGCCGTCCTCCGAGATCAACGCGTTATACGAATTGGTAAAACAGTACAGCGGCGCCTATCTCGTAGTGGACAACTGCTACGGCGAGTTCTGCGAGGAAACCGAACCGAAAGCGGACATATTGGTAGGCTCTCTTATCAAAAACCCCGGCGGCGGAATCGCCGAGACCGGCGGCTATATCGTCGGCACTAAAAAAGCCGTCGAGCTCGCTTCCTACCGTCTGACCGTTCCCGGAATCGGGCTGGAGGCTGGCGCTTCGCTCGGGCAGACAAAGAACATGATCAAAGGGCTGTTTTTCGCGCCGCACGCGACCGCGCAGGCGCTTAAAACCGCGGTTTTCGCCGCTTTGCTGTTTGAAAAGCTCGGATACGACGTATCCCCGACCGCGTTTGAAAAGCGGGTGGACATCATCCAGACCGTCAACCTGAAAAACGCGGACACGTTGCTGAAATTCTGTCGCGGCATACAGGCGGGAAGCCCGATTGATTCCTTCGTCGAGCCGGTCGGCTGGGCGATGCCCGGCTACAACGACGAGGTGGTGATGGCCGCCGGCACCTTTACGCAGGGCTCCTCGATAGAGTTGTCGGCAGACGCTCCCATTCGCGAACCGTACACAGTGTACCTGCAGGGCGGCGTCACATATGAGAGCGGTAAATACGGCATCCTTTCCGCCGCGAGATATATGCTTGATTTGATGTAAAATTCGTGAAAGGAATGGTAGCGCATGCCAATGGAAGCCAACATTTTAGTATATACTAAGAGCGCGTTCATCTACAACCGCATCGAGAACGCCTTTTCGCATAACCATGGCGTTCATGTCATCTGCAGCATTTCGATCAACGACTGTATCTATAAAATTCATGAACGGGCGGCATACCTTTCCTGCGTCATCGTGTACAGCGACAGCGATGAAAAAGAGTATCTGCTGGAGATTGCGAAAATCAGGGCCGCCAACCGCAAAATACCGATTATTCTGATTTCTTCCGGAAACACGGTCAGCTTTATCCACAAAGTCATCAACCACGGGGTCAACGACATCATCTTAATGCCCTTTACCGACCAGTTTTTAATCGAAAGAGTCTATAGAATCATCAACAAGGGCAGCGAAAAGAACAAGAACGTAGAAATCATCTCGCTGAGCCTGTTCAAATACCTGAACGGAGAGCTAAAGAAAGCGCAGAAGGGCAACTATCCGCTGTCCATGATGCTCACCACCCTTCAATACGACGACGAGGAGAAATACTCGAAAAAACAGAAGAACTTCTTCCTCGACGTCTTTTCGGACAACCTGAAAGGACTTTATTTTGAAACCGACTTGTTTATCCGGTTTGACCAGAAATACTATCTCGGTGTTTTCCCGTTCTGCAGCTCCAAGAACGAAAGCATTATTTTAAGCAAAAACACCGAGCGCTTCAACCGCCTTGTGCTGATGAACATGCTGCCGGCGGACAGCAGAATGATTACCGCGTTTGTCAGCTATCCCGATAACATGAACAACATCGTCGACGGCTTCAAGGTTTTGATGAAGACCATCCGCAAGGACTTCTCGGACCACGACCTCGAGATCTACTTCGAAGAGTACGGACAGATTATTTTTGAGGAAAACGAAGAGGTATTGGTATAATAAAAACTGCCGGGGCGCGCGTCCCGGCAGTTTTTTTGCAAAAAACAGGGAAATCATCGAATCCGATTCTAATTTTTAAAACTATATCGGGGAAAGCGGGATAAGCGCGATGCGAAAACTTTATGCAAAAGTTTTTATAGAAGAAAACTTCTAAAACAGCCAGAGCTGAAATATGTTATCACAGCAAAAAAAACACCCTTATCTGCGCCGCGAAGCACAGATAAGAGTGCAACTTCTTTATACTTTTACCTTCTCCCATCTGCCGCTTGAGAAGCGCAGCGCGGAAAAAATAAGACGAATGATTTGGTCGATCGCAAGGCTGAACCAGGCGCCGATCAACCCGATGCCGAAGGTGTAGCAGAAAAGGTAGGTCAGAATCGGTCGGATTACCATAATCGAGACGGTCGAAACAGCCGCGACGTACTTCGTATCGCCCGCCCCTCTCAGGCAGCCGTTGTAAATAACCTGCGTAATCTGCGCCACGCAGATCAGCGCGACGATATACATAATAATGGTGCCGTTATGCATGATGTAGTCATAGTCGTTATCGCTGCTGCTGACAAACAGTCCGACCAACGTCCTGCCTGCAAACCCGAACAAAAGCACTAAGAAAAGCGATATAAAAAACCCGACGCGCTGCCCGGCTTTTCCGTACAACGTGGAAAGGTCGGGTCTTTTTTTGCCGAGATTCTGCCCGACCAGCGCGGAGGACGCCATTCCCAGCCCGTCGCCAAAAGTGAAGGAGAGATTGATAATGTTCATGCAAATCTGATGCGTCGCGAACGCGGCGGTTCCGAGATTGGCGACGGTCGCGGCGTATATAAAAAATCCGACGCGAATGCATGCCTGTTCCATACCGGCGCCCATGCCGACTTTTAAAAGCGGTTTAATCAGTTCGGCGCGAAAACGGAATAGTTCCTTGAAATTCAGGTACAGATATCCTTTCCGCCGGATCGACCAGACCGACATGCCGCAGGCGACCATATTGCCCATGACTGTTGGTATCGCGGCGCCGACGATGCCCAGCGCCGGAAAACCGCATTTGCCCGTAATCAACAGATAATCGAAAACCACGTTGACGACGTTCGCCGTGAGGTTGGAGGTCAACGCGATGCGCGTGTTGCCGATGCTTCGCTGCGCGGAGTTGATGGCGCCGCTCACCGCGGTAAACACCATGCCCGACATGACAATTCGGAAATACAAAACCGCGTCCGCGATGGTTTCATCGTTCGCGCCGGCAAGCCGTATCAGCGGCTCGTCGATTGCGAGGGCGACGGCGGAAACCATAATGCCGAGCGCAATGCTGAGCGAAACCGCCTGCGCAAGGGTCTTGTTCGCGCCGTTCCGGTCCCCCTGCCCTTTTCTTCGGCTGACCACCGCGGTGACGCTGATGTTCAGCGCAAAAAACACAGCATAAAACAAGAGCCTCGGCTGGTTGGTAAGTCCAACCGCTGCAATAGCTCTTGCGCCCAGCGCCGAAACCATGAGTGTATCGACGATGCCGACCAGACCGACCAGCACCGACTCTGCGGTCGCCGGCCACGCCACGTCAATCAAGTTTTTGTATAATTCCTTCGATTTCGGCAGTTCTCCGAAAATCTCATGCTTTTTCACCATGCCTTCGACGGTAAAAAAGCGTTTTATGCGGGAAAACATAAAAGACCTTCTATGCTAATTTCGATATAAACGTTTTGTCTGATAAACCGGTTCGCAGGTAAGGTTGATGCCGAGCTTCTTTAACACCTTCACGTCAACCTCGGAAAGAATTACGGAAGAGTGCATCTCGCAGCCCTTTAAATCGATCAGATGCGTAAGCGCGTCCGCCGCGTTTCGATCGGTTACGGCGCACATCGACAAAGCGATCAAAAGCTCGTCGGTGTGCAGGCGGGGGTTTCGGTTGCCGAGGTAGTTTACCTTCAGGTCCTGAATCGGCTCGATTACCGTCGGCGAAATCAGCGTAACGCTGTCGTCAATGCCGGCGAGCGCCTTGAGCGCGTTAAGAAGCATCGCGGAGGATGCGCCGAGCAGCGGAGAGGTTCTTCCGGTGATGATTCTGCCGTCGTGCAGTTCGATGGCGGCGGCGGGAACGCCGGTTTCGGCGGCGCGTTTGACCGCCGCGACCGCCACTTTGCGGTCGGCGATCGAAATGCCGCACTGCTTCATCAACAATTCTATTTTGGAAACGGCTTCCCTGCCGGACAATCCCTTTTTCTCGATGCAGAGCGCTTCGTAATACCGGCGGATAATCTCCGCTTTTGCCGCTTCGCGGCAGACTTCGTCGTCGGTAATGCAGTATCCCGCCATGTTCACGCCTATATCGGTCGGGGACTTGTAGGGCGACGAGCCGTATATCATTTCAAACATGGATTTCAGAACCGGGAAAACCTCGATATCCCGGTTGTAGTTGACCGCTGTTTTTCCGTAAGCCTCAAGATGGAACGGGTCGATCATGTTGACGTCCTGCAGATCCGCGGTCGCGGCTTCATACGCGATGTTGACAGGGTGTTTGAGCGGAAGATTCCATATCGGGAAGGTCTCGAACTTCGCGTAGCCCGCTTTGACGCCCCTGCACATTTCATGGTACAGCTGAGACAGGCAGGTTGCCATCTTTCCGCTGCCGGGCCCGGGCGCCGTAACGATAACCAGAGACCGGGTGGTCTCGATATACTCGTTCTTTCCGTATCCGTTTTCGCTGACAATCAGCGCGATATCCGACGGATAGTTCTCGATCAGATAGTGTTTGTAGGTTTTAACGCCCAACGCGGAAAGCCGGTTCTGGAACGCGACCGCCGCCGGCTGCCCTGCAAAGTGCGTTAGCACCACGCTGCCGACGTACAGTCCGCTGGCCCGGAACGCGTCGATTAAGCGGAGGACGTCCAAATCGTATGTTATGCCGATGTCGCCTCTGACCTTGTTTTTCTCGATATCGTTGGCGTTGATTGTAATCACGATTTCGGCGTCGTCGGCAAGCTCAAGAAGCATATTGATTTTGTTGTCGGGTTTAAAGCCGGGGAGCACCCTCGACGCGTGATAATCGTCGAAAAGCTTTCCGCCGAACTCCAAATATAGCTTTCCGCCGAACTGCGCGATGCGCTTTTTAATATGCTCGGACTGCAGCTTGATATATGTTTCGCTGTCGAAACCGATTTTCATAAAAAATCCCTTTCTTGCGGCAACTGCCTGTTTTTTCAAAAATTATTGCGCCGGTCGGGCGCAATATCGTTGCGGTTGCGTTTATACTTTTATGATAGAATCGGCGTATTTGCCGTCGTATTCCTTCAAAATAGGCTTGATTTTCTCGTTGATGAACCGCTCGGTCTGCAGCGGCGCGAGTCCGATGAAGTCGCGCGGATTGAGAATCGCCTTCAGCTCTTCCTCGCTGAGCCTGAATGCGGGATCGTTCTTAATCCTGTCGATCAGCGAGACGTCCTCGCCCTGTTTTCTTGCCAGTTCGACCTCCATCGCGTAAGTGCGGATGCGCTCGTGCAGCTGCTGACGGTCTCCGCCCTTCTTTACCGCCTCCATCAGGATATTTTCGGTCGCGCTGAAAGGCAGGTGTTCCGCCAAACGCTTCTCGATCACCTTCGGATATACGGTTATGCCTTTGGTAACGTCGATGAGCAGGTTGAGAATGCTGTCGATCGCCAGGAACCCTTCCGCGAGCGAGATGCGGCGGTTTGCGGAGTCGTCGAGCGAACGCTCGAGCCACTGCACCGACGCTGTCATATCGGCGTTGATTGCGTTCGCAAGCTGATAGCGCGCGATCGAGCAGATGCGCTCGCAGCGGATCGGGTTGCGCTTGTACGCCATCGCGGAAGAACCGATCTGATTCCTGCCGAACGGCTCCTCCAGCTCGCCGAAGCTCTGCAGAAGGCGCATATCCTGCGCGAACTTATAGGAACTCTGCGCGATGCCGGACAGCACGTTATGGATGCGCATATCCTCTTTTCTGGTATAGGTCTGTCCGGAAACGTCGAACACGTCGCTAAAGCCGAAGTATTCCGCAATCATTTTCTCAAGCTTGACAATCTTATCGACGTCGCCGTTGAACAGCTTCAAAAAGGTCGCCTGCGTGCCGGTCGCGCCTTTGTTGCCAAGCAGGCGCAGTCCTTTTAAGACATAATCAAGGTCGCAGAAATCGATGTAAAAGTCCTGCAGCCACAATGCCGCGCGCTTTCCGACGGTCGTGGGCTGCGCCGCCTGCAGGTGCGTGTACGCGAGCGCGGGCATCTCCTTGTACTGCATCGCGAAATCCGCCAGATTCTTGATGACGGTAAGCAGCTTTGCTCTGACAAGCCTGAGCGCTTCCCGCATGATAATGACGTCCGCGTTGTCGGTAACAAAGCAGCTGGTCGCGCCGAGATGGATGATGCCGGCGGCTTTGGGGCATACCTCGCCGTACGCGCGGTTGTGCGCCATGACGTCGTGCCGGGTTTCCTTTTCAATCTCGGCGATGCGGTTGAAGTCGATGTTGTCGACGTTCGCTTTCAGCTCGTCAACCTGTTCCTGCGTGATGGGGAGCCCTAACTTCATTTCCGACTCGGCGAGCGCGACCCAAAGCCTGCGCCAGGTGGAAGCGCGCTTCTGCTGCGAAAAAAGCTCCTGCATTTCTTTGGAAGCGTATCTGCCCGAAAAAGGGCTTTCGTAGTTGTTCATAGCCAAAACATCCTGTTCGAATCTATACTTCTATATACTGCTCTCTCTCGGCGCCGACAGAGATATACTTAATCGGGCAGCCGACAGATTTTTCGATAAACTCCACGTATTTTCTCGCGTTCTCCGGAAGATCGCTCAGCTTGCGGCAGCCGGAGATATCGCGCATCCAGCCGTCAAGGTATTCGTAAACCGGCTTCGCTCTATCCAGTTTCGCGCCGATCGGGAACTCCTGCGTTCTGACGCCGTCCACCTCGTACGCGACGCAAATCGGTATCTTCTCCATATACGAAAGGATATCCAGTTTGGTGAGCGCGATAAAGTCGGCGCCCTGCACCCGGATGCCGTATCTGGACGCGACCACATCGAACCCGCCGACCCTTCTCGGTCTGCCGGTCGCGGCGCCGTACTCGCTGCCGGCTTCTCTGAGCTTATCCGCCGCTTCGCCGAAGAGTTCGCAGGTAAACGGGCCCTCGCCGACGCAGGAAGAATAGGCCTTCATAATGCCGATGACGTTGTCCAGTTTTCTGTTCGGAATTCCGGCTCCGATGGGAGCGTAGGCGGCGATGGTGTTGGAAGATGACGTAAACGGGTAAATGCCGAAATCGACGTCTCTGAGCGCGCCCAGCTGCGCTTCAAACATAATATTTTTGCCTTCTTCCGCGGCTTTGTCCAGGTATGCGCCCGTATCGCAGATAAACGGCAAAAGCTGTGTGCCGTATTCAACGATGTGCGCGTACATCTCCTCGGCGGAAACCGCCTGCGCGCCGTAGCCCTTGCTCAGCGTAAGGTTTTTCCACTCGACGATATCCGCAAGCCGGCTCTTTAAACTCTCCAGCTCAAAGAGATCGCCCATGCGAATGCCTTTTTTAAAGTATTTATCCGCGTAAACAGGCGCGATTCCTCTGCGCGTAGAGCCGAACTTCTTTTCCGCAAGCCGTTCTTCCTCCAAAATATCCTGGCTTACATGATACGGCATGCAAATAACGGCTCTGTCGCTGATTTTTAGGTTCTCCGGGGTAATCGTGATTCCGCCGGCTCTTAGTCTTTCTATTTCACCGACAAGGTGTTTGATGTCAATGACCATACCGTTTCCGAGCACGTTTACGACGCCGTCTCTAAGAATACCGGACGGCATCAGATTCAGGATGAACCTGCCCTTCTCGTTTACGACGGTGTGGCCGGCGTTGTTTCCGCCCTGATAGCGGACAACAATGTCATAGTTCGCGGACAAAAGGTCAACCATTCTGCCTTTGCCCTCGTCGCCCCAGTTAATTCCTGTAATAGCGGTAAGCATAATAAACCCTTTCTTCCGGTGAAAAGTTTTGCGTAAGCCATAAACCACCGACTAAATGGCTTGCCAAAATCAACAAGTTATTATATCAGTTTTATCCCTGTTTGTCAAACTTTAAATGCCCTTCTTCAAAAAATCCGGAACCAGTTTGATGTCGTCCACGACCGCCGCGCCGGTCGAGAGCAGGTCGGCTCTGGACTGATGCCCGTTCGGTATCAGAATGCAGAAACAGCCGATCGCCTGCGCTGTGTCGAAATCGTGCAGCGTGTCGCCGATCAGGACGCAGTTTTCGGGATTGATGCGGTTTTCCTTGATAAAACTGACCGCTCGTTCGATTTTCCCCAATACAAGGTTGTCCGACGAGCCGAGGATATGGTCGAAGTAGCCGATCACGCCGGTTTTCTCCGCGAACGGGATAATCATCTCGTTGGAGGAGGACGACAGGATAATCTGAACGTATCCGGCTTTGTCCAGCTCGTCAAGCACTTTTTGCGCGCCGTCCATCAGCGGAAAGGTATGGATGTTCTGCCGGTAGAAGTAATTGAACTCATACATGATGTCGTCCATCGTGATGTCGGTAAAATCAAAGAGATGGTCGTAAAACCGCTTAATCGGCGTGTCTATATACGCATAATACTGCTCTTTTGTAATCGGTTCTCTGCCCCGCTTCGCAAGAATGCAGTTGACCGCCTTCATCGAACAGTCCAAATCGTCAATCAGCGTGCCGTTCCAATCCCAAAATATATGCGTATAACCCAAACTTTCACTCCTTCACCAAAAGCGGGCGGAAAAATCCGCCCCGCAGATTCGCTTTTTTGTGTTATGAGCGCACAGCAATCGCTCATAATACTTCTTGCTTCATCTCTTATCTTTTATCTCTTACCTTTTATCTCTTATCTTTTATCTCTTACCTTTTATCTCTTATCTCTTATCTCTTACCTTTTATCTCTTATCTCTTATCTCTTACCTTTTATCTTTTTTATCTCTTACCTTTTACTTCTTCCCTAATCATTGTATATCGGATGGCTGTCGCACATTTTCTTGACTTCGGAAAGAATGTATTCTTTGCTGTTCTCGAAATCCACAACCGCAAGTTTGATCAAGCGCGCGATCTTCACCATATCCTCTTCCTTGAATCCTCTTGAGGTGACGGCGGGCGTGCCTAACCGCAAGCCGCTGGTGACGAACGGGCTCTGCGGGTCGTTCGGAATGGTGTTTTTGTTCGCGGTGATGTGAACCTCGTCCAGCCTTTTCTCAAGCTCTTTGCCGGTGATGTTGAAGTTCCGCAAATCCAGCAGCATCAAGTGGTTGTCGGTGCCGCCCGATACCAGTTTGAAGCCCTCCGTGACGAGCGCGTTGGCGAGCGCCTGCGCGTTCCGGATAATCTGCTTCTGGTACTCCTTGAACTCGTCGGTCAGCGCTTCGCCGAGCGCGACGGCTTTCGCGGCGATGATGTGCATCAGCGGACCGCCCTGCGTGCCGGGGAATACGGCCTTGTCGATCTTCGGACCCAGCTCGGCTTTGCATAAAATCAGACCGCCTCTGGGACCTCTGAGGGTTTTGTGCGTGGTGGTCGTGACAACGTCCGCGTAGGGAACCGGGCTTTCGTGCAGGCCGGCCGCGACCAGACCCGCGATGTGCGCCATATCCACCATCAGGTACGCGCCTACTTCGTCCGCGATCTCGCGGCAGCGCTTGAAGTCGATGGCCCTTGAATACGCGCTCGCGCCGACCAGGATCAGTTTCGGCTTGCATTCGCGCGCGGTCTGAAGCATTTTATCGTAATCAATACGCTGGGTATCGTCGCTAACTCCGTAGGGAACGATGTTGAAGTATTTGCCGGATATGTTAACGGGAGAACCGTGCGACAGATGTCCGCCGTGCTGAAGGTTCATCCCCATAACGGTATCGCCCGGATTGAGAAGCGCAAAGAATACGGCAAGGTTTGCCTGTGCTCCGCTGTGCGGCTGAACGTTTGCGTGCTCCGCGCCAAACAGTTTTTTCGCTCTTTCGATCGCGATGTTTTCAATAATGTCCACATACTGGCATCCGCCGTAATACCGCTTGCCGGGGTATCCTTCCGCGTATTTGTTGGTCAGAATGGTTCCTGCGGCAAGAAGCACTGCTTCGGATACGATGTTCTCGCTGGCGATCAGCTCGATATTATCGCGTTGACGCTTCAGCTCCAGCTCACAGGCTTCGGCAACTTCCTTGTCGTATTTCTTCAGCTCTTCAATCGATCTCATGCTAAGTTTTTCCTCCAGAATTCAGATGAATTTATTTTACCTGCCTGACACGACAGCAGTTTTTCTAATTCGAGAAACTTACATTGATAACCGCAATCTCCGCGCGGGTGCCGACCCGTATCGGCGGACCCCATAAGCCGACACCGCTGGTCACGACCACCTGCGTGTCGCCGTAAACGCCATAGCCGTAATCGGTCGTGTAAACCATCTTCGTAATCAGGTTGGCCGGGAATACCTGCCCCGCGTGCGAGTGTCCGGAAAGCACCAAATCCGCGCCGTTTTCACGCGCTTCCTCAAAGGACTGCGGGCGGTGGTCCAGCACGATGATCGGTTTTGACTTGTCGAGATCCTTCATAATCTCCGACAATTCTACTCTGCCGTACCGGTCGCCGGTCAGGATGTTGCGGTCGTTTCTGCCGACAATATAAAAACTGTCGTCAATCAAAACGCTCTCGTCCTTGAGGAGCGTTACGTTGCTTTCGGCAAAAAACGCCTCCAATACGCGCGTATAAACATCATGGTTGCCCAGCACCGAAAAAACCCCATATTTCGACTGTATGCGCGACAAAACCTTTGTGGCTTCGGAAATGTCGAACACCATATCGGTCGACCGGTCGAATATATCGCCGACAATGCAGACGATATCCGGGTTCTGGGCGTTAATCTTTTCAACCATGTTCTCAAGATGGCCGGAACCGATCTGATACCCCAAATGGATATCCGAAACGGCTACGATTTTAAGGCTGCCGACGCCGCTCTGCTTTTTGATTTCGAGTTCATAATCGGTCGCCCGAATTGTAAAGGCGTTGATCATGCCGCCGCAAACGATGGCAACCAGCAGTACGCAGATAACGCTGCCCGCAAGAATATGTATCTTCCTGCGCTTCTCGCCCTGCGGCAGCCTTCGCGCAAGAAACAGGATAAGCCGGATCACTTCCGCGGGGACGAGCAGCATGATTGCGAACATGAAAAAGCTCAAATACACATTCCCGATAACCGTCACGATTTTCGCGAACACAGATACCGGAAGATAGGAGTAGATAACGAAACATAATGGAAAAACAGCGTACACCGTAAAAAAAGGCAACTTTTTGATTTTCGGAAAAAACTGCTTTAGAAATCCGTACAAACGGTGACCGACGTAATAGAAAATCAAAAGAAATAAAGGCAAAAGTATTTTTGGAATGAATCTCAAAATATCCCCTCCGATATCTGCGGTGTATCGGCGTTATGTTTTCCTTTTATACTTATTCTTATTATTCGTTGTCGTTCTTTAAAATCTGCTTCGCCATGTGAATGCCCATCACAGACGCCATCATCAGACCTCTGGTCCAGCCGCTCGAATCGCCGAGACAATGCAAACCCTTAACGCTGGTGTTTAGATTTTTGTCCATCTTGACGCGGTTGCTGTAAAATTTCAGCTCCGGCGAATAGAGCAGCGTCTCGTAGCTGGCAAAGCCCGGTACGACGATATCCATCGCTTTTATGAAATTGATGATGTTCGTCATCGCCCGGTACGGCATCGCCGCGGTAATGTCGCCCGCGACCGCGTCGGGCAATGTCGGTTTTACGTTGGAAAAATTCAGCTCCTTCTGCCAGGTGCGCTTTCCGTCAAGAATGTCGCCGAAACGCTGCACAAGGATATGTCCGTCGCCAAGCATGTTCGTCAGCTCGCCGACCTTTTGCGCATAGGCGATCGGCTGATTGAAAGGCACGCTGAAGTTGTGCGAGCAGAGGATGGCGAGGTTCGTATTCGGGGATTTAATCTCTTTATACGAATGTCCGTTTACAACGGCGAGGTCGTTGTCGTAGTTCTCCTGCGAAACAAAGCCGCCCGGATTCTGACAGAAGGTGCGCACCTTGTTCTTGAACGGCTTCGGGTATCCGACCAGCTTGGACTCATAGAGCACGTCGTTGATATACTCCATGACCTCGTTTCTGACCTCGACGCGCACGCCGATATCGACGGTTCCCGGCTGATGGAAAATGTTGTGCAGAGAGCAGATGTGCTCCAGCCACTCCGCGCCCCTTCTGCCGGTCGCAACCACGATACTCTTTCCGTAAATCGGGATTTCGACGTCCGGGTGCTTGACGTCGTGGGTGATGACGCCGACGCACACTTCGTTTTCGATAATCAGATTGCTGCATTCGCGCTCGAATACCAGCTCGACCCCGTTGTCCGCAAGATAATTCTGTATCGAAAGATACAAATCATGCGCTTTTTCGGTTCCAAGATGGCGTATCGGGCAGTCAACGAGCTTCAGCCCCGCCTGAATCGCCTTCGCGCGGATGACGCGGACCTTCTCCTCGTTGCCGACGCCCTCGACGCGCTCGTCCGCGCCGAACTCAAGATAAATCTTGTCGGTGTAGTTGATAAGCTCCTGCGCGTAATCCGCGCCGATCAGCTCGGGCAGCTCTCCGCCGACCTCGTAGCTGAGCGAGAGCTTGCCGTCCGAGAACGCGCCGGCGCCGGAAAATCCGGTCGTGATATGGCAGAACGGCTTGCAGTTTACGCACTTTCCGACCTGCGACTTCGGGCACCTGCGCTTGCCGAGCGGCTGCCCTTTTTCGATGATAATGATTTTTTTATTACTTTTTTGACGCACCAGCTCCAGCGCGGTGAATATGCCCGCCGGGCCTGCTCCTACTATAACAACATCGTATTTCATTGCCGTTCCCTGATTAATTCCAAAGATTGCGCGGATATTCTCCGCTTTCGATTAATTCGCGAATATAATTCGCGACCAGCGGCTTGTCCGCCTGATACGTGACGCCGATCCACTTCGCCGACGTGTTGATAATCCGCACGCTTGCCTTCTTGCCGGTAATCATTTCGCCCACCGCGGGCGCGAGCAGATACTCGTCGTTCATCAGGTCGGTTTCCGGGTCGCTTAAAAATCTGCAAAATCCTTCTTCCAGCAGTTTAAACACCGTAGGCGTAAAGCCCCAGAAGTTCATCGAGGCGATGGAATCCTCGTCGATTTCGTGCCAGTTGTCGTATTTGTCCGCGTACTTGGCGACGCCGTCGATGCGCATAATCTTCTTGCGCTCGACGATATGTTCGAGATAGCCGTTCTTGTCCGCCTTGCAGATGCCTCTGGCGACATGGCCGTGCGCTGAAAGCGTGTTTTTAAGAACGTATCCGGGCATACAGTAGTTGTACTGCTCGTCCTCTTTGAGCATGGAGAGGTAGTCGAAAACCACCTTGTATGCGTCCCAGCCGTAAAAATCGTCGGCGTTGATGACGATAAACTTCTCTTTGACGATGTCGCGGCAGGCAAGCACCGCGTGCGACGTGCCCCACGGTTTTACCCGCTCCGCGGGCGCTTTGCCGAAAGGAATGTCCTCTTTGCGCTGAAACGCGTAGTCCACCTGTATTTTGCCCTCGATTCGTTTGCCTACGGTTTCTCTGAAAATATCATAGTTTTCTTCCTTGATGATAAAAACAACACGATTGCAGCCAGCTCTGATCGCGTCGTAGATCGAATAATCGATGATAAACTCTCCGTTCGGTCCGATTGGATCAATCTGCTTGAGCCCGCCGTAGCGGTGACCCATGCCTGCTGCCATGATTACAAGTGTCATGATGAAAGCCTTTCTTTTTTCTTACCGGAACAGCCCTTTACAGGACCGTTTTTCTCCGGTTTTAATTAAACTTTAATAGAATGCTGTCTCTGGACGTTTCCAGTTTGCGGTAAACAACGCCCGCCGTGTCCAGCATTTTTTTCGAAGCGACGTTGCTGTCGGTGCCGCAATACTTGTCCGACAGATAGACAACTTCTTTGATGCCCGCCTGAATAATCGCTTTCGCGCATTCATTGCAGGGGAAAAGCGCGACATAAATCCGGGCACCCTTCAGAGAGCGTCCGCCGGAGTTTAAAATCGCGTTCAGTTCCGCGTGAACCACAAACGGATACTTCGTGCAGTTTACGTTTTTGCCCTCGCGGTCCCACGGGAACTCGTCGTCGCTGCACCCTTTCGGAAAACCGTTATAGCCGGTGGAAATGATGATGTTGTCCTCGCTGACAATGCAGGCGCCGACCTGCGTGTTCGGGTCTTTGCTTCTCATCGCTGCGAGCAGAGAAATGCCCATGAAATATTCGTCCCAGGTAATATAGTCTGTTCGCTTCATTCAAATATGTTTCCTTTCGCGCGCCATAGGCGCTTGCATTTCGCTTTACGATCGGTTTGCAATATGTCTTCTTTTTTCAAACCAAATAAGATTTTAACATAAACAGCCGCAAAAAGCAAGTTAAAAAACCGGCGCGGTTTTGAACAATACTTTTCAAAACTATATAAAGAATTTCTTCGCCAGTCTCTCCCGCAGCGGCTTGTTGCACTGAATGTAAATCAACGCGCCGCCGAAAATGCAGAGCGTGACCAGCGGGTACAGCGACCACGCAAGGTAGTCCCTAACCTGAAACGCTGTATTGATCATTACTTCGAGAAAAATACAAAAAACACCGACGAAAATAAAAATTAGAGCGGTTACAATCAGGCCCGGTATTTTTGTGTATAAAGCCAAAAAGGTTATCAGCGCCGTCGCCGCGGTCAGGAACAGGGTTACCGGCAGGGCGAATTTCAAAAACCAGCCGCCGCCCGTTACCTGTTCGATAAAGTACAGGAACGCGAGCACGCCGAGCCCGTCCACCGACAGCGCCACGACCGGATTCATTTTCAAAGCGATCGGCAAAACGGCGAAAATATACAGCAAAGCAAAAGAGCCGATCACATAGCCCGACCAGACCATGGTGCGGTTTATACTCAGGTCGCAGACGACGCACAAAGCGACCGGCAGCAAAAATAAAATGGTCAGAATACTGACAATGCCGTTTTTGCTCGCCTTCGGCGCGTTTTGCGGGTCCCGCGGCGGATACAGCGGTTTTGCATCGTTTTTCAAAGCCGCGTTCGGGTGATAAACCTCCGTATGGCACAGCGGGCATTTTTTCTCCGTATCGGCAAGCTCGACGCCGCAGTTTACACAATAGGGCATATGATGCGCTTCCTTTCTGCAAAATGGCGTAAACGTTATTGATAAGCGCTTAGATTGCTTTCAATTTTCGCGGTAATCCCCAGCTTTTTTAAGCGGGTGAAGAATTTCTGCTCTAATACCGGTTCTTCGATGTTCCGGATAAAATTGATATACAGCTTGTCGTTGTACGACAAAACGCCGCAGGTGCAGGGCGTCGTTTTCTGCACGCCCAAAATAAAGTCGAACCGCTCGACGTACGCGCGCATCTCCTCCGGGAGTCTGACCGCGCCGAGATTGGAGAGCGTAATGCAGGCTTTGCGCTCGCCGAACAGGTTGTAGGCGATTTTCATCGCGAAATTTTTAATAAAAAGCGGCATTACTTTCAATACCGGGTTCTTCTCCGTTTTTACGTTGGAGGTGATTTTGGTGTTTAGGTTCTTTTTGGTCAGTTCGTATCCCATTTGGTGGTGAACCGCTTTTAGTATTTCCTCAAAAGAATATTCTCCCATGCGCGGGTCGATCCCCGGCGTGACGTACAGCGCAAAATTCCGAAGCGTGGCGCTCTCGAAGAAATTGCGCAGGTTGACGGGTATGAGTATTTTAACCGGTTTCTGCTTTTTTCTTACCGGCACGCGCTCGTTTTGAATCTCCGCGATCGCGGCGATCATCACCGAGGCGAGGAACACGGTCAGGGTCACGCCGTACGATTTCGCTTTCGCCAGCACTTCGCCGACGTCCAAAATCCCGCAGGTCAGGTGCAGAAAGCCGTGCTTCTCCCGCGTTCCCGTAAGACGGTACGCGGTTGTTTCTCTGCGGCTGCCGCTGACCTCTCCCTGATATTTCAAAAAACTGTCCTCCAGTTCTTCGGGCGCCGGCTCCTGCGCGCGGTCCAGCACGCCGTCGATGTTGGAAATGGCCGCGCCGTGCTTCTGGGTGAGGTACTCCGCAACCAGCGATTTTAAAAAGACCAGCCCGCCGTTGCCGTCCGTCAGCGCGTGGAAAAACTCGGCCGCGATTCTATTTTCATAATACAGAATACGGAACGCGCACTTGCGTATCTGCGGAAAATACATGCCGGCGCAGGGATACGCCACGTCCTTTTTTACTTTCGGCGCCTTGGCTTCCTCCAGATAATACCAGAACAAGCCCCGCCGGATTCCGGCGACAATCGACGGAAAGCGCTTCGCCGTCACCGCGAGCGCCGACTGCAGCACTTCCGGATCGACCGGCTCGTTGAGCGTCGCCGAAACGCGGAAAAGATTGCTCCAGTTTTTGCGCTTTGCCGCCGGATAAATTTTCGCAGCGTTGTCCAGCCGCATCCACCTTGGTCTGTGCTGTTCCACTTTGTTTCCACCCTGTTTTATTGTATGCAGCGTTAGTTTTTTCATATAAAAAATATACCGCAATTGCAATTTCAAGTCAAGGGCGCAACAGAAAAGACGGTTCGAATATCATTTGCTTTTTGCCAAAAAACAGTACGGAGGAAGCTGCTCGCTCCGTACAAAAGTATCTTTCGCTTTTCTGTTTGTATGCGTAGTCGTTTGCAGGAATACGCTACGGTTGTCCCTCGCAGGTTCAAGGATTATGATACGAATTTCTTATGGGAAAATCCCAAAAAAACGTGCAGTAAAACGTTTACTGCACATCTTTTTTATTTATTAATATACAATGCTGCCTTCGCAAATAAGGTCGGCGTTGCCGGTGAGCGTGATGGTCTCGTCGGTGTAGTTGACAATCAGGTCGCCGCCCTTGAGTTTGACCGTAATGTCCTCGCCTTTTTTGCAGAAGCCGTTTTCAACCGCCGCGACCACAGCGGCGCAGGCGCCGGTTCCGCAGGCGAAGGTCTCGCCGTTACCGCGCTCCCAGACGCGCATTTTTAAAGTGCTCTTGTTGACCACGCGGACAAACTCGGTGTTGACGCGCTCCGGGAAAAGGCTGTTGTTCTCAAACAGCGGCCCGACCTTTTCGATATCCACCGCGTCCACCCGGTCGCAGAACACGACGCAGTGCGGGTTTCCGACCGACACGCAGGTGATGTTGTATTCCTTTCCCCCGATTTGCACCGGGCGGTTGATGACCGCTTCGCCGTTCAGCTTGACCGGTATCTTCTCCGGGTCCAGTTCGGCTTTGCCCATATCGACGCTGACCGAGCGCACTTTTCCGCTGAAAATATACAGCTTGAGCTTCTTGACGCCGCTCGCGGTTTCGATCGTGATGTTCTCGGAGTTTACATAATGATTGTCGTACAGATATTTTCCGACGCAGCGGATGCTGTTGCCCGCCATTTTGCCCTCGCTGCCGTCCTTGTTGAAGATGCGCATTTTCGCGTCAGCGATATCGCTTTTCTCAATCAGCACAATGCCGTCGCCGCCGATGCCGTAATGGCGGTCGCATACCGTAATGGACAGCGACTCGGGGCAGGTGATGGAACCGTCGAAATTCTCGAAGTAAATATAATCGTTGCCGGTTCCCTGCATCTTCACAAAACGCAGTTTCTCTCTTTCCTTGCGCAGGCGGTTGATGTCCACAAGCTCGGTGTTGCCCAGGTTAAAGCGGGACGCGATGATGTTCGCGAGCGCGTTCGCGGTGTCCAGCGACGTCAGGCAGGCGACCGATTCTAAAATGCACTTGCGGTGAATCGCGATGTAGTCGTCCACCGACTGCTTTTCGTTGTCGCCGGTGATGACGATGAAGCGGATGTCGTCGTTCTCGAGCGCGTCGAGGATGTTGTTCTTCTCGCCCTTCTTGCCCAGCACGCAGACGTCAATGCCCAGCGGAGCGATCGCTTCCGCGGTTCCTTTGGTCGCGTAGATTTTCAGGCCTAAATCATCCAGCTTCTTCGCGAGTCCTACAATCTCAAACTTGTCCTTATCCGCAACCGAAAGGATAACGCCTTTCCGCTTGTCGGAGTTAAAATCCAAATCAAAGCCGGCGGAAACCAGCCCTTTGAACAGCGCCTCGTTGAGCGTTCTGCCGATGCCCAGCACCTCGCCGGTCGATTTCATCTCGGGTCCGAGCGCCGAGTTGACGTCGGACAGCTTCTCGAACGAGAATACCGGCACCTTGACCGCCATATAGGGCGGAACCTTGTAAAGCCCGCTGCCGTAGCCCATTTCGGACAGCTTGCCGCCGGTCATCACCCTGGTCGCCAAATCGACCATCGGCACGCCGGTCACCTTGCTGATGTAGGGAACCGTTCTGGACGCGCGTGGGTTGACCTCGATGACGTACAGTTCGTTGTGGCTGATGAGATACTGGATATTGACAAGCCCTTTTGTTCCGAGCGCTTTGGTCAGTTTGACCGAGCAGTCGGTGATCAGCGAGAGCATTTTATCGTTAATGGATACCGGCGGATACATCGCGATCGAATCGCCGCTGTGCACGCCCGCGCGCTCGATATGCTCCATAATGCCGGGTATGAGCACGTCCTCGCCGTCGGAGATGACGTCAACCTCCAGCTCGGTGCCGTTCATATACTTGTCAATCAAAACCGGATTGGTAATGCCCTGCGCAAGGATGATGTTCATATAATGCGTCACTTCGTCCGGCGTGTAGGCGATCGTCATGTTCTGACCGCCGATGACATAGGACGGACGCAGAAGCACCGGATAGCCGATGTCTTTCGCGGCGGAGAGCGCTTCCTTTAGCGTGAGCGCGGTATGACCCGCCGGACGCTTGATGTTGAAGGAAGCGAGCAGGTGGTCGAAGCGTTCCCGGTCCTCGGCGATGTCGATTCCCTCGGCGCTGGTGCCGAATATCTTAATGCCGAGCTTGTCAAGCGGTTTTGCGAGCTTGATGGCCGTCTGTCCGCCGAACGCCACGACGACGCCGACGGGGTTTTCCGCCTTGATGACCCCCATGACGTCCTCAATGGTCAACGGCTCGAAGTACAGCCTGTCGGAAACGTCAAAGTCGGTCGAGACCGTCTCGGGGTTGTTGTTGATAATAATGACTTCATAGCCCAACTTTTTCAAGGTGTAGGCGCAGTGCACCGACGAATAGTCGAACTCGATGCCCTGTCCGATGCGGATCGGACCGGAGCCGAGCACGATAATCCGCTGTTTTTCGGTGTTGACCGTCGCCCTTGCCTCGCAGTATTCGTCGAACGTGGAATAGAAGTAGGGCGTTTCCGCTTTAAACTCCGCCGCGCAGGTGTCAACCATTTTGTACGACGGGTACAGCGGGTTCTCGATTTTATGCCCGCTGATGTTCTCAATCGCTTTGTCGGTAAAGCCCAGCTTCTTGCCCTTTATGTACAGTTCCTGCGTAAACGGCCGGTCCGCGAGTTCCGCTTCGTAGTCGGCAAGGTTTTTGAGTTTATGGATAAAGAAGGGGTCGATTTTGGTTATCTCATGGATGGTTTCGACCGGCACGCCCTGCTTGAGCGCCTCATAGACCGCGAAAATGCGTAAATCGTCGCAGATTTTAAGCCGCTCGACAATGTCAATCCCTTTAAAGGCGGGATAATTCGGGGTGTCCAGCGAAATTTCGCTGCCGCGGATGGCTTTCATAAACGCGGCTTCGAAGCTGTTCGCGATCGCCATGGTCTCGCCGGTCGCTTTCATCTGCGTACCCAGCTTGCGGTTGGCGGAAACAAACTTGTCAAACGGCCATTTCGGAATTTTCAGAACCACATAGTCGAGCGCCGGCTCGAAGCAGGCGCAGGTTTTGCCGGTAATGTCGTTGCGAATCTCGTCCAGCGTGTATCCGAGCGCGATCTTCGCCGCCACCTTCGCGATCGGGTAGCCGGACGCTTTGCTGGCGAGCGCGGACGAGCGCGACACGCGCGGGTTTACTTCTATGACCGCGTACTCAAAGCTGTTCGGGTTCAACGCAAACTGGCAGTTGCAGCCGCCCTCGATGCCCAGCGCCGATATAATGTCCAGCGCGGCGCTGCGCAGCATCTGGTACTCTTTGTCCGAGAGCGTCAGCGCGGGCGCGACGACGATGCTGTCGCCGGTATGGATGCCGACCGGGTCGACGTTCTCCATGCTGCAGACGGTGATAACGTTGCCCTTCGAATCGCGCATGACCTCGAACTCGATTTCCTTCCAGCCGTATATGTATTTTTCAATCAAAACCTGATGAATCGGCGACATCTGCAGTCCGTTGGAAGCGACGGTTAAAAGCTGTTCTTTGCTGGTGGCGACGCCGCCGCCCGCTCCGCCGAGCGTGAACGCGGGGCGGATAATGACCGGGTAGCCGATTCGGTCGGCGACTTCAACGGCTTCCTCAACCGAATAAACGGTCTGCGACGGGATGGTCGGCTGACCGATCGCGGTCATGGTGTCCTTGAACAACTGCCTGTCCTCCGCTTTGTCGATCGCGTCGGCGTTGGTCCCGATCAGGCGGACGCCGTGCTTTTCAAGAAAGCCCTCTTTCGAGAGCTGCATTGCGATGGTCAGTCCGGTCTGACCGCCGAATCCGGCGAGCAGGCTGTCCGGCTTTTCCTTTTTGATAATTCTTTTGATGGTTTCGGCGTTGAGCGGCTCAAGATATATCGCGTCCGCGAACGTGTTGTCGGTCATGATGGTTGCCGGGTTGGAGTTGACCAGCACAACCTCCACGCCCTCGTTTTTCATGACGCGGCAGGCCTGCGTGCCGGCGTAGTCGAACTCCGCCGCCTGACCGATGACGATCGGTCCGCTGCCAATTATCAGCACTTTCTTGATGTCTTTGTTCTTAGGCATTGGAAGCGGCTCCTTTCATCAAAGCGATAAATCTGTCAAACAGGAATTCGGTATCGTGCGGTCCGCCGCAGGCTTCCGGGTGGAACTGCACGGAGAACGCCTTGTATTTTTCGTAAGTCACACCCTCGCAGGTCTTGTCGTTGGCGTTTATAAACGACACCGCGCCGACGTTTTTGTCGATGCTGTCGATATCCACCGCATAGCCGTGGTTCTGCGCGGTGATATAGGTTTTGCCGGTTATTAAGTCGGTCGCCGGCTGGTTCTCGCCCCGGTGACCGTATTTCAGTTTATATGTATCGGCGCCGAAAGCGAGCGCGAGCAGCTGATGCCCCAGACAAATGCCGAAAATGGGCAGCTTTCCGATTAACTGCCTTAACTGCTCGATGCTGTACGCGTTGTCCTTCGGGTCTCCGGGCCCGTTGGAAAGCATCACGCCGTCAAACCCGCCGTTTAAAATCTCTTCGGCTTTGCAGTCGTAAGGGAAAACCGTAACGTCGCAGCCGCGCTGATTTAGCTTGCGGACAATGTTCTGCTTCGCGCCGTAATCGATCATCGCGACCTTAAATATTCCGCTCTCGGATTTATAGAACCGCTTTTGCTTGCTGCTCGTGTTTTTCACGGCGTCCGCGACACGGTACTTCCGAATCGCTTCCAGATCGACGGCCGATTTATCCGTGCAAATGCAGGCGTTCATAACGCCCTTCTCCCGGATGATGCTGGTGAGCCGGCGGGTATCGACGCCGTACACGCCCGGAATCCCCTTCTCCTTTAAAAAGTCGTCAATCGTGCCTTCGCTGCGGAAGTTGGAGGGCGTGTCGCACTTCTCGCGGACGATATACCCGAACGCCGAGATGTTTCCGTCGCTGCTCTCCGCATCCTCCCGCATGACGCCGTAGTTGCCGATGAGCGGGAAGGTTTGTATGATAATCTGCCCGTAAAAGCTCGGGTCCGTCAGGGTCTCGACATAACCGGTCATGCCGGTGGTAAACACCGCCTCGCCGACGACGTCTTTTTCGCAGCCGAACGAATATCCTTCGAACACCTGCCCGTCCTCGAGTATGACATACGCTTTTTTCTCCTTCAAATTAAATACCACCTTTTATCAACATGGGTGTTTTTATTTCAACAGCCGCACCAGCACTGCCTTTTGCGCGTGCAGCCTGTTCTCCGCCTGGTCAAAGATTTCGTTCGCGTGCGCTTCGAACACCTCTTTGGTAATCTCCTCGCCCTTGTGCGCGGGCAGGCAGTGCAGGACCATCGCGTCTTTTTTGGCGACCGCCATGACGCTGTCGTCTATGCAGTAGCCCTTGAACGCTTCGCGGCGTTTTGCCGCCTCGCTCTCCTGCCCCATCGAAGCCCAGACATCGGTATAGAGCACGTCGGCGTCCTTCGCGGCTTCGAAAACATCCTGCGTGCAGGCAAAGTTTCCGCTCTCGTAAGCCCACTTCATAATCTCCGCGTCGGGCTGGTAGTCCTTCGGACAGGCGACGGAAACGCGCATGCCGGTTTTGATGCCGCCGACAATCAAGGAGTTCGCCATATTGTTGCCGTCGCCGATGAAGCACAGTTTAAGCCCGTTCAACCCGCCTTTATACTCGCGAATGGTCATCAGGTCGGCGAGCACCTGACAGGGATGCTCGTAGTCGGTCAGTCCGTTGATGATCGGAATCGTGCCGAAGCGCGCCATCTCCTCCACCTCGCGCTGGTCGAAGGTGCGGATCATAATGCCGTCGAGGTAGCGCGACAAAACGCGGATGGTATCGGCGGTTTCCTCCCCTCTGCCGATCTGGAGATCGTTGGAGGACAGAAACAGCGCCTGCCCGCCGAGCTGGTACATGCCGACTTCAAACGAAACGCGGGTACGGGTGGAGGCTTTGCGAAAAATCATTCCCAAGGTCTTGCCCTTGAGGTGTTTGTGCTCGATTCCGTTCTTCAGCTCGTATTTTAACTGGTCCGCAAGATTAAGTATATCCAATATTTCCTGCGAAGTCAAATCAGAAAGTTTTAACAAATGCTTCATTGTTCGATTACCTCCGATAAAATAGCGACGCCCTTCTTCAAAACGTCAAAGGGGATATTCAGCGCGGGCAGCAGCCGAACCTTATCCTTCGCGGTCAGCACAAGGACGCCTTTCTTGATACATTCGTTCGCCACTTCTTTCGGGTCCTTTGCGGTCTTTATGCCGAGCATCAGTCCCATCCCCGCGACTTGGGTCACATTCTTTAAAGCAGAAAGGGTAGTTTTTAAATATTCGCTTTTTTTGTTTACTTCCGCGAAGAGTTCGTCGGTCAGCCTTTCGATAATGCTGATTGCGCCGGCGGCGCAGATCGGGTTGCCGCCGAAGGTGGAACCGTGCGTTCCGGGCGCCAAAACCTCCGCGGTTTTCTCGTTAAACAGCGTACAGCCGATCGGAAGCCCGCCGCCCAGTCCTTTCGCGGTCGTGACGATGTCCGGCTCGATGCCGTAATGCTCGTAGCAGAAGAGTTTTCCGGTTCTGCCGTTACCGGTCTGCACTTCGTCGATGATGAAGAGAATGTCTTTTTCTTTGCACATCTTTGCAAGGTTTGCGACATAGTCTTTTTCAAGTACGTTGATGCCGCCCTCGCCCTGTATCAGCTCGATCATCAAAGCGGCGCAGTCGTCGCTCAGCTTGGATGCGGTGTCTTCGTAATTGTTCGCTTCCGCGTACGCGAATCCTTCGGTGAACGGTCCGAAATGCTTGTGGAAGCCGTCCTGTCCGGTCGCGGAAAGCGTGGTGATGGTTCTGCCGTGGAAGCTGTTTTTCAGCGTGACGATGCGGCTTCTGCCTTCTCCGTATTTGTCGGCGGAATACTTCCTTGCCGCCTTAATCGCGCATTCGTTGGCTTCGGCGCCGGAGTTGCTGAAGAAAACCTTTTTAAAATGCGTCCGCGCGCAGAGCAGCCGGGCAAGTCTCGCTTGCGGAAGGCTGTAATACAGGTTGCTGGTATGCGCGATTTGTCCAAGCTGCGCCGTAACCGCTTTGATCCATTCCTCGTCGCAGGCGCCGAAGGCGTTCACGGCGATGCCGCTGCCCAAATCAATGTATTCCTTTCCGTCGATATCGTAAAGCAGGCTTCCCCTGCCGCGCGCAATCGCGACCGGAAACCGCGCGTACGATGGCGCGATATTCTGACTTAGTTCGTCCAATATGTTCATGCCGCTCTGCCTTTCAAAATAGATTTTTCGGACTTATTTGCCCCGAACCTTTATCTCTTACCTTTTACCTCTTACTTCTTACCTTTTCTCTCTTACTTCTTACCTCTTACTTCTTACCTATATAAACATCGTTCCAATGCCTTCGTCGGTCAGCATTTCGATCAGAATGGAGTGAGGAACTCTGCCGTCGATGACGAACACCTTTTTCACGCCGCGTCTGACCGCTTCGACGCAGCACTCGACTTTGGGAATCATGCCGCCGGAGATGACGCCGCTGTTCATCAGCGCAGGCACTTCGTCAACGCGGATAACCCGTATCAGCGAGTTCTCGTCGTCCATGTCGCGCAGAATCCCGCGGATGTCGGTCAACGTAATCAGGCTCTCGGCTTTGAGCGCTGCGGCGATGCCCGCGGCGGCGGTGTCGGCGTTGATATTGTAAACGTTGTCCTCGTTGTCATAGCCGACCGACGAAATAACCGGGATATACCCTTTGTCCAGCAGGTCGATGATCGGCTGCGTGTTGACTTCGGTTATCTCGCCGACAAATCCCAACCGTTCGTCCAGCTTCTTCGCCTTTATCATATGCCCGTCGATGCCCGAAAGCCCGATCGCTTTGCCGCCCAGATTCTGAATCAGCCCGACGAGGTTCTTGTTGATTTTTCCGGCAAGCACCATCTGCACGATCTCGGCGGTCTCCTTATCGGTGACGCGCAGACCGTCGATGAACTCGGTCTTTTTGTTGATTTTGCTCAGCATTTCGGTGATTTCGGGCCCGCCTCCGTGCACCAGAACCACCCGCACGCCGATGAGCGAGAGGAGAACCACGTCCCGCATGACGGCTTTTTTTAAGTCCTCGTTAATCATCGCGTTGCCGCCGTATTTTACGACGACGGTTTTGTTGTAATATTTCTGTATATACGGCAGCGCGCTGTTCAGCACCTCTGCTTTTTGCGCGTTTGTCATGCTGTCCATTTTACTACACCCTGTATTTCCTTTTTGTATTTTTTTATTTTTTTAAGTCCTGTAATCTCCGTTTATTCTAACATACTCGTAGGTCAAATCGCAACCCCACGCGACCGCTTTTTCGCTTCCGGCGTTGAGGTTGACCAAAATGGTGATTTCGTCTTTCAAAAGAATCTCTTTCGCAATTTCCTCCGAGAAGTCAACGCCACAGCCCTGCCTGCAGACCGCGATTTCGCCCGCCGAGGATTTGAACGATACGTCGATCTTCGTCACGTCCACGTCCGCGCCCGAATAGCCGATGGCGCACAGGATTCTTCCCCAGTTCGCGTCCGCGCCGAACATCGCGGCCTTCACCAGCGACGAGCAGATAACGCTCTTTGCCACCTGCTTCGCGGTCGCGCGGTCCGAAGCACCCAAGACCGCGCATTCGATCAGCTTGGTCGCGCCCTCGCCGTCCTTCGCGATTTTTCTGCAGAGAACCGTCGTTACCATGGACAGCGCTTTCTTAAAATCCTCATACGCTTTCCCTTCGGTTTCAATCGGCGTGTTGCCGGCAAGCCCGTTCGCCAGAATGCAGACCATATCGTTCGTCGAAGTGTCCCCGTCGACGCTGATCATGTTGAAGCTGTCGTCCGTATCCTCTTTCAGCGCTTTGGCAAGCATTCTTGGCGTTATCGCCGCGTCGGTGGTCAAAAACACCAGCATGGTCGCCATGTTAGGGTGTATCATGCCCGAACCTTTCGCGATGCCGCCGATGGTGCAGGTCTTTCCGTCGATCGTGAATCGGACCGCGACCTCCTTTTTGACCGTGTCGGTGGTCATGATTCCTTCGCAGGCGGCGCCGCTTCCGTTGTAGGAAAGGCTTTCGACCAGCGGACCGATGCCGTTTTTAATCGGCTCGATGTTCAGCGGCTGACCGATGACGCCGGTGGAAGCGACGATGACGTCGGTGGGCAGGATGCCCAGCTTTTCCGCCGTCAGCCTGCACATCTCCCACGCGACTTCCTTTCCGTTCGCGTTGCAGGTGTTGGCGTTTCCGCTGTTGCAGATAATCGCGTGCGCGTACGGAATCTCAAGGTTTTTCTGCGTCACCAGCAGCGGCGCGCCCTTGACAAGATTTTGCGTATATACCGCGGCCGCGGCCGCTTTTTTCTCGCTGTAAATCAGCGCCAAGTCTTTTTTCTCTTTATTTTTACGGATGCCGCAGTGTATGCCGCCGGCTTTAAATCCTTTCGGCGCGCATACGCCGCCTTCGGTAAAATTCATGATGGTAACCCCTCTCTCAAATGTTTATAGCGAAAGCCCTGTCGTTTCTTCAATACCGAGCATGATGTTCATGCACTGCACCGCCGCGCCCGAAGCGCCTTTTCCGAGGTTGTCGAAGCGCGCCGCGACGAGCGCACGCTCATCGTTGCCGCAGACAATAATCTGCATGCTGTCCTTTCCCGCCAGCTCGTTGGCGTACAAAAAGCCGCTCTCGGTGCCCTTCTCGTGAAACGGCAGGACGGTTATCAGTTTTTCGTCTTTGTAATATTCGCAGAAAAATTCGTGCAGTTCCTTTATGCCGCCGAAGCCGTTCAAATACGAAACATACAGCGGCACGCTGACCACCATTCCGCTGTAAAAGTCCGCAACAATCGGGTTGAACAGCGGCTTCTGCTTCAGTCCGCAGACGGCGGTCATTTCCTTTAAATGCTTGTGGTTCGCATTTAAGGCGTACTGTCCGGGCGAATCCAGACCTTTCGGCCTGTTCTCCGCCGAATAGTCGGCAATCATGCTCTTCCCGCCGCCGCTGTACCCGGTTACCGAGTGCGCCGCAATCGGATAATCCGCAGGCAGTATTCCTTTTTGCACCAGCGGATAAACGAGAACGCAGAACCCGCTCGCGTGACAGCCGGGAACAGCTACTCGTTTGCCGTTTCGAACCGCTTCCCGGTGCGCCGGCGAAAGCTCCGGCAGTCCGTATCGCCAGCCCGCTTCGGTTCTGTGCGCGGTGGAAGCGTCTATGATTTTCGTGTGTTCGTTCTCGCAAAGCCGAACCGCTTCTCTCGCCGCGTCGTCCGGCAGACAGAGAAAGGTGATGTCGGAGGAGTTTATCATCTGTCTTCGCGCGTCCGTGTCCTTCCGCAGATTTTCCGGCAGCGTCAAAAGGCTGATGTCTTTTCTTTCAGCCAGCCTGTCGGCGATGCGCAGTCCGGTCGTGCCGGCCGAACCGTCAATAAACACTTTTGTCAAATGATATTCCTCCTCGCTGTAAGTTTGGTATAATTATACACATAAAATATCTATTGTCAAGTATTTATACAAATATTTATTTATCAATTTATTATTATGCATTTATTTCCGCGTCTGCTCACACAAAAACAGCGTTCCCCTTTGCGGGCAGTGCTGTTTTTATTCAGTGCTTCTAATATTCTTTTGCGTCCATCATATTATCCACTATTATCTTGTTTATTATATCTTCATACGTCAGGTTGGAAAGCTTGAAGTACCCGACAAAATGATCGGCTCCTTCTATATAAATATCATGAGCGCCGTATCGTATTTCAATATAAATATAGGAGTCGTTCGGCCCTATCCGCTCGTCGACCAGATTGTCAAGCAAGAACGGAATCGTTTCATCATTCAAATCAATTCTTACCTGTACGAATGTCCCGTTTGGCTGATTCAAAACAATTTCCGCTGTAACATTATACTTTTTATAATCTTCCGATTTCAGCAGCGATAGAATCCTTTCTCGATCGGACCTGCCCGTGTTGTAGGTGTACTCGAAAAACTTTTCATAGCTTTTTGGCGTCAAATTCGGTAAAATCGGAACGGAAATATAGATTTCATTGTTATTGATAACCGTACGGTAAGAAATATGCGCCGGCGAATGATAGCTTTTCAATTGGCTCAGCCAAACATCGGCATCAACGGACGCCAGTTCGTCTTGTATTGCCTTGAATACTTCATACGCGGCTTTGTCGGTATGCTTTTCATTGCTATAACCAAAAGTTATTGTATTCTTGACGGGTTCCGGCAAGGTAAGCGCCCGTTTTTGAAATTCCGGATTAGAAATTAAGGAATCAATGATTATTTTAAAGTCAGCAGACGGGAATACGACTTTTCTGTAATAAGCGCCGCTTTTTGTACGAATTTTCACGCAAGCGCGGATATATTGCGCCGACGCGAAATCATCGTCAACGATGGAACAGCTCTCATAATTTCGGGCATTGGAATATTTGTAATAAGTGTCGCTTGCGTTTTTGGATCTTGTAGCCTTCAGAGCGTCCACGTTTTCTTTCAGGTTTTTCGCGACAATTTGCTTTACGCGTTCATCCGTCAATTTTATATCTGAACTTTGGTATTTATAGTAGTTTTCCAAACTGAACCTTGGCATTTCTTCCAACTGCAGCGAAACGGAAGTTATTTCGTCCGCCGTCGGCGTAAAGTTCAGATGCGCTTGATAGATGCCGAGCATTCCGCAATATATCAAACCGTTCAAAACCGCAACAATCCCCAGCGCCGGAACCGCTTTTAACAGGTTCTTCCATTTTTTCGTGGTGATTAGCTCATACAGGAAGTAAACAAAAACTGCTATGAAATAACCGAATATGATTAAGAAAACTTCATCGCTTTCGAAGGTGCTTACGTCAAGAATGAGACATAAAACGATAATGCAAATCATCATGGTTACCGTGATTCTATAAACCGCCTGCATGATGCGGTTCGGCGAAGATTGCCCGGCGGTTTCGCTTTTTCTTTTTTTGAACAAACAGCACGCCGCGGCTGCATATGCGAGCGAAAGGACTATTGTATAAATAAACGCGGCGGGGTCAGCCAAAATGTCGTTAAACCAGTTAAATATACCGAGTGATTCGAAAAGCAGATAAGTTAGAAGATTGTATTTCCCTTCCAGCAGAAAGCCGATATGCGTATAGGACATCATGGGTAAAAGCAGCGTGATTTCATATGTAATCATGGCGATGATAAATCTCGGCAGAAACATAATCAAAACCGCAACAATGATGCCGTTGATGGTTGTTCCCGTAATGGCGCAGGCAATCGCCGTACAAGCCGCGGCGAGGAAGGCTGCGGCAAGGCAGTTGAGCGTATACATAAGCCAGGATGAAAACACTACGGTGAAATGTCCGCTGAAAATCGAATGCAATCCGAACGAAACAAGCGAAGTTGCCGCCGCTATGATAAAAAGCCAGGTGAGAACGGAAGCATAAAAGCTCAAAAAGACGCATTCGCGCGTATAAGGCATCGCGTGGTAAAAATCTGCCGTGTTCCGTTTGTTCAGAAAGCCGAACAGATACAGCGTCAAGATGAAGGCGACAATACATAATCCGAGTAATACCGGATGCATATCCATGCCGGTAACGATTTCGATCGAATACCCTCTGTCTATGACTTCCGTAAGCGGAACCGCAACCGCCGCTATCATAAAAATGACAAAGAAAACGATACCGGGGGTTTTTAACTGTTTTATCCCCTCGCGGTACAAGCCGAAATCGAACAGTTTTCTGTTTTTCATCTCCGTCACCTCTTAGCTCTCAAGACTATACTTGTATCCGAGCGCTTCCATCTCATAGGTGAACACTTCCTCAAGCGTGAGCGGAAGCACGTCCAAAACGGCGGGGTTCATCGCTTTCAAGCGCGCTACCGTTTTTTCCTGATCGCCGCGGATAATTATATTCGCGACCATTCCGTGCTTTATAAACTGTAGAATATTCATTCCTTCAAATTTGGTTTTATCGTATTCCTCGCGAAACGCGACCTGCACCTTGAACAGTCCTGTTTTCAGGTTTTGAACATCGCTCTGCAAAATTAGTCCGCCTTTGTGCAGCAGCGCAAGCTGGTCGCAGGTGTCCTCCAGTTCGCGCAAGGAGTGCGAGGTTATGACCGCCGTCGCGTTTCGGTCGAGAATATCCTCGCAGACAATTTTCTTAACAAAGTTGCGCATGACAGGGTCAAGCCCGTCGAAGGTTTCGTCAAAGAGTATGTAATCGGAACGCGCAGAAAGCGCAAGAATGGTCGCCGCCTGCCGCTTCATGCCTTTTGAGAAGGTATTGATCGGCTTTTTCGGGTCCAAACCGAACAGACTGGTCAGTTCTTTATATCTTTTGCGGTCAAAACGCTTGTAAACCGCCGCGTACAGGTCCGCCATGCGGTTCATCGAAGCGCCCGGCAGGAAGAACAGCTCGTCAGCAACGAAGGTGATGCGTTCTTTTACCTTCGGGTTTTCATAAACAGGAGCGCCGTCAACCGTAACATTGCCCTTTTCAGGTTTGTAAACGCCAGCAATCAGCCTTAACAGCGTGGATTTTCCCGCTCCGTTTGAACCCACCAGACCGTAAATGCAGCCGTCGTTAATGGTACAGGAAATGTCGTTCAATGCTGTCAAATCGCCGAATTTCTTGGTCAAATGCTCCGTCTTAATCATTCTCCTGCTTCCCCTTTTCTCAAAATGTTTGCGTATGCTTTTTCTACACATTCCTCAATCTCTTTCTTTTCGATTCCCGCGAGCGCCAGTTCCTCAATGGTTCGGGTCAGGTCGCTCAGTTTACCGCGCTTGTGTTCGGTTAAAACCGCGGGCGCGTTTTCGCATATAAAACAGCCCTTCCCGGGCACCGAGCGAATAATGCCGCGCGCGTCCAGCTCCGAATACGCTTTTTGAATCGTATTCGGATTGATCGATAATTCGATCGAAAGACTGCGCACCGACGGAATCTGCTCGCCCGGCTTTAAAAGCCCGGTCAGAACAAACCGCTCGATCTGCTCGACAATCTGCTCGTATATCGGTTTGCGCGACAACGCGTCGATATGAAACATATTCGAACCTCCTATGTGTACTATTCCACATAGTACAGCTATATAATATCATACAATATATTTTTTGTCAATATGCCGCTTAAAAAAATATTGGCGTCGTTTACAAAACGGCGCTCCTCTGATATAATAAAATAAGAATACAAATTTTTGCTTTTCGGAAGAATATTTGAAAAGGAGGCAGGCGTATGGGCGTAGTTATCGATTTATCCAAAAGCGTATATGAACTCTGCAAAGAACATCCCGACATTATCGACATCATGAAGGATTTAGGGTTCGAGAACATCACGAATCCCGCCATGCTGAACACTGCGGGAAGATTTATGACCATCCCGAAAGGCGCCGCCATGAAGCAAATTCCGATGGAGAAAATCAAAGAAGCGTTTGCGGCCAAGGACTACGAACTGAAAGAATAGGGGGAAATCCGATGAGCGAAATGATCAACAACCGCGAATACCGCCAAAAGGTTTTAAAAGAGTTAATCACACAGCTGCACCAGGGAAAAAGCGTTGAGGAAGTTAAAAAACAGTTTGAAAAACTCTTCTCCGGCGTTTCGGCAAGCGAGATTGCCGAAATGGAGCAGGCGCTCATTATGGAGGGCATGCCGGTAGAGCAGATTCAAAAACTGTGCGACGTGCACGCGGCTGTATTTAAAGGCTCGATTGAAGAAATCCATCGTCCGCAAAAGCCCGAAGAGACTCCCGGTCATCCGGTGCATACCTTCAGGCTGGAAAACAAAGCGATCGAAACGTTCATCAACCAAAACGTAAAACCGCACGCGGAGGAGTTTTTGACTTCCGGCTCGGCGGACAGCGTACAGGCGTTGCTTGCGGATATCGAAAAGCTGGAAGAAGTGGACAAGCACTACCTGAGAAAAGAAAACCTGATCTTCCCCTATATGGAGAAGTACGGCATTACCGCGCCGCCGAAAGTAATGTGGGGCGTTGACGACGAAATCAGAGCCGCAATCAAAGAAGCAAAAGACCTTTTATCCGGCAGTCTGGAAAGCCGAGAGCAGGCGTATGAAAAGGTCAAAGAAGCGACGGATAAGATTCTTGACATGATTTTCAAAGAAGAAAACATCATGTTCCCGATGATACTCGAAACGCTCACCGAAGACGAATGGGCTGCGATTGCGGAAGCGAGCGACGAGTTCGGCTACACGCTCGTTCAGCCGAAAGGCAAATACCGGCCGAATCAGTCCAGCGCAGGCGCCGAACAGCCGCAGGCGCAAAAGGACGCCGTTCATTTCGACGCCGGCTTCTTAACGCCCGAGGAACTCAACGCCATGCTCAACATGCTCCCGTTCGACATTACCTTTGTGGACAAAAACGACGAAGTGAAATACTTCACGCAAGGAAAAGAGCGCATCTTCGCGCGGCCGAAAACGGTTATCGGCAGAAAAGTCACCAACTGCCATCCGCCCGCGAGCGTGCATATCGTTGAGCAGATTGTTGCGGACTTTAAGTCGGGCAAAAAGGACCACGAGGATTTTTGGATCAAAATGGGCGACAAATATGTGCTGATCCGCTATTTCGCCGTGCGGAATGAAAAAGGCGACTACCTCGGCACGATGGAAGTAACGCAGGACATCAAGCCCATTCAGGCAATCACCGGCGAAAAGCGGCTGGTATCGGAATAAAAAAAGCAAAACGATAGAGACTGACCGCTTGAATCAGTTCACTTATATAAACCGGGCAGGAAAAATCCTGCCTGGTTTTTTGTTTTGTGTATCATTATGTGTATCACAGAAAAATAACATAGCATGATTACAGTTTGCATTTTCTATTGTAGACTAATTCATATTTTGTGGTCTTCGAGACGCTTGTTGCCGCAAGCAAAATGAAACGGGCAGGAGAAATCCTGCCCGTTTATATTGTGACCGACAGTGTAACCTACCGTTAAATATTTACTCATTTTCTCAGCGTTTTTTAGATATACTGCGAAAATAAAAACCCCTGAAAACTGCTGAATTATCAGCGTTTTCAGGGATTTTTTTCTGGTGGAGGTAGGCGGGCTCGAACCGCTGACCTCTTGAATGCCATTCAAGCGCTCTCCCAACTGAGCTATACCCCCACGTCCGAGAACGCTCCAATTATACCATAAAGTTTTTCAAATGTCTACTGGTGGAGAAGATTTTTTACAAAAGCATATTCTGTTAGTGAATACGCTTTATAAGGATGACAATTATGCCGAACATAAAACCATACGACCGCAAAAAAGCGGTCGATTACGCGACCGTCTGGGCGTACTTCCGCAACCCGCATTATCTGGATTTTTCGAATCTCGGCGGGGACTGCACCAACTTCTGCTCGCAGTGCCTGTACGCCGGCAGCGGCGTCATGAACTACACCCCCGTTTACGGCTGGTACTACATCAGCGCAAACAACCGCACCCCTTCGTGGACGGGCGTAAACTATTTGTATAACTTCCTTGTTTCCAATAAAACCAAAGGTCCGTTCGCCACCGAAACCGACGTGACCAAAATGGAGCCGGGCGACATCATTCAGCTCGGCAACAGCGCGCGCGGGTTCTATCACAGCCTTGTGGTGACGGACATCGAAGGCGCGCCGAGCATCGATACTATCTATATTTCAACCCATACCGACGACTATTACAACCGTCCGCTATATACGTACCAGTTTGAAAAAATCCGTTTTCTGCATATCGAGGGCGTCTATAAGTAGTTATTCAAACGAAGCCCTGCCGTTGTTGGACATCTTAAAGATAATTTCCGCCATCTCCCTGGCGGATTTTTTCATGCCGTCCTTCATCCATTTCTGAATAATCCCCACCGCGCCACAGGCGATGAAGTGATAGATATACTCCGCGTCTGCTTTGTTCAGTTTTTCGTTCTCGATTATCGGGATAAACTGGTTGCCGATGATTTTGATGACCTCCTGCTGGAACTTGATGTCCCCGTTGAGGTTGAGAAGCAGGTCGAACACGTCGGCGTTTTTGCTGACATACTCGGTGATTTTCTCAATCATGTCCAAAGGGACCACTTTTGCGTCCTGAATGTCGTAATCTTTCAGGTAACGGTTGATATCCTCGATGATTTCGTTTTCGATCTGCTGCAAGAGGTCGTACTGGTCTTTATAATGCGTGTAAAAGGTCGCGCGGTTTACGTCGGCGTCCTCGCAGATTTCCTTGACGGTTATTTTGGAAATCGGCTTCTGCCGCAGGCTCTTGATAAAGCTCTCTTTAATGACCATTTTGGTGTATTTGACGCGTCGGTCGGACATCCTCCCGCTCCTCTGTTCACAAAAGTTTTAAAATTTTTATCTGCCGTTTTCTTGACATAAATACCCAAAATGTCGGGCATTCGTCATTTGAAACCAATCTGATTGTTGCGTGCGCATCACAGTGTTACTATAATATACTAAAGTCGATTTGTCAACACGCTGTTTATTATCTCGGAGGCATTATGGCTTTCATTGAATTTAAAAATACAAAAAAAGAGTATAAAACCGGCGACGTTACCATCACTGCGGTGGACAGCTGCTCGTTTGCGATAGAGAAAGGCGAGCTGGCGGTCATACTCGGACCGTCCGGCGCCGGAAAAACCACGATTCTCAACCTGCTCGGCGGGATGGACCGCCCCAACGGCGGAATCATCGAAGTTGACGGCAGAGAGATCAGCGGATATACCAAAAAAGAACTGATTTATTACCGCCGCAGGGATATCGGGTTTGTCTTTCAGTTCTATAACCTGATCGGCAACCTGACCGCGCTGGAGAATGTCGAGCTTGCCTGCCAGCTGTGCCCGAATTCGCTGGACCCGAAGGAAGTGCTAAGGCAGGTCGGGCTTTCCGACCGGATGAACAGTTTTCCCGCCCAGCTTTCCGGCGGCGAGCAGCAGCGCGTCGCCATCGCGCGCGCAATCGCCAAGAACCCGAAACTGCTGCTGTGCGACGAGCCGACCGGCGCGCTGGACAGCGTGACCGGGCAGAAAATCATAGAGCTTCTGCAAAAAAACTGCAAGGAAATGGGCATGACGACCGTTTTGATTACGCACAACTCGGTCATCGCTGAGATTGCGGATAAGGTTATCAAAGTCAAAAACGGCACCGTCAGCGAAATTATTCTCAATCAAAACCCGAAAAAGGCGGCGGATATCGTATGGTAAACCGTCTGCTTGTCAAAAACATTTTTATAAAAATAAGAAAGTCTTTCGGAAGATTTCTATCTTTGTTCTTCATCGTTCTGCTCGGTTCCGGCTTTTACGCGGGAATCCACGCGGCAGTGCCCGATATTTCAGCCGTCGCTGATAAATACTTTAAAGACTACCGCCTGACCGACTTTAAAATCGTCAGCACCCTGGGGCTGACCGACGAGGACGTCGAGGCTGTCCGCGCTTTGGGCGACGTCGCGGCGGTTCCAAGCTATTCGCTGGATACGCTGGCGGACGGCAAAGCTGTGCGCGTCCACGCGCTGGAGGAGACTGTGAACATCGTCAAGCTGATCGAAGGCAGACTGCCGGCAAACGACAGCGAGTGCGCAGCCGACCGAAGATTTTATAAAATCGGCGATACGGTTTTGGTTTCCGACGACGCGGAATTAAAAAACAAAGAATTCAGCGTGGTCGGCACGGTCGAATCGGTTCTGTATCTCTCCGAGGATTACGGCAACGCCGCCATCGGCGACGGAAAGCTGTATTCGTTTATTTTCGTGAAGAAAGAGAACTTCACCCTCGATGCCTATACCGAGATGTATATTCTTTCAAACGAAGCGGCGGAAACCACCGCGTACAGCAAACAGTACGAGCAAGCCGCCCACCACTTGTATGACCGGCTGGTCGCGCTCAAACCCGAGCGGGAGAACGCGCGCTATGAAGAAATATACGAAAAAGCCGCCGGCGAGATCAAAAAGAATGAGGAAAAGCTGAACGAAGAAATAGAAAAAGGCGAAAAAGCGCTTGCCGACGCGAAAGCCGAACTTGACGGCGGCAAGCAAAAACTTGAGGACGGAAAAAAAGAGCTGGCAGCAAGCGAAGCGCAGCTGAACGAATCCATATCAAAGCAGAATCAAGCGTTCGACTTGGCAAAGCAAAATATCGCCGCCGCGTGGGCGGAGATTAATTCTGCGTTGGAGAACTATGGTCTGACCCAAGAAGAAATCGCCGCCAAAACCGCCGAGCTTGAAAGCGCGGTCGCAAGCATGCGGGCGCAGTTAGGCCTTCTTCCCGCCGGAAGCGCAGAATACGCGCAGCTCGAAGCGGCAATCCGACAGGCGTCCGAACAGCTTGCCGGGCTGCAGAAGCTGAAGGCGTCCATAGAATCCCTCTCGAAGCAGGAAGAAGAACTTTATCGGGGAATCGCCACGTTTAACGCCGAAATGAAAAAGGCGCAAGAGCAGATCGCGCAAGAAAAAGAAAACCTCGCGGAAAGCGAACGTAAACTAAACGACGGATACGCCGAATATAACAAAAACTACGAAGAGTTCCGGTCAAATATCGCAGAAGCCCGGCAGAAAATCGAGGACGCGAAAAAAGAGCTAAAAACTATACCCAAACCGAAGTGGATGGTTTACGGCCGCGACGCGGCGGTGGGCTACGGCGGACTGAAGACCAGCATGAACATTATCGAATCGGTCGCCTCGGTTTTTCCGGTATTCTTTATACTGATTGTGGCGCTGATGACCTCCAACTGCATGTCGCGCATGATTGCGGAGGAGCGAAGCGAGCTTGGCGCCCTCACCTCGCTCGGCTTCTCGGACGCAAACATCATTCTGCCCTATATTTTCTATGTTTTGAGCGCGACCGTGACCGGCGCGGCAGCCGGCTTTTATGCGGGCGGCGCGATTATTCCGCGTCTGATTTACGATATGTTCTGGTTTGTGCTGCCGGAACTGATTATCCAGTACGACGGCGCCATGCTGTCTATGATTTTGGCGGTCACCGTGGCGCTGATGATTTTCGTTACGGTTTATTCCTGCCGCAAAGCGTTAAGGCAGACGCCCGCGGCGCTGCTTCGTCCCCTGCCGCCCGAAAAGGGGAAAAAGATATTCTTAGAAAAAGTTGCCCCTGTCTGGAAGCGGCTCTCTTTTTCCTGGAAAATAACCGTCCGCAACCTGTTCCGCTATACCAAACGAGGAATCATGACCATCATCGGCGTTTCGGGCTGTACCGCGCTGCTGCTGACCGGCTTCGGCATCAACGACAGCATGACCAGCGTGACCGAAAAGCAGTTCGGCGAGATTTTTCGGTATAAAAACATCATTATCCTGAAGGAAGAGACCGCGTCTGTCGGCGCCGAACTAAAAAGCCTTTTTGAACGGGAAAAAATCATAAACCCGCTGCTGATCCGGCAGAGCACGGTGAAATTCACATCGGACGACGACCTGGACTCCTACCTGATTGTGCCGGAAAACAAGGAAGGGTTCCGGCAATACTACAACTTAAAAAGCAGAATCGACGGCGAAAACATAACCCTTGACAGCGGCGGCGCCGTGATTACGCAAAAAATCGCGGACGCGCTGAACGTTTCCAAAGGCGGCGCGGTAACCATCAAGACGGCGGACAATCAAGAATACGCGCTTCCCGTCGCGGACGTCGCCGAAAACTACATCTCCAACTACATTTTTATGGATAAAACGCTTTACGAAGCGGTTTTCGGCGGGACAGTATCCTACAACGCCGTCGTCTCGGACAACAACGCGGACGAAACCGCGCTGGCGGCCAACCTGACGCAAAACGAAGCGGTGCTCAACGTCATTCTGACCCGCGACGTTGTCGAGAAAACCGAAGAGAACATGAAAAGCTTCCACAGCCTGATTTCGCTGGTGATCGTCGTCGCTTCCTTGCTCGTGTTCGTCGTGCTGTATAACCTCACCTCGATCAACATCAGCGAAAGAACCCGCGAGATCGCCACCTTAAAAGTGCTGGGCTTTACCGATTTGGAAACCAACAGCTACATCTACCGCGAGGCGTTCATCCTGTCGATGGCCAGCATCAGCGTCGGGCTGACCGCCGGCGTTTTCCTGCACCGCTACGTCATAACCGTTGTGGAAGGGTTCGTCGTTTTCCTAAAGCAGATCAAGTGGCAGAGCTTTGTGTATTCGGCCGTCCTGACGCTCATTTTTACGCTGCTGATGGTGATTTTTACCTACTTCAAGCTCAAAACCGTTAATATGCTCGAATCTTTAAAATCCATCGAGTAGCAAAAAATAACCCCGCTTGCAGTTTTTGCAGCGGGGTTTTTCGGTTATTACAGGCTATTTTTCGAACTCTTTTAAAATTTTAATAAAGTGATTTGCTTCGCGCAGTACATGATCGGCAAGGAGCGGCAGAATGATGGAGCGGATGTCGCAGTTGTTCAAACCAATGGTGCCTGCCTGCTTAAAGTCGCGGATTGCTTTTGTTTCCATCAGCGTTTTTTCAGTAATGCATTTGAACATTTTGTCGTTTGCGGATTTGGTTTTGAGAATCAACTGCTTAAAATCGTTTGCGAAGTTATTTGCCTGTTGTATCAGTTCGTTTTCTGTCGGGTCTAATAATCCCCGAATAAACAGCGCATGCTCCATCATGATTCTGTCCCAGAACAGTTCGGTTTCGCGAACGCTGGCTTTGAAATTACGGTTGTTGATTAAAGCCAAGAGCTGGGTTCTATACAATCTTGCCTCGCGCAGGATGTGTTCGATTAAAAGCGGATAATTAAAGGTAAAAAGCCTGCACGAAAGCACTTTCTCAAGAACAGCTTCTTTAAAGCGTATAAGACCGTTTAGTGCTTCAAGTACGTCTTTGTTGAGTTCTTCTACCTTTCTAAAGGTGCAGCAATCGATGCAACTATCTTTTCCGGCTTTCAAACAAAGTTCCTGTTTGGTAATTTCGGTATGAATATTGATGCCGGAGAGCCTTTCTGTATTCTTTTCACTTTCCAGCGTGAAATTGGTTACGATTTCACCCGAAGCCAGCGCTTCTTTGCTGACAATGCCGTTGCTTAGCTTTACTGCTCTGAACAGCAGTTCCTCAAACTTCTTTTTAAAGAAATCGGCTTTCGCTGCGAAATTCGCGTCCATCGGCGTAAAGCCCGACTCAAGGAACAGCGAATGCTCCTTCATGATTCTTGCAAAAAACAGGTGCAGCTCAAGCGAATCTACAACAAAGCTTTTCTTGTTCATCAAATACCTCCTGCAGTTTTTTAAACGTTGAAAAACGTTTATGTATTGACACTACCTAAACGTTTTCGTTTTCAACTTTTTATAATCAGGATATGTTCGCACTGCCCATTATGTTTACATACAAAAAAAGACTGACGCGGGTTGAACGCTGTCAGTCTTTTACTTTTATCTATGCTACTTTTGTTTTATGCTTATGTTGCCGCTGGTCGAGGAAAGGTTGAAAACCGCGCTTCCGTCCCCGTAAACCGCTTTGTTGTCGGTGATTGTTACCGGCAGTTCGCTGTTGAATCTGCCGCTGGATACATGATAGTACGCGGTAAAGCCTTTGTCGCCGGGAACCGTCAGCCGTATCTGGCCGCTCGTGGTGTACGCGTCCACGCTGCTCGGGCAAACGCCGAATTCGAGCGTAACGTCGCCGGAGGTCGAGCCGCATTTGACTTCTTCTGCGTCAACCGCCAGAATGATCGAACCGCTGGTAGCGCCGCAGTTGACTTTGCTGAACTGACCCGCCGCCTTGATGGTTCCGGAAACGCTTCCCGCATCCAGCTTATTTGCATTGCCGGCAAAACCAATGCTTCCGCTGGTCGTGCTCAGCGCCGCCGTCTGCGCCGTTCCGGCGAAGGCGATGGAGCCCGAAACGCTTTGAAGATTCACGCGCTGCGCGTTGCCGGCCACTTTTATAGAACCGCTGCTGCTCTTGCAGTAGATGCCGCTGATTGCGCCCGCGCCGTCGGGCAGGTTTTCCGCAGACAAACGGATGTCGCCGGAAGCGCTTTCCAGTTTGAATTCTTCCGCGGCGATTTCCTCTATCAGCATATCCGCGGATACGGCGTCAACCCTGCATTCTTTCAGCGCGCCCATGCTCTCTGGAATCCGCACGGTCAGGCGCTTTTCTTTGTTCAGTTCCCAATACCTTGCTTTTTTCGGCGAACAGAACTTGATATAAAGCACGCCGTCCTTGACCAGATAGCACAGCTTCTCGTCCTCGTTTAATTCTTCGGATTTCGTTTCCGAAACGGAAATCATCTGTCCGCTATGCTTTTCGATCGTAACGCGGTCGGCTATCCAGTTGACGTCTATTTTTTCGATTCCCTGCGCGGAAAGCTCCGCGTTCCCTTTGCTGTAAAGGTCGGAATCCGGATAGGTGTAAATGTCGAACGTCCGAGCATTGAAATTAAAATGAAACCGAAACATCGGAAACCCTCCCGTCAAGCCAATAATCCACGCCGCGATGCCCACCACCGCGACGACCGCCAGTAGAACAATAAGGACAACATACCGTTTCATAGCAACTAACCTTTTTAATTTAATTGAAGTATTCTGCTTTTCACTATAACAAATTATATATTCTCTGTCAAGCAAAGCTGTAAAAAAGGACAAAGCGGCGCAGAATACCGCTTTGTCCCGCCTTATTCGTATTTATCAAAAGCGCGCGTATCCGCTTTTTACGCCCAGAACATTTCGGTCGGCTTGCTCTCCGCAATCATGCTCTGCTTTAAGAAAGCGACCGCTTTCTCAAGCCCTTCCTTGCTGGTCATCAGGCTGTCTTCGTGCTCGATGGAAAGAATGTCGTCGTAGCCGACCATCCTGAAGTTGCTGATCATATCACGCCAGAACTGCACATCGTTGCCGTAGCCGACGGTTCTGAACACCCACGAACGGTTAATCTCATCGCCGTAATGCTTGGTGTCCAGCACGCCGTTGACGGCCGTGTTGTATGGATCGACCTTTGTGTCCTTCGCATGGACGTGGTAAATCGCTTTGCCCAGCTTGCGGATGGCGGCTACCGGGTCGATGCCCTGCCAAATCAGGTGCGACGGGTCGAAGTTCGCGCCGATGATGTCGCCGACCGCGTCGCGCAGTCTGAGCAGTGTTTCCGGGTTGTAAACGCAGAATCCCGGATGCATCTCGAACGCGATTTTGGTGATGCCGTGCGCCTTGCAGAACTCGACTTCCGTCTTCCAGTAAGGAATCAAAACTTCGTCCCACTGGTAGTTGAGGACATGGTAGAAATCCTCCGGCCACGGGCAGGTTACCCAGTTCGGGAATTTGGAGTGCTCGCTGTCGCCGGGGCAGCCGGAAAAGCCGATGATTTTCTGCACGCCCAGCTTTTCGGCGAGCAGTACCGCGTTGCGGAAATCGTTGCGGAAGCGTTCCGCGATTTTTTTGTCCGGGTGGACCGGGTTGCCGTGGCAGGCCAAAGCGTTGATCGGCATGCCGTATTCCGCGATGGTGCCTTTAAAGGTATCGAACGCTTTTTGGTCGTTCAGCAGTACCTCCGGGTTGCAGTGCGCCTTGCCCGGATATCCGCCCGCGCCGATTTCAAGCGCTTCGATTCCGATGGATTTTAAGTATTTTAGCGTCTCGTCCAGCGGTTTGTCGCCGAAAAGAACGGTCAATACGCCGAGTTTCAAAATAATAACCTCCTAATCTTTACTGTCAAGCGTACGGTTTTCCGTTTCGCTTCTTTATTCGTTAAAATACACAGGCTTGCCGGTGCGCGCGGACTCGTAAATGCCGTCGAGGATCTGGCTTACCGCGTACGCCTCCTCGGGCGAAACAAACGGAGATTTATCGTCGATGACGGCGTCAATCCACAGGCGCGCTTCTCTGTACGACGGGTCGTCGCTGCCGCTTCCGGAGAAGTACGCGACGCCGCCTGCCGAGAAATCGGGCTTAAGCACATACTGCCTGCCGTGGCGGATGCCGTTGACCCGCACGCCGTCCAACATGTCGATGCCGCCCTCGGTGCCGCACAGCGTCGTGATGGCTTCTCTCGGGTCAAGAATGTTGAGCGCCCAGCTGGACTCAAGGTAAATGGTCGCGCCGTTCTCCATCACGATAAATCCGAACGCGGAATCCTCGACCGTAAAGTCCTCTTTCTTCCAGTCGCCCCAGGCATTGCCGGTCGGGAACTTGTCGCCTAACTTCTTGTATGTCGTGCCGACGCAGTACTTCGGCTTGTAGTTGTTCATGCACCACATAGTCAGGTCGAGCGCGTGGGTTCCGATATCAATCAGCGGTCCGCCGCCCTGCTCGTACTCGTTGAGGAAAACGCCCCAGGTCGGAACCGCTCTTCTCCGCAAAGCCGTCGCTTTCGCGTAGTAAATCTCGCCGATGGCGCCGGCCTCGCACTCCGCCTTTACGAACAATGAATCCGGGCGGTGGCGGTTCTGATAGCCGATGGTCAGCTTCTTTCCGGTGCGCTTTGCCGCGTCCAGCATCTTCTTCGCCTCAGCGGCGTTGATCGCCATGGGTTTTTCGCACATAACATGCTTTCCGGATTCCAAAGCGTCCACGGTGATGAAGCTGTGCGAGCGGTTCGGCGTGCAGACATGAACGACGTCGATGGTCTTGTCCTCCAGAAGTTTTCTGTAATCCGTATAAACCTTCGCGCCCGGCGTGCCGTACTTTTTCGCCGCTTCCGCCGCTCTTTCCTCGACGATGTCGCAGAACGCGACCATCTCGACCTCCGGAATAGCTTTTAGAGCCGGAAGGTGTTTTCCGTTCGCGATGCCGCCGCAGCCGATAATGCCTACTCTTACTTTTACAGACATGGTGATTCTCCTTTTTCTTAGTCTTTTATCAATACAATTCTGCTCGAATGCACAAGATAGGTTTTTCCGTCAATTACGACCTGAATCTGATCGCCGTCCGCAAAATCCCGCCATGAATCCACTTTGCCCTCGACGATTTCTCCGTTGGGCAGTTCGATAATCGCGCGGTTGAAGGTGTAGGTCAAATCAATAATCTGCTTGTTCCCGCAGCCGCCGAAAAGCAGAACGGCGCCGAACAAAGCGGCCAACAACATTGTCTTCCATTTCATAAGCTGTTCTCCTTTTATTTGAATATGATTTCGTTGATTTCCGGCTGAACGCCGTCTGCCCAGGTTATTTTGACAACGACCGTATCCGCCGGTATTTCAGCCGAAAAATAATAATCGTCCAGTTTGCCGATTTCCTGCTCGCTGCCGTCGGAGAATAAAGCGGTCAGAACGGCGTTTGACACCGTCTGCTGGAATATCTCCAGCTTCTTCGCCCGCAGGTTTTTTACGTTGATGTTTATCGCTTCCCCGCTCTCCGGCATGCGGTTCGGTTTATAGCAGGTGGACAGGTCGCCGTCGAACAGTTTGTCCGCCCCGCTGCCGATCGCGCCCGCCGGCATGGCGGAAACGTTGCTGACCTGAACTGTGTAGTTGACATGGAACTCGGATAGGCAGAGCCAGTATATCTGGTACTCCATGCACACATAACGGACGTATCTCGCTTTTATGTTCAGGTTGTCCAATATCACGACCGGTTCCGTCTGTATTCCGCCGATGTCCGTCCAGTGTATGCCGTCGGACGAATACTGCATCTGCCCGGCATGGAAATAATCTTCCTTATTGCCGCCCGCTCCAGCTTTGAGCACGATGTTCCGCACTTCCGTTTCCCGGCCGAGGTCCAGCATGACATACGAACCCTTTACCGACGCGCCGTTCCACCAGAAGTAGGTGTTCTCGTCGTTGTCGATCGCGTTTTCAAGTATGTAGTTTTTGTAAACCGGGATGTTCGACGCGGATATCGCCGCGTCCGCCCAGGCGTAGGTCGGCGCGAACGAAGCGGGAACGGCTCCGTCTGCGTACAGAGAAGCGAGCAGCTTTTCCATGTCCGCAAGCGCGGGCGCGATGACGGAAGCGCTTACCGCCGCCGGGTTTTCGCCGGACTTTTCGCTCAGCTTTCGATATTCAAGATATGCTTGATATGAAACCTCCCGGCTGCCGGCTGAATTCTGCAAGGCTTTCAGCAGAAGCAGGCTTCTTTCGGCGTATTCTTTTGTTTTGGCAAGCCACGGCGCGATTTCTTTTAAGAAATTTTGGTTTTGCTCTTTCAAGCGCACTTCGTCGACCGCCGACGAAAGCGCTTCGAACAGCCGGATTAGCTCTTCCGCTGTTTCCGGATCAAGCTGCCCCGACGCTGACGTAAGTTTATCAAAAAGCCTTTTGTACTCGGTCGAATCGGTAAAGCCGTTGATGATGTTGGCGGAAAGCACGCTGCATACCTTTTTCAGCGCGTCCGCCGTTTCGGGGTGCAGCGCCTTCAATGCGGCGCCGTAAGAGGAACCCGCCTTATAACGCTTGGGGTTCCAGACATAATCCGCCATGGTAAACAGCGGGATTTTTGACGCTTCCGCCTGATTCATCGGATTGGCGATAAACCCGCTGATGTTCTCATGCAGTTTGGTGTCCAGCCCGACCGCTGGGCCGATGAACAGGTTGTTCGGCGCGTAGTCGTTGACCGGATAGTTCCACCAAATCATCATTTTTCGGTCATAAATGCCGTTGATGCGGTCCAAATCCTTCTTTGCGATGGTCGCGGGCACGACGTCGTTACCGGTCCACATGACGATAATGCGCTTATCCAACTGTTTCGCGATCTCGCCGGTATAGCGGTCGGTTATCGCGCCCTCGAAGTATTCGGAGAAAACGGTAATCAGCGGCGTATCCCCGCAGAACTCATCCTGGAACCGATTCAAAAGATTCGCGTGTCCCGCGGCGTTCTGCATGTTCAGGTTTAAGTCGTCCAAGAAAATCGCGAAACGCTTGACGCCGATGTCGGACATCGCCCGGCACTTTTCCACGAGCGCTTTGTAGTCTTCTTCGGGGTTGTTATAATCAAAATCCTTGCCCGGTGAGACTGCGAACACGAATTTGACGTTGTTTTCCGCGCATTTTTCAAGCAGTTCTTTGAAGCGGTTCATCTCCTCTTCCGTGTACGGTACGCGCCATTGGTCCCTGTGCTTCAGGTCGTCTTTCGGGGCGTAGATGTAGGTGTTCAGCTTCATCTGCCCCATAAATTCAATCAGGGAGAGTCTGTCCGCGTGCGACCACGGCGCGCCGTAAAAGCCCTCGATAATGCCCCGCTCCTTGATGACCGGATAGTCTTTGACGACGCATTCCATGATTTTCTGATCCGCTATCAGCGCGTCCAGCGTCACAACCGCGTAAAACAAACCGGAAACGTCGCTGCTTCCCAGCACGATTTTGTCCGCGCCGGCGCAAAGCGTGTATCCCTGTTCGACCTCGTCGACGGAAGCGTCAAAAAAGGAAAGGTGTTCTTCCATCAAAGCAGGCTCGCAGCCGATGTAAACGGTAACTTTTGCGTCCTCGGTTTCCGAAATGCCGTGCTTGCGCAGCACGCTGCGCAGCCTTGCCAATATATAGTCGTCCGCGCCCGCAAACGCTTCGATCCGGACCGACTCGACCGCCATTTCCCGGCCGCTCGTCTTTGATTCCTGCACAAGGGGATAAACGGCCGTCAATTCGCCGCCGGAAAAGTCGATTTTGGAAACCTTTTGCTCCGGTTCGCGCTTTTCGCAAGACGTCACAATCGGAAGCATCATAAAAAGCGCCAAAAACCCCGCAGCCAGCCTTCTCATCTGTTCCATCCCTTTCCTGTTAAAAAGTGCGCGGTTGATTAATCCCGGTAATACTTGTAGTACGCCATCACGGTTCGCTCTTTGCCCTGAATCTGGTCAAATCCGGTTAAAGTAACGCCCTCGAGCGAAAGGAACTCCCAGGCGGAGAGCGTGTCCACTTTGGATTTGAACAAAGTCTTTTCCCCGCATATGACCGACAAATCGCCGCCGTCGCTTTTGCTCTGGTTGCTGACGCTGATAAAACCGCCTTTGCCGATGACGACGTCGACGCCGTCTTCGCCGCGCTCTAACACATAGCGGACCGCCCTTCCGTTCAGTTTTCCGGCCATCCAGCGCTTAAACTCAACGCTGTTCGGGTTTTTCGGCGGTTTGTCCTTCCTGAGAAATCGAAACATATCAAACTACCCTTTCGTTCGAGAGCGTGTGATTTAGTCAATAAACAACATCTTCTTGAAATACTCGATCGTAAACCGAATGCCCTTTTCGCCCAGCTCGCCCTGCCAGGTCTGCGAATGCGGCTCGATGGAGAGCATGCCGTCGTAGCGGTGTTTGCGCAGTACCGACAGCAATGCGCCCCAGTTGATGCTGTCCAGGCCGGCGGGCGGGTCGTCCACCCTGCCGTTTACGTTGATGGTGCCCTTCAGATGCACGTGATAAAACCGGTTTCCGTAGTTGACGGCCTCATACAGATAATCTCTGCCGCCGTTCACGGTATGCGACGGGTCGAACTTTATTCCCAACTCCTTGATATGGTCGCAAACGATATCCCACTCGCGCGGTTTATCGATATAGTTGTTCCAATGGCAGTTGTAAACGGCGATTTTGACCCTTCCGGCCGCGTATCGGATTAACTCCTGCAAATAGCGGATCGCCGCCGTTATGTTCTCGTAATAGGTCAACGCTTCGACATAGTTGATGCCGGTGATATAGACCGGGCAGCCGAGCCTTGCGCACATGTTGATGAGCGTAAACTCGTCTCTTTGCTCTTTCTGATTGAAAGAACCGTCTTTTTCGATTCTATTCCTGCCCCAGCGGCCAACGGCGCCGAGCGATACGCCGTATTCTTTCATCGCCTGTTCGATTTCGGGAACATTCAGATACGAAATATCATCGGCGTTGATGTCGAACTCCGCGTAGTCAAGACCGTATTTACGCGCGTATTGTATCCCTTCCGCATTATGGGTCGGGCAGATGATTCCCAGCTTCATGTTGATTTCTCCTTCAATATTTTAAATAATACCTACTTCAATATACCATTTTATAAATAAAATTCAAGCGTTTTGTTGAATTATTTCCGGCATACGAAAAAAGAGCGATTCAGCATCGCTCATGAAAAATTATTCTTTTTTATTGTCTTTTTCGGTCTCGGCGATTAAGTAAATCGGGCGCTTTTTGGTCTCCAAATAGGTTTTCGAGAGATATTGCCCGAGGATGCCGATGGTAAAAAGCTGCACCCCGCCGACAAACAGGATAATGCATACCTCCGACGCCCAGCCGTACGCGGAATCCACGCCGGCAAGCTGTCTGACAATGATGACAATAATGCCGATGACGGCAAGCAGGCAGAACAAAAATCCGAAAAAGGAGGAAATCGCGAGCGGCGCGGTCGAGAACGCGACAATGCACTCCAGCGAATATTTAAACAGCTTCCAGAAGGACCACTTTGTCTTTCCGGCGACCCGCTCGATATTCTTGTACTCGAGCCATTTCGTCTTAAAGCCCACCCATTGAAATATGCCCTTGGAAAAGCGGTTGTACTCGGAAAGCGACAACACCGCGTCCACCATTCTGCGCGTCATGAGCCGAAAATCGCGCGCGCCGGGCACAAACTGGACTTTGGAGATTTTATTGATGATGCGGTAAAACAGTTTTGCGAAAAAAGTTCTGACCGGAGGTTCGCCCTTTCGGTTGATGCGCCTTGTGCCGACGCTGTCGTAATCTTCCTCTTTGAGTATCCGAACCATTTCCGGAAGCAAAGCGGGCGGATCCTGCAGGTCCGCGTCCATAATGGCGGCATAATCGCCGGCGGCGTTCTGAAGCCCCGCGTACATGGCGGCTTCCTTCCCGAAATTGCGGGAAAAGGAAATATACCGGACACGCTTGTCCTTTTCGGCAAGCGACCGAAGCAGCTTCAGCGTGCCGTCGGAAGAACCGTCGTCGACAAACAGCAGCTCGATATCAGCGTCCAGACTTGCGGAAACACGGTCTATTTCCCTGTAAAAGAAGGGGATCGCCTCCTCCTCGTTGTAACAGGGAACGATGATGCTGATCAGGTCTTTTTTGTTCATTTTGTCCATACGGCTTTCTCCGGTGCTTTATTTTTCTGTAACATTTTATCACAGCGCGTTTCTTTTGTCAATAAAGAGCGGCTGCTTGTCGAAAACGATTCGAATATCTCATCAGATTTTGCCTTCAAAGCTGTTGACAGTGAAATGCGTCTATGATATTATAATTGTTATACCAATTGCATAAATTTTTAGAACAACAAAGGGAGAATTTATGGCAGATTTTAACAAATTAAAAACCGAATCCTACAACGAAAAAACCGCCAATATCGATAAAATGAGCGCGCTGGAAATCGTCAAATGCATCAACGACGAGGACAAAACCGTCGCTTTTGCGGTGGAAAAGGCGCTCAACGAGATCGCGGCGGCTGTAGACCTTTTGGCGGATACTCTAAAAAACGGCGGCAGAATTTTCTATGCCGGCGCCGGCACCTCCGGCAGGCTGGGCATATTGGACGCGTCCGAGTGTCCGCCTACCTATGGCGTTTCGCCGGATACGGTTCAGGGCATTATCGCCGGCGGACCGCAGGCGGCCTTCTACTCGGTCGAGGACGCCGAGGACGATTTTGAAAGCATCGTCGCGCAGCTGAAAGAAAGAAACTTCTGCGGCAAAGACGTCCTTGTCGCCATATCGGCGAGCGGTTCGGCGAACTGCGTCAAAGGCGCGATCGATTTCGCGAAGAAGCAGGGGTCGAAAACAGTCTGCTTATCCTGCAACAAGAATTCCGACCTTGTCCCGATGTGCGACATCGCCATTATCGCGGAAGTAGGGCCAGAAGTCATCAATGGTTCTACGAGAATGAAAGCCGGCACAGCGCAGAAGATGATTTTAAATATGCTCTCGACCGGCGCGATGGTTCGATTCGGCAGAGTCCGGGGGAATTTTATGGCCTATATGATTCCCTCGAACAAAAAGCTGATTGACCGCGCGATCCGGATTATCGCCGCAAAGACAGGCGTTAGTTACGAACGAGCAAAGGAGGAATTGGAAAAAGCCAACAACGTTATCGCCGACGCAATCGACAACATTGAAAAAGAAACTACATAAAAGAAAGGAAGCCCGCTATGTTTAAAAGCAAAAGCATTGCTTTTCTATTGATCGCCGCCATGCTGGCGAGCATGTTCGCAGTGTTTCCCGCTATGACTGTCAGCGCGGACGGCCCGACCGTTATCAGCAACGTGCAGCCCGCGATTCCCGCGACAGTCGGCAGTGAAATCACGTTATCGGATTACAGTGTGCAGCTCAATAACGGCACAGTGCTTTCTCCGAGCGAGATTACCTGGTACAACGAAAGCAACACTGCCATCACCAGGTTCACGCCTTCCGTGGCAGGCGTAACTAAACTGACCGCAAAGAAGACGTCCGACGCTTCGGTTTCCAAGACGATTTACGTTGTCGCGAAGAACGCCAGCGATTCGGAATACGTGCTTTACTTTACGGATTTCAACAGCGCGTCCGATCTTGACGGCTGGAACAAGATTGTCTCGACCGGCGACGTTTATACCGTCAGCAACGGAAAGCTGACCATCTCGGGTCTGAACACCAACAACCCGAGAATCTATCTGCCGAGCTGGCTTGGGGATTTCGGCGATTACAGAATTGATGTCGTCGGCACGCAAACCAACCCCACCGACTCCTCAAGATGGTTCTCCGTCATTTACCGCGCGCAGAACCCCGCCACCACCGGCATTCCGTACTACCATATGTGCGTCCGCAACAACGCGACTGCCGGCGCGACTTCGACAACCGGCGGCGTCGAGCTTGCTTATTTATACAACAACACATGGAACTACGTAAAATCCAGCAGCTATACCGAGCCGATCAACGCTGCCAAGAACTACACCTTCTCGGTTTTGGCGAAGGGCAGCACCATCCAGTACCAGATTAACGGCGACGTCGTCATCCATGTCGACGATGTTCCGACGTTGGGCGGCGACCCGGCGACCAGACGCGGCGGCATCGGTCTGCAGGCGAACTCATCCAAATTTGTCGTCGATTTGGTCAAGGTCACCCTGCAGCTGACCACTCCGGTCAAACCGGTTCCCGCGCCTCCGAAGATTATCAATCCCAGACAGCCCGCGTCCAACACGCTCAACCATATCACAAACATCGGTATCGTGCAGTCGAAGGCGGAGTACGAGTCTTACCTGAACGCAACCGCAAACGCGCCCGCCACCCTGATTCTGTATGCGAACGGCGCGAACCTGACCACAGAGGGCGGAACCGTTGTCGGAACCGTTACGGAATTGATGGAAAAGGCGGAGAACCTGCCCTTTATTCCCGCGTTCTATGTCAAGGATCAAGCGACCATCGACCAGATTGCCGCGGCTGGCAAAGCCGTAAACCTCAGAGATCTTTTGTTTATCAGCAACGACTTTAACCTTGTCAAATACGCGCGGGACAAGTACACGCTCGCGCGCGGCGCGGTCGATTTCTCCGCCATTACCGGCTACACGCTGACGGACGAACAGATTCTTCAGATCCGCGGCACGGTCAGAAAGGCATCGTCCTTAATCGCCATCCTGCCCGACAACCTTGCTTCGCAGAACATCGTCAGAAAACTGCAGGCGCTGGAAATCACGGTCTGGGTCATGGACAAATCGCTGAACGGCGATACGGAAGCCGCCATGCTGATTGCCAGCGGCGCGACCGGCATTATCACCGACAAGTTCGCGCAGATCGAAACGGCGATGCAGACTTTATTTGAAAAGAACACGCTGACCAAAACCCCGCTGATTATCGGACACAGAGGAAATCCCACCAACGCGCCCGAAAACTCCATCTCGTCTTATCTGATCGCGATTAAGAACGGCGCGGATATCATCGAAACCGATATTCAGCTGACAAAAGACAAGAAGATCGTCGCGATGCACGATTCTACCATCGACCGTACCACGACCGGCACCGGCGCGGTCAGCAGCCTGACGCTCGATGAAATCAAGCTGGTTCATCTCTGGGCGGACAACGCCACATTCGAAAGACTCTATCCCGACGAAAGAGTTCCCACCTGGGAGGAAATCCTGAAGGCAATTAAGCCGACCGACGCTAAAATCTTCTGCGAGATTAAGACAGGCGATCCCAGCATTATTGAGCCGGCAGTGAACCTCGTCAAACAGTACGGCATGGAAGACCGCGTTTCCTTTATCTGCTTTGACAGCACGCAGCTCACCAGACTGCAGCAGATTTGGCCCACCATGACGTACGGCTGGCTGTGCAACTCGCCTTCTCCCTCCACGGACATGATCGAGGCGCTGAACGCGCTTGACGCGCAGCTGAACACCCTTCAGGCGATCAGCTCGACCTTCAATCCCAGCTACGGCAACCTCAGCGAGTACTTCGTTGCCGCGGCGGTCGACAGAGGCATTTCGATCTGGCCCTGGACATACGCAATCGGTTCCTCTTCTACCTTCAACAAGCATTTCCTGATGGGCATCGATGGTCTTACCACCGACGACGCGCAGTACATCAAGAACAGCGTCAAGTACATAAGCAGCGATAAAAACGCGATCGCACTTTCCGGCAACGGCGCTTCCGCGCAGGTTGTCATTACTTCCACGACCTACGGCGGAGCCGTAACCGATATTACCGGCAGCGCCAACACGTTCTACAAGATCATCGAAGGTTCGGACATCATCACCGTCAGCGGCGGCAAGATTACCGCGAAAGCCGCTTCCGGAACCGCTTCCTTCATGGTCGGTTTCAAGGCAAAGACCCCGCAAAACCAGGAGTATATCCTTTACACGCAGCCCATTAAGGTTACGGTTGGTTCGGATATCGGCGTCAGACTGACGAATACGTCCAAGTATGCGATCGACAACTACATTACCGGCGTCAAAGAAGCGACAACGCGCAACACGCTGCTGAGCAACTTCCAGTCTTCCGACAAGATCGTAGTGCTGGACAAAGACGGCAACGTTATTTCCAACAACACCACCCTCATCGGAACCGGCGCGAAGGTTCAGTATGTTGAAAACGGAAAAGTAATCGACGAGAAAATCATCGTTGTGCTCGGCGACGTCAACGGCGACGCGGAAATTGATTCTGTCGACGCGCTGCTGATTAAGAAGGCCGCGATCGGCAACTACACCTTCTCGGTACTGGAGAGCGCGGCCGGATGCTTCAACGATCCGACCGATCCCACCCCCTCGTCGCTCGACTACCTGCATATCAAGCGCCATATTATCGGAAACTACGATTTGTTCTCAAGGTTTAACTAAACACGCGACATTGCGGAACGCTTATTTTGAATAAGCGCGCTTGTCCGGTTAACGCAAAACTCCGCCCTGAAAACGGGCGGAGTTTTTTATATGCCGTCATTTATCGCGCAGTATTTTATTCCTGCATATGATTTGCCTACGCACCGGAACGCCTGCTTTCGCTTTGAAACAAGCCAACCTTGCCGCTTACTTCTTTCTTGATTGCCCATCCGCCAAACAAAAAGACCACCGAAACGGTGGTCTTTGTTTTTCAAACCGGTTTATCTGCCTTCTTCTTCCGCTTCAAGCGACTCTTCGATCGCGTTGATCTCTCTGTAATTCTTGAGCTTTAAGTCGTTGAAGTTCTTGTATCCGAAGAAGGTGGTCTCGACATTCTTCAAATCGCTCGATTTCACATAGCTGCTCGAGTAGTAGAACAGCGCCGTCGCGGGGCAAAGCTCTGTGAACATCCGCTCCGCTTCGTGCAGCTTCGCGACTCTTTCTTTACGGTCGGTCAGTTTTAAGATGGAGTCGATCAGTTCGTCGTACTCGTCGCTTTCCAGACCCGTATAGTGCATCGAATATGCTTCCTTCGTAAAGTCAACCGAAACCGCGGTTCCGCTGAAGTACTTGGAGAACGGCGCAAGGTACGCGAAAGCGTCAACCGAGTCCATAATGTTGTTGATGCCGAGAATCTCAAAATCTCTGTTGTAGAGAGCCGTGAGATACTCTGTCGGATGCAGTCCTCTGAGATTTACCGTATATCCGAGCTGTTCCCAAACGCTCTTCGCGTAATTGGCGATATCCTCATAAATATTGGTGATTTTTACGCGGCTCTTGTAGTTCCTGTAATAGGTCGCGCTTTCGGGAATCAGATATGTTATGGTCAGCGTGCCCTTCTTGGCATTTGCCTCTCTTAACAGCGATTGCGCTTTTTCCATATCGCCGGTCTTGCTGTTCATTTCGCCACCGACTGTTCGGAAATCGTTCTTCAGGCTCTTGCGGTCCGCGTCGAATACGCCGTACGGAACATATCCGGTGGCGGCAACCTCGCCGGTTCCGGTGATTTCGTTTACAATCTTGCTGCGGTCAAGCGCGACCGACAATGCCTGTCTTACTCTTTGGTCTTTCAACAGCTCGCTTTGCGTATTGAAGTAATATACGTAAGAGTTCAGCGTTCTTTTTGTTTCGATATTCTTTTTGAACTCGTTGTAGGTATCCTTGTTGAATCCGCCAAGATAGAATATTCTGCCGTCCTTGAAGCGTTCCGCCTGGAACTGATACTCGTCAACGTCGGGCATTCTTTCGTTGCCGAGCAGTCCCGCCTGATACTTGCAGACGATTCGGTAAGGAAGAACGTACTTGTCGAGATAATCGTCTTCCTCGCGCATGTAATACGGGTTGCGCTCTAAAACGATCTTGGAACCCTCGTCAAACGCTTTCACGGTGTACGGACCGTTGCAGACGATCGTTGCCGCGGATGCCGCCCAGTCCTGCGCTTTGGGAACTATCTTACTAATCGCACCGCCTGAGTCTGAGGAAGTTTCCGTGTTGTCTTCCTCTGAAGAGGATTTGCTGGATTCTTCGCCTTCTTTGTACGCTCTGACGACGACGTCTTCGCGGATGGGCGCAAGATGAATGTTCGCGACTGCTTCGGCAAATAAATCTATATTGTAATCATTCTCGAAGGTAACGACAAGCAGGTCGCTGTTGGCCGCCGCAAGACCAAGGTCGTCCGAAGTCATCAGACCGGTCTTTACCATCTTCGCGTTCTTAATCGGATACAGTAGCGACGCATAGGGGCTGTCTGTTTCCGGCGCCAAAATACGCTTCCACGCGTAGATAATATCGTCGGCGGAAACCGGCCGTTTGTCGCTCCAGCTTGTTTGCTTCAGTTTAAAATACATCTGGTACGCATCTTCTCTTGTATCGTAGAACGAATACCATTCCTCTGCAAGCGCACCGACTACTTTGCCGTTCTCATCAATGGTGGTGAGCGGCTCAAAAATCAAACCTAAGATCTCGTCTACATCCGAGTTGAGCTGAACCAAAGCCGGGTCAAGCGTCTGCGGGAATGAAGAGAGATACACCGAAATCGTCGCTCCCTTTTCGCCCTCTTTCAGCGTAGTGCATCCGGCAAAAATGCCAACCGCCATTATCAGGCACAAGAGCAACGCAGTTATTTTTTTCATAAATTTTCCTCCTACAAAGGCGTGGCTGCAAGAATTTTATACATACGGTAATTATAGCACCGAAAAAATAAATAATCAAGCGTAAAATATCAGTTTTGGGCTTTGCACAAAAAGGCAGAGCGATATTGTGCACAACCTACAAAAAGCAGCCGTGAAGTGTTTAAAAAACAGACTAATTTTGGGCATTTTTATGAATATATCAATAACAAATTGCCAACTTTTTTAAAGTGCCAATTGCACCGCGTTCTTGCGTCAGCTTTGAATAACGGAGTTCAGGTTCCACTCCGCCAATATGTAAATGATGTAATCGGGTTTGTAGGTTTTGATATCGTTGATATTAAACGTAAAACCCCACATCGGTTTATAGACGGTCGTGTTCGCCTGGTCCGCAAGAATATCGAATATCTGCGCGCTGTACGAATCGCGGAACACGTACAGGTTGGGCTTATTCTTATTGCCGGTCGTGAATACCATTTGGGGCGTAATGCCGTCGCTGTACATCAGATAGTTCGGCGAGCGGTATCTGTCCACCCTGGCGATATCGCCGTTCATGTTAAACTTGGGCGTTCTGTACCAGCAGTATTCCAGCAGCTCCTTCTGGTTCATTCCCATATAGAAAATCATATCTCCGCCCTGATAATAACCGGCTTTGAAGTCGAAGTCCGACATCGGATGGGGAGCGGCGCTCGGGAACCGCTCGCTGATGTGATTGAACAGCTCGGTGTAAGCGACGAACGCGCCGTAATCGGTCCAGTGGGAATCGGTTCCCCAGTAGAGTTTGTATTCGTCGTTTTTATGCTGCGCAAATACGTCTAATAGATTGATAACCGTAGCGCCGGCGGCCTCAAGCGCTTCGTTTACCTGCTCGAGCCTGCTCTTTCCGGTTCCCTTCGGATACTGCTCGGGAACCAGCTCGGGGTAAATGCTCGCCTTGGAGGGAACAACCATATAGATGATTTCCGTATTCGGAGAAACTTCTTTTAAACTCTCTATTCTCTTCTTGATTCGGTTCGTCAGGCTTTCCAGCTGGTTTGCGGAGAGCGTGTTGGTCTGCATGAAGTCCGGCATCATCTTATCGAAGAAGAAGTTGTAATTGTTGCCTCCGACAATCGGCCACATCGTGTCCGACGGGGTTATATATTTCGGTCTTGCGTCGTATATGTATGTTTCGGTGATGCTTCCTTTCGCTTCCAGCGTCACTCTTGTAACCGTGTTCTCTTTCTCAAGCCTTACGGAGAAATATCCTTTATCGGCGGGAGAAGTCACGCTCTGCCTTTCGGTCGTGGCGGTAATGACCGCGTTTTCCTCACACTTGCCGACAATCACAAAATGATTTTTGTCGGTCAGCGTGCAGCCTAAAACGGCAAGGTATTCTGTCTTCTGATCGCCAATCGGCGGAAGGCTGGACGTGCTCGAAGAATTGCTGCCGCTGGAATTGCTTTTTGAGGCGCTGCTCGAACTGCTTGTCGAAGCGTTCTCCGCCGATTCGGCAGCCGAAGCAGCAGAGGAGGCATCATCCTGCGCGTCGTTTTTGCAGGACGAAAAAACAAACATGCAAGCAAGCAGCAAAACGGTAACGGTTAAAACGATTTTCGATGCTTTCATAATTTTCTCCCAACTAATTTGTGTATATTTCAACAAAAAATATATTACCATACCATAAACGTTTTTTCAATCTTAAATTCTGGCAAACTGCAAATATATTCGCCGAATCGCTATATATTTTTCATCAAAACGTCTATATTCGGTTCCGCCGCAATATACATAGTATAGTCGGGAGAATTGCCGTTTCTGTCGCAAGGCGCGCGTTGCGCGCTGTTCCCGCGGCCGCAAAGAGGGCCTATGCGCGAAAAAGCCGCGCCTTTACCGCGCGGTGTTCGTCAACTGAATCAGATTCAGCATAAACAAAAAAATCATCGCGGTATTAAAACCGGATAAATAAATCATTCCTGCTGAAACAAGAATTAAAAAAACCTTTGCGCCTGTGGAAATCTTAGCGGTCATCCTTTCGGCGACGTCAATATCTTTTTTTTTAAGCAGGCAGGCGTGCAAAACTCTTCCGCCGTCCAAGCCCGCGACCGGCAGCAGGTTGACAAAAGCGAACGCGAGGTTGGCGCAGATGAAAAGCAGCAGATACAGATTTTGATAAAAAACAAAAAAGGCTGTTCCGGCCGCCGCCGCAAAAAAGTTGAACGCGGCGCCCCCGAGCGAAATCAGGATGTCCGCGTCCAAATCGGCGTAATCATACACGATTAAAGCGCCGAGAACCTCGACGTCGATGCGGGTGATTTTCGCTTTGCAGAGTTTGATGAAAAAAATATGCCCGAACTCATGCACAAGAACCGCGGACAGAATCACCAGAAAGCTTTCTATCCCCTCCAGAAGCAGAAGCAAAGCCGTCGAAACCGGCAGGTAAACACTGATTCTTGTATGGATGCGCGGAAGAACAATATAGATACTATCACCTTCTTCCGGAGCAGAACGCTGTTAATCCAACGCTCTGCCGATAAGGTCGGTAATCGTCCGGTTGGGCGCCGATTCCTGCTGTCCCGCCATAACCGGCACGGCTTCGTCGTTGCCGCTCTCAAGTATTAAGATTGCGCCCGCGATCAGAATCGCCGCGGACAGCAGTATCGCGGCAATGCTTTTTTGCTTTCGGAAAACGACGACAGGCTTTTTCATAACCAAAAACCCTCCATAAAAAAATTCCGGCGCGTCACATATACGACATAATATTTATCTGCCGCCTTCTATAATAAAAACACAACCGTTCATTTCAGTACAAAAGGCAAGGAGTGGTCGTAATTGGATGACGAGGTATTCATAATATATGCGGACATTTTGGTACTTATCAATTTCGTGCTGGATTTTTTATCCCTTTTCATCGCGGGAAGGCTTATGTCCAAAAAATTCCGCACGCTCCGAATTATTGCCGCTTCCTTGTTCGGCGCATTGTATTCGCTGGTTTACTACCTATTGTATCCCGTCGCGTGGTACTGGTTTTTGCCCATGCACCTTGCCGCCGCCAGCGTTATCTGCCTGATCGCCTATAAGGTCGGTTCCTTTAAGGATTTCGCGAAGCTGACCGCCATGTTTATCCTGTCGGCGGCAGTGCTCGGCGGAATTTTGAGCGCGGTTTACGGAATCAGCGGAACCTTCTCGGAGGGCGTTTACACCGAAATCAGCGCGCCCAGCCTAATTATCATCGCGCTGCTCTCGACCCTCGTCGCGGTCGGATACGCGGTTTTGTGCAAGAAAAAAACCGTTTATAAATCCATCCGCGCGGACATTTACATCGACGACAAACCGATTAAGGTCGACCTGCTGGTTGACAGCGGCAATCTGGTGACCGAACCCTTCTCCTCCCTGCCGGTCATCATACTCCGCTCGTCGGTTTTGCCTCCCCCGCTTGACAAGCCCGAGCCGGGAAACAGTCCGGTTCCGCTGCGCGTCATCCCCATCAAAACCAGTTCGGGCGGCGGGATGCTGTTCGGTTTTATCCCGAAAAAGGTTGTGCTCCGCCCTTTTTTTGAAAAAGAAGTCACGGTCGAAGCCGCTGTCGCCATCGACACCAAAACAAAGAGCTTCGGCACCTACGACGGGCTTCTTCCGTACACGTTGGTGATATAAATCACAGAACAACAGGAGGAACAAAGAAATGAAGCTGCCGCTGAAATGCAATCTTGTAATCCTGTGGCTCAAGGAATTCCTCGGCATCACCGAGGACGACCTTTTCTATATAAACGGTCCCCAGACGCTGCCCCCGCCCCTCTCCAAGGAAGAGGAGCTTGCGCTGATTGACCGTCTGGACACGGACGCCGAAGCGAAAAAGATTCTGGTCGAGCATAACCTGCGGCTGGTCGTGTATATTGCCAAAAAGTTCGAGAACACCTCGGTCGGCATCGAGGACCTGATTTCGATCGGCACGATCGGGCTGATGAAGGCGATTAACACCTACCGCTCGGAAAAGCAGATAAAGCTTGCCACCTACGCTTCCCGCTGCATTGAGAACGAGATTTTGATGTATATCCGCAAGAATACCTATTTAAAAGTAGAGCTGTCCCTCGACGAGCCGCTCAACATTGATTACGACGGCAACGAGCTTTTGCTCTCCGACCTGCTCGGCACCGAAAACGACTTTGTCTATAAAAGCCTTGAGGAAAGCGAGGACAAAAAAATCATCATGCGCGCGCTGAACTCGCTTTCCGAACGGGACAGGCAGATCATCCAATTGCGTTTCGGCATCACCCCCGACGGCAGAGCCGGCAAAGAAAAGACGCAGAAAGAGGTCGCCGATATGTTGGGCATCTCCCAGAGCTACATATCCCGGCTCGAAAAAAGAATTATAGACAAATTAAAGGACTATCTTACCAAACAGAACTATTGACTTTCGACAAAAACGGTATATAATGAAATTGATTTCACTTATATAAGTGCTGTTGAATAAGTGAATACATATATTAAAATAAAAGCAATATTTTTCTAACTGTAAAATGGTATTGATGGGAATATATTTATCATGAAAGGAGGTAAGAAGGTATAGGCTTTTTTAGAAAAGAACCGGCAAAGGATTCAACGAGCGCCAACTCGCTGCCGAAAGCGGTTGCGTTTGTAGATTACGAGCACTGGTATATTTCACTAAAAAACAATTTCGGGCTGCAGCCGAACATAAAGGGCTGGTTTGAGGATTTAAACAAGCAGTTCAACCTTGTTGACGTTTCGTTCTTTGCCGATTTCTCGCATAAAAATTTAGCAGACGAGATTGGCCGTATTCGTCCGTATTCCAACAAGATTATCGACACACGAAATCCTTACGGCGTAAAAAAGGACTTTACAGATTTTATCATCCTTGACAACATCTATCAAAAAGCCTTGTCAAGCAGCGACATACAGGTTTTCATCCTGTTCTCCGGCGATGGTCATTTCAGCTCCGTAACCTCGTTCCTGAAAAATTACTTTCATAAGGAAGTCGTCATATACGGAATCAGGGATTCGTTTTCAAAGACATTGCAGGAAACCGCAAGCCGGGTTGTGATATTACCGACCGAAGAGGAGTTAAACGGCAATTATTATCGTCTGATATTTGATTATTTAAGAGAAAGCCCCGACCCGACATATGAAAACGCAATCGCAACCGTGATGAAGAAAAGCAAAGGGGCGTCAAAACAGCAGATTAAGGCTTCGCTGAACAAATTGATTGAATGTGACTACATATCGGAGCGAAAGCTGAATTTCCGAGGCAGAAACGGAGCGCATAAGAATCTGTTCGTAGATTGGGAAAAAGTGCAAAAGAGCGGAATTATTTCGTAAAACGCCCGCACTCGATTCTGTCAAAAAACATTACAGGCTATGTTTTACGGACGAGATTTAAAAACAACCCAAAAAAATGCCGTTTTACTGAAAAAATTCACTTTTATTTGAGAAAAACTATTGCTTTTATAAAAAATATATGGTATAATGCATACAAGGTTGAGAAGATAGAGAGTTTAAGAGTGGGTGCTTCCCACTCTTAAATTTTTGAAAAGGCAAAATTAAAGGAAAGTATGATAGGATGGCTAACAAGAAGAATATCGCTACGAAAGTCAGAAACGCGGTTGAAAAAACAATAACCGACCTGGGCTATACGCTCTGGGACGTTACGTTCTACAAGGAAGGTCCTGAATGGATTCTCGAAATATCCGTCGACAAGGACGGCGGCGTTACGCTCGACGACTGCGGCGTTGTCACGAAAGCGGTTGACCCGATTATCGACGAGCTCGACCCGATAGACGACGAGTACAGCCTATTAGTTTCCAGCGCCGGAAGCGAGCGTGAACTGCGCACGCCCGACCACTATGACTTTGCGGTTCTCAAAAACCATACCGTTCACTTAAAACTGTTTACCGCTTTTGAAGGCGCAAAAGAATATGAAGGAAAAATAAAGTGCCACGACAGTGACATAATAAGTATTGAGCAGGCTGAAAAAGTAATCGACATTCCAAAAAAACTCATATCCAAAATCACCGCTGTAACAGACGCTTTTTTCAACGAACAATAAGATGAGCATCATAATAAGTATATATGAAAGGATCGGTCAATAAAGATGAACAAGGAATTTTTCGACGCACTGGATATGCTCGAAAAGGAAAAAGGCATTCCGAAGGATTATATGATAGACAAGGTTGAAACCGCTCTGCTCTCCGCTTACAGAAAGGACACCGGCAGGAAAGACAACGCGCATGTAAAAATTGATCCGGAAAAAAAGGAAATTAAATTATATAAAAGGCTTACGGTCGTCGAACAGGTTACCAACCCCAGCACCGAAATTTCGCTTGAAGAAGCGCATCAAAAATCAAAAAAATACGATATCGGTGATATAATAGAAGTAGAAGTCCGCACCAAGAATTTCGGCAGAATCGCCGCCCAGACGGCCAAGCAGGTTATCATTCAGGGCATCCGCGAAGCCGAGCGGGGCATGATGATCAAAGAATATGAAGAAAAGAAGGAAGAAATCGTTTCCGGCGTGGTTGTCCGCGTCGATCCTACCACCGGCAACGCCACGCTTGAAATCGGCAAGAACGAGATGGTTCTTTACCGCCACGAGCAGATGGAGGTCGAGAACCTTCAGGTGGGCGACCGGATTAAGGTCTTCATCACCGAGATTAAAAAGGATACGAGAGGCCCCAGCGTCGTTCTTTCGCGGGTACACCCCGGACTTGTAAAAAGGCTGTTTGAGCTGGAGGTCCCCGAGATTAAGGACGGAATCGTCGAGATTAAGGCGATTGCGCGCGAAGCGGGCAGCAGAACCAAGATCGCGGTCGTTTCCCATGACCCGAACGTTGACCCGATCGGCGCGTGCATCGGTCCGAAAGGCATTCGAAAAAACAACATAACCGCCGAACTGTGCGGCGAAAAGATAGACATTATCCCGTACAGCGAGAACAGCGAGGAGTTCATCGCAGCCGCGCTTGCTCCCGCGACCGTCGAGTCGGTCATCAAATTGCCCGAGTCCGACAGGGCTTACCGGGTAATCGTCGCGGACGACCAGCTTTCGCTCGCAATCGGCAAGGAGGGGCAGAACGCGCGTCTTGCCGCGAAGCTGACCGGCTACAAAATTGATATCAAGAGCCGCAGGATGCTTGAGCAGTAAAATTGGGGGGATTTTCGTGAAAGAAAGGAAAAAGCCGACCAGAAAATGCGTAGGCTGCAACGAAATGAAGGAAAAACAGCAACTTCTGCGCATCGTCAGGGACAAAGAAGGCAATGTTTTCATTGACCCTACCGGCAAGAAATCCGGCAGAGGCGCTTATATCTGCAGGGACATCAAATGCTTCGAAGCGGCAAAAAAAGGCCGCAGGCTTGAAAAAGCCTTCGACACCAGAATTCCCGACGAAATCTACGCAACGCTGAAAGAACAGCTTGAGAGTTTATCGGCGCAGTAATGTATTTTGGAGGAGGTGACCGGGTTGAACAAACTGCTTGGCGCGCTTGGACTTGCCTTGAAAGCAGGCGCGCTCGTATGCGGAACCAACAACGTGCTGGACGCCGTTCGAAACGGCCAAGCAAAGCTGGTTCTGCTGGCGAACGACATATCGGACAACACAAGAAAGCTCCTGACCGACAAAGCTACTTACCGAAACATTCGGATTGTTGCGCTGCCCCTCTCCATGGCGGAGCTAGGCGCGGCGTTCGGGAAGGCGGAAACCTCCTCGGCAGCCATCACCGATAACAACTTTGTTGTTCTTGCAGAAAAGCATCTCCCGGGACAGATTCCGAACAACGAAATGAAAGTTCCCGAAACTAACGAACACGGAGGCAATGAATAATATGGAAAAATACCGTATTAACGCTCTTGCAAAAGACTTTAATATAAAAAGCAAAGAAATCATCGACATCCTTACTGCGAACGGCTATCCCGGACGCAGCCACATGACCGCGCTCGAAGCGGATGAGCTGAGCATCGTTTTCGAGTACATCACGCAGAACAACCAGACCGATATTACCGCTTTCTTCAACTACTACGACGAGAAAAAGAAGGCGAAAAAGGAAGCCGAAGAAGCTAAGAAGAGAGCGGAAATGGAGGAGCTGCGCAAGAAAGCGGGCATCGCCGCTCCCGCAGATCAGCCCGCCAAGCAGAAACAGAAGCAGTCTCAGCAGCCGCCGCAGAAACAGCGCGCGAAGGGCGAGGTCAGGGTTGTCGATACCAGAGGCACCGTAAACGTCGATCTTTCCAAATACGACGAGAAGTTCGAGCAGTTTGAAACCGATCATGTTGAGCAAACCGGCAAGCAGAAGATCAAGAAAAAGAACACCAAAGACGCCGGCGACAAGAAGAAGGACTCGCACGAGAAGTTCTTCAAGCAGAAGCAGGCACCCAACAAACCCAAACAGGTACAGCTTCAGATATCGGTGCCGGACGAGATTTCTGTCGGCGAACTTGCTTCGCGCATGAAGAAGACGGCGGCAGAGGTCATCAAGAAGCTGATGAGCCTGGGCGTAATGGCTTCCGTCAACGAAGTGATCGATTACGATACCGCTTACTTAATCGCAGACGAGTTCGGAATCAAGGTTAACAAAGAAGTGGTCGTTACCATCGAGGAACAGCTCTTCGACGAAAGCGAGGACAAACCGGAGGATCTGGTTCCCCGCGCTCCCATCGTCGTCGTCATGGGACACGTTGACCACGGCAAGACCTCCCTGCTGGACGCGATCCGCCACACCAATGTGACCGCGAGCGAAGCGGGCGGAATTACGCAGCATATCGGCGCGTACAGAGTTCGTGCGCAGGGACAGGACATCACCTTCCTGGACACGCCCGGCCATGAGGCTTTCACCGCGATGCGCGCAAGAGGCGCGAACATCACCGACATCGCGATCCTCGTCGTCGCCGCGGACGACGGCATTATGCCGCAGACCGTAGAGGCGATCAACCACGCGAAAGCCGCCGGAATTCCGATCGTCGTTGCCATTAACAAAATGGACCGTCCCGGCGCGAACCCCGATAAAATCAAGGAAGATTTGACGAAATACGACCTTGTTCCCGAAGAATGGGGCGGCGACACCATCTGCGTGCCCGTTTCGGCTTTGAAAAAAGAGGGAATCGACAAACTGCTTGAGATGGTTCTCTTAGTCGCAGAAATGCAGGACCTGAAAGCGAACCCCAACCGGGCCGCGAAAGGCGTCGTCATCGAGGCAAGGCTGGACAAGGGCAAAGGTCCGGTCGCAACACTGCTTGTTCAAAACGGCACGCTGCGGACCGGCGACTACGTCATCGCGGGTACCGCCGTCGGCAGGGTCAGAGTTATGACCAACGAAAAAGGCGAAAAGCTGAAGGAAGCAGGTCCTTCCTACCCGGTTGAGATAATGGGTCTTTCCGAAGTCCCCGAAGCCGGTGACAAGTTCAACGTTGTTGAAAACGAGCGCATGGCGAAAGAGCTGGTTGAAAAGAGAAAAGAAGAAGCGAAACAGGCGCAGTTCAGCGCGCAGTCCAAGGTTAATCTGGACGAATTGTTCAGCCAGATCAACGCAGGCGTCAAGACGCTGAACATCATCATAAAAGCGGACGTTCAGGGTTCGGCGGAAGCATTGAAGCAGAGCCTTGAAAAGCTGTCCAACGACGAGGTCAAGGTCAAGGTAATCCATTCCGCCGTCGGCGCCATTTCGGAATTCGACGTCATGCTCGCTTCGGCTTCAAACGCGCTGATTATCGGCTTCAACATTCGTCCCGACAAGCACGCGACCGACCTTGCGAAAACCGAAAAGGTCGAAATCCGCACCTATCGCGTCATTTACGAGTGTTTGGACGAGATTCAGGCGGCCATGAAGGGCATGCTCGCGCCGAAGTTCAAAGAAACCGTTCTTGGTCACGCCGAAGTGCGGCAGTCTTTCCATGTTCCGAACGTCGGAACCGTCGCGGGCTGCTATGTCACCGACGGAAAGATTACCAGAAACTCGTTTATCCGCGTGCTGCGCGACAGCGTGGTTATTTACGAGGACAGAATAAGCTCGCTCAAACGCTTCAAGGACGACGTCAGAGAAGTGCTGCAGTCGTTTGAGTGCGGCGTAGGTCTGGAAAAGTTCAACGATATCAAAGTCGGCGATGTGCTTGAAGCATATATCATGGAAGAGGTTAAATAAAAACAGAGTTAAAGGAAGTTGAGGATATGCCGGGTTTCAGACAGGATAAAATAAACGAGCAGGTCGCAAGAGAGCTTGCCGAAATCATACGGACTGTTAAGGACCCGCGGATCAGCGGAAGTTTTATCAGCATTGTGCAGGCTTCTGTCACAAAGGACCTCTCGCTTGCCAAAATTTATTACAGCGTCGTCGGACCCGACAACGATGTGGACAAAGGGCTCGATTCCGCAAGCGGTTATATCAGAAAGGAACTTGCGTCGCGGCTCAACCTGCGCGTAACGCCCAAACTGGTTTTCATCCGCGATCATTCTGCGGAGCGCGCGATCGGCATTTCGAAGATCCTCAAGGATATCGAAAACCAGCAATCATAATCGCTGCCGTGCCGCAACTATGAAGCATAAAATCTCAAGAAAGGAATTCCTTGCATCCTGGATGTTTGAATATGAACGCTTTGGATATTACGATCAATCAAGCCGCCCGGTTTTTTTTGGAGAACGATAACTTTTTAATCGTTTCGCATACAAGCCCCGATGCCGACACCGTCGGATCTGCGTCGGCTTTGGTCGCGGGGCTTAGAAAACTCGGGAAAAACGCCGCGGCTGTCTGCGACGAACCGATCCCCGACCGGCTTCTGTTTTTAGACGCAAACGGCTGCTTTATCCAAAACGGCGCATCCGAAACCTGTTCGAGCGGCGGTCCAAACGCAATCCTGCCGTCGATTCCGGCGCCTTTTCAGGTTCAGACATACGTCAGCGTCGATGTCGCTTCCGCCACAATGCTCGGCAGGTTCGAGCAGCGCTTTTTGGAAAAGTTTTTCGACCTCTCGATCGACCATCATTTGGTCAACACGATTCCCTGCAAGCGCCGTTTGCTCTGCACCGGCTACTCCTCCAGCGGGGAAATCATATACGAGCTTTTGACGCTGCTCGGCGTGGAAATCGACCGGTCCATCGCGGTTTCCCTATACGGCGCGATTTCCTCCGACAGCGGCGGGTTCCGTTATTCCGCCACGCGCAGCCAGACGATGCGGTATGCTGCCGATCTGATCGAAACCGGCATTGATTTTGCGAAAATCAACCGCCTGCTGTTTGAAACCAAATCGCTGGCGCAGATCGAGATTGAGAAAATCGCGTACAACGCGATCGAGCTTTATGAAGACGGCAAACTGGCGGTGATCGTGCTGACCGCAGACGACATCGCGAAGGCGAACGCGGCCGATTCCGACATCGACGGCGTATACCAGATTCCGCGTCAGATTGCCGGTGTCGAGGTTTCGGCTGTGATTCGGCAGAAGGGCGACAAGGTCAAGGTTTCTCTGCGCTCAAACGAGTATTTCAACGTCGCGGAACTGGCGGCATCCTTCGGCGGCGGCGGACATTTCCACGCAGCGGGCTGCGCGTTTTACGAAGACATCCAGGCTGTGAAAAAGAGAATCATCGATTCTCTACACGGAAAGTTATGAATGCGTACAACGGCATTATCAACATAAACAAATCGCAAAACATTACCTCGCAGGCCGCGGTTACGAGCGTCAAGAAAATTCTCGGCGTCGGCAAAGCCGGCCACAGCGGCACGCTTGACCCGCTCGCGACCGGCGTTCTTCCCGTTATGGTGGGTTCTGCGGTCAAAGCGAGCGAATGGCTTACCGGGCACGATAAACGTTATCTTGCGGGCATTGAGCTGGGCATCGAGACCGACAGCGAAGACATCACCGGAACGGTGACCGCCCGGTACGACGGACCGCTTCCCTCTTTTGAAGAATTAAAGCAAGCGGCAAGCGCCTTTGTGGGCAAAATCAAGCAGGTCCCGCCGATGTACTCGGCGATAAAAAAAGACGGGCAGAAGCTGGTCGATTTGGCGCGCAGGGGCATTGTTTTAGAACGGGAAGCGCGCGAGATCGAGATCTATTCCATCGAAGCGATCAACGACAACGGTCGGTATTTTCTGGACGTTGCCTGCTCGAAGGGAACATACATCCGCACGCTCTGCGCCGACATCGGTCGGAAGCTGGGCTGCGGCGCGGTGATGCGCTCGCTTTGCCGAACGGCGGTCGGCGGATTTCATATCGGCAATTCGGTCACGCTGGACGAACTCGAGAAAATGCCGCCGGAAGAAATAAGCAGAATTCTTATCCCCGTCGAGACGCTTTTCTCCGATTTGAAAGCAATTCGCCTATCCGCTTTTTTCGAGCGTTTGTTCAGAAACGGCGCGCCGATTGCGGCGCATAAACTGGGGCTTTCCGAAGCGGCCGGCATAAAAGAACATACGCTTTTCCGCATATACGGCAAAGACGGTTTCTTCGCTCTCGGAGAATCATTAATATTCGACGGCGTTACCGTAATAAAGGTAAAAAAGTTCTTTTAATACGCCCTGCATTTAACATAAATAGACATGCTTTTTATGGTAAATTTTAACTTGCCGCCTCTCGGCGGCGGTTATGATTTGCCATATTTTTTTGTATCGCGAGGTCAGAAAAATGGGTCTATCGTTTGGTGAAAAAAAGGTCGCTTTTAATCCGTATAAGCGGAAAGAAAAAATCATTATGCTTCCGGTATCGGAGATCGCGCCCAATCCGCTGCAGCCCCGCAAAAAGTTCGACGAGGAAGAAATCACCTTCCTTGCCGAGAGCATTCGGCAGTTCGGCATTATTCACCCGATTGCGGTCAAAGCGCGCAAAGATGGTCCCTGTCTGAAACTGAACAACGAAACGGTGTACCACGCGCCGTACGAAATCATCGCGGGAGAGCGCAGATGGCGCGCGGCGCGCAGGCTTGGGTTGAAAAAAATCCCCTGTATTCTTTACGAAACGGACAAGCCCGGCTCCGCGATGCTTGCGCTTGTCGAGAACATCCAGCGGAAAGAGCTGGGCATCTTTGAAGAAGCGGCCGCGATCAACAACCTGCTGCTGATGACGAACATGACGCAGATAGAGCTCGCAAAACGTTTGTCCGTAAGCCAGTCCAGCATTTCCAACAAGCTCAGGCTATTAAAACTGACCGCCGAAGAGCGGGAAATGATTACCGACGCTTCCCTGACCGAGCGTCACGCGCGCGCGCTGGTTCGAGTGGATCATTATGGGTCGAGAATTTACCTATTAAACCGAATGATCGACGAAAACCTTTCCGCTTCCGAAGCGGAAAAGCTTGTGGACGATTTTTTAAACGGCAGACTGCCCGAAATCAAAGCGGACGAGAAAGGGCTGCGAAAAATTCGTAAAATCGGCATTTTAAAGGATATACGGTTCTTTTTCAATACCATAAACCGCGCGATCGCGCTGCTGGACGACGCGGGGATTAAAGTGAAGAGCGAAAGAATAGAGCACGACGACTATCTGGAGGTTGTTATAAAAGTCGCCAAGAACAAAGCGGTGCAGGAAATCTGAAGCGTAAAAAAAGAAGCCTTCGTTTCAAGGCTTCTTTTTTATGTAGGATGCTGTTTTCTTATTTCTTCTTTTTGGCTAATATAATTCCGACAACGGCTACGACAACTACGACAGCCGCGATAATGATGATGATTGTCGTGGTGCTCAATCCGCTTTCTGCTTCTATCTCAGAAGTAACGCCGCTGGAGCTTGCTGCGGAAGCGGCTATCGAAGAGGTTCCGTTTGATTCTTCCTGCGGAGCTGCGGAAGATGCTGCCGCAGAAGAAGCCGCGCTGGATGCTTCCGATGATTCAGCCGGTTTTGAAGATTCTCCCGGTACATTCTCAGGCGCTTTGGCGGAGCAAATTGCTTTTCCGTTATTGACGGTTCCTTTCTCCAGGTCGATGCCTTCAAATGTGAAGTACATTCCGGGTTTTACATTCGACGCTGCGACCTTTTGCTCAACGTTTTTGTATTGTTCTTTTTGCGTTATGTCGCTTGATGATGAGTGAATCGCTATAATGATTTCGTCTTTATTTAGCGTAAGACTTGGCGCAGTTCCTTTCGGCAGAATCGGATCTTGCTTGACTTTATATACATTGTCTGATACTTTTTCGCAAATAATGATAACCGGCCAATTCAGGTTTGCACTTGCAATTGCGTCCTGTGAGGTGATGATGATTCCTATCTCGTTTTCAACTTTGCCGTTAATGGTTTTGATGTCAAACTTATAGCCGTCCGGGTCGATGGTATCTGCCGCGCTGGCAAAAATGCTTGAAAGCGTGAGAATGAGCGCTGCTGTCATTACGAGCGTTAAGAGTTTTTTCATACAATTCTCCTTCATTCTTTCATGATTTTTTCATATTTTACCATACGTTATGATTATCGTCAAGATAAATTTTATCGCGTTCTGACCGCAGCAGCCTGTTTAAAAGTAAAAAAACGGGAGCGGAAAGCTCCCGTTTTCTTATTGTAGTTACTTATCTGCTTCTCTTTCTAACCGCAACGGTTGCTGCGCCAGCAAGCGCGATCATCGCGATGACTGCGATTGCGAGCGAGCCGGTATCGCCTGTCGG
>JAKPGJ010000029.1 GCA_029550965.1 Bacillota bacterium
AAACTTTGTATTGACATAAATACCGGTAATCGCAGTACCAAGCGCTTTCATCTCGGCGCCGATATTCGCTTTGTCCTCGGCGCTGTAGGTGCCGTTCTGAACCTGAACTGAAAGTTCCTTTAATCTTACAAGCATATCGGACACTTCGTTCAGCGCGCCCTCTGCCGTCTGCAGGAAGGAAATGCCGTCCTGAGCGTTTCTGATTGCCTGGGTCAGTCCGCGAATCTGGCTTCTCATCTTCTCGGAAATCGAGAGACCTGCAGCGTCGTCGGCTGCGCGGTTGATTCTCGAACCGCTGGAGAGCTTTTCCATCGATTTGCTTGCTGCGATAGCGTTTGCGTTATACTGGCGATAAGTGTTCATCGCCGAGATGTTGTGACTGATTCTCATTTCTTTTCCTCCTTGAAATTTTTTTGGGAATCCTTTCCTTTTTTTATTAAGTTTATTGCGTCCGTACGCAACGCAACAAACTTAATTAATTTTCAAAGTATATATCGTAAAAAAATAAAGAAAATAAAGTTATATCAAATAAATACAATAAATGCCCTGCAAGATTCTTACAGGGCAAAATATTATTTTTTGAGTATTTTTTTCTTTAGCAGTTCAAGGTCGGGCAGCTTTTCCGTCGTGACCGCTTCGATGTTGTTGCAAATGGTCTCGTAAACCTCGGTGCGCATAATTTTGACGTCTTTGGGCGCTTCAATACCGATTTTAATTTTGTCGCCGCTTACGCTGAGAATGTTGATTCGGATGTTGTCGCCGATGATAAAGCTCTCGGCGACTTTTCGTGTTATGACCAGCATTAAGCACCCGTCCCTTCGTCTGGAAATACTCGGGTTCTGACAGTATATTCCTTGTTCTCGAGTATCACCTGAGCGCCTATCTTTTTATCAAAATTGATAACCACCGGGCTTTTCAGGTTGACCGTCATATCCTTTATGTTTTCAGGAACCACCGTAACGACAAAAAAATTCAAATCTTTTTTATCAGAAGCGCCGAGCAGCTCGAACGCGCCCTCCGGCAGCAAAGGGTTATAATCCTCAAAAATCATAAACGGATCCAACAGAATAAACCTCGGATCCTCGTTTTCCGCCGACTGAAGGTACATCATCCATATGTTTTCCGGGTTTTTCAAAATCACAAACTTTTTGGTATCCTCGAAGCCGTAAACACCGTTCGGAAAAGAAATGATGTCTTCCTCCGAAATCTCGATGTACTCAAAATCCTTCGTTTTGATCAGCATTTTAAACTCCTTAATCCTGTTTTCATAACCAACAGGGCGGTCTTTTTTAACAGCTTCGAGTCAACCGCCCCAGCTCTATGATAAACTTATACTTCATCCGACCATTTGTCAACATAAATTTTAACCGAATACGGTATGTACTCAAACTCCAACCGCGCAGGAACATACTCGACGTGCCGTTCGTCCGGAACATATTCGATATCCACATATCCGTCTTTCCAGCTGATTTCCGGCTTTTGATCAGGGATAAAAGAAAGCCTGCTCTCGATGGTCGGAAAAGCGCGCTGCGCGGCCAACTCCCAGACCGTCGTGCCGTCCGGCCCGAGATACGCGTTCTTGTCCTCGCCGCGCCTTTTCATGTACGTGTTAACGGCTTCCTGTCCCCTGCGCGCGGCGTCCTTTAAAACGGTATCTACCGATTTAATGCCTAACGATTCAAAAAAGCCTTTGTTGTTAATCTGAATTTTGATAGGATGATTTTTTATCTGATATCCATGTTTGACAGTTTCGACTTTTATCTCTGCCGGAATTCTGTTGATGATCAGTTGTGCGTCTGTAATTTCATATCGCAATGAAACGGGATACACAAACATCTTATAAAACCCATGCCACAGTTATAAAAGCATGGGTTTTTACACCAACCTTTCTGTCTTTTTTATGAAACAGGGGTCAGAATCCTATCGGAGATAGTCAAGAAGCGAGGGCTGCAGCAGTTTTGCTCCCATCGCCAGGCAGGCGTTGTACGCGAACTCAAGCTCGGTAAACTCGATAATGCCTTCCGCCGTGTCCAGCGACTCAAGGTCGTTCTGCTTATTGACCGCGTTTATCTTTTCCGAATCGAGCCTGTCCTGCATATACTTAACATAATTGCTTTTTTCGCCAATGCTGACGTACTGCAGTCTTACGTTTTCAGCGATATCCTGTAGTCTGTTGATATATCCGTCCAAATTGCTGGTATCGACGTTCTCCAGCTTATCCGCAATCTGGTCGATCAGGTTGTATAGGTTGTACGATATGCCGTTTTCGTCATTGCCGCTGTTATTACCGACGGTAAGAAGTTTGATTCCGGAAATGGCGATATCAAAAGCCGTCTTTGGCGTTGTGTTGCCGTTTACGTCTTTCAAACCGAGGCCGATATCCACATATCTGTGCTCCTCGGGAATCTCGGACATACCGCCGACTTCCTGTCCGAAATACAAAAGCTCATGATTTTCGTTCTCGGAAAAAGGCGGACCCTCTACCTTATCGCCGCCGAAAATATAGTCATCGGCATACTTCGCGTTTAATGCGGAAAGAATGTCCTTTTGATAGTTGCGCAGCGTTTCGGCGACGGTCTTAACGACGGACTCTCCGCTCGTACCGTTTGAAGCCTGCATTACCTGAGCGACGATTTCTTTCACAATATCGTTGATGTTGGAAATGGAGGTTTCATACTGATCGAGGATGCCCTGTATGTCGTTGAGGTTGTTTTTATAAACCTCGATCCTGGATATCTGCTTCCGAATCTTCATCGCTTTCAGCGAAGTCGCAGGATCATCCGCAAATCTCATGTATTTTCTTTGAGCGGCAACGCGCGTGTTCATATTATTGAGCTTTTCCAACGTATAGTTCAGATTTTTAAGATAGTTCTTTGACAGCATGTTGTTTGTTAGTCTCATAGCAATCCCTCACTGAAGCGTTTAGCGTCCGACCGCGCCCATCCTGTTGATAATCGTATCCAGCATTTCATCCAGCGCCGTCAGAATTCTTGACGAGGCTTCAAACGCTCTTTGATATTTGAGAATGTTGACGGTTTCCTCGTTCAGAGATACGCCTTTCGCAGCTTCTCTCTGATTGTCGATCGAAGTGAGAATGGCGTCGGAGCTCTGCGTTAGGTCGTTCATATAACTCTCTTCGCTGCCCGCGTCTAATATCATTTTTAATATAAACTCGTCAAAAGTTCCGATGAAAATGTCTCCGATAGAAACGTCTTTGTTCAGTTCTGCGAGCATTCTTAAGATATTGTCGTTCTGACCGTCTTTAGGCTCGGCGTTATTCGTGGTTGTGATGTAATTTGCATCCTTTAACCAAGCGTCCGAGATTTCTATCGTCAACGCAGTCGTTCCCTGGAAGAGCGGTTTGTCCGCGCCGTTCAGTTCGTTCATCTTGGTGACAAAGTTCAGCGCGAAAGCGTCGAGCAGCATCTGGAAATACAAAATTCCCTTTGCGTCGTTCTCGCCGGATGCCGCAAAATCGCCCTTGCCGTTGATCGCGTCAAGAGATGCCTTCAGGCTTCCGTTGGCGATTTCCAGTTCGCCGCTTTCCGTCTTGACTGCGTATGTGTCGCCGATTTCTTCGTAGGATAACTTTTGTACTGTGTCGCTCCTTGCATCTATGAGATATTGAGAACCGACTTTGACATTGATAGTGCCGTCGCCGTTGTCCTCAATGGTAATATTCATATATCCTGCCAGTTGGTCTAAACACAGGTTGCGCGTATCCAAAAGCTCGTTGGGCGAGTTTTTGAAAAGCTTCTCAAACTGTATCTCTTTGTTTAAACCAGAAATACGTTCCAGCAAATCGTTGATGTCGTTTATAGAAATGGAGAGGTCGTCAACTTCCTGCTCCCTTAGTTTTTCAAGCTGGTTGTAATAGTAGCTCAGCGTTTCGGTAATTTTCTGCGCCGATGAACGGACAAGTCCCGAATAATCAATATCGCCGGTGTTCATAGAAAACGTCTGCAGATTGATGATAAATTCCTCATAAGCCGCGCCAAGTCCGTCCCGCAGCGTCTCGTCAACCAGGTTGGAAACACTTGTCATAATAGACAGCGCCTTTGAATACCTGGAGTAGTCCGCGAAGGCTTCTCTGTACCTTGTGTCCAAAAACTGATCTCTGATCTGCGTAATTCTATCCAGCGTAACGCCGTGACCGATTTTGTTTTCGTTAAGCAAAGCGTACTTATAGTTGTTTGTAGCGTAATAATCAGTAGACTGCTCGACGGTCTGCCTCGAATAGCCTTTGGCATTCATTTTTGCGATGTTCTGACCCGTAACATCCAGACCCGCCTGCGCCGACTGCAGTCCGGATTTTGCTATTTCAAATCCAAGAAATGATGATCTCATACTCTAACGCGCCTTCCTGTCTACTGTTGTCGTGAATACTTAGGTTAACTGTGCTTTTTTGTCATAAGTGGTGCTTTCTTTTTCGTAGCCCAGCTGCGACATGATTAATCTGACAAGCTGCCGCTTTGTTTCCAAAAGCTGCTTATTGATGGAACTGACCTTTTTGATTTCGTTAACGGTTTGTATCAATTGCTCATGGATTTCGCCGAGTACTTCTTTTGAATCGGGATACAACTCGTACAGCTCTGATACCGTCTTTGCGTTCAGCCTGCCGCAAAGCTCCAATCTTTCCCTCTCCAAAGAGGAGTGCTCCATAATTAACGCCTGCTCGTCGTTGATAATTCTGTTAAGCTCATCGACGCTGTTTTTTTCCAGAACAGCGGTTTTCTCATGTTCTATCGCAAGCAGTTTATCAAGCGTTTTCTTCATGGATGACAGTAAATCCCGAAGCTGGTAAATGTTGTTCTCCATAGCGCTCTCCGGTTCCCAGTATCAGAGCCAAATATGCTCTATACTGAACTTAATCCTGTTTTTTTCTGCTGTAAAGAATTGCCTCTGCGATATCCTCGCTCGAAACGAAATATCTGTCGTTTGCGATTGCTTCCTTTATCTGAAGCAGCTTTTTGGCAGATGTCTGCTTTAACGAATCGTTCATTACCGTCCGAACAAGACTCTTCTCGTGCGAATAATCCTTTGCCTTGCTGGAAAGGTCTATTCTGTCGTGAATGGCAACCTTCTTCTCGCTTTTTTTGTCGATTGTGTTTTTATCCGGGATTATCGGATTATAGATTCTGTCTATATCGTTGCCGGTAATTTTCATCGTTTTTCTCACCCTCCTTCCGCAAATAAAAAACACATAATACCGTTCGAAACATATATCGTCCCGATGTTTAAAAAATTAAATAGTATTTTATGCGTTTAAATTATTTGCGATGTACTCCATCTCGTCGACGGTTCGAATCATCTGCGCGTTTGCCTGGAATCCTCTTTGGGCGGCGATCATCTTTGCCATCTCGGAGATTAAATCGACATTGGAGGTTTCTTCCATATTCTGCGCCAGCGTCGAGGCGGTATCCGGAATCGCTTCCATGCCGGCTTCCTCGTTGAGCACGTACTTGCCGTTGCCGAGCGCGATTAGGTCCTGCGGGTTTACAAAAGTAAACACGCCCAAGGTGTAGCCGGATTCTCCGTCCGCTTCGGCGGGCGCTTTGAGCGTAATCGAAGACTGCGCGTCGTCGATAACCACTCTGTTTAAATTGTTGTCCAGCACGAAATCGCCGGCAGCCGTCACCAAATAGCTTACGCCGTCGATATTGGCGACGCCGAGGTTTACGGAACGCGTATAGGCGATCTGACCGTCCGCGCCCTGAACCGCGATAAATCCGTCTCCTTTTACCATAACGCTCAAGCCGGACTCGCTGCTCTGCATTCCGCCGGGCGACATATCGCGCGTTACGACCGCTCTGCTGCCGTTGCCGAACTGCAGACCATGTTTTTCAGAATAGAGCAGGTCCGTAAAATTCACGCTCTGCGCCTTGAATCCGTTTGTATTGATGTTTGCGACGTTGTTCGCAACCGCGTTCAGATAATACTGATAATTCTTTGCGCCAGATTTGGAAACGTAAAAAGCGTTTATCATCGTCAATACCCGTTTCTCCGGCGGAAATTTCTTATTCTGCACGCCCGCCGCCGGACAAGCGTTTTATATCTATAATCTTATCGTTAAACCTTTGCGAGTTCGGTTACGGTTTTCCTGTTCAGTTCGTCCTCAGCCTTGATAAGCTGGCTGCAGGCCTGAAAAGCTCTTGCGTCCGCAAGCATGGTTGTCATTTCGTCAATCAGGTTCACGTTTGATTTTTCAAGGCAGCCCTGCAGAATTCTGCCCGCGAACGCTTCGGTTCCGCCGACGTAGGCGATCAGACCGTTTGACAGCATCTGCATGCCTTCGGCCGCGTCCGGAACGGTTATCAAGAAGCTGTCGATTACATTCCCGCCGATAAAAATGTTTCCCTGCTCGTCAACAGTAACGGCATTATTCCCGACGAAAATCCGGCCGTTCTGCCCCAGAACATAGTCGCCGTACAGATTTTTCAGAAATCCTTCCGCGTCGACGGTGAACCTTCCGTCTCTTGTCAGCATATACTGCCCGCCGGCCGCCGACTCGATCGTGAAAAATCCGAACCCGTCCAGCGCAAAGTCCAAAGCCTTGCCCGTATTGGCAATCGGGCCCTGCTCGAAGCTGGTGTAAATGTCGTTGATGATTACACCTCTGCTCGAATTTCCGACTTCGGTGGATTGGCCGTCTTTTCGATACACAAGATATTCCGCGAACGTGTCGTAAACGGCCTGCGACCGCTTATAACCGTTCGTCTCCAGGTTGGCAATGTTGTTGCCGGTGATGTTCATTGATTTTTGTCTGGCAATCATTCCTGTTGTTGCGGAGTATATCGTATTATCCATATTCAAAATCCTTTCCGGCTTAGTTGTTTTTCGTATCCATGTATTCGCTCAGGTATTTTCTCAGCTTTTCAAGGGCTTTCGCGTGAATCTGCGAAATTCTGGAAGGCGTAAGGTCCATAACAAAAGCGATTTCTTTCAGTTTTAACTCCTCGAAATAATACAGCGTGATAACGGTGCGCTCGTTTTTGTCCAGCTTGTCGATGCACTTCGCAAGCACCTGCTTAAATTCATCCTGCAAAAGCATCTCCTCGGGCTGTTCGTTGGAAGCGGTATTCCGCGTGTTCAGCAGCCGGGCGTTGTTTTCCGAAAGCAGCTCCTCAAAGCCCATCACGTTCAGGTTCAGCTCGTCCTGACGTATCTTATGAATCTCCTCTTCGGTTACCCCCAGCTTTGCGGCCAGTTCCGAATCGGAAGGCGGCCTGCCGAGCTCGCTCTGCAGTTCGTTGGAGGCGTCGTTTAAGTCCTTGACTCTCTTACGGACATCCCTCGGAACCCAGTCCTTTTTCCGAATGTAATCGATAATGGAACCGCGTACCCTAATGGAAGCGAAGGTGTCAAACTGTATGCCGCGCGTGTAATCGAATCTTTCGATGCAGTTTATCAGTTCAAGAACGCCCTGATTTGTCATGTCCTCGTAATCCTCGCGGCAGATGGACAAAGCGTTCATCTTTTTAATATTGCAGGTTACGATATACAGATATGAAACCAAGATCTGATTGCGCAAAGCGACGTCTTTTGTTCTTTCGTACTCTTCCCATATTTTATCTGTTATGACAGCAGTATCGCTTTTGTAAAAGTTCATATCCATCCTCCCTTTCCATATTGAACCGCAGAGAGAAATCCGAGGGGATTGCGCGTCAATATGCAGCGATCATTGCTTTAGTTGCCGATCGAAACCGTTCCCAAAGACTGAACGTTGATGTCCGAGTTAATTTCGTTGAAGGAAAGCACCACCGCTTTCGACGAAAACTGTTCGATCAGACGCTTGTAATAGAACCGCACAACCGGAGAGGTCAGCACGATGACTTCGTCCACGCTGTCCTGAATGCGCTTTTCTTCCCGCAGCTGGGAGGAAACAATCTTCTGCATAATCTCCGGCTCAAGCGAAACATACGACGTGTTTCCGACTTTTTTGATGTTGCTCATAATCAGGTCTTCGATGTCCGGGTTCAGCGTGATGACCTTTATGGTATTGTCGTGAACGTATTTTCTTGTTATGGTGCGTTTCAGCGCCTGCCGGACATACTCGGTCAGCATGTCCATATCCTTCACGGTAGAAGCGTACTCGCTTACGGTTTCGAGTATCGTGGTCAGGTCGCGGATCGGAATCTGCTCGGCAAGCAGGTTGCACAGCACCTTCTGAAGGTCCGCGTAGGAGATGAGGTTCGGAATGCAGTCCTCCACCAGTTCTTTGTTGACTTTTTTGAAGTTCTCGATGAGCTGAACCAGCTCTCTGCGTCCGAACAGCTCATGCGCGTGCGCTTTGACCATTTCGGACAAATGGGTAATGATGACCGAAAGCGGGTCTATGACCGTGTATCCGCACATCATCGCCCGTTCGCGTTTGTCGGCGGTAATCCATTTCGCGGGAATCTGGAACACCGGCTCGACCGTATCGATGCCCTCTATTTCTTCTTCGCTGCCGAACTGGTTCATCGCAAGGAACCTGTCCGCAAGCACCTCGCCGCGCGCGACGGGTTCGCCTTTTATCTTGATGACATATTCGCTGATGCCCAGCTCCGCGTTGTCACGCAGCCGAACGGTCGGAACAACGAAGCCGAGGTCCTCCGCGAACTGCCTTCTGAGCATGACGACCCGGTTGAGGAAGTTGCCGCCCTTGCTCTCGTCCACCAGCGGGACAAGGCTGTAGCCGACTTCGACTTCTATGGGCTCGATGTTCAACAGCGAATAGATATTCTCAGTGTTCTTATAATACTCGGTTTCAGAAACCGGCAGTTCCTCCTGCGGCGCCGGCTCGGGTTCTTTCGATTTCCTCGACAGTCTCCAGCCAAGGAATATAAACAACGCGCCGAACAAAAGCAGCAGCGGTACGGGGAATCCCGGGATTGCCGCCATTGCAATCAAAGCTCCGCCGGTAATCAGGATGGCGATCGGGTAGGAAACAATCTGCGTCTTTAAATCCGTACCCAGGTCGTTGACCGACGCGGCGCGGGTGACAATCATACCGGTCGCGGTCGAAATCAGGAGCGCGGAAATCTGCGCGACCAGACCGTCTCCGACGGTCGCGGTTATGTAAATCCTTAAAACTTCGGAGAAATCCTGTCCGCCCTGAACCATGCCGACGATGATTCCGCCGATGCTGTTGACAAATACAATCAGAATGGATACGATTGCGTCTCCCTTGATAAACTTGGAAGCGCCGTCCATGGAGCCGTAGAAGTCAGCCTCGCGCTGAATCTTCTGGCGTCTCGCTTTCGCGGTTTCCTCGTCGATCAGGCCGGAGTTGAGGTCGGCGTCGATCGCCATCTGTTTACCGGGCATGGCGTCGAGCGTAAATCTTGCCGCAACCTCTGCGACTCTTTCCGAACCTTTGGTAATGATGATGAACTGCGCGATGATGATAATTAGAAAGATGATAAATCCGATAACCGGGCTTCCGCCGATGACGTATTCGCCGAACGCCTTGATTACGTGTCCGGCATAGCCGTTGTTGCCTAAAATAAGCCTCGACGACGACACGTTAATGCCCAGTCTTAAAAGGGTCGTCACAAGCAAAACGGACGGGAAGACGGAAAACTCCAGCGCTTCTTTGATATACATGGTAAGCAGCAGGATTCCGAGCGACAACGCGATATTGATAATGATCACGACATCCAGAAAAGTCGGACTTAACGGTATTATTATCAGAAATACGATACAGATAACAAATACAGTCAATATGTTGTCGAAAAGTTTCTTCATCTTCTACTTACCTTTTTTTTGCTTGAGTTTATAAATATAAGCGAGAATTTCGGCGACCGGCTTGTAGAACTCCTCGGGTATCGCTCTGTCCAGCTCTACCGCTTCATACAATCCGCGCGCGAGCGCTTTGTTTTCTACCAGTTCTACGCCGTTCTTTTCCGCGATCTCGATAATTTTCAACGCCACAAGATTTATGCCCTTCGCGACTACAATCGGCGCGCGGTCTTTGCCGGGCGTATATTTCAGCGCAACCGCGTAGTGCGTCGGGTTTCTGATAACGACGTCCGCAGTCGGCACCTTGCGCATCATGCGCATATTTGCCAGCTTGCGCTGAACCTCCTTGATTCTGCCCTTGATCTGCGGATCGCCTTCGGTTTGCTTGTACTCGTCCCTGATTTCCTGTTTGGTCATGCGGATGTCTTTTTCGTATTGCCACCACTGGTAAAAATAATCCGCGACCGCAAAAATACACATATACATCGCGATGGAAATGGCAATGCCGTAAATCGCGTTCCCGACCCACGCGAGCGACTGGTTCAGGGACATTGCCGGCAGTTTCACAACCTGCGGCAACAGTTCTTTGATGTTCGAATAGAGAAGCGTAATGATAATCGTGATTTTAAGAATGGATTTTAATAGCTCCACCAAAGACCGCAGCGAGAACATCTTTTGAAGTCCCGACGCCGGATTGATTCTGGAAAGCTGCGGCTTTATTTTTTTTACATTGAACAGGAATCTTGTCTGCGCTCCTGCTAAAATCACCGCAAGCAGCGCGCAGACGAACCCGATCGGAACAATAATAATCAGCGCCCGTATGATGATGTCGGAATAAAGCTCCAGCGCTGTCTTCGGCGTTAATTCCGTGATGCTGTTTATTGTCGTAATTCTTGTTTTTAAACTGTTCTGAAGAAAGCTGAATATCGGCGAAATGACTAATTTTAAAAGGAATACCGTTATGAGAAGCCCGAATGCGTTAACTACGTCTTTGCTATGAAATACATTACCTTTTTTTCGTTCGTCTCGGCGCTTTTTCTCTGTGGCTTTTTCGGTCTTGCCGTTGTCTGCCATCCGTTCCCACCCTTTAAATCAATTTTTCACGCTGCCAACATTCTGTTAATACCCTCTCCGAGTCTTTCAAACATATAAGGCATGATCGAATCGATCATGGAGGATACGACCGGAATGGTGACCGATACCATTACCAGCCCTACGGCGATCTTCAGCTGCAAACCGATCGAAAACATATTGATATGTTGGACCAGCCGCATCAGAACGCCCAGCCCCGCTTCTCCCAGCAGTTCGATCGCGATAATCGGTATCGCAACTTTGATCGCCAAAACCAGTACGTTGCCGAACAGGGAAACGATATATCCGCCCGCGGCGAAGTTAAAAAAGTCCTTCCCTAAGGGAAAAGCTTTGCAGGAATCGGCGACGATTTTTATCAGGGTCAGATGGCTGTTGGAAGAGAAAAATATCAGCGTGAAAAGAATGTTGTAAACCGTGCTCGTCAGCGCCATGGCGGTGCCGTTGGAAGGGTCGTAAATTCTGCTCATGCTCAAACCCATTTGCAGGTCCGTCTGTTCGCCCGCGATTAAGAAAGCCGAGATAATCAAATTCATAATCAGACCCAGTCCAAATCCGACCAGCATTTCTTTCAAGACGACCAGCACGAACATCAGCCAGGAATCAATATCCGGCACAGCCGAATCCAGCGACTGCGTGATGCCGATGCCGATCAAAAGCGCCAGTCCGATTTTTACAATCGCGGGGATACTGCGCCTTCCGATCAGGGGGTTGAATATAAACACGCCTGAAAGCCTGGTTGCCGCCAGAAGAAAAATTATGTATTTATCGTTGATTGCGTCAAACACGATCTTCCGTTCCCTTCAGGCATTCTTCTATAACCCGTTTATCATATCCATGATGCGATGCGTAAAGTCCGACATTTCGTTAAAAATCCATGTGCCGAGCAATAACAGAACCAATGCTACGGAAACGATCTTTAAAATAAACGGTATGCTCTGCTCCTGCACCTGCGTCGCGGCCTGCATGATTGCGGCAAACAATCCGATAGCGGCTGTGATTAATAGAAAAGGTGCGGCGATAAGCAACGCGGTTACGATCGCGTCTCTTGCTATGTATGAAATATCCGCTACCGACATTTTTTCACACCTTTTTTCTTCATTTTTTTACCGCCGCTAATTGAATCCCGTTACAAGCGATTCGAAAACAAGCTGCCATCCGTCGACAAGCACAAACAGCATCAGTTTAAAGGGAAGGCTGATCATGGTCGGCGGAAGCATTACCATACCCATTGACATCAGCGTGCTGGAAACAACCATGTCAATAATCAGGAAGGGCAAATAAAGCAGGAATCCGATCAAAAACGCCCGTTTCAGCTCGCTGGTGATGAACGCGGGAATGACCACCAGCGTCGGGATATCATCAAGGCTTTCGGGTCGCTCGGAATTGCTGATGCTGAGGAAGAAGTTGAGGTCCTTCTCTTTGGTATTTCTGAGCATGAAATTCCTGAGCGGGACCACCGCTTTTTCGAGCGCTTCCATCTGCGTAATCTCCCCGTTCCGATAGGGCTGATAAGCGGTTTCGTTAATCTCGCCGACTACCGGCTGCATGATGAACAGGGACAAAAACAAAGCAATTCCAATCAGGACCTGGTTGGGCGGCGTCTGCTGCAAACCTACCGCGTTTCTCAGGCAGGAAAGCACGATGACGATTCTGGTAAAGCAGGTCGTCATGATCAGAATCGAGGGAATCAGCGCAATCAGCGTCAAAGAGATGATGATATCTAACGTATTCGCTCCCAAAAGCCCCAAATCGCCGCTGCCGACCGAGGAAGTATCCGTTATGTCGGAAACGTCTTCGGCGGACGCCGAAATCGACATCACGCAAGCCAAAACGACAATCAGAGCAAGGGAAAAAATCAGCTTTTTATGTTTTTTCATCCGCAGTTTGAAGCCTATCCTTTCGGATTGTTTTTATCTTGCCGGGAGCCGAGCAGTTTTGAGAAGATTCCCAAAAAATCCTCCGGCTGCTGCGCGTTTTTTATTTTCTCCGCCGTTTCGGGCGGCAGTTCGCTTAACAGCTCGGTTTTGCCGGCCGACACAGACATCAGATAAATTTTCGTATCCACCTGCACTACGGCAAGGTAGACATCCTTGCTGATCATGACTCTCTCGATGATTTTGATAATCCTACCGGAAACATATGTATTTTGTTTTTTGGCAATCCACCTTGTCGTGTAGTACGCTCCGAGAATAATCAGCACTACGACGACCAGCGGCATTAGAAGTTTAATAATATATTCCATAATGATACCGGTATGAAACAGGCATACTTTCCTTACTGTTAATTATTCTTGTTGGTCAAAACTTTGGTGATTCTGACGCCGAAGTTGTCGTCGATGACCACGACGTCGCCCTTCGCGATCAACTGGCCGTTGACGATTACGTCCACCGGTTCGCCTGCCTGACGGTCAAGCTCGATGATCGTGCCTTTTACAATGTTCAGAATGTCCTTCACCTGTTTCTTCGTACGGCCTATTTCAACCGATACGTTCAGCTCGACGCCCATAACAAGATCCAGATTTACCTGTTCGGGCGAATCGCTCTCGACAGAGTTCTCGTCGAAACTCGAGAACTGAACTTTTTGAACATTGAAATTGCTTACGGGTTTTTGATCCTGAGGCGCATATTCAGTTTTTGGCGTTTTTTCAAGGTTTTCAGTTTTCGGTTTCATATCTTCGTTACGCATAGCTTCCTTATTTTCCTTCATTTCTTCCTTTATTTCCTCAAACTCGGGTATGGGAATTTGCTTATGTCCGATAACCTTGCTGGATTCGCTGTCGCTTAGGACGACATCATCGGATTTATTCTCCGCGCTGTCAAAATTCATCGCGTAAGCGACAAGTTCTTTTGTAAAATCAAGAGGAAGTACGGTAATGAACTGGCTGTCAATCATGCCTTCGATTACAAACTTGAACGATACCGTAACGATGAGTTCATCCGGATCCGTAAAACGATTGATACGCACATCGGCGGGATCAAAAATCTCCGGCGGAGAAATGTTTATGCTCTTGTTAAAGAACGTCGCCAGCGCCGTGCTTGCCGAACCCATCATCTGGTTCATAATCTCGCCGAGGGCGCTTAAGTGAATGTCGTCCAGCTCTTTGTCCGGAGGAATGGGCTCCTCTCCGAGCAGGCAGCCGACCATCACCTTGACATCTTTTTTGCTTATGATGAGTTGATTGATCCCGTGAAGTCCGTGTACGTAGTTTATTTCTACTCCTACCGCAGGCTCAAGGTCCTTGTATTCGAACTCGCTGCTTTTTTTCAGCTTTACGTTGGGAGTAGTAATCTCTACTTTCTTGTTCAGCAAAATCGACATTGTTGTAGCAGCAGCGCCCATACTAATGTTCAATATTTCCCCGATGGTGTCAATTTCAATCAACGATAGTGCTTCTGTGTTGTTGTCTTTGGCTGCTGTCGTCATAACTTGTTTGACCTTCCTTTATAGTACTTGCTAATCTTTACTGCTTTATAGTTATGTAAAATTCCCGGTTCGCCCAGGAACCATTTGTTGTTGTTCACCGTCACCAATACCGGGCTGTCAATTCTCTGATTCAGCCGTATGATGTCGCCGGGCTGGAGATTTAAGATATCCTTCAGCGGCAATGTCGCGTCTCCCAAAATGGCGCATACATCGACGGTGGAATTTCTCAGTTCGTTGAGCAGGTTTCTTTTCAGTTCGTCGCTCGCGACATCGGTATTTTCTTTTTCGCTTTGCTGTTCCAGCGCGAATGCCAAAGAATCGACGCAGGTATAAGGAATACAGATCGTCAACGTGCCCTTGACGGGTCCGATGACTACGTTATAGATCACAACTTCAACCACTTCTTCAATTCTGATGGACTTGATGAATCTCGAGTTGGTTTCTATCTGCCTTAAATCAACCTGTACGTCGGGCAGCGGGGATAGAGATTCCTTGATAAACATGCATATTCTGCGAAAAACCCGCTCCATCAGGCTAATCTCGATTTCCGTGAATTCCCTTTCCGGTATAATCGTAGAAACCAGATTGCCTCCGAGCATTCTCTCGATAAGCGTAAAGGATATGGAGTTGGACATATCGACAAGCAGCGTGCCGAGAGAACTGATATCGATAACGCCCGTAAGAATACAATCCGGCAACGAGTTGTTATACTCATAATACGGATGTTCGTCGATCGTAGCAAGCGTGATTTCGCAATAACTCCTTAATAAGCCTGCGAAATATGCCTGAATGTGTCTTGCCAGGGTATCCGTAATACTGGACAATAGCTTGAACTGATCCTTCGACATCTTTTTCGGGCTTTTAAAGTCATAGTTCTTAACTGTTCTTTCATTCAGTCCCAAACCGAAATCCGTTTTTGACTTTTCAGCCTCGCCGATCAGTTCGTTTAACAGTTCGTCTATCTGGCTTTGTGAAAGGATATCAGCCATCGTTTCATCCTCGCTTGAGTAAATTTCTACATTTTATTATATATTATATACTTATTTTTCTTCTTTGACTTCCTTTTTCGGACGAACCTTGTGTTTGCTAAAGTCGCAGCTTTCAAACAAACTCTTTTTGTATTCCCGAATCTTCGCGATAATCTCCTCAGGCGTTTCAAGGGCGTAATACTTTTTGCCGGTTGTCATGGTTATCAGGGTGTCGGGCATTTGCTCGATGATTTCGATCAGGTCGCAGTTCATGTAATACTTTTCATAGTTTAACTTGGTAAGCTCAATCATGATAAAAACCAACCTTTCTTAACCCGGCACGGGGGATATATGCGACATATATCCCCTATACCGACATTATTAAATTATTTATCTTTTCAGATTTACAATCTCCTCAAGAACATGGTCGGAAGTGGTGATTACCCTTGAGTTGGCCTGGAAACCTCTCTGCGCGACGATCATGTCGGTGAATTCCTTCGTCAGGTCAACGTTCGACATTTCAAGTCCGCCGGAAACCAGCTGGCCTGCCATGCCTTCGCTGGGTTTGACGAATTGTATTGTATTGCTGCCTTCAAAGTAGTAATCTCCATCCTGCTTTAGTACGTCCAGGTTCAAAATAACTGCAATTCCGATCTGACCAACTGAAATTTCTTCGGGTTCTTCTGTAGATCCGTCAGGTTCTTTCGTTGCGATTATTACTCCGTTTTCTTCTAAGCGGGAAAATGTGTAGCCGTCGGGTATTTGAATTGGCTCCTTTTCTTTGTCTAAAACCAGGTTATTGTTAGAATCTACCAGATAGCCATTATTATCGACAGAAAAACCGCCGACCTTTGTATACATAATCTTGTCTTCCGGAGTCCGAACGGCAAAATAACCATCGCCTATAATGCTAACATTCGTCAAGTCATCACCTTCCGGAATCGAGCCTGCAGCTTCTTCTCCGGGATTTAAGTATGTTATTTTAACAGACGTACCGCTGTTCGTTGTTTCAGCGTAATACATATCGCCTTCCTGCAACAATCCGTTCGGATTTGGAATAATAGCAAGCCCGACTTGTCCGATGGTCTCTACGGCTTTGGTTCTTAAGTTTATGCCTATGATTTCTCCGTTGGACTCAATGTAGATGCCGGTGTAATCGTTAAAGTTTTCAATCTGAATCCGGTTCATTTCGTTGTCTAAAACAAAATTCTGGTTGGAATCTACAAGATTGCCGTCCTTGTCGAAATCAAAGCTGCCGACTCTTGTGAACCGAATTCCATCCGGGGTCTGAACCGCGAAATAGCCTTCGCCCGAAATGTAAAGGTCCAGCGTTCTGGAAGTCTGCTGATAACCGCCTCTGGTATTGATGACGTCAATCGATCTGACCTGCGCGCCGTAACCAATCTGTTTCGGATTGGAGCCGCCGGCCGTCTCCGTAGGCGCGTTTGCGTTCGCGATTGTCTGGTAGTATAAATCCGAGAACAATACTCTGCTGGATTTGAATCCGACTGTATTGACGTTGGCAACGTTGTTGCCGATGACGTCGAGCATGGTCTGATGACTCTTTAATCCTGAAACTGCTGACAACATTGATCTTATCATTGTTTAACCCTCCGAAGTTATTTTTTTATTGCATTTTTTCCGATGCAATTTGGGCTTCTCTGTCAGTCAAAGCCCGATAGCCTCCGTAAGGTCCGGCTATATAATAACTGCACCGTCAACATTTGTAAATACTTTTTGCTTTTCAATATCTTCGCTGTTCAAAACCGTCACAACGACGTTGGACGGAATGTTTACGATAAAGGCTTTTCCGCCCATCAGAATCAGCGAATCCCTGATTCCCTTGCTGTCCGCCGATTCCACCGCGGAATTCAGTTTCTGCATTTCCTCGCTGGTCAGCTCAATCTCCCGCTCGCTCATGCGCAGCATCGCGTGCTTGGAAAAGGTGACGCCGCTGGCTCTTTCCGCTTCCTTTAAAACCGTCTCGAACGATTTCTCGGGCTTTTTTGTGGTTTGCGTGCGAACGGGAGCAGTCTCGGTCGTGATTTTTTGTATCGCAGACTGATATTTGCTCAGGAATGAATCGTCAATTCTCATAGAACTGTGCTTCACCTTCCCTATTTCGTAACATCAGTTACCTGCGAAAACTCATAATACTTGTCGCCGACATAAAGATACGGCTGTCCGTTGAAAAAGCTAACTTTCTCAACCGTTCCCGTAATTGTCTGCGCCAAACCGTCCGCGCCTATCGTCGAAATGGACACGGTTTTTCCGATCAGAGCGATTGACATGCTCGACTGCATGCTTTTGGTCAGTTCGCTGATCTGCGTCAGCGTAGAGAACTGCGCCATCTGCGTGATGAACTCCGTATTGTCAACCGTATTGTCAATGCTCTGGTTCTGGAGCTGAGCGATCATGAGCTTGAAGAAGTCGTTGATGTCAAACTCCGTTCCGTTCTTGCGGGTAACGGCATTGTTTACCGACTCCACGCCTGCGGAAAACGGCTGCACTGAACCGATGTTTTCTACTGCCATAGCTTCATTCCTTTCTGATTTCCACAGCTTTTACACTGTGTAGTCAATTAAACCTGTTCTGTACCTTGCAGTACCGCTGTTTTTGCTTTGCTCGGCCGCCGCCCGTAAACCGAACGTGTTTCCGCTGCCGGGCTGGCTGTGTCTTTCACCGGCAAAACCGCTCTGGCTGAAAGCGCCAAACTGTCTTTCGTCCTGCTCGACCGTCAGGAAAGCAAGGCTTAACGCCTTCGGTCCGTCGTCGGCGGAAAGAGCGTTTCTCAAAGTCTGGATATTCTCGGAAATCAGCGCTTTAGTCGAAGACAGTTCTGTCTTAATCGTAACCTCCAGCTTGCCCGCGACATGCCGTAAATCAACCGTAACCTCGCCCAGTCCTTCCGGCTTGAGCTTGATTTTAAAGGACGTGTCGGTTCCTTTCGCCGCTTCCTTTTTAATCGGCGCCTCAAGCTGCCGGACCACGCCTTCCGTCGGCTTCGGCTGCGTATTTGCCGCTTCCGCCGCGGCGGAACTGTGCACGAAAGCGCTGCCCTGCGCCGCAGCGTTTAAATCCTGAACCTTTCCGGTTTGAACGCCGAACTCGTCAAACTTTTCGGGTTCGGTCTGAACGCTTTCGGCTTTCGGGGTATTTGCGCCGCTGTCGGGACTGAAAACAATTTTGGCGTCGCTCTCGCAATTCGCGTTTACGGCGTCCGTCAATCCTTCCGGTTCAAAAACTGCGTGCGGCTGAGTTTCCGCCTTCGGTTGAACCTGCTCTCCTGCGGTCATGCCTGCATTCGGCAACGAATTCGACTTTTTCAGGTTTTCGGCGATGGTTTGACCGACCGCGCTGTTGATCCGGAATCCGGTTTTTATGTCCAGCTCTGTCTGGATGGCTTTCCAATCGATCTGGAAAGCGATCTGCGGCTGCTCTGGCTTCGCGTTTTCGGCGATCACCGGTTCGAAAGCGAACGAATGTCGAACCGCATCCGGTTTGGCCGTATCAGGGGCGCGCGATACGCTTGAAGAAGCGGCGTTTGCCTGCGTTCCTTCAAACCCTGCGGCAAACCGCTCGTTCGGCGTCCGGTTATGCTCGGCGTTACCTTCGGAACTCCTTTCGGTGATTCCGAACTTAAGCGCGCCGGTTGCCCGCAAACCTTGCGCCGGATCGTGTTCCGCTTCCACGGACAAACCTGCATCGACCGGCAAAGATGCCGCGCCGATAACCGAATCCGCTTTTTCTACCGTAAGCGCTGCTGTCTCCGCCGCTTTCGCGTTCTGCGCTGAGACTTCGGTTCGTCCGCCCGTCAGCATGCAGTTCGCCGCGGCAAACCCGAAAAGCGCCGGATTCGGCTGTTCCTGGCCGTCGTCCTGCTCTGAAACGGCGTCCTCGCCAACAATCCCTTTGCTTTCTGCCCCCAAACCGCTTTCCGCGTTCGCAAACAACTTTTCAAAGGTTGCCGCCAGCGAATCGTTTGGCATTGGAAGCGTTCCCGCGCCGGCCTTTCGGCTCGCGCCTGCGTCGCCCGCGGGGATGAGCAAAGCGTTTTGAATCGTTGTACCGACGATCACATTCACCTCCTTTATATATAATTAAATTTATGTAGCTTTTTTAGCTTGCCGTAGCATTCAGGTAGGAGACGAACTCCTCGATAAACAGTTCTTCGTGTTTTTGCGCCTCGAACAGATATTTGCTGAGTTTGCTTTCCCGCAGCTTCTCGACCTTGGTTTTGTCTTTGGTTACCTCGACCAGCTTTTCGGTTTGCCGATCGATCTGCTCCTGCGCTTCTTTTAGTTTTTGGCGCATGCGCTTTATCTGTTCGTCAAGCTCGCTTAAATAGCGCAGCAGTACGGAAACGTTGATAATGCTTGTCCCCGCTGCGCAGCTTTCGAGGTAATTGATTTTGTTCTGTTCATATTTCTGCATCAGGGCATACAGCTGCGCTTCCAGCGCTTTGTATTCCAGATGCATCCGCGCGAGGATATCCTTTTCCTTTCTTTACAGATGCGTATTGTATTCGAGCACTTTTTGAAGCGGAAATTTGAATTTTTTCATTTTACCAGCTCTTTCATCAAGTCCAGCGTCTCCTCAAAGCTGAACTTTTCGTCGATTCCCTGCCTTAGGAACGCGTTGATTCGGTCTATGCGGTGAATCGCGTCGTCAATTCTTGGATTCGTTCCCATCTTATATGCGCCGATGCTAATCAGGTCGTAGTTTTCGTAATAAACAGACATAATCTGCCGGACGCGCGCGGCCAGCTGCAGGTGTTCCGGGTCGGTAATCTCGTTCATCAAACGGCTGATGCTGACCAAAACATCGATTGCCGGATAATGGTTGCGCATCGCTATGTTTCTGGAAAGCACGATATGACCGTCAAGAATACCTCTTACGGTATCCGAAATCGGCTCGTTTACGTCGTCGCCCTCGACCAGCACCGTATAAATTCCGGTGATGGAGCCCTTCTCAAATTTCCCGGTGCGCTCGAGCAGTTTGGGGAGCAGGGCGTACAGCGAAGGCGTATAGCCTCTTGCGACCGGCGGTTCTCCGGTGGCAAGCCCGATCTCGCGCTGCGCCATCGCGAATCGGGTAAGCGAATCCATCATCAAAAGCACGTCTTTGCCCTGGTCCTTGAAGTATTCCGCGATGGCCGTCGCCGTCTGGGCGCATTTCAGACGCATCATCGCCGGCTGGTCGGATGTCGCGACCACGAGCACCGACCGCTTCATGCCCTCTTCTTTCAAGTCCTTTTCGATAAATCCGCGAACCTCTCTGCCGCGCTCGCCGACCAGCGCGATGACGTTGACGTCGGCCTCGATATTGCGGGAAATCATACCCATCAGCGTGCTCTTGCCGACGCCGCTTCCGGCGAAAATTCCCATTCGCTGCCCTTTACCGACGGTAAGCAGGCCGTCGATCGCCTTAATCCCCATCGTAATCCGCTCGTCGATTTGCGGCCGGAGCAGCGGGTTGGAGGGCGTGCCCTGCACCGGGTAATACCGGCTGGTCTCGATCGGTCCTTTTCCGTCGATCGGATTTCCGAAACCGTCAATCACTCTGCCGATCAGGCTTTCGCCGACGGGAACCCGCAGAAGGTTTCCGGTGGACTCCACAAGGCTTCCTTTTACGATTCCGGTCAGTTCCTGATACGGCATCAGCAGCACCCGTTCATCCTTGAAGCCTACGATTTCGGCCAGGATATATCCCGTGTTCTTGGAATTGTAAATTTTGCATACCGTGCCGATATCGTCGCTCGGACCGGTGCTTTCGATAACCAATCCGATAATTTTTTCAATTTTCCCTTTTGCGTCGATCGGGTCGGCCGCTTCTATGATTCTGCTTTCCTTCTCAAATAAAGCCATTATGTATTCACTACTGCTTTATAAAGTGATTCTAATTGGGTGTTTACGCTTGCGTCCAGTATTTTCTCGTTCGTTTCAATGATACAGGTTCCTTTGGGCGCGTTTTCTATTACGTTAATCTCGATGGATTCCGCGCTGCTGATAAAGCTCTTTAAAAGCTCGGCGTTCGCGGTCGCGAATTCGTAGTCATACTCCGAAACCGAGAGCTTTACCCACTTCTGCGTCGTCAGGTCTTTGACCGCGTTTTTGAAAATGCTGACAAACGCGCTTTCGTTTCTGTCCAGCTTCTCGCCGATGATTTTCTCGGCGATTTTGAAGGTCAGGTTGATCAGCTCCTGCCTGCAGTCGTCCAGATAGCGCTCTTTGGTATCGTCGAGCTGTTTTAGCAGCTGTTTTAACTGATCGACGATGCTGGTGTATTCCTTGAGCGCTATCTCCTTGCCTGCCTCGTAGCCCTCCTTAAAACCTTTGGTTTTCGCCTCTTCATATTCGAACTCGGCTTTTTTAAAAGCGAAACTTCGGATTTTCGTTGCGAATATCTTCGCGCTGTTGATGATTTCCTGCGCTTCTCTGTCGGCTTCCGCAAGCCTTTTGGCTTCTTCCGTGAATATTCTTCTTACCGACGCGGCGGCTACTTCCCTTTCCCTTTTGTCCGCCTCGAAAATCCGCATCGCTTCTCTGTCGGCTTGAATCAGGTCTTCTTTCGTGGAAGGATTGCGCTGTAAAATGCGCAGGGACGCGATTTCCTCCTCGGTCTTCAGTTCCTGCGGAGAGAACTCTACAAAAATGTTCGCCTGCACGTATTTCTGTGAATCAAAATTCACATCACTGCATTTCAACAGATTAGACAATGATCTCATCCTTTCGTCCTCTTGCTATGTAGATTTCTCCCGCATCTTCAAGCGACCTTACAAGAGCGACCAACTTCTGCTGCTTTTCTTCCACGTCCGAAAGTCTTACGCCGCGCAGATACTTTGCTTCTTCTTCCAGCGTCTCTCTCATTCTCATGGACATATTCTGATAGAACACATCCACGACTTCCTTGCTTGCGCCTTTCAGCGCGATCAGCAGATCGTTTACGTTGACATCCTGCAGGAAGCGCTGGATGTAAATAGGCTCCAGATTTGCGATATCCTCGAAAACGAACATATCGTTTCGGATTTCCTCGCATAGCTTCGGGTCCTTCTTGGACAGCTCGTCCAGTATGTATTTCTCGGTTCCTCTGTCAACGGAGTTGAGCACTTCGGCGATGTATTTCGTACCGCCGATTTCGGTGAACTCGCCGGTTTCGCTCATCTGCATCTTGCGCTCGATGATTCGCTCAATGTCTTTTACGATTTCCGGCGAAGTGCTGTCCATCGTCGCGATTCGCTCGACAACGTCCAGTTGAATATCTCTCGGCAGTTCGCTGAGTATCGCCGAGGACTGTTCGACCGTACAATAGGACAAAATCAATGCGATTGTCTGCGGATGCTCATTCTGAATCAGAATCAAAATCTGCTTCGGGTCTGCTTTGTAGATGAAATCAAACGCTTTGACCTGCAGCGTTTTCGTTACCTTTTCAATAATGGCCGCGGCGACGGTAGCGCCTTTTGATTTTTCGAGTACCGCTTTCGCATATTCGATGCCGCCCTCGGTAATGAAGGACTGCGCTTCGCAGAGTCCGTAAAACTCGTCCAGCGTCTGCTCCATCACTTCGGTGGAAAGCGACGGCATCGTTGCGATTTCAACGGTGAGCGCTTCGATCTCATCCTCGCGAAGGTACTTAAACACTTCGGAGGCGTTTTCAATACCGAGCGCAAGCACGATCGTGGCGGCTTTTCTTAAGGATTCGGACCGCTTCTGCTTCATCTATTCTCGTCCTCCCTTATCCAAATCCTTAGAAGGTTAGCAACCATTTCCGGATTGCGAGCCGAGAACTCCTTGATTTGCCGTTTCAGTGCCTGTTCGCGGGTTTCGGTAAGAACAATTTCCTCAGGCATATTCTCGATTACTCTTGCCTTTTTGGGCTTTTGTTTGTTTTGCATTTCAACAGCGTCCTCCGAAAGCGATTCTTCAACAGATTCTTCTTCCTCTTTCTCTGCCTTCTTCGTTTCTTTTTCTTCTTTATCTTTCTTCTTCTTGTTCTTTTTCTCTTTGATCTTCTTTATCTCTGCCGCTTCTTCAATCTCTTCGTCTTCATAGATGTTCTCGATGTTTTCAAGTTCCAACTGTTGCGCGAGCAGTCTCTTCCGTCTTGCTTTAGCGGCGGCTCTGACAATCAACCTTGTAATGACGACGATTATAAAGATTGCCGCAACCGCGCAAAGCAGAATCAGAAGGTCTTCCGCGCTTATGTCAACGCTGATCGGTAAGAACGTGAAGTTATTTTCTTGTGAAGTCGTCGACTCCTCAGGCGCGAAGAACTCGGCGTTTGTTAGCGCTACCTTTTCTACCGGTATTCCCGCGCCGTAAGCGACCAGCTCGCGGTACTGCTGCTTCTGTTCCTCGGAAAGCTCTTTTTTGTTGACCACAACCGCAACCGTCATATCGGTGATGTTTCCGCCGCTGTTTTCGATTTCCTTAATCAGCTGATTTACCAAATAGTTCGCGGTGAATTCCTCTTTGTTTTCAACGGTGCTGTTGCTGGTTGTATCCCTGGACTCCTCATAGGTGGGCGTCGTATTGGAACCCGTTCCGCCAACGCCGCTCGCGTTGCCGGGGTCCTCTATTACAACGGACGAACTTGATCTTTGTATCCAGGTAATAATTCCGTTTTCGCCGACAACCGGCGTATATACGGTTTCTTTGGAGGACACCTTGTCGAAGTTAACTTTTACGTTTACAGATACGCTTACGCCTTTTTCACCAAATACGGGTTTTAAGAAATCCTTTAAACCCTTTGCGAACAGATTGTTGATTTTATTGATGGTTTCGGCTTTTGCAGCCGCGTCGTTTTCATTCTTTTCGGCTGCTTCTCCGTTCAGCGGCTCCATATCGGTGGAGAGAATCGATACGTTTTCCGCCGTAAGTCCGGGCACGCTCTTGGACACCAGGTTTTCAATGCCTTTTATCTGCTTGGATGTAAGCGCAACCCCTTTGTCCAGTTTCAGCACGACCGATGCGGTGACAATGTCTTCGTCGTTTTTCAGAACATAGGAATTGTCGTCCGGAATGCTAAGCGTGACAATGGCGTCTTTGACGCCCTCCAGCGTTCTGATGGAATCCTGAAGCCTTTCCTGAAGCTGGAAGATGAGCAGCTTCTTTCTTTCGTAATCCGTCGTAAACAGATCGGACTGATTCATAAACAAATCGTAATTCAGAGTGCTCTTCGGATATCCTTCAGCAGCGAGCTGCATTTTCAAAGACGCGACCTGATCCTCCGGTACAAGGATGGTTCCGTTGTCCTTAAGCTGAACGTCGACCGACATTGTCTGAAGATAGGAGAGTATCTGCGAGCTTTCCTCTTTCGACAAACCGGTATATAAGGCAGTATATGTTGTCTTATTCAGTAAGACGCCGATGATAATAGAAACGACAACAATGGTTCCAAGCACCGAAAAAGCTATTATTTTTGCTTTTTTACTTAATTTTTTATAAAATTCGACAAATTGATGATACAAGCTTGATACTGAGAGTTTCATTTTCCCTGCCGCATATTGCCGAAGAAATGCTTCCTTTCTTAATTTTTAAAAAATGAAGAAATTATAGGGTTATGCGCATTATCTCGTTATATGCTTCAAGAGCTTTGTTTCTCACCTGAACCAATGTTTGCACTGCCAGATCCGCTTTCGCGATGTCGATCATAACCTGATGCAGCGAATCCATATCCCCTGCCGCTATTTTAATAGCGTCCATTTGCACCGCGTTGTTGGTTTCTATTACGTTCGTAATCGCTTCTTTGAGTATGTCTTCAAACGGTATGTAGCTTCCGCTGCTCTTTTCTGTGTTCTGAACCGTGTTCGTTGAAATGTTGTTTACGATTTCGGTTGTATTAACAGGTGTGACTGTCATGATTCATTACCCTTCCGCTTATTTTATTTATGGATTATTTGCCAATTTCGAGCGCTTTCTGCGCCATGCGCTTGACAGCGTTAAAAGCGGTAACGTTTGCTTCATAAGCGCGGGATGCAGACATCATGTCTATCATCTCTTCTACTGTGTTAATATCGGGTTTTTCGACATAACCCGCTTCATTGGCAAAGGGACTGTCCGGATCATACTCAAGTCTGACCGCGTTCTCGTCTTCCAGAATGCCGCTTACCTCGACGCCGCCTTTGTTCTCGGTCTTTAAGCGCGAGGCCGCGTCCCGCAGGTTTTTTTGGAAGCTGTTCGGTATTTCGGACAGCACGACCAGCTTTCTTCTGTACGCTCTGCCGTTGGTCGTCGTTTCCGAGTTCGCGATATTCTGCGCGATCACTTCCAATCTGAACTTGTGCGCCGTCAGCGCCGAACCGGAAATATCCAAAGAATCAAGAAAAGCCATTACAATGATGCCTCCTATCTGCTTCCGCCGTTAATCGCGTATTTCAGCCGGCTGATCTGCGAGGACAACGAACTAACAAGATACTCATACTGAAGCTGCGCTCTCGCGAGTTCGATCTGCTCCTTATCCATCACAACGTTGTTTCCGTCCAGTCTGGTCGACGAGGAGCTGTCCTGCTTGACAACCGGCTCAATGTTTGCGATCGCTTCCTTGAGCGCCTCAATGTCGTCGTATTTGCTTTCTATCAAATTTTTCAATAAATCCTCAAATTCGACACTGAGCCGCTTATAACCGGGGGTTTCCGAGTTGGCGATATTGTTGGAAATAACCTTCTGCCTTAGCCAAACAGCATCAAGACCTTTTAACAGGAACTCCATGCCCGTGCTGTTGATGTTGTCCATTTGATTCAGCCCTTTCAATGAATTTTGTCTTTTCGCAAAAGAAAATCGGATAAAAAATTCGTTATCCAGGTTTTGTGAATTAATTTATACCGATATTTTATCAATTTAATTTTTGAAATGTTATAGTCTCAAGTAGTGGTGTAAATTTCGTGGAGGCTAATTGACAAAAGTAACCACGATATGATTTCTACTTTATTAGGGAAACAAAACAAAACAAATAAAGTAGAGGAGGTCATACCGTGGCTACTAATAATAGAA